>JADFDC010000030.1 GCA_018263115.1 Thiobacillus sp.
TGTTTGGAATGCCGCCTCTTAGTCTGGTTATCTGGGTGCCGATCATCGGCGGCCTTGCCGTGCTCGCCACCGGCAGCGACAAGAATGCGCCCCTGGCTCGTCTGCTGGCGCTGATCGTCGCGGCTGCCGGCTTCATCGTTTCCATTCCGCTTTATACCGGCTTCGATGCCTCCACAAGCGCCATGCAGTTCGAGGAGCTGCTGCCGTGGATATACCGCTTCAACGTCAACTATCACCTGGGCGTGGACGGTATTTCCATGCCCTTCATTCTGCTCAACAGTTTTATCACGCTGCTGGTTGTGATCGCGGGCTGGGAAGTGATCCAGAAGAAAGTTGCCCAATACATGGCGGCTTTCCTCATCATGTCCGGCCTGATCAATGGCGTGTTCGCCGCCCTGGATGCCGTGCTGTTCTATGTTTTCTTCGAGTCCCTGCTGATTCCGATGTACTTGATCATCGGCGTATGGGGTGGGCCGAACCGGGTTTACGCGGCGATCAAGTTCTTTCTCTATACGCTGGTGGGTTCGCTGCTGATGCTGGTGGCATTCATCTACCTGTATTTCCAGTCGGGTGGCAGTTTCGAGATACTCGATTTCCACAAGGTCGCCATCGGCATGACAGCGCAGGAACTGCTGTTCATTGCCTTCTTCTTTGCCTTCGCGGTGAAGGTGCCGATGTGGCCGGTGCATACCTGGCTGCCCGATGCGCACGTGGAGGCGCCCACCGGCGGTTCGGTGGTGCTGGCGGCCATTACGCTGAAGGTTGGTGCTTACGGATTTCTGCGTTTTGCCATGCCCATCGTGCCGGACGCCAGCCATGAACTCGCCTGGATCATGATCACGCTGTCGCTGATTGCTGTGGCCTACATCGGTCTGGTGGCGCTGGTGCAGGCGGACATGAAGAAGCTGATTGCTTATTCGTCGATTGCGCACATGGGTTTCGTCACGCTGGGTTTTTTCATTTTCAACCCGCTGGGCATCGAGGGTGGGCTGGTGCAGATGATTTCCCACGGTTTCATTTCCGGCGCCTTGTTCCTGTGCATCGGCGTCATGTACGACCGGCTGCATTCCCGCCAGATCAAGGACTACGGCGGCCTGGCCAATAAAATGCCAGTGTTCGCGGCCTTCTTCATGCTGTTCGCCATGGCCAACTCCGGTTTGCCCGCCACCAGTGGTTTCGTCGGTGAATTCATGGTCATCATGGGCGCGACCAAGGTCAATTTCTGGTACGCCTTTGTCGCCGCCACCACACTGATTTTTGGCGCGGCCTATACCCTGTGGATGTACAAGCGAGTAGTGTTCGGCAATGTAACCAACCCGCATGTGGAAGAAATGCGGGACATCAACAAGCGCGAATTCCTGGTGCTGGGCGTGCTGGCTGTCTGCGTGCTGGTCATGGGCCTCTACCCCAAACCCTTCACCGATGTGATGCATGCGTCCGTCAATGATCTGCTGACGCATGTCAGCCAGAGCAAGCTGCCTTGAGAGGTCCGGGAATATGACTTTTAACATGACTGACCTCATCCCGCTGCTGCCGGAAATCTTCCTGCTGGCCATGCTGTCGTTCATCCTCATCGTGGATGTCATGCTGAAGGACGAGCAGCGCTTCATCACCTATGTGCTGTCGCTGATTACGCTGGCGGGCTGCGCCTGGCTGACCTTCAAGGGCCTGAATACCGAGCCGGTGTATGTGATGTCTTCCATGTTCGTCGACGACGCCATGGCGGATGTGCTGAAGCTGGCGCTCTATCTGGCCGTGGCCATCATGATGGTGTATTCGCGCAGCTATCTTCAGCTTCGCGGTCTCTACAAGGGCGAATACTACGTGCTGACGCTGTTTGCCACGCTGGGCATGATGGTGATGATTTCCGCCAGCCATTTCCTCACGCTGTATCTGGGTCTGGAACTGCTGTCGCTGTCGCTGTATGCCATGGTCGCGCTTAACCGCGATTCGCCGGTGGCGACCGAAGCCGCCATGAAATATTTTGTGCTGGGCGCCATCGCTTCCGGCATGCTGCTTTACGGCATGTCCATGATCTACGGCAGCACCGGCTCGCTGCTGTTGTCCGATGTGTCGGTGGCCCTGCAGGAAGGCATCGGCCAAAAGATTCCGCTGGTATTCGGCGTGGTGTTCATCGTCGCCGGCCTGGCCTTCAAGCTGGGCGCGGTGCCGTTCCACATGTGGGTGCCGGACGTGTATCAGGGCGCGCCCACGCCGGTAACACTGTTCATCAGCAGCGCGCCCAAGCTCGCCGCCTTCGCCTTCACCATCCGCCTGCTGGTGCAGGGGCTGGAAGTGCTGCACACCGACTGGCGCGACATGCTCATCCTGTTGTCCGTGCTGTCCATGGCCCTCGGCAACATCACCGCCATCGCGCAGACCAATCTGAAACGCATGCTGGCGTATTCCACCATTTCGCACATGGGCTTCCTGCTGCTGGGCATCCTGGCCGGCAGCCAGAACGGCTACAGCGCCTCCATGTTCTACAGCGTGGTGTATGCGCTGATGAGCTTGGGCGGCTTTGGCATGATCCTGCTGCTATCTCGCCAGGGCTTTGAATCCGAGGAACTCGACGACCTCAAGGGCCTCAACCAGCGCAGCCCCTGGGCCGCCTTCCTCATGCTGCTGCTGATGTTCTCCATGGCCGGCATTCCGCCCACTGTGGGCTTCTACGCCAAGCTCTCCGTGTTGCAGGCTGTGGTCGAAGCCGACCTGATCTGGCTGGCCGTGGTCGCCGTCCTGTTCTCGCTGATCGGCGCGTACTACTACCTGCGCATCGTCAAGCTCATGTACTTCGACGAGCCCATCCAGAGCGCACCCATCCAGGCCAGCTCCGACATGCGCCTGGCGTTGTCAGTCAATGGCCTCGCCATCCTGGTGCTCGGCATCCTGCCGGGACCATTGATGAACATCTGCGCCATCGCCATCCAGGCGTCGCTTTAACCCGGGAACCTCGGCTGAATCACAGTGCCACAGAGAGCACGGTGTAAAGCCGGGATTTTGGCGCAAAGCGCATCCATCCGGCCGGTGATTGGTCCGGTTAGGTCACCCCGCTGGTTTCTTGCCATGATCCGTGCCGCTTTGTCCCTGAAACTTCAGGGCAAATGAATGGGGGTGGGGATTTGCCTCCTCAGCCGCGAATACCAAGCGCCTTGCTTGACAGGTCTGAACAGCTCAAATAGAGTTTTTAAAACAATGGCCCGCGCATTGCACGCCTGCCGACCTTGCGGAGAATCGTTTCAATCCGTCACGCACAGGAGAGGCCGTGTCACATGGAATGCATTCAATCAGGCAATACCCGGTCAAGCCGGCAAGTTTGTTTTCATCTGTGCTCCCGGCTTGCCAGGAAATTCGAACTTGGCCCCTTTGAATTTCCTATGCTGTCTAATTAACGTTATGCATCAGGGAGCCGACCTTGCGTTGGTACGCTGACAATTCCGAGCTAAACGGTATTCGTGAAGCGGAGATACCGGACATACTTTTGTTCGGTGGGATTTCTGTGGCGCCACATGATGAAGCACCACTGAGACAAGCCATCGAATTGGTGAAGGGCAAATATGGGCATCCAAGGGCGCCAGTAAAGTGGAACTTCAAAGACCTAAAAGCGCTTTATGAGAAGCAAAATCAAACAGCCCTATATGAACAGTTGAAAGGCACTTCGAAGCATTGGAGAGAAGAAATTTTCCAAGCTGCGAATGAGTTCGACTTCACGATTATTGTTGCGTGTGTTTAGTCCTACAGCATCAAACGAGCAAACATCAAAGACAATAAATTTGCTCTTACGCAATACGTATTTTCAAATGGGCTGATGAGGCTTGCATTGCATGCTCAAGAAACAAAACCAGACCGTGTTCAAGTTATTCTAGATTGGCCAGACAAAGGCGATTCGAAATCATTTGATTCAGAGTATGCGTCTGCATTTTCAAAAGGAAAAACAGCAGACGGAAGCGTTACCTATTATTCTGGACCGCTTTCAAACCTTGGCTTCTTGGATTCCGTCACGTTCACAAACATGCATCACAACACCCTTCTTCAGTTTGCAGACCTTGTTGTAGGTGCAGCGAGAGAGCTGATTGAGTGTGCTTACGAAAAGAAGAAAGATGCCTTTGGGGTTGATGCGCTGAAATTGGTATCTAAGCATTTCCGTGGGGCGCCAAATCATATTTATGGTCGTGGTATTAGTGTGCCCAGCGGTAATGCAAAATTGCGCACGGCAGTGCAGGCATACGTCAAGGAAAATCTGAATGCATAACACTGCGGTCTATTAAAGGGGCTAGGCTCAAATTATTTTTCATCATTCCCTCGCCTCACTCACTCATAGGGTGTTGCGACAGGCGCCGGCCCATGGACAACATGGGTCGTCAATTTGCCGCCATTGAAACGATGCAGCAGAAACCCGCCCGGTTCCAGCGTCCAGGCAAGCGGGCTGTCGGCCCGGGTATCCAGGTGAATCTGGTGGGCGGTGCTGGGACAGATGCAGGCGGGAATGCCGGCCCATGTAGTGAACACGCTGCGGTGCACGTGGCCGCAGGCGATTCCGATGACGTGTCCGTGTGCTGACAGCCCATCCGCCAGGGCCTGGTGATTGCCCAGCTTGATGGCGTCCATGCCGGGTATGCCGCAGTCGAAGGGCGGGTGGTGCAGGAAGATCATTGTCGGCCCGGGGTTGCCGGCAAGCTGCGCGTGCAGCCAGTCCAGACGGTCCGTGCACAGCCAGCCGCCTTCATTGCCTTCGTCGAGCGTGTCGAGGCACAGGATGCGCAAGTCCGGCAAGTCGATGGCGTATTGCAAATGACCGGCTGACTGGGCGGGCAGTGCGGGTGTGCCGCCAAACACTTCCCGCATGCCGGCGCGGCGGTCGTGGTTGCCGGGCATGACGGTGCAGGGCATTTTCAGGCGATCGAGTTGCGATTTGAGGCGCAGGTATTCTGCCGCGCTGCCAGAATCCGCGAGGTCGCCGCTGGCGATGACGAGATCGGGCAGCTGGGGCAGGGCGTTGATGCGGTCGATGCAGGCAGCCAGACAGGCGAAGGTGTCGACCTTGCCTTCGATCAGTTCCCCCGGCTGGCGGAGATGCGTGTCGCTGATTTGCGCAAACAGGCTCATGATTCAGAGTCCTTTCGGTAGGGCCCTTCGAGTTCGCTGACATAGGTTTCCACGACGCGGCCTTCGCGCTGCAGGAAGTTTTCGACGGCTTGTCTGAAACCCTCGTCCGCCAGCCAGTGCCGCGAGCGGGTAACGACGGGAAGAAAACCGCGCGCGAGTTTGTGTTCTCCCTGCGCGCCGCCTTCGAAGATTTTCAGCCCGGTTTGAATGCAGTATTCCATGCCCTGGTAATAGCAGGTTTCGAAGTGCAGGCCAGGCACCTGTTCCAGCGCGCCCCAGTAGCGGCCATACAGCCGTTCGCCGTCATGCAGGTTCAGGGCGCTGCACACCGGCTGGCCATGCCTGTAACCCAGCACCATCAGGATGTGCGGCGATAGCTGTTCGCCCAGCCGGCGAAAGAAATCCGCATTGAGATAGGGCGTGGAACGGTGCAGGCGGTAGGTGCGCTCGTAGCATCGATGAAAAAATTCCCAGTCGGATTCGCGGATGTCGCGGCCGCCACGGATGTCGAAACGGACGCTGGCATCGACAACCTTGCGCCGTTCCTGGCGGATTTTCTTGCGCTTGTCGTGCGACAGCGTGGCCAGAAAGTCATTGAAGTCGCGATAACCCGGGTTGGGCCAGTGGAACTGGTAGCCCTGCCTGAGCAGCAGATCGCTTTGCGCCAGGGCCGTGTCGCCGGGCTCGTCCGGAAACAGGCAGTGAAACGAAGACAGGCCGTTTGAGCTGGCGAATTCGATTGCGGCTTGCACGAGTTGCTGCCTGTCAGCCCCCGGGAGGGCCAACACGCGCGGGCCGGGCACGGGCGTGAAGGGAATGGCGCACAGCAGCTTGGGAAAATACGGCCGGCCGGTCTGTTCAAAGGCATCGGCCCAGCGCCAGTCGAACACGTATTCGCCGTATGAATGCGTTTTGAGATACAGCGGCATCGCGGCAACCAGCCGGTTGCCTTGCCACATGCCAAGGTGATGCGGTTGCCAGCCGGTTTGGGCCGACACGCAGCCGCTGGCTTCCAGCGCATGCAGAAACGCGTGTTTGAGGAAGGGCTGTGGCCCGGCCATGGAGTCCCATTCGGCGGCCGGGAATTGGTCCATGCCGATGGCAAACGCCAAAGTGTTCGCTTCCGGAATCAGGGGATTTCCTCCAAAATGACGGCTTTTGTTTCTTCGACTCGGATCAGCATGAATCTACACGAGTTTCAGGCCAAGGCGCGGCTCAGGGAAAAGGGAATCTCCACCCCGCGCGGCGAGGCAGCCGGCAGTGCGGAAGCCGCGCGCGCGGCCGCGGAAAAACTGGGCGGCAACGCCTGGGTGGTCAAGGCGCAAGTGCATGCGGGCGGACGGGGCAAGGCGGGCGGCGTCAAGCTCGCGAAAAGCCCGGACGAGGTGCAGGCCATTGCCGCGTCTTTGATCGGCAGGCCGCTGGTGACGTACCAGAACGCGCCGGATGGCCAGCCGGTGAACCAGGTGCTGGTGGAAGAAACCCTGGCCATCGAGCGCGAGTTGTACCTTTCCCTGCTGGTGGATCGCGAGGCGGAGAAGATCGCCGTGGTCGCGTCGGCATCGGGCGGCATGGACATCGAGGAAGTGGCGCGCGTCAGTCCGGAAAAAATCCTCAAGGCGCATTGCGATCCCGTCAATGGGCTGATGCCGTATCAATGCCGCGAGCTGGCGTTCGGGCTGGGATTGAAGGCGGAGGCCTTCCAGGATTTTTGCAAGCTGCTGCCGCAGCTATACAAATTATTCGTAGACAGCGATCTATCGCTGCTTGAAATCAATCCGCTGATCGTGACCAGGGACAACCGCGTGCTGCCGCTCGACTGCAAGATGAGCGTGGATGACAACGCGCTGTACCGGCAAAAGGCGCTGGCGGAAATGAACGACATGAGCCAGATCGATGCCAAGGAAGCCATCGCGCACGAGGCGGGCATCAATTACATTGCGCTGTCCGGCAACATCGGCTGCATGGTGAATGGCGCGGGTCTGGCGATGGCGACCATGGATCTGATCAAGCTGCATGGCGGCGAGCCGGCCAATTTTCTGGACGTGGGCGGCGGCGCGACAGCCGAGACCGTGGCCAAAGCCTTCAAGATCATTCTGGCCGACGCCAACGTGAAGGCGGTGCTGGTGAATATTTTTGGCGGCATCATGCGCTGCGACATCATCGCCGACGGCATTGTCACGGCAGTGAAAGAAGTCGGCGTGAAAATCCCGGTGGTCGTGCGGCTGGAAGGCACCAATGTGGACCTGGGAAAACAGAAACTGAAGGAAAGCGGGCTGGCGATCATCACCGCGGATGACCTGACCGATGCGGCCATCAGGGCCGTGCAGTCGGTGAAGGGTGAGGCGGCATGAGCATACTCATCAACACAAACACCAAAGTCATCTGCCAGGGCTTTACCGGCAAGCAGGGCACCTTCCATTCCGAGCAGGCGATTGCCTATGGCACGAAAATGGTCGGCGGCGTGACGCCGGGCAAGGGTGGCCAGGCGCATCTGGATTTGCCCGTATTCAATACCGTGCGGGATGCAGTGAAAGCCACCGGCGCGAATGCATCGGTGATTTATGTGCCGGCAGCCTTTGCGGCGGATTCGATTCTGGAAGCGGCGGATGCGGGCGTTGAAGTCATTGTCTGCATCACCGAAGGCGTGTCGGTGCTGGACATGATGAAGGTCAAGGCCGCGCTGAAATCGACAGGCGCCAAACTCATCGGGCCGAACTGTCCCGGCATCATCACCTCGGGCGAATGCAAGATCGGCATCATGCCGGGCTTTATCCACCAGAAGGGCAAGGTCGGCATCGTCTCGCGTTCGGGTACGCTGACGTATGAAGCCGTCTGGCAGACCACGCGCGCCGGCCTGGGGCAGACAACCTGCGTGGGCATCGGCGGCGACCCGATCAAGGGGCTGGACTTCATCGATTGCCTGGAGATGTTCCAGAACGATCCTGAAACCGAAGCCATCATCATGGTGGGCGAGATTGGCGGCACGCGCGAAGAAGAGGCGGCCGAGTACATCAAATCGAACGTTACCAAGCCGGTAGCCGGCTACATTGCCGGGCTGACAGCACCGAAAGGCAAGCGCATGGGCCACGCCGGTGCCATCATCGCGGGCGGCAAGGGCACGGCTGATGCGAAGATCGCCGCGCTGGAAAAAGCGGGCGTGGTGGTGGCGCGCAGTCCGGCGGGCATTGGTGATGCCATGCTCGAAGCGATCAGCAACCGAAAATGAAACTTGCAATTGCGCAGCTCAATCTGACTGTCGGCGACCTCAAGGGGAATGCCGAGAAGATGGCTGCTTCCGCGCGCGAAGCGAAGGCGGCGGGAGCGAGCCTGATGCTGACGCCAGAAATGTCGATTAGCGGCTACGCGCCAGAAGATCTGGTTTTGCGCGAGGATTTTTGTTCCGACTGCGAAGCTGCCGTCCAGTCACTGGCTGCTCTGGTGCCAGATATCACGATCATCGCCGGCTTTCCTCATCGTGTCGGCAAGGACTGTTACAACGCGGCGGCGGTGCTGCAGGGCGGCAGGATCGCGACGATTTATCACAAGCAGAAACTGCCCAATCACTCGGTTTTCGATGAAATCCGGACATTCAGGGCGGGCGAATCCGCCTGCGTGTTTGACGTGGAGGGTGTGCGCTTCGGCTTGAATATCTGCGGTGATGTCTGGGAAGCCGGTCCGGCGGAATTGGCTGCCGCAGCGGGCGCGAAAATACTGCTGGTTCCCAATGCTTCACCCTTCCATTTGAACAAGCGGGTCGAGCGGCACCACGTGTGCGGCGCGCGCATCGAGGAAACCGGCATACCCCTGGTGTACTGCAACCTGGTGGGCGGACAGGACGAGCTGGTATTTGATGGCGCGTCCTTTGTCATGGATGGGCAGGGCAGGATCACGCATCAGTTTCCGGCCTGGCAAGTAGGACTTTATTTCGTTGACACGGATGGCGAAACAGTCAGGCCGGGCCAGCAGTCAGCGCCTGGAGACAATGACGCCGACGCCTATCAGGCGCTGGTGACGGGTGTACGGGATTATGTGGCCAAGAACGGTTTCCCCAGTGTGATCCTGGGGCTGTCCGGCGGAATCGATTCCGCCTTGACGCTGGCCGTGGCAGTGGATGCGCTGGGGGCGGATCGCGTTCACACCGTCATGATGCCCTCTGAGTTCACGGCCAGCATCAGTCTGGAAGATGCGCTGGAAATGGCGGAAATACTGAAAGTGAAATACAGCGAAATCGCCATCAAGCCAATCTACGATGTCTTTATTGATCAGCTTGCGGACGAGTTTGACCAGTTGCCGTTTGATACGGCCGAGGAAAACATCCAGGCGCGCGCGCGCGGCACCCTGCTCATGGCACTGTCGAACAAGTTTGGCCATCTGGTGCTGACGACCGGCAACAAGAGTGAAATGGCGGTGGGCTACGCCACCTTGTATGGCGACATGGCGGGTGGTTTCGCGGTATTGAAGGATGTGCCCAAAACACTGGTTTATCGTTTGTCGAATTACCGCAATGTGATTTCACGCGTGATTCCCCAGCGCATCATCGACCGGCCGCCTTCGGCCGAACTGCGCCCCAACCAGACTGACCAGGATCATCTGCCGCCGTATGAAATACTCGACGCCATCATCGAGGCTTATGTCGAGCGTGACCAGTCGGCTGCCCAGATCGTGGCGCAGGGATTTAACCCGGCAATCGTCAAGCGGATACTGCGTCTGATCAATCTGGCCGAGCACAAGCGGCGTCAGTCCGCGCCCGGCATCCGCATCACGCCGCGCAATTTTGGCAAGGATCGCCGCTATCCGATAACATGCCGGTATCGCCCTGAAGAAAATCTGTAGGAGAAGAGACATGAAGAAAATCGAAGCCATCATCAAGCCTTTCAAACTCGACGAGGTGCGTGAAGCCTTGTCTGAAATCGGGGTCAGCGGACTGACCGTGACCGAGGTCAAGGGCTTCGGCCGGCAAAAGGGCCATACCGAACTCTATCGCGGGGCCGAATACGTGGTCGATTTTCTGCCCAAGCTGAAACTGGAGCTGGTCGTTGCCGAGAGCCAGGCGGAACGGGCAGTCGAAGCCATCATCAACGCCGCCCGCACTGGCAAGATCGGCGACGGCAAGATTTTTGTCAGTAGCGTGGAGCAGGTGGTCCGGATCAGGACCGGCGAATCCGGCGAGGCGGCGATTTAACAGGCTGTTGAAAAACTACTGCGGTGGTCATCTGTGGCGTTGCGCAGTGCTCGGAATCCTCATGTATACCGCATATATTCCGGTTCCTGTGCGCCGCGGGTCTTGCTTCTAGCCATCCTCGCGACGTTTTTCTACAACCTGCTAATTGATGGCGTCAACGGGGCTGGCGCCAACAAGTTGATCTTTTACCAGAACTTCCACCAGGTTTTATCAGAAGTATCAACACCTTGAGCGTATTTGCTCTTGGGATAGTTGAGCTTTAGCACACGCAGGGCATCATCCCTCAGATCGGCAATACCCAGTTTGTCATAGGCCACGACCATGATGGCAAGGGCTTCCTCGACAGCGGGCGCTTCGGGGTAAGAAGAAACCACGCTTTTTGCCCGGTTGGCCGCGGCGACATAGGCCTCGCGTTTCAAATAATACTTGGCGACATGGACTTCGTTCAGCGCAATGGCGTTGACCAGGTATTTCATGCGGGCCTGGGCATCCGCGGCATACTTGCTTTCCGGGAAACGGGTAACCAGTTCCTTGAAGGCTTCAAAGGCCTCGCGCGCTGCCTTGGGGTCGCGTTCGCTCATGTCCTGGTTGGAGAACTGGGACATAAGTCCCTGATCTTCCGTAAAGTTGGCCAGACCCTTCAGATAGTACGCATAATCGACGTTACTGTGGTTTGGGTGAAGTTTAATGAAGCGGTCGCAGGCGGCAATGGCTGAAATGGGCTCGTTGTCCTTGTAATAGGCATAAGCGATTTCAAGCTGGGCCTGCTGGGCATAGCGGCCGTAAGGGAAGCGGGCTTCCAGGGTTTCGTAACGCTTGATGGCCTGCTCGTAGTTGCCATCGTTGAGGTTTTCCTTGGCGTCGGTATAGAGTTTCTGGGCGGACCAGCCGGCAGTTTCATCCTGCACCTCGGGCAACAGTCCGCATCCGGCCAGGCTCAGACTAAAAATCAGGGCGGCGATGCCGGTTCGCCAGGCAGTTTTCAGGAGTTTCAAAGCCAATGACCGATCTAGATTTGGAAGACGACGAGGATTATAAGGGAAATTCCGCTTCCGAACCCTGGCATGGGAAGGTGCCGGAGGCACTGGCCGGTGTCCGTGTGGATCAGGCACTGGCGACGCTTCTGCCCGAATATTCCCGCAACCGTCTGCAAAACTGGATTCGCACCGGCAACGTGCTGGTCAATGGCCAGTCAGTAGGCGTGCGTGACAAGGTCTGGGGCGGGGAGTCGGTGACTGTTTTCCCTGAGGCAGATCCCGCCACCCAACCCAACGAGCCTGAAGAAATCCCGCTGGACATCGTTTTTGAAGACCCGGCCATACTGGTCATCAACAAGCCTGCCGGACTGGTGGTGCATCCGGGCAGCGGCAACCACAAGGGCACGCTGCTGAATGCCTTGCTGCACCATACGCCGGGTGCGGCAGAATTGCCGCGCGCGGGGATCGTGCACCGACTGGACAAGGATACTTCCGGCCTGATGGTGGTGGCCAAGACGCTCAAAGCGCATACCGATCTGGTCCGCCAGATGCAGGGACGCACAGTAAAGCGGGAATATCTGGCGCTGGTGCAGGGCGAAATCGACCGGCCGGGAACAGTCGATGCGCCGCTTGCGCGCGACCCCATCCATCGTACCAAGCGCGCGGTGCATCCAATGGGCAAGAATGCTGTCACCCATTACACCATCGAAGAACGTTTTCCCAGTTCGACCCTGGTGCGCTGCAGCCTGGAAACGGGCCGTACCCATCAGATCCGTGTGCACATGAAGCACATCAACCATCCGCTGATTGGTGACAAGACCTATTCCAATGTCCGGCGCGGACGGGCCATGACTTTTCCCCGCCAGGCATTGCATGCCACCAAACTCGCGCTGAATCATCCCTATACCGGCGAGCGAATGGAATGGAGCACCCCGTTGCCGCAGGATATGGAAGCGCTGTTGAGTGTGATGAGGGCTGGAGGCACCTGGGGCGGTTGATCCCGGTATGATTCCGGGATGGAATTAATTCATCCCGACTGGCCCGCGCCTCCCAACATCCGTTCTCTGGTAACCACCCGCGTTGGCGGTATCAGCCAACCCCCATACGACAACTTCAATCTGGGCAGCCATGTCGGCGATACGCCCGAAGCCGTGGCAACTAATCGGGCAATATTGCGTGAGCATTGCCCTTCCGAACCAAAATGGCTGAATCAGGTACATGGCAAGGCAGTCGCTCTGGCCGACGGTCATGTTTCTCCCGTGGATGCCGATGCCAGCGTGGCGTTTGAATCCGGCACGGTTTGCGCGGTGCTGACGGCGGACTGCCTGCCCGTGCTGTTCTGCGACCGGCAGGGAACACGTGTGGCGGCGGCGCATGCAGGTTGGCGCGGGCTGGCTGCCGGTGTGCTGGAAGCAAGCGTGGCAGCCATGCAGTGCGAAGCGGCAAATGTTCTGGCCTGGCTGGGGCCGGCCATCGGACCGCAGGCTTTTGAGGTGGGGGATGAAGTGTGCGAAATATTTGTTCGCGATTTGCCTGAAGCCGAATCGGCCTTTGTTCAGATGCAACCCGGAAAATGGCTGGCGGACATATATCAGTTGGCGCAACTACGCCTGGCGCGTGTTGGTGTCACCAATGTTCATGGAGGCGGGTTCTGCACGTATTCCGATCGCGAGCGTTTTTTTTCCTACCGGCGTGATGGAGCCACGGGCCGCATGGCCTCGCTGATCTGGCGGGCGTGACTTCGTCCATCCCGTATAATCACTGATTTTCCAGTTCGTGAAAATTTAATCAATGTCCGCATTGTCCTGGATACTTACTGCCACTGCGCTGGGCGGGCTATTGAGTGTATTGCTTGCCGGTCTGTTCGCATTTGCCGCGCATCCGGCATGGGTGCCGCGTCTGGTGAGCTTCGCGGTCGGCACATTGCTGGGTGCAGTGTTCCTGGAGGTTTTGCCGCATGCACTGGAACACGGCGAGGCGCATCAGGTGGCAACAACCATCCTGGTAGGTGTCCTGGTGTTTTTTGTGCTGGAAAAACTGGTGCTCTGGCGCCATTGTCATCACGAAACCTGTGAAGTGCATGGGCTGGAACCGGAAGAACATGATCACGCCCATCACCATGGCCATGATCACCGCAGTGCCGGTACGATGATTCTGGTGGGGGACACCTTCCACAATTTCGTTGATGGCGTGCTGATCGCAGGCGCTTTCATGGCGGACATCCAGCTGGGTATCGTTACGGCGCTGGCCATCATCGCGCATGAACTTCCGCAGGAAGTGGGCGATTTTCTGGTGCTGCTGCATTCGGGCTATGGCAAGGCTCGAGCACTGTTCTTCAATTTGCTGAGCAGTGCGGCCATGATTTTGGGCGGCCTGCTGGGCTATGTCGCGCTTGAAGGCATGCAGGAGTTGACGCCCTATCTGCTGGGGCTGGCTGCTTCCAGCATGATTTATGTGGCGGTCGCCGACTTGATTCCGGGTTTGCACAAGCGGCCGGAACTATCCGCCACGCTGGAGCAGGTGTTACTCATCGGCGCGGGGATCGGCCTCATTGGCCTCATCGGCCATGCGTCTTGAGCGGAGACGCCGCGGCGTGTCGAGCAGATAGAAAACCAGGGCGACAAGCGCGCCGCCAAAGACAAGGATCATTATTCCCTTGAAAATGGATTCGGATGTGATCACCATCATCATCAGGATATAAAGCAGCGCGATCAGGACGACATACATGAGCAGCGGTATTCCAAAAGTTGGTTTTGTTTCCCTCGGTTGCCCCAAGGCCACGGTGGATTCTGAACGCATTCTTACCCAGTTGCGCGCCGAGGGCTACCTGATTTCGCCTTCCTATCAGGAAGCTGATGTGGTGGTGGTCAACACCTGTGGCTTTATCGACTCCGCGGTAGAGGAATCGCTGGATGCCATCGGCGAAGCCTTGAAGGAAAATGGCAGGGTGATTGTTACCGGGTGCCTCGGTGCGAAAGGCGATGTGGTCAGACAAGCGCATCCTTCCGTACTGGCCGTGACCGGCCCGCATGCGACCGATGAAGTCATGGCAGTCGTACATGCGCAATTGCCCAAGCCGCATGATCCCTACACCGATCTGATCCCCGCGCAGGGTGTACGGCTCACGCCCGGACATTACGCCTACCTGAAAATCTCCGAAGGCTGTAACCACCGATGCACCTTTTGCATTATTCCATCCCTGCGGGGTGATCTGGTGTCGCGTCCGGTGGGTGAGGTCATGAACGAAGCCGAAACTCTGGTCAAGGCAGGCGTGAAGGAACTACTGGTGATTTCTCAGGACACCTCGGCTTATGGGGTTGATGTGAAATACCGCACCGGCTTCTGGAATGGCAGGCCACTCAAAACGCGCATGACCGAGCTGGTTGGCGGGCTGGGCGAACTGGGCGCCTGGGTGCGGCTTCATTACGTATACCCGTATCCCCATGTGGATGAAGTGATTCCCCTGATGACCGAGGGCAAGGTGTTGCCTTATCTCGACATTCCTTTCCAGCACGCGAGCGAACGCATTCTCAAACTGATGAAGCGCCCGGCTGCTGCGGAAAAGACGCTGGACCGCATCCGTGCCTGGCGTGAAGCCTGTCCCGATCTCACCTTGCGTTCAACATTCATTGTCGGCTTTCCTGGAGAGACTGAAGCAGAATTCGAAGAACTGCTGGATTTTCTGGATGAAGCACAGCTTGACCGGGTTGGCTGTTTTCCATATTCGGATGTGGAAGGCGCGGCGGCAAATTCTTTGCCGGATGCCGTGCCGGAGGAAATCAAGGAAGAACGGTTTGCACGCTTCATGGAAAAACAGGCGGATATTTCCGCGCGGCGGCTGGAAGAAAAGATTGGCCGTGAAATGACCGTGCTGGTGGATGAGATTGACGAAGAAGGCGATGCGATTGCGCGCTCGGCTGGCGATGCGCCGGAAATCGATGGCGTGGTTTTTATAGAGGATGCCGAAGGCTTGGCGCCCGGGGACTTGGTAAATGTGGTGATAACCGATGCTTCGGACCATGATCTTTGGGCGGAGCCAACTGAATAGGGGGTGACCCAAGTTGGTGCATGGCCGGTAATTTTGCATTGTTTTTGTGCGTCTACGGCGGTTCTGGTGAGGGTTGATTTGTCATTTTTCCTTAATATTCAAAGAGTAATATTTGCTTGGCTAAAGTTTTAGTTGGGCATGCCCGTTGCTAAAGCCTTCTCGATAGCACCAATTCCCATGTATTCGTACTCTTTTTAATCAAGGAGCACCCATGCAAATCTTTAAATCCTTGTTCCTGGTTGGCGTTTCGCTGGCGTTGTTTCAAACATCGGCTTTTGCGGCTGAAGAGGATATGTGCCGGAACGGGTACTCCACCATGCTGCTGACTCAGACCGAGTGCAAAACCTGGTTATCCACGCGCAAGGATCTGGATAAACGGGGCGACCTGAAGGCCTTGCAGCAACTGGACCAGCAAATGCAGGCGATGATGGAAGACCGCGCCTTTGTTTGCCCCTGTACCTGGGATCGCTCTCTTAAAGGTGTTGATCCCGCCAGAAGCGCACGCTACTGAGTATGCCGCGACACCGTCAGTAGCGGTTGCCGAACTCATCCATCCCAGTGTAATTGCCGGGCGTAACGCTTGGAAAGTCGTGATCTTGCCGCGCCGCCTTTCTGGACCGGCGCCAGAACTTCCACCTGTTATAAGGTCGCCATGTCAGGGAAGTCCCTTCGGAGGGATCAACAACACTGAACGCTTTGCCAGCTTTCATCAACTCGCCTATCCAGTTCGAGTCAATGTCGCTCAATCCGGCTAACCATCCAGTCATGTCGTTGTTCTGCCAGCATCGGTTCAATTGATCGAGCAGACAAAGCGAGGAGTCGTCGATGCCTGGATGCCAGCTATCAGGCAGCGCATGCGCGGCGGCGCTGGAAAATTTTGCGATGGCCCGAGCCGTGAAATCACGCCCGTAAAAAGCCGTTTTGCTCGGGACATCTGGTGCCGCTGGAAGCGTTCCGCCGCCCCACAGCCAAAGAGAATTGACTGATGGCAAATTGCGGGATTCGCGCGACTGATTCACGGGATGGCTGAAAAGCAGCATTTGCGCCTCGTTCAACAGTTTGCGCCAACGCATGGCACTGTCGCCCCGGGGCAATAGCGGGTCGATATGCCTGCCTAAAGCCTGGGAAAGGGGTGTGGTGGTGATGCGGGGGTCATCTGGAACGCGCAGGTACCAGCGATCCGGTTGCATGGGCAGCGGTGAAAAGGTATCACCAAAATGCGAAGCCAGTGAATCACACAGTGCCTGTGCTTCATCGGCTGAAATATCCAGTTCATCAAGCAATATCAGCTTGTCACGGTGTATCTGAATATGGGTTGGGTCGGCACGCAGCCAGTAGTCGCTGCCCGCTCGGCCGTCGTCGAAGGCATAGGTGATGGCAGCAAGCGGCCAGTCCGTTTGCCGGGCGATGCCAAACTGGCGGCAGAGCATGGCTTCAACGCTGTCTATCTCACACGCGTTTCTGGTTCCGCGCACATCAAGCATGGATAGTGCGGAAAGTCGGGACGCATCCGTTTCAGGCAAAGCTTGAATGGAGGCAAACAGGCCAGGAATAACCAGTTGAAGCATCAAGCGAGTCTACCCATTAAAATCCTGCCATGCGACAGCTTTTTCACCAGATATCAATCAACACACATGGCAAGGGGCTGTATATGCTGAGCCCATCTGTAGCGCGATGGGTGTCGCAGTCAGATATCCGCGACGGCTTGTTGACCCTGCTGATTCAGCACACCTCTGCCAGCCTGGTCATTCAGGAAAATGCCGACCCGGATGTGCGTACCGACCTGGAGAAATTTTTTGCCCGTCTGGTGCCTGAAGGTGATCCGATCTATGACCACACGCTTGAAGGGCCGGATGACATGCCGGCACACGTGCGCGCGGCACTCACGCAGTCCAGTCTTTCCATTCCGGTTGTCAATGGAGAAATGGCTTTGGGAATCTGGCAGGGCATTTATGTTTACGAGCACAGGCAGGTGCAGCAGAACCGTCATGTCATGCTGCATCTGCAGGGCGAATGATTTGTTATGCTATCGGCTTGTCAGGCTATTGAGGTTGGAATTGTCAGCAATGCAAGTCTTATTGATTGGAATGATGCTCTCCAGTCTGGTTATGGCTATGCCAGCATTTGCACGTCATCCCCAGTGCCCGGCGCTGTTGACGGATGGGGAGTGCGATCAGCTGGAAACGATCATGATGTTGCGGGATAAAAACCCCGAAGAATACGGCCGGCGGATTGTCGAATTCGCCAGGCTCATGACTGAGCGCCATCAGGCCTGCCAGTGTGATGACTGGCTGATCAAATGGGCGGACAGCGTCCATGACGGCTTCAAGCATCAAGCCAAATAACCCAGAAAATTATAAGTGCAATCTTACGAACTCCTGGTTGGCCTGCGTTATACCCACGCCAAGCGCCGCAACAATTTCATTTCCTTCATTTCATTTGTGTCGATGGCCGGCATTGCGCTGGGCGTGGCAGCGCTGATCATTGTGCTGTCGGTCATGAACGGATTTCAGGAAGAGCTGCGCACCCGCATTCTTGGCGTGGCTTCGCATGTGGAGATAACCGGAAGCACCAACACGCTTGAGAACTGGCAGGACACTGCCAGACAGGTGAAAAGCAGCAAGGAGGTGCTGGCCAGCGCGCCGTTCGTCATGAATCAGGGCATGCTGGCACTGGGAGAAAATGTGCGAGGTGCCGTGGTGCGCGGGATCTTGCCCGACACCGAAGCGCAGGTGACCGATCTGGCAAAAAGCATGAAGGTGGGAAGCCTTGACCGGCTCAAGCCCGGTGAGTGGGGCATCATTCTTGGGGTGGAACTGGCCAATGCGCTGGGCGCGGGAGCCGGCGACAAGGTGACGGTGATCACCCCGCAAGGCACCATCACGCCGGCCGGGATTCTTCCACGCATGAAGCAGTTTACGGTGCAGGGTATTTTTCAGGCGGGCATGTTCGAATATGACTCGGGCCTGGCGCTGATTCATTTGCAGGATGCGCAAAAGCTGGCCAGGCTGGGAGAAAAGGTTTCCGGCTTGCGGCTGAAAATCGATGACCTGTTCCGCGCGCCATGGGTAAGCCGCGAACTTGCCCAGAAGCTGCCGGGTTTTTACGTTTCCGACTGGACGCAAAGCCATGCCAATTTCTTTCGCGCGGTGGCGATAGAAAAACGCATGATGTTTCTGATCCTAATGCTGATCGTGGCGGTGGCGGCTTTCAACATCGTATCGACGCTGGTGATGGCGGTCACCGACAAGCAGTCGGACATCGCCATCCTGCGCACGCTGGGTGCCAGGCCGGGCAGCATCATGAAAATTTTCATTATTCAGGGGGCTTTCATCGGCGTGTTCGGAACGCTGATTGGCGTGACGCTGGGCGTGCTGGCGGCGCTCAACCTGGAAACCATTGTGCCCATTATTGAAAAGGGCCTTGGCATGGACCTGTTCCCGGCCGATGTGTACTACATCAGCGAACTGCCCTCAAAGCTTGTTTGGGAGGATGTGGGCATCATCGCGGCAGTTTCGTTTGCGCTGACGCTGCTGGCCACGCTGTACCCGAGCTGGCGCGCTTCCAGGCTCAATCCGGCGGAGTCCCTGCGCTATGAGTAATAGCGCGCATGAAAGTAACGCTATGAGTAACGCTGTCATACATTGCCGGAGCCTGACAAAAAGCTACTTTCAGGGCAAGCTGGAAGTGCCGGTTCTGACAGGCGTTGATCTGGAAGTGGGCAAGGGAGAGTCCGTCGCTATCGTCGGTGCATCGGGTTCCGGCAAGTCCACGCTGCTGCATCTGCTCGGTGGGCTGGATGCGCCATCGGGCGGCAGTGTGCAATTGCTTGGCCAGGATCCGTTCCGGCTCTCCGAGGAGGCGCGGTGCTCCTTGCGCAATGAGGCGCTGGGCTTCGTTTACCAGTTTCATCATCTCCTGCCCGAATTTACCGCTGCCGAAAATGTTGCCATGCCGCTGCTGGTCAGGCGCATGCCGCGTGAAGCGGCGCTGGCCCAGGCGGCCGATACACTTGGAAAGGTTGGGCTGGGGCACCGACTGGAACATCGACCTGGCGAACTCTCCGGGGGCGAGCGTCAGCGCACCGCGATTGCTCGTGCGCTGGTGACGCGACCCGCCTGTGTGCTTGCCGACGAGCCAACTGGCAACCTTGACCGTCATACCGCCGATACGGTTTTCAATCTCATGCTGGATTTGCAGCGTGAATTTGGTACCAGCCTGATCATAGTCACGCACGATACCGGGCTGGCGGGCACGATGGACAGGCAGTTCCATCTGGTTGATGGCCGGTTGAGACCGCTATAAGTTTTTTCCGCCAATAAAAAACTTGGATAAATTCAGACGGCTGGCAATGCTACGCTTCAGGCTTCTGCATGTTTGTGACTAGAGGAAGCCATGGCTGAAAAACAATACACCCCCATCAAAGCCGCCAAGCTGCAAAAAGGCATTGCGTTGCATCGCATTGAAAAAGTGTATTCGGAAACCGTCAGCCTTGATGATCCAGCCGCCGTGGTCATGACTGACCTGAAGAAAATATCCGCCGTGACCATCCGCCCGGAAATCAGCATCGAGATTGCCAGCCAGCGCATGAAACAGCGTGGCGTGCGCATGCTGCTGGTCACGGATGACAATGAGGATATCGTCGGCATCATCACCTCGACTGACCTGCAGGGGCCCAAGCCCATGAAGCTGATCCAGCAGCGTGGAGGTGTCTACAAGGACATACAGGTTCGCGACATCATGACCGATCACGACCAGCTTGAAGTGCTGTGCATGGATGATGTGGAAAAAGCCGTGGTGGGCCAGATCGTGGCCACGCTTCAGCAATCCGGACGACAGCATGCACTGGTGGCGGATCGTCCGCCGGGCAGTCAGGTACAGTCCTTGCGCGGTATTTTCTCGGCAGCCCAGATTGCTCGCCAACTGGACACCGATGTATCCGCGCCGAAGATCGCCCAGACCTTTGCGGATATCGAGCGCCTCATCACCAAGAGCTGACAGCCAGTCCGGCTTGCTATCCGGATTTGCATGAGACTATATCTGATTGCTTTTGCGGCAGGCGTGTGGCTGCTGCAACAGAAGTCTGAACTGCCGGATGCTCGCTGGCTATGGACGCTGCCGCTTTTCATCACGCCTATCTTCCTGTCGCGAAGTGAAATTGCCTGGCGTAAATGGCTTTCGAAAATTCTGCTTGTATTGACCTGCATCGCGCTGGGTTTTGCATGGGCAGCCTTGCGCGCGCACGTTCGGCTTGCTGACAGCTTGCCTGCAGCCTGGCAGGGCGTAGATATACACGTGGAAGGCGTTGTGGTTAATTTGCCTGACCGGGATACGCGAGGCGAGCGATTCGATTTTCGCGTGGAAAACATTTTGACGCCGGGCGCGCGGGTACCGGAACGCATCCGCCTGAGCTGGCCGGCGCCGGAATGGAACAGTGAGGAAATCCAGCAGCGCTTGAAAGCCGGGGAACGCTGGCGATTCACTGTTCGGCTCAAGTCACCACATGGTACCGCCAATCCGAATGGATTTGACCATGAAGCTTGGCTGCTGACGCGCAACATCCGTGCAACTGGCTATGTCCGCGAACAGGAGCAACCCGAACGGCTGTATGAAAGCAGCCGGCCAGTTGATCGTCTTCAGGCTCTTCGTGACCGGATTCGAGAGATCATCGGCAAGACTCTGGGAGATCACCCGCAGGCCGGTGTCATCATCGCACTCGCAGTAGGAGATCAGGGTTCGATTCCACATGGCAACTGGCGGGTCTACAACCGTACGGGAACCAATCACCTGATGAGCATTTCGGGGCTGCACATTACGCTTTTTGCCGTGCTGGTGGGTGGGTTAGCCTATGCGCTTTGGCGCAGTCATCCATCGCTGATTCTGAAACTGCCCGCCCGCCGTGCTGCGCTTCTGGCAGGATGGCTGGCCGCGTTGGCATATACGTTCTTGGCCGGATTCCAGATCCCCGCGCAACGCACCCTGTTCATGTTGACCGTTCTGGTTATTGGCTTGTGGCTACAACGCGAGCTGCGTCCGTTTTCCTTGCTGGTTCTGGCATTGTTTGCGGTTCTGCTGATCGATCCATGGGCAGTGCTGGCGCCGGGCTTCTGGCTATCGTTTGGCGCGGTGGCTGCCATGATGTGGGCAGGGCAGGGCCTCATCGGGCGGAGTGGCAAGCTGGCCATGTGGACGCGAGCGCAAGCCGCGGTCACGCTGGCCCTCGCTCCGGCCTTGCTGATGCTGTTTCACCAGCTTTCAATTATTTCGCCACTGGCCAATGCGCTGGCCATTCCGGTGGTCAGTTGGGGCGTGGTGCCGCTTGCGCTGGCCGGCGTGATTGTCACCCCTTTGCTTCATATTGCCGTCGGCCTCATGCAGGGTGTGGAAACAGTTTTGCAGTGGTTGTCGGCATTTTCCTGGGCAAGCTGGTCGCTGCCTGAGCCAACGATCACGGCTGTCCTGCTTTCGCTGGTGGGAGTCGTCTGGCTGCTGGTGCCAGGACTGCCCACGCGCTGGCTTGGCGGTTTCATGTTCGCGCCCCTGCTGTTTCCGCCTGTTTCAATCCCCGCTGCAGGTACCTTCGAAGCCGAGGTGCTGGATGTGGGACAAGGCACCTCCGTCCTGATCCGCACGGCAGGCCACACGCTGCTTTATGACACCGGTCCGGGTCTGGGCGACAACGATGCCGGCCAGCAGATCGTATTGCCCAGATTGCGCGCACTGGGCATCTCGAAACTGGATGGCCTGATTCTGACCCACGACGATCTCGACCATACTGGCGGCGCGGCTTCCATCATGCGGGATGTAGGGTCAGGCTGGCTGATGAGTTCGCTACCAAAAGGCCATGCATTGCTTGGCCGGACTTCAATTCGTTGCATACGCGGGCAGCGATGGCAGTGGGATGGCGTGAGCTTCGAAATTCTCAATCCGACAATTCATGCCTATGAACAACCCGCCCGTTTGGACAACGACAAGAGCTGTGTGCTTAAGGTCACGCTTGGAACCCAAAGCCTGTTATTGACAGGTGACGCCGGACGGATCGGCGAACTGGAAATGACAGAACGGGTAGCTGAAAAGCTTTCCTCCACTGTGTTGATGGCCGGCCATCATGGCAGCCAGACGTCGTCGATTGAGGAGTTCGTCAATCTGGTCAAGCCGGAATATGTCATTTATTCAAATGGCTGGAAAAACCGTTTCGGCCACCCGCATGAAAGTGTGACAGCGCGTTTCCGGGGTTTGGGTGCGGAACCGCATCGCACCGATTATCAGGGCTGGACGCGGATCAGGTTTTCGGACAAGGGTGTACAGTTCGAGCACTGGCGCACGCAATATAAGCGGTATTGGCAACAGTCCTTGTAAGATGTTGATGGGAAACTCAAATACTTGACTTTCCCATCAATAACCAGCCGGGGTTTAATTATTATTGACCCGAAACGCCATGGCGAATAACGAAACTTTGCGATGCATTTTGACTTGGCCATGTTGTTAAGAATCAACGTTTCGGATCAATAATTTGCAAATGCCCGAACAATCCAAGAAAACCGCCTGCCTGTCCCTGCCCGGCGTGGACGATGCCATCGCATTGCTGGATGCCGGCAAAAATGAGCCCGTACGTAGTGCACTGACTATTGTCTGGCCGGTGCTATTGCCATTAAAAACACCTGCAGGAAGTTCGATGCTTGCCCATGTGGTGGGTACGGCAAAGATCGTGGAGGACCTCAGGCTGGGGCAAGAGGCTGTGCTAGCGGCGTTGCTGTTCGCGCTGGTCGATCGCGTGGATGCCAAGGCACTGGAGCCGTTTGGCGAGGCAGTGGCCCTTGCCAAAGCCGTGGCGGCAATGTCCCGCATCGAAGTGCTTGCGCGTGGCGCACAGGATCCTGATGTTGAAGCTGCCACGCAAATCGAATCGTTGCGGCAAATGGTGCTGGCCATGGTGCAGGATGCTCGCGCCGTTCTCGTCAAACTTGCGGAACGCACGCACGCGCTCCGCTGTGCCGCGAAAGCCGATCCGTCATTGCAGGTTCAACTGGGACGGCAGGCGCGCGATCTGTTCGCACCGCTGGCCAATCGCCTGGGCGTCTGGCAGATCAAGTGGGAAATGGAAGACTGGACCTGCCGCTATCTTGAGGGCGATACCTACAAGCGCATTGCCGCGCTGCTGGATGAAAAGCGCGGCGACCGCGAGCGCTACATCAATGCAATCCTGGCTACGCTTAAAGCGGAACTGGACAAACATGGCATCAAGGCCGACGTCATGGGCCGTCCCAAACACATTGCCAGCATCATCAACAAGATGCGGCGCAAGGACCTCGGCTTCGAGCAGCTTTACGACATCCGCGCCGTACGCGTGCTGGTGGAGAAAGAGTCCGACTGTTATGCCGTACTGGGCATCGTGCACAACCTGTGGCAGCCGATCCCCAGCGAGTTCGACGATTACATATCCCATCCCAAGAGCAACGACTACCGTTCGCTCCATACCGCCGTCATCGGTCCGGAAGACAAGGCGCTGGAAGTGCAGATCCGCACTTTCGACATGCACAGGCATGCCGAACTTGGCGTGGCCGCGCACTGGCGCTACAAGGAAGGCGGCAAGACCGATGCGCGCATGGAAGAAAAAATCGCCTGGCTGCGGCAACTGCTGGAATGGAAAGACGACGTCGCCGATGCCGGGGAATTCGCCGAGCAGTTCCGTACCGAGCTCTTTCAGGATCAGGTTTATGTGCTGACGCCGATGGGCCGTGTCATCAGCCTTGATCGCGGCGCTACGCCAATTGATTTTGCCTACGCGCTGCATACCGACCTGGGTCACCGTTGCCGCGGGGCGCGCGTTGATGGCGTGATGGTGCCGTTGGTCAAGGCGCTGGAAAACGGCCAGCGCGTCGAGATTCTTACAGTCAAGCAGGGCAATCCCAGCCGCGACTGGCTTAACCCCAATCTGGGCTACATCAAAACCCATCGGGCGCGATCCAAGGTGCGAACCTGGTTCAAGCAGCGCGACCAGGGCGAACTCACGCAACTAGGCCGGGCGCAACTCGATAAAGAGCGAAAGCGGCTTGGCGTGGGTGATGTCAATATCGACAAGCTTGCCCAGAACCTCAAATTCAAATCCGCCGAGGAGTTTCTCGCGGCGTTGGGCAGGGGAGATGTGGGCGGGCAGAGCTTTATACGGGCGCTGCGTGAACAGGGTACGCCAGTGGCGGAAGTCCAGGTCAAGGCCAGACTGCCACGAAAATCGATCAGCGGCGTCATTGTCGAGGGCCTGGGCGATGTGCCCATCACTCTTGCGCGCTGCTGCAAACCCGCGCCGCCCGAGGCCATCATCGCCTACACCACGGTCGGCCGCGGCGTCACCGTGCATCGCCGATCGTGTCCAAGCCTGCCCAAGCTCAACCCTGACCGCATTCTTCGCGCCGGCTGGGCGGACAGCAAACCGGAAGCAGGTTTCACCATCGATATCCGCCTCAGGGCGTTTGACCGACAGGGTTTGCTGCGTGACGTGTCCGATGTATTTACCAAGGAACGGGTGGATGTGTTGCGGGTAAATACCGAATCAGTCGGCGAATACGCCAACATGGCATTGACAATCAAGGTCAGGGAAGCCGCCCAGATCAGCCGCCTCATCAACAAGCTGGGTCAGGTACAGAGCGTGATTGAGGTGAGGCGAGGGTAATGGTTGTCTGGGAAGTTTGAACTTGATTTAAACCGCGTACGGATTATCCGGGTTAAAAATCTTCCCGAATCCTCAGGTAGCGCGGGTGACGCGGCACGCCGCTTTTCGTCAGGTGCTGGTAGCGATAGGTGATGCGTGTGCCGATGGGTGGCGGCTGACGGCGTAGCGCGTCGGAAAGTCCGCTGCCGATGCTGAAGCGCTTGCCGTCCGGCATTTCCACTTTCAGCGCGCCAATCATGCCGTGATATTTCCCTTTGCCCGGTTCATAATTCACCACGACAGCTTCTGCATCCTGCCAGGGTTTCAGCTTCAGCAGTGCATTGCTGCGACCGGTGAGATAGGGCGCATCGGCGCGGTGCAGAATCAGGCCTTCGCCACCCGAGCGCACTACGGCGTCGAGACGTTGCATCAGCTCAGCGTGACTGTCCACACGCGATTGTTCGACGGCATGCAGCCAGGGTACGCCGGCCTCGGTAACAAGCCTTTTCATGTGCTGGATGCGTGCGCTGAAATCGCCTGCGGCGCCGGGCAATTCGAATACCAGATAGCGCACCTGCCGCCATTCGGCGTCCACCGGTTCGAGCTTGCGCACCGTGCCTGACAGTGCGTCGAACAGGTTGCGGCCGATCCATAGTTCGCCGTCGAGAGGTTTCTCCGGGAAGTTCATGGTGAACCATGACGGTGCGGGTACAACACCACCACCGCGAAAGCGCAGGGTCTTGCCGTTCCACTGCGCGCGCACGCCATCATATTTTTCGCTTACCCAGTACTGGGTAACATCGATGCCAGCGGTGTAGGTTTCAGCCAGCAGCATTGCTGGCGCGTCAGCATGAACGGGGGGAATCCACACGGCCCAAACCATGATTAGCGACACCAGTACTTGCATCCATCCAGGTACTTGCGAAAAAAGCGTGCTTCGCAGATTGCCAGTCAGTGTTGGTACTCGCAGAAGCCGGTTTTCCTGGCAAAGAGTGCGGACCTGGTCGGTGTGGATGGAGCGTATAAGGTCAGACATGAACAGGAAGAAATGGTTGGCTATGAATAAAGTCTAATCCAATGAAACTTTTTAAACTTAAAGTAAAAACCTTGTTGGCTAAGTTGAAGCCATTTCTTTCTGCCGCCTACGCTAAAACCAGACGAATTCGATGTTGAGAAAACTTGAATGGTCACTGCCACCTTCCGTTTTTACGAAGAACTGAACGACTTCATTGCTCCCGACAATCGCAAGCGGGAATTCACCTGCCCATGTGCACGGGCGGCGACGACCAAGCACATGATCGAGGCGCTGGGTGTGCCGCATACCGAGGTGGAACTGATCTTGGTGAATGGCGAGTCGGTGGATTTCAACCGGATTCTTCAGGACGGCGACCGGGTAGCGGTGTACCCGCGGTTCGAGGCGATGGATGTCACGCCGTTACTGCGTGTGCGCGAGCATCCGCTGCGTGAAACGCGTTTTGTCGCCGACGCGCTGGCCCACATGCTGAGAATGTTTGGCTTCGACACGCTGTATGACAATCACTTTCACGACGACGAAATCATTGCCATTTGCGAGCAGGAGGGACGCATCGTGCTGACCCGAGATCGTGAACTGCTCAAGCGAAAATCCGTGACGCATGGCTGTTTCGTGCATGCGCTGAAATCGGAACAGCAGTTGCGCGAGATTGTTAAGCGGCTGGATCTTGCCCGAAGCGCGAAGCCGTTTACCCTGTGCCTGCATTGCAATGCGCCGCTGCGTCCCGTCGACAAGGTCAGCGTATATAACCGTTTGCCGCCAAGAGTGCAGGCAAATTACGAGCGATTCAGCACCTGTGATGTGTGCGGGCGTGTGTTCTGGGAAGGCTCGCACTGGCGCAACATGAGGCGGGTGCTGGATGGGGTGTTGAAGGAATCAGCCTCCTCAGGCAAAACCTAGCGTCGGCTGCGCTTGCAGGCCGATACACATCCCCGCTACAATGGCGGCTCTTTAGGCGCGTAGCTCAGCTGGTTAGAGCACCACCTTGACATGGTGGGGGTCGTTGGTTCGAGTCCAATCGCGCCTACCAATTTTCACAGGGCCGGGATGGCCAGAAGTTGTTTAGGGAGCTTATTGGCTCACGGAGGTTGCGAAATGTCACCGCGAACTTGTTTTTTCCTGATTGGATGAATAAAGCCGTCGCAGTCATTTGTTTGCTCCTGTTGCAGATGTGAATGAAAAGCGCGGTTTACCGCGCTTTTTTGTTTCGGAAATGGATAAATCATGGTGAATGTCACCCTCCCGGATGGGTCGGTCAGAAGTTTTGACAAGTCTGTGTCAGTCGCAGAAGTCGCGGCCAGCATCGGCCCTGGACTGGCCAAGGCCGCACTGGCTGGCCGTGTCAATGGCAAGCTGGTGGATACCGGCTTTGTGATGGATGCCGACAGCAGCCTGGCGATCATTACGGACAAGGATGCTGATGGGCTGGACTTGATCCGGCATTCCACTGCGCACCTGTTGGCCTATGCGGTCAAGGAGCTGTTTCCCGACGCGCAGGTGACCATCGGCCCGGTGATCGAGGACGGCTTTTATTACGACTTTTCCTACAAGCGGCCCTTCACGCCGGAAGATCTGGAAGCCATCGAAAAGAAAATGGCCGAGCTGGCAAAAAAGGACATTCCCGTCGAGCGCAGCGTCATGCCGCGTGATGAGGCAGTGAAATTCTTCAAGGACATGGGCGAGCATTACAAGGCCGAGATCATCGCCAGTATTCCGACCAACGAGGATATTTCGCTTTACCGCGAGGGAGATTTCATCGATCTGTGCCGCGGGCCGCAC
>JADFDC010000031.1 GCA_018263115.1 Thiobacillus sp.
CTGTTGAAGAAGTTGATCAGTCGCTTCATGCCTGGCCCTTAATGGAAGAAACGCCCATAGGGGGTTTGCATGGCCGCACCCACCACCACGATCCAGACGATGGTGATGGGAATGAACACCTTCCAGCCCAGACGCATGATCTGGTCATACCGGTAACGCGGAAAGGTGGCGCGGAACCACAGGAACAGGAACAGGACAAAGGCGGTCTTGAGCGCCCACCAGATGAAGCCATCTGGCAGGAACGGGAACGGCGACAGCCAGCCTCCCAAAAACATCAGCGTCGTCAGCGCCGCGACCAGAATCATGTTGGCGTATTCCGCCAGGAAAAACACGGCGAAGGCCATGCCGGAATATTCCACGTGGAAACCGGCGACGATCTCGGACTCGCCCTCCGCCACATCGAACGGCGCGCGGTTGGTTTCGGCCACGCCGGCAATCAGGTAGACCATGAACAGCGGGAACAGCGGCAGGAAATACCAGTGCCAGAAGCCGCCCTCCTGCCCCTTGACGATATCGATCAGATTGAGGGATTGCGAGGCCATCAGCACGCCAACCAGCGCGAAGCCCATGGCGATTTCGTAGGAAACGATCTGAGCGGCTGAACGCATCGCGCCCAGAAAGGCGTATTTCGAGTTGGATGCCCAGCCCGCGACAATGACGCCGTACACGCCCATCGAGGTGATGGCCATGACATACAGCAGCCCGGCATCGATGTTGGCCAGCACCCAGTTCTCCGTGAAGGGAATTACCGCCCAGGCGGCCAGCGCGGGCGCGATGGCCAGGATCGGGCCAAGGATGAACAGGCCCTTGTTGGCGCCGGAAGGAATGATGATTTCCTTCATCAGCAGCTTGACCGCGTCGGCGATGGGTTGCAGCAGACCCTGATAACCCACGCGGTTGGGTCCGATGCGCACCTGCATCCAGCCGATGATCTTTCTTTCCGCGTAAGTCAGGTAAGCCACCGACAGCATGAGCGGAATGACGATGATCATGATCTTGACCAGCGTCCAGATGGGCGTCCAGGCCGGGCCGAGGAGATTCTGCAGCCACTCCATCATGCGCGCTCCATGGTCAGTTCACCGAAAAGCGGTCCCAGTGATGCGGTGACGGCGTGGGCACCCGGCAGGCGCACGCAATTGGCTGGCAGGCAGTCATCACGGTCTACCCTGATCACGATGGAGCCCTGCCCCTGGCGGATGATGGCCATGCCGCCGCCCTGAATGCCAAGCTTTTCCAGCAGCATGCCTGAAGCCCTAGCCACGGGCGGCGCCGCATCCGCCGTGCGTTGCAGCGAGCTGGCGCGGCGCACGATGGCATCTGTCTGGTAAATCGGAACTTCGCCAATTCGTTCAAGCCTGGCGCGTTCCATTTCTTCCGGCACAGCCGCCGAAACATGAATCGGCTCGACGCGGTTATTCATGAAACGCTGCATGCGTTCCTGCGCATCCTGGCCCAAAGCTTCGGCCCGAACCGCTTCGCTGGAATCCTGATCAAAGCCCGAGAGGTTCAACAGGTTGCCCAGCACACGAAGCACCTTCCAGGCTGGCCGCGTTTCGCCCAGCGGCTTGACCGCGCCATTAAAGCTTTGCAACCGGCCTTCGGCATTGATGTAGGTGCCGGATGTTTCGGTAAACGGCGCAACCGGCAACAGCACATCCGCATAGTCGAGCGCGCCATGCTTGAAGGGTGACAGTGCCACAACGAATTCAGCCTGCTTCATGGCTGCCAAAGCGGCAACCGGGTCGTGGCAATCGAATTCAGGCTCTGCGCCCATCAGAATGTAAGCCTTGCGCGGACTAGCAATCATCTGCGCGGCGTTCATGCCCGTGACGGCCTGCGCGCCCATTGCACCACGACCGGGAATGGCGCCTGCCGCAACCGCGCCCAGCGCGTTGCCTGCATCACCCAGCACGCCAAGCGCTGCACCGCAAAGCCGTGCGGCTTCCTGCGCGAGCGTGTGCATCTCGGCATAGCGAGGGTGATGCTGCGCAAGATTGCCGAGGAAGATTCCCTTGTTCTCGCCGCCTGACATGCTTTCGGCGATGGACTTGATTTCTGGTGTGACGTTTGCGTTGACAACCATGGCCGGCACAGCTTCGCCCTTGCTTTCAGCTAGTGCGCGAACCAGTCCGGCTAGCGCGGCAACCATGCCCTCCGGCGAAACAACAGACTTGTTCGCCACCTTGCACAGATAATCGTCGACCACGGGATTGATCAAATTCATGCCCGCGCCATGGCGCACGGCCTGACGCAAACGCAGGGCCAGCAGCGGATGGTCCTTGCGCAGCGTGGAACCGACGATCAGGAAACGGTCGAGCGTGTTGAGCGCCGCCACCGGCATGCCCAGCCAGAACGCGCCGTGCGCCTTGTCGTCCAGCCGGAAATCACTCTGGCGCAGGCGATGGTCAATATTTCCGGAACCCAGGCCGCGCATGAGTTTTTGCAGCAGATAGTATTCTTCTGTTGTCTGCGCAGGCGCTGCCAGAGCGCCGATCTGATCCGCGCCGTGCTTGACCTGAATCTCACGCAACTTGCTGGCGACAAGCGAAAGTACTTCCTGCCAGTCGGCTTCCACCCATGCGCCATCCTTGCGGATCATCGGTTTGGTTAACCGGTCTTCGCTGTTGAGGCCTTCGTAAGAGAAGCGATCGCGGTCAGACAGCCAGCATTCGTTGACATCTTCGTTTTCCAGCGGCAGCACACGCATCACCTTGCCGTTCTTGACCTGGATTTGCAGATTGGAACCCAGCGAATCATGCGGGCTCACGCCTTTCCTGCGTGACAGCTCCCATGAGCGCGCGGCGTAGCGGAAAGGCTTGGAGGTCAGCGCGCCCACCGGGCACAGATCAATGATGTTTCCCGACAATTCGGAATCAATGGTCTTGTCGATGAAGGGCATGATCTCGGCATGCTCGCCGCGGAACGCCTGGCCCATTTCCATGACGCCAGCGATTTCCTGCCCGAAACGGACGCAGCGCGTGCAATGAATGCAGCGGGTCATGTCGGTGGAAACCAGCGGTCCGAGGTTTTTCTCCATCACCACACGCTTGGGTTCAGCATAGACGGAACGGCTGCCGCCATAGCCCACCGCCAGATCCTGCAACTGGCATTCGCCGCCCTGGTCGCAGATGGGACAGTCGAGCGGATGGTTGATGAGCAGAAACTCCATCACGCCCTTTTGCGCCTGCATGGCATAGTCGGAACGTGTCATCACTTTCATGCCATCGGATACTGGCGTAGCGCAGGCGGGTAGCGGTTTGGGCGCCTTTTCCACCTGCACCAGACACATGCGACAGTTGGCGGCAATGGACAGCTTCTTGTGATAGCAGAAATGCGGGATGTAAATGCCGAGCTTGTGCGCGGCATCCATCACCGTGGTACCGGGTTCCACTTCGATCTGCTGGCCGTCGATTTCGATATTCAGTGCCATCGTTTACACCGCTCCTGATTGCACCAGGCACTTCTTGTGTTCGATATGGTGCTCGAACTCGTGACGATAATGTTTGAGCATGCCCTGCACCGGCATCGCCGCCGCATCACCCAGTGCGCAAATGGTGCGGCCCGCGATATTGGCCGCCACCCGGTCGAGCAACTCTAGATCTTCTGGCCGGCCCTGGCCATGTTCGATGCGATGCACCACGCGGTACATCCAGCCAGTGCCCTCACGGCAAGGCGTGCACTGGCCGCAGGATTCCTCGAAATAGAAATACGACAGCCGCTCCAGCGCGCGCACCATGCAAACGGTTTCATCCATGACAATCACCGCGCCGGATCCCAGCATGGAGCCGGCCTTGGCAATGGAATCGAAATCCATGGTGCAGTCCATCATGATCTCTGCCGGCAACACCGGCGCCGAAGAGCCGCCGGGAATGACGGCTTTCAGTTTGCGTCCGCCCTTGATGCCGCCGGCCATTTTCAGCAGTTCGGAAAACGGCGTGCCCAGCGGAATTTCGAAATTTCCCGGCTTCTCCACATGGCCCGACACGGAGAACAGCTTGGTGCCGCCATTGTTGGGCTTGCCCAGTTCCAGAAACTTTTGCCCGCCCTCGCGCATGATGTAGGGAATGCTGGCCAGCGTTTCCGTGTTGTTGATTGTCGTCGGCTTGCCGTACAGGCCAAACGAGGCGGGGAAAGGCGGCTTGAAGCGTGGCTGGCCTTTCTTGCCCTCGATGGATTCCAGCAGCGCGGTTTCCTCGCCACAGATGTATGCACCATATCCATGATGGTTGTACAGGTTGAAGCTGAATCCGGAACCGAGGATATTGTCGCCCAGATACCCGGCCGCGCGCGCCTCTTCGACCGCGTGCTCCATGCCTTCGTAGATGTCGAAGATTTCGCCATGGATGTAGTTGTAACCTGCTTTCGCGCCCAGCGTGTAGCCGGCAATGATCATGCCTTCGATCAGCGCATGCGGGTTGTAACGCATGATGTCGCGATCCTTGAATGTACCCGGTTCGCCTTCATCGGAATTGCAGACGATGTATTTGTCGCCTGGAAACTGACGCGGCATGAAGCTCCACTTGAGACCGGTCGGAAAGCCTGCACCACCACGGCCGCGCAGTGCCGAGGTTTTGACTTCGGCAATAATGTTCTCAGCTGGCGTCTTCTCGGCAAGAATTTTCTTCAGCGCGGAATAGCCGCCCGTGCTCTCATAGGTCGACAGCTTCCAGGGTTCCGGAAGGTGCATGGTATTAAAGATGACGGGGCCGCCCTGCAGGATCATTTGTTCTTCAGTTCTTCGAGCAATGCATTAACTTTCTCTTCGTTGAGAAAGCTTTCCATGCGATGGTTGTTGACCAGCAGCAGCGGTGCATCGCCGCAGGCACCCATGCATTCGCCTTCCACCAGTGTGAACTGCTTGTCCTCGGTAGTTTCGCCAAACTCGACGCCCAGCTTTTTCTTCAGCCTGTCAGCGATTTCGTCAGCGCCCATCAGCTTGCATGGCAGATTGGTGCACACGCAGATCTTGTGCTTGCCGACCGGTTTGGTGTTGTACATGTTGTAGAAGGTCGCCACTTCATACACAGCAATGGGCTGCATGCCAAGATAATGCGCGACGAAATCCATGAGTTCGTTCGACAGCCAGCCTTTCTCTACCTGAGCGATGCGCAGGGCCGACATCACCGCCGACTGGCGCTGTTCGGCCGGGTATTTGGCGATTTCCTTGTCGATCAAGGCGAGGGATTCGGCGCTCAGCATGCTCATTACCTGTCTATCTCACCGAACACGATATCCTGCGTACCGATGATCGCCACCACGTCGGCAATCATGTGACCGCGGCTCATTTCATCCAGCGCGGCCAGATGTGCAAAACCAGGAGCACGAATTTTCAGCCGGTAAGGTTTGTTTGCCCCGTCAGACACCAGATAGATGCCGAACTCACCCTTGGGATGTTCCACTGCGGCGTAACACTCGCCCTCCGGCACATGCATGCCCTCGGTGAAGAGCTTGAAGTGGTGAATCAGCTCTTCCATGTTCTGCTTCATATCCACACGCGACGGTGGCGCAAACTTGTGATTATCTGTAATGACCGGCCCGGGATTCTTTCGCAACCAGTCTACGCACTGTTTGATGATGCGGTTGCTCTGCCTGAACTCTTCCATGCGCACGAGATACCGGTCATAGCTGTCACCGTTTACTCCCACAGGAATATCGAAATCCATGCGGTCATAGACTTCGTAAGGCTGTTTCTTGCGCAAATCCCATTCCACACCCGATCCGCGCAGCATGGGTCCGGTAAAACCCAGTGCGATGGCGCGTTCCGGCGACACCACGCCAATGCCGACCGTACGCTGTTTCCAGATGCGGTTGTCGGTCAGCAGGGTTTCATACTCGTCCACATAACCCGGAAAACGGTTGGTGAAATCCTCGATGAAATCCAGCATGGAGCCCTGGCGGTTTTCATTGAGCTGCTTCACTGCCTCGGCATTGTGGTATTTCGTTGCCTGATACTGCGGCATGACATCCGGCAGATCGCGGTACACGCCTCCCGGCCGGTAATAGGCCGCATGCAGGCGCGCGCCGGAAACCGCCTCGTAGCAATCCATCAGGTCTTCGCGCTCGCGGAAGGCATAGAGAAACATTGTCATCGCGCCCACGTCGAGCGCATGCGCACCAATCCACAGAAGGTGGTTGAGTATGCGTGTGATCTCGTCGAACATCACGCGTATGTATTGCGCGCGAATCGGTACCTCGATGCCGGCCAGTTTCTCGATGGCCATGACGTATGCGTGCTCGTTGCACATCATCGAGACGTAATCCAGCCTGTCCATGTAGGGCACGGACTGGATGAAGGTCTTGTGCTCGGCCAGCTTTTCGGTGGCGCGATGCAGCAGGCCAATATGCGGGTCGGCACGCTGGATGACCTCGCCGTCCAGTTCCAGCACCAGCCGCAATACGCCATGCGCCGCCGGGTGCTGGGGGCCAAAATTCATCGTGTAATTACGGATTTCAGCCACTAGCGCCCTTCCCCGTAATGCTCTTCACGCACGATTCGCGGGGTGATTTCACGCGGCTCGATGGAAACCGGTTGGTAAATTACGCGCCCCTGTGTCGGGTCATAGCGCATTTCAACATTACCAGACAGGGGGAAGTCCTTCCTGAATGGATGACCGACAAAACCATAATCCGTAAGAATGCGGCGAAGATCAGGATGCCCATCGAACAAGATGCCATACAGGTCAAACGCCTCGCGCTCGAACCAGTTGGCCGATGGCCATACATCCGTAACTGATGACACGATGGGGAGTTCATCGTCTTCACAGAAAATCCGCACCCGCAGGCGCTGATTGTGAACAATCGAGAGCAGGTGCATGACTACCGCAAAGCGCGGCCCTTCCCAGGGTTCGTCCTTGTAGCCACTGAAATCCACGCCACATAAATCAGTCAGCTGCGCATAACGCAAATCCGGATGATCCCGCAGGGTTTGCATGGATTCCAGCATGCGCTCCGCGCGCAACTCAACCGTCAGTTCGCCCAGGCGAACTTGTGCACGCACCAGCGACTCGCCAAGCGTGTTTTGCAAAGACAGTAATAGGGCGTCAAGCGTCCGGCTCATCGAATCCTAGCGCGCAATCGTATTGGTTCGTTTGATCTTGTTCTGCAGCTGGATCAGGCCAAACAGCAGCGCTTCTGCAGTAGGCGGGCAACCCGGCACATAAATATCCACCGGCACGATGCGGTCACAGCCGCGCACCACCGAATACGAGTAATGGTAATAACCGCCACCGTTGGCACACGAACCCATGGAGATGACCCAGCGCGGCTCCGCCATCTGGTCGTAGACCTTGCGCAGCGCGGGCGCCATCTTGTTGCAGAGCGTGCCCGCCACGATCATGACATCGGATTGCCTTGGGCTGGGGCGAAACACGATGCCGAAGCGGTCAAGGTCATAACGCGACGCACCCGCCTGCATCATTTCCACCGCGCAACAGGCCAGCCCGAATGTCATCGGCCACATGGAACCGGTACGCATGTAGTTGATGAGCTGATCAGCCCTGGTGGTGATGAAGCCCTGCTCGAAGACGCCTTCCAGACTCATTCTGCGATTACTCCCGCCCGCTCTGTAACCATCCGAACAAGCTCAGCCTGCCGTGTGTCGCGGGCACATTTTTTCGCCGGGTCGATCCCCATGTCTTGCATGAGGCCCCTCGCCCAACGGCTCAAGAACGTTAATCCCATTCAAGCGCCCCCTTCATCCATTCATAGATGAAGCCGACAACAAGAATGCCCAAGAAAATCACCATGGCGACAAAGCCGAACAAGCCGATTTCCTCGAGCACGACGGCCCAAGGAAATAGAAAGGCAATTTCGAGATCGAACAGTATGAACAGAATGGCGACAAGGTAGTAGCGCACATCAAACTTCATGCGTGCGTCCTCGAAGGCCTCGAAACCGCATTCGTAGGGGGAAAGCTTTTCGCTGTCGGGTTTGTTGGGCGCCAGCAGACGACCCGCGGCTATTGGCACAATTCCAAAGGCCAACCCTACCAGGATGAACAACAATATGGGGAGATAATTCTCCAGCATCCTCTGACTTTCCTCCGAAAAAAACCGTCCTGCATGGGGACGGTGTTTATGGAAGAAGTGTAGTGTTTCGAGGCAAAAACTGTCAAGACAAAAAAACCCCGATTTCCCGATACAAAACAACGAGATATCGGATAGTCCTGTCTAATGATTACATCATTATTACTAATGGTGCCGACGGCGAGACTCGAACTCGCACGACTTACGTCACTACCCCCTCAAGATAGCGTGTCTACCAATTCCACCACGTCGGCTTGTCAGATGAATGCGCCCGAGTTAACCGTGGCGAACTCGTTAGCGCTGGAAAATATTACTTGGGAATTTCTCCGGATTTTGGATCCGCCGAATTTGCCGGGGCCGGCAACGTCGACGGAGCGGGCTGCGCGGATGGAACCGTCTTGCTGGCTGCCGGAAGTTTGTCCAGAACACCTTCAGGCTTTGAACGACTCAACGAAAAGTACGTCAGCCCCATGCTGGTGAGAAAAAAAGCAGTCGCCAGAATGGCTGTAGTGCGCGATAGAAAATTGGCCGAGCCGCTTGCGCCAAACAGGCTGCCAGACGCGCCGCTGCCAAAAGCCGCGCCCATGTCTGCACCTTTACCGTGCTGGAGAAGAACCAGCCCGATCAGTGCGGCGGACACCAGCAGATGAATAATCCAAACCAGAGTTTCCATGAACGTTTACTCTATAAGCTAATTAACAGGCAGCCTTGCATATTGCAATGAAATCATCGGCAACAAGCGACGCGCCGCCAATCAGGCCACCATCAATATCAGGTTGCGAAAAAAGCTCGGCCGCATTGGAGGCTTTCACACTGCCGCCGTACTGAATGACCAAACCCTCGGCAATCTGTTTGTTCAAACTCGCGATCTTGCCACGAATAAATGCATGAACTGCCTGCGCCTGCTCAGGACTTGCCGTTTTGCCAGTGCCAATAGCCCAAACAGGCTCATACGCAACAACAGCATTAGCCAGCGATTCCACACCCGCGGCCTGAACGACGGCATCAAGCTGGCGACCGACCACTTTCTCGGTAATACCGCCCTCTCGTTCTGCAAGCGTTTCGCCAACGCACAGAACCGGGATCAGTCCGGCGACCTGGGCCGCCATATATTTTTTCGCCACGAGTTCATCGGTTTCGCCATAAATACTGCGGCGCTCTGAATGACCAACGATTACATACTTGCAGCCAAAGTCTTTGAGCATGCTGGTTGATACTTCACCGGTATACGCACCCTTGGCCTGTTCGCTGACATTTTGAGCCCCCCATCCAATGACAGTACCAGCAAGCTCGGTCTGCAATTGGGCCAGATAGGGAAATGGCGCGCAGACGGCAACGCCAGCGCCTTTCAAACCACCCAGGGCAGGCTTCAATGCATCCAGCAATGCCCTGTTCTCGGCCAGGCAGCCATGCATTTTCCAGTTTCCGATTACGAGCTTAAGGCGCATCAAGTACCCCGATTACAAAGCCGGGTATCTTAATCCAGTGACACCCCTAGGTCAACGACAGGGGGCATAATGGCAATAAAGGAATAATTAATCTCTGGTAAAACTAGTCGTCACTCAAGTCCAGATACTTCTGGACACGACGTTCTGTGATCAGTCGGTCGATCCGCCATTCGTCCAGCACATCCATGGCCATTTCAAACGACTTGAGGTCCAGGTTAAAAAGCCGATGAAGTTCGAAAGCCGAATTGCTTTCCAGTGCCTTGCACAACTCCCATAAAACCGTTGCTTCTTCGCTTTCCGGATTGCGCTTGATGAATTTTGCAATATTCTTGACAGCGTTGGCCATGCTTTGATCTCCGGATTGACCACAATTTGCTTCGTTAACAGCCAAGCAAATCATACACACGTAACCCGCCAGAATAATTACAGAATTATGACTCCATGGACAGGACCAATAGGGTCCGTCTCAGAGACATCTATTGCTAATTTCGTGCGCCAATCAACCAAATCGGCCGGTAATGTAGTCTTCCGTCTGTTTTACTTTGGGGGTCACGAACAAATCGTCTGTTGGCCCGAACTCAATCAATTCCCCAAGATACATGAAGGCAGTGTAATCGGAAATCCGGGCAGCCTGCTGCATGTTGTGCGTCACAATGAGAATCGTGACTTTCTGCTTGAGCTCAGCCACCAATTGCTCGATGCTTGCCGTGGCGATCGGGTCAAGCGCGGAAGTCGGTTCATCAAAAAGCAGAATCTCAGGGTCTGCCGCCAGGGCGCGCGCAATACACAAGCGCTGCTGCTGGCCGCCCGAAAGATTAAAGGCTAGATCGTTGAGCCGGTCCTTGGCCTCATTCCACAAAGCCGCGCCTTTCAGCGCCTCCTCAACCCGATCTGCGATTACGCCCTTATTTTTTTCTCCACGTACCCGGAGTCCATAAGCCACATTATCGAAAATGGATTTGGGGAAGGGATTTGGCTTCTGGAAAACCATGGCAACCCGCATGCGTACCTCTATGGGGTCAACACCATGCGAAATCATATTTACGTTATCTGGATACAGTTGGATATCGCCTTCATAACGGTTGCCCGGGTAAAGGTCATGCATACGGTTAAAGCTGCGCAACAAGGTGGATTTTCCACAGCCCGATGGCCCAATCAGCGCCGTTACTTTTCTGTCTCCAACTGGCAAGTTAATATTTTTCAATGCATGATTACTGCCATAGAAAAAATTAAAGTTTCTGGTCTCTGCCTTGAGCGAACCGACAACCGGATGAGTGTGATTAGACATGATGGGTGTTTACCATTTGATGTTTTTACGGATTCGATAGCGTAGCCAGATAGCCAGAGAGTTCATGAACAGTGTGGCAATGATGATCACAACGCCCGTGGCGGCAGCATTGAGCTGAAACTCTACTTGCGGACGTGACACCCAGTTGAACATCTGAATAGGCAACACGGTAAAGGGAGAGAACAGCCAGTCGAACAGCCCGGCAGGCATATCGGTGGAAGGATCAATGGTAAAGGGTGCCGGCGGCAGGAACGCGATAAAGGTCAGGGCGCCAATGGTAATGATGGGCGCGGTTTCGCCGATGGCGCGTGCCATGCCTATGATGATGCCGGTCATGATGCCGCCCGAGGAGTAATGCAGCAGGTGGTCGCTGACCAGCTGCCAGCGGGTGGCGCCCAACGCATAGGCGGCCTCGCGGATGGCGATGGGAATAGCCCGCAATGACTCCCGGGTAGCCACGATGATAACCGGCAGGATCAGCAAACCCAGGGTCAACCCAGCCGTCAGGATGCTCTGTCCGAAATCCAGGATATAAACAAACAAGCCCAGGGCTAGCAGGCCGTAGATAATGGAGGGCACCCCTGCCAGATTGGTGACATTGATTTCGATAATGTCAGTGATCCAGTTTTTTGGTGCGTACTCTTCCAGATAGATGGCGGCACCCACGCCCATGGGGATGGCGGCCAAGGCGGTAGTTATCATCACCAGGATCGAACCGACCCACGACGAAAGAATGCCAGCCTCTTCGGGATGCCGGGACGGAAAGCTGGAAAAAAACGTTGCAGTCAGGCGTGGATAGCCGTCCATGATCAAATCGACGAAAAGTGCCACCAGCGTCACTACACCGACCATCGTGGCCAGCAAGCCGACCAAGCCGAACAGTATGTCGTAGCGTTTGTGCTGCGCGATCATGGCGCGCAGGCTATTCAGATCAGGGGTCGTCATTAGTAAGCCTCACGGAATTTTCGGCGCAGCAGATGGCCCAGGATATTGAAACCCAGGGTCATCAGCACCAGCACCAAACCCACAGCGAAGATGCTCTGATAACCAATGCTGCCGTGAGGGAGATCCCCCAATGCTACCTGAACGATGTAGGAGGTGATGGTAGCAGCTGATTCGGTCGGGTCCCAGGTCAAGTTGGGCTGAGTGCCGGCAGCCACTGCCACCACCATGGTTTCGCCGATAGCGCGCGAGATACCCAGGATAAAGGCCGCCAGAACACCCGAAATTGCAGCCGGAAAAACCACGTTAACAGCCGTCTGGAAGCGCGTTGCGCCCATGGCATATGAACCTTCGCGCAGACTCATCGGGACAGCGCGCATGGCGTCCTCGGAAACCGAGGAGACATAGGGAACAATCATGACGCCCATGACAATTCCCGCACCCAGCATATTGAAACCGGGGAGTTCCGGCATGAAGGTTTGCAGCATTGGGGTCACGAACAGAAGGGCGAAATAACCGTACACCACGGTGGGCACCCCTTCCAGCAATTCCAGAAAGGGCTTGACGGTCTCGCGCACCTTGTGTGGCGCAAACTCTGACAGATAGATGGCAACGATAACGCCGATGGGCACGGCTACTGCCAAAGCGACACCTGCAACCACAAGGGTGCCTGAAACCAGTGGCATTACGCCGAACTGGGGATTTTCAAATAGCGGCGTCCATTGAGTATTGGTCAGAAATTCGACAATGGAGACATGTTCAAAAAAAGAGGCTGCCTCATACAACAGTATGGCGACGATGGCCACGGTAGTAGCCACGGCGGAAAACGCACATAGAAAAAGAACGCCCTCGATGAACTTTTCCTTGGCCTTGCGCAGTTTTTTTTCCGATAGCCGGTGAGTCTGAGGATTCATGGCGATGTCTACTGTTGCAGTACGGGAATTATCCATGGGGTACTCGCGGATGACAAAAAAGAGAGAGGGACCAGCCCTCTCTCTCGTTACAGCATGGGATTAGTGCTTACCTTCGCGCTGCAGCAGTTCTTCCACACTGACGCCGACTTCAGCCACACCACCAAAGCCTGTGCCAGTCTTCTTGGTTTGCAGGTTTTTCAGGGCCAAAGCATAAGCATTGGCGGGCAAATCAACGTAACCGACTTCCTTGGACAGCTTGCCGCCATGCTTCATAAAAAACTCCACGAATGATTTGACTTCGGGATTGTCGACCGACTTGGCGTTGACATAAATGAATATGGGACGTGACAGCGGCTGATAGGAACCGTTGTTGGTAGCCTGGACGGAGGGCAGTACCGCTGGTGACTTCTCATCCGCCTTAATGGCGACAGCCTTAAGCTTGTCCTTGTTTTCCTCGTAGTAAGCCAACCCGAAATAAGCCAGGGCAGACTTGTCACGCTGCACGAATTGCACCAGGACGTTGTCGTCCTCGGAAGCCAGGAAGTCGCCACGGCTGGACTTGGACTTTCCGACGACCGCCTCGGTAAAGTAGTCGAAAGTTCCGGAGTCGGCGCCGGGGCTGCCCAGCTTCAGAGGCTGGTTGGGGAACGAATCACGAATCTGGTTCCAGTTGTTGATCTTGCCTTGAGCGGCAGGTTCATACATCTTCTTCAATTCAGCTACGGTCAATTCGTTGGCCCAATCATTGGACTTGTTCACCACCACGGTCAGTGCATCGAAGGCAACCGGCAATTCAATGTAGGAAATGCCAGCTTTCTTACAGTCTTCCATTTCCTTTTTCAGGATGGGGCGTGAAGCGTTGGAGATATCGGTCTCGCCACGGCAGAACTTCTTGAAACCGCCACCAGTGCCGGAAATGCCAACAGTCACCTTGGTCTTGCCGCGCACGGCCTTCTGGAATTCCTCGGCCACGGCCTCGGTGATGGGGTAGACGGTAGATGAACCATCCACCTTGACCAGACCGGCATGGGCGCCAGCCGCCATAAAAACACCTGCCAAAACAGTAGCCAACGTGCTCAATTTCAGGATATTGCGGGCTTTCATACTTAAATAACCTCCGGTTTGAATAGAGAATCACTACGCCACGCATCCTATAGCCGGAGTATTACTGTTTTATTACAGATCAATTTCTTCAAGTGAAACGTATCTGTAACAATTCATTTGTAACATTTCCGTGTCTATCAACCCCACGGAGAAAGTTTATGAAAGTGTTCCAATTCGCCCTTGCCGCAATTGCAGCGTCCCTTTTGGCTGGTTGCGCCACAGGCGGAAAGTCATCTGCTGAAATATCGCCCGGCAAGTTTGTCAACTATGCCTGCGAGGGCGGCAAGTCATTCTCGGTACGATACGATGCTGAAAACGATTCGGCCCGCATCCGCACCCACGAAGGTTCTGCCGAGCTTTCAAAAAGCGGGCGTGGCTTGTATCGGGATGATGAAGGAAAGTGGATTCTCAGCCTTGAAGACGGCAAGAACACAGAACTTGTCTACATGAGCAATGCAAAATACAAGAAATGCTCGGCTAGTTAAGTATCTGTTTCTTGATTCGGCATAAAAAGCCGCCCTGTCTGGGCGGTTTTTTTATGCCCCACTTAAATTTCGTTCTGATAACAGCGACCCAGTTCTGTCATAAATCTGTCACACGACTGTTATAATTCACTGCCCGGCCAAATTCGACAAAACAAGCATGCCGGAGGCTGTTTTAAGGCACCCCGGACATGAATCTTCTGGGGCTTTACACCAGCCTGAAAATCCGCTCAATGGCCAACACGATCAACACCGCCGATTTGAAACGGCAGCATTTGTTTGACATGCTGTTTCGCAACGGCACGCGCATATTCGCCTTTCTGGTTCTGGTGTTGCTGGGCGGAATTATTGTTTCTCTCATCATCGGCAGCCTGCCCAGCATCCAAAAGTTCGGGTTGAGTTTCCTGGCCAGCTCTGAATGGGATCCAGTTCAGGAAAATTTTGGCGCACTGGTCCCTATCGTAGGCACCCTGGTCACTTCCTTCATTGCACTGCTGATCGGGATCCCGATCAGTTTCGGCATTGCGCTGTATCTGACAGAACTCTCGCCAAAATGGCTCAAGCGGCCGCTTGGCATCGCCATCGAACTCCTCGCTGGTATCCCTAGCATCATTTACGGGATGTGGGGGTTGTTTATTTTCGCCCCTTGGTTTGGCGACAACATCCAACCCTGGATCAACGACAATCTTGGCACCCTGCCGCTGATTGGCGAATTTTTTCAGGGCCCCCCACTGGGAATCGGGATGCTGACCTCGGGCATCATTCTCGCCATCATGGTCATTCCGTTTATTTCATCTGTCATGCGTGACGTGTTCGAGATCGTACCGTCCATGCTCAAGGAATCCGCCTATGGCCTGGGCGCCACTACCTGGGAAGTGGTCTGGAATGTGGTCCTGCCTTACACCCGTGTAGGCGTCATCGGCGGTATCATGCTGGGACTGGGTCGGGCGTTGGGCGAGACCATGGCGGTCACCTTCGTCATCGGTAACGCGCACGAACTGAACAAATCGCTGCTCATGCCTGGCAACAGCATTGCCTCGGCACTGGCCAACGAATTCACCGAGGCTGTAGGAGATCTGTACACCTCCGCCCTGATCGAGCTTGGCTTGATCCTGTTCTTCATTACCTTTGTTGTCCTGTCGCTATCCAAGCTTCTGCTGCTGCAGCTTGCAAAGCAGGAAGGCAAGCGCACATGATTTCGCTCTATGCAAAGCGCCGGTTCATCAACGGCTTCAATCTGGCCATGTCACTAGCTGCCATGATGTTCGGCTTGTTCTGGCTGATCTGGATCCTGATTACTCTTTTCAATGCCGGCATAGGCGCCATCAGCCCTGCCCTGTTTACTGAAATGACCCCACCGCCCGGCGAAAACGGCGGTCTGCTCAACGCCATTGCCGGCAGCCTGATGATGACCGTGGTTGCCACCCTGATCGGGACACCTGTTGGCATCCTGGCAGGCATTTACCTGGCCGAGTATGGCAACCGCGGATGGCTGGCGCCCGCCACCCGTTTCATCAATGACATCCTGTTGTCCGCGCCTTCCATCGTCATCGGCCTTTTCGTCTATGCAATCTATGTCGCCAAGGTCGGGCATTTCTCGGGATGGGGCGGTGCCTTTGCCCTGTCCCTGATCGTGATCCCGGTCGTGATCCGCACCACCGAGAACATGCTGAAACTCGTGCCCAACAGCCTGAGGGAAGCCGCCGCCGCGCTGGGTGCGCCGCAATGGAAAGTAATAGCCCAGGTTACCATACGCGCTTCTCGAGCCGGCATCCTGACCGGCATTCTGCTCGCCATTGCCCGCATCAGCGGAGAAACAGCCCCGCTGCTGTTCACCTCACTGAACAACCAGTTCTGGAGTCTCAACATGAATGAACCAATGGCCAACCTGCCTGTGGTCATTTTCCAGTTCGCCATGAGTCCCTACGAAGACTGGCAGCGCCTGGCCTGGGGCGGAGCCCTGCTTATCACCATCGCGGTGCTGGGGTTGAATATCCTTGCGCGAATTCTTTTCCGCCAGAAAACAGTCAATTAAATGGAAGCCGCCATGTTTGCAGACGGACAGAAAATCAAGATCACCGCCAGAAGTTTCAATTTCTACTACGGAAAATTTCATGCGCTGAAAAACATCAATCTGGAAGTCCCCGAGAAACAGGTCATGGCATTCATTGGCCCGTCCGGTTGTGGCAAATCCACCTTGTTGCGCACATTCAATCGCATGTATGACCTGTACCCGGGCCAGTCCACCAATGGTGAACTGTTGCTGGACGGAAAAAGCATCCTGGACAAGAACATGGATGTGAACCTGCTGCGTTCCAAGGTCGGCATGGTGTTCCAGAAGCCCACGCCTTTTCCGATGTCCATTTATGAAAACATCGCGTTCGGCGTTCGCCTTTATGAGCGACTGTCCCGCTCAGAAATGGACGATCGCGTGGAATGGGCCTTGAAGAAGGCCGCGTTATGGGAAGAAGTCAAGGCAAAGCTCAGCCAAAGCGGCCTGTCGCTTTCCGGCGGCCAGCAGCAGCGTTTGTGTATCGCGCGCAGCGTTGCCGTCAAGCCGGATGTACTACTTCTTGATGAGCCCACCTCGGCGCTTGACCCAATCTCCACCGCCAAAATCGAAGAACTGGTATATGAGCTCAAGGCTGATTACACCATCGTCATTGTCACGCACAACATGCAGCAGGCAGCGCGCGTGTCCGATTTCACGGCTTATATGTATCTGGGAGAACTGATCGAAGTCGGCAAAACCGACATGGTTTTCACCAACCCAAAGCAGAAAGCGACGGAAGACTACATTACGGGCAAGTTTGGTTAATTTTTTTCTTTTTTCGGAGCCATGATTTTATGAAGTTGCGTTCACTTGCCACCCTTGCGGCACTCGTTATCGCCCCGCTTGTTCATGCCGCCACCATTACCGGCGCGGGTGCTACCTTCCCTTATCCGCTTTACGCCAAATGGGCTTCCGAATACAAGAAGCAGACGGGCACAGGCCTCAACTATCAATCCATCGGTTCGGGCGGCGGGATCAAACAAATTCAGGCCAGGACTGTCGATTTCGGCGCGTCCGACATGCCGCTGAAACCCGAGGAACTGACAAAAAACGGGCTGATCCAGTTCCCAACCGTCATCGGTGGTGTGGTCCCCGTGATCAACTTGCCAGGCGTCGCGCCAGGACAACTCAAACTGACACCGACCCTGCTCGCGGATATCTTTCTGGGCAAAATCCGGAAGTGGAATGATCCCCGGATTGCCGCAGTGAATCCAGGCTTAAAACTGCCTGCCTTGAATGTATCCATCGTGCATCGTTCCGACGGTTCCGGAACCACCTTCATTTTCACCAACTATCTGTCAAAAGTCAGTCCGGAATGGAAAAGCCGCGCGGGAGAGGGCACGGCCGTCAACTGGCCAACCGGCGTGGGCGGCAAGGGCAATGAGGGTGTGGCCGCCTACACCCAGCGAATCAAGGGTGCCATTGGTTATGTTGAATTTGCCTATGCTCTGCAGAACAGGATGAGTACGGCCCAATTGAAGAACCGCGATGGCCAGTTTGTCGCCGCCAACGAAGCCAGCTTCAGCGCCGCGGCCGCCAACGCCAAATGGGACAAGGCCAACGGCTTCTATGAGATTCTCACCGATGAGCCTGGCAAGACCTCCTGGCCAATTTCCGGCGCCACCTTCGTGCTCATTCACAAACAGTCAAAAGATGCCGGCCGTACCCTCGAAGTGCTGAAATTTTTCGAGTGGGCTTACGCAAAAGGTGGCCAATGGGCCCTGGGGCTCCATTACATTCCCCTGCCCGATAACGTCGTCAAGCTGATTCAGACTAACTGGAAAGAAAGCCTGAAAGACAGTACAGGCAAGCCTTTAAAACAGTAGGCAACCAACATAAACAAAGCCCGGCACGCCGGGCTTTGTTCTTTTCGCGAATCCCACTCAGGCGGCCGCAGCAATCTTCACCGACTCGGCAATATGCTCGGCCCACTTGCGGGCCTGCGATTCGGAGGCGGATTCGACCATTACCCTTATCAACGGCTCGGTTCCTGATGGCCGCAAAACTATTCGGCCTTCATCGCCCATTTCCGCCTTGGCTTTTTCCTCGGCCTCAATGACTGGTGAAGCTGCGGCCAGGTCAATTCGTTTTGCGACCGGCACATTGATCAGCACCTGGGGATAAAGCGTAAGGTCGCGAGAATACTCCGCCAGCGTTGCGCCGCTGTCCTTGAGCGCGTGCATGACTTGCAGGGCGGAAATGATGCCATCTCCGGTAGTGTGCTTGTCCAGACAGAGAATATGCCCCGATGTTTCTCCGCCCAATTGCCAGCCCTTGTCCTGCAAAAGCTCCAGCACATAGCGATCACCCACCTTGGCGCGGCCGAAGGGCAGGCCCAGCCGGGTCAGCGCATGCTCCATGCCGAGGTTGGTCATGAGTGTGCCGGCCACGCCGCCTTTCATATAGCCGGTTTCCACACGGTGACGGGCAATGACATAGACGAGCTGGTCACCATCAAATATTCTTCCATCCCGATCTGCCATCATCAGCCTGTCGCCGTCGCCATCCAGGGCTATGCCGAAATCTGCGCGATGCTTGCGCACAGCGGAAGACAGTGTCGCCGTATGCGTTGCGCCGCAATCCAGATTGATATTCAGGCCATTTGGCTCGGCACCGATAGTGACCACTTCGGCGCCCAGCTCATGGAAAACATGCGGTGCGACATGATAAGTAGCGCCATTGGCGCAATCAACCACGATGCGAAGGCCGCGCAAATCCTTGTCGAATGGAAAGCTGCTTTTACAGAATTCGATGTAGCGGGCCTGTGCATCTTCGATTCGACGCGCGCGTCCAAGCTCTTTGGAAGGCGCCGTTATCAGCTCGCTCTCAAGTTGTGCCTCGATGGCGGCTTCTGTGGCATCTGGAAGCTTCTGCCCTGAGCCTGAAAAAAACTTGATGCCATTGTCCTCGAATGGATTGTGCGAGGCAGAAATGACCACACCCGCCTGCAAACGCAAGGCGCGGGTCAAATAGGCAATGGCTGGCGTGGGCAGTGGTCCGGTCAGATTCACATGCACGCCCGCGGCCGTCAGACCTGCTGTCAGAGCCGACTCCAGCATGTAACAAGAAATCCGGGTGTCCTTTCCAATCAGCACCGTTGGGTGTTGCCCCGGCTGCAAGACGGAACGGTCGGATGCCAGCACCTTGCCCGCAGCATAACCCAAACGCATGGCGAAATCCGGCGTAATGGGCGGTTTGCCGACCCTGCCACGCACCCCATCTGTTCCAAAATATTTACGGCTCACCTGTTATTTCTCCTTCTATCGCCTGCCAAATTTTCAAGGCATCTTTCATCGCGGCCACATCATGCACGCGCAGGATGGAAGCGCCTCGTTGGACTGCCGCCAGATTGGCCGCAACCCCCGCATATTCACGCTGATCGACGGGCTTACCTGTCAACGCTCCTAGCATCGACTTGCGCGACATGCCTGCCAGCACGGGTACCCCCAGAGCGACTAGTCTGTTCAATCCTTTCAGCAATGCCAGATTATGTTCCAGCGTTTTGCCAAAACCAAAGCCGGGATCGATCACGATCCGGTTCCTGTCGATTCCTGCCTGTTCGCAGGCCGCAATACGTTCGGCCAGGAAACCCCTGACCTCATGCACGACATCCTGATAAACCGGCACCTCCTGCATCGTACGCGGTTCTCCCTGCATGTGCATGAGGCAGATGGCCGCATTCGATTTCGTCACGGTTTCTATCGCTTCGATTCCTCGCAAAGCCGTGACATCGTTGATCATGGCCGCACCCGTATCAATTGCCTCGCGCATCACACGTGCATTTTGCGTATCAACGGAAACCGCCAGGCCTCGCTTCACCAGGGCTTCCAGCACTGGCAGCACACGTTTCAGTTCCTCCATTTCCGGCACGGATGCTGCGCCTGGGCGGGTGGACTCACCGCCGACATCGAGGATATCGGCCCCTTGTTCAACCAGCTTGAGGGCATGGCTCACAGCCTGCCGGGAATCGAGAAACTGTCCGCCATCCGAGAAAGAATCCGGTGTGACATTGACAATGCCCATGATGAGCGGGCGATCAAGTAAAAACCCGAATGATCCGGCACGCAGGATATTTGATTTCATGATTTGATACAGAAACGGCCCCTTGCGGGGCCGTTAGGTTGATCACGCTTCCTGAGCAGGCTCGGTTGTGGGCGCAGGAGCGCTGGGTTTGGTATCACTGGGCGGCATGGGCTGCGCGCCCGGTGGTTTGGGCGGACGAGGCGTGCGGCCGGCCATGATGTCGTCGATCTGCTCGGCATCAATGGTTTCCCATTCCAGTAGCGCCTTGGTCATCACCTCGATCTTGTCGCGATTGTCTTCGATGATTTTGCGAGCACGGCCATACTGCTCATCAACGATGCGGCGGATTTCAGCATCCACTTTCTGCATGGTGGCCTCGGAAACGCTCTTGTGCGTGGTGACCGAACGACCCAGGAAGACTTCGCCCTCCTCTTCGCCATAAACCATCGTCCCCAGACTGTCAGACATGCCCCACTGCGTCACCATGCGGCGCGCCAGTTCAGTCGCGCGCTGAAAATCATTCGAGGCGCCGGTGGTCATCTGGTGCATGAACACTTCTTCCGCGATACGTCCGCCAAACAGCACGGAAATCGTCGACAGAATGCGTTCCTTGTCCATGCTGTAACGATCTTCGGTCGGCAACTGCATGGTCACACCCAGTGCCCGGCCGCGCGGAATGATCGTAACCTTGTGAACCGGATCGGTCTTGGGCAACAGCTTGGCCACGACGGCATGGCCAGACTCATGGTAGGCAGTGTTGCGGCGCTCTTCTTCCGGCATGACGATGGACCGCCGCTCGGCGCCCATGATGATCTTGTCCTTGGCGCGCTCGAAGTCTTCCATGTCCACCAGGCGCTTGTTGCCGCGCGCGGCAAACAATGCGGCCTCGTTGACCAGATTTGCCAGATCAGCGCCTGAGAAACCCGGCGTGCCGCGGGCAATGATGTCCGCTTTAACATCCGGCGCGATCGGCACCTTGCGCATGTGCACCATGAGAATCTGCTCGCGGCCGCGAATATCCGGCAACGGCACAACAACCTGACGGTCGAAACGGCCTGGCCGCATCAGCGCCGGGTCGAGCACGTCGGGCCGGTTGGTGGCGGCAATGACGATGACACCCGCCGTACCTTCAAAGCCATCCATCTCGACCAGCAACTGGTTCAGGGTCTGTTCACGCTCATCGTTGCCACCGCCCAGGCCCGCGCCACGCTGTCGGCCGACCGCGTCGATTTCGTCGATGAAAATAATGCAAGGCGCGGATTTCTTGGCCTGCTCGAACATGTCGCGCACACGGGCTGCGCCCACGCCGACAAACATCTCGACAAAGTCGGAGCCGGAAATGCTAAAGAACGGCACCTTGGCTTCGCCTGCAATGGCCCTGGCCAGCAGGGTCTTGCCGGTGCCCGGGCTGCCGACCATCAGCACCCCGCGCGGTATGCGTCCGCCCAGCTTCTGGAATTTGGAAGGGTCTTTCAGAAACTCGACCAGTTCGCTGACTTCTTCCTTGGCTTCATCGCATCCAGCCACATCGGCGAACGTCACCTGGTTGTTGTTTTCGTCAAGCATGCGTGCCCGACTTTTGCCAAAGGAGAAGGCGCCGCCCCGGCCACCCCCCTGCATCTGGCGCATGAAAAACACCCATACGCCAATCAACAGCAACATGGGGAACCAGGAGATAAATATGCTCATCAGCACTGACTGCTGCTGCTCGGGCTTCACGTCCACTTTTACGCCGTTCTTCAGCAGATCCGAGGTCAGCCAGATATCGCCAGCGGGAAAATAGGTGACATAAGGTTTGCCACTTTCACTCATGCCGCGAATGACGCGATCATCGATGATCGCTTCCTTGATCTGGCCCTGCTTGACCTGTTCAATGAAATCCGAATAGGGGATTGTGGTCTGGCTGGTCTGATGCGCGCCAAATTGCTGAAAAACGGTCATCAGGATCACCGCGATAATGACCCAGATGGCAATATTCTTGGCTAGATTGTTCACTGCTGCTCCTAACTCACGGTCAAAGCCGTAATCAATTAACCCCCGGAATCATTTGCCGGAAGAGTTTAGACTCATTCTAAGCCCGACACGCCCGCTTGGCTAGCCAGGTTTCAAGTACGCTCTTTCAGCCCCCGCGCAACCAGGAAGTTTTCCCTGCTTTCGTCACGCGATGCCTCTGGCTTGCGCGTGACCACCTTATTGAAAACCATCCTGACCTGTTTCAAATATTCCTCAAAACCCGACCCTTGGAACACTTTGACGACAAAAGCGCCTTCGGGTTTCAACCATCGGCTGGCAAAATCCAGCGCCAGTTCCGCCAGCATATAGTGCTTGGCCTGATCAGCATCCTTCACCCCGGAAATATTGGGGGCCATGTCGCTTAAAACAAGGTCCGCTTTTTTGCCCCTTAAAGCATCCTCAACCAGGGCCAGACCTTCTGCTTCAGTGAAATCCGCCTGAAACAACTGCACACCGGGAACAGGCATTACCGGCAACAGGTCAATTCCGATCACTTTTCCCTGCTCCCCCACTTTTTTCGCAGCCACCTGACACCATCCACCCGGAGCGGCACCCAGATCAACCACGGTCATGCCGGGTTTAAGCAGATGATCGCGTTCATCCAGCCCCAGAAGCTTGTAGGCCGCGCGTGATCGATAGCCCTCCTTCTGCGCCAGTTTGACGAAGGGGTCGTGTACATGGCGGTCCAGCCACCATGCCCGGCTGGTTTTGGGTCGTTTCATCGGTCAGTTATTGCTAAATCGGCTAGAATCGCGCTTCTCTGAAGAAGGCTCGTCATGATCAAACTCACTCCCGCCCAGCGCCAGCATCTGAAAGGCCTGGCCCATCCGATCTCCCCGGTTGTCATCATTGGGGAAAAGGGCTTAACCGAAGCTGTCATCAAGGAAATAGACCGGGCGCTGAACGCGCATGAACTGATCAAGATCAAGGCAGGTTCAGACGAGAAGGAAACCCGTAGCCTCTGGATGACTCAAATCTGCCAGCAGGTGAATGCATCGCCCGTTCAGCAGATCGGGAAAATGCTGGTGATCTACAAACAAGCCGAAAAACCCGTCATTCAGTTGCCACGGTAGCGCCAGACCAGAATCAGGCCCAACACGCTCTCAACCAGATAGACCACGCTTGAGACGCCATGCCACGCGGCAAACCGGCTGCGGAAAGCGCTTTCCATCACGGCCTGCGGCATGGCCTGGTCTTTCAACGCCTGCATGACAGGCTGGATGCCGAAATGCTGGCCCAGCGTAAGAAGCAGCATAACCAGCACGATCCAGAAATATGCCTGCTTCAACGCCTGGAAACCCTGTCTGCCAAGACGGAATACCAGCAGGTATGCCCCCGCAATGATGCCAACCCAGGCAACCCATTTGAACAATTCGCCCGCCAGATTGCCTGCAAGCTGCCGGTCTGAAAGCTCGGAAAAAAGCGTGGGCGCCGCGATGTAGCCGATTGCCCATAGTCCACCCACCCACAGCACCAGCAGGACAGACGCCAATCCGTCAGGGAAATTTTTCATTAAAGATATTGAACGTCGAGAACTTCATACTGACGAACGCCACCCGGCGCCTGCACATTCACCGTATCTCCTGCATGCTTGCCGATAAGCGCGCGGGCAATGGGTGAAGACACGGAAATCTTGCCTGCCTTGATGTCGGCCTCATCATCCCCCACGATCTGGTAAATCACGTTATCGCCGGAATCCAGATCCTCCAGTTCGACCGTGGCGCCAAACACCACCCGGCCATCTGCATCCAGTGTTTTGGGATCTATGATCTGCGCATGCGAAATCTTTCCCTCGATATCCTTGATACGACCCTCGATGAAACCCTGGCGCTCCTTGGCGGCGTCGTATTCGGCGTTTTCGGAAAGATCGCCATGCGCGCGAGCTTCGGCGATTGCCTGAATCACAGCCGGGCGCTGCACGGTCTTTAGATTGTGCAATTCGGCTTTAAGCATTTCCGCGCCGGTCACGGTCAAAGGTACCTTGCTCACTTGCTGATTCCTTCTTACTGCATGTTCTGGTGAAGCGCTTGCAGGGGGTAAACCTGCAACTCGCTCGAATGCCCCATGCCGACACAGGCAGCGCGCGCGCCGGCCAGGGTGGTGAAATAGGCGACACGCCGCGACAGCGCTTCGGCGCGAATGGAATAGGAATCCTTTACCGCGCGCTTGTCGTCAACCACGTTGATGATGAGGCTGACTTCGTTGTTCTTGATCATGTCAACGATATTGGGCCGACCCTCAGTTACCTTGTTGACAATGGTCACCGGCGTACCCCCATCACTGATAGCTTGTCCGGTACCGCGTGTAGCCAGCACGGCGAAGCCAAGCGCGTGAAAACCCTTTGCCAGATCGGCTGCCTGGGGACGATCCTGGGTGCGCACGCTGATGAAAACCTTGCCTTTTGACGGCAAGGTTTCACCCGCGCCGATCTGCGATTTGACAAAGGCTTCAGCAAAGGTATTGCCCACACCCATGACTTCGCCGGTGGATTTCATTTCCGGTCCCAGCATCGGGTCTACACCCGGGAATTTGCGGAACGGGAACACCGCCTCCTTCACAGAATAATATGGCGGGATGCGTTCAGCTGTCATGTGCTGGCTGGCCAGAGTCTGTCCCGCCATGCAGCGCGCAGCCACCTTGGCCAGCGGCGCGCCAATGGCCTTGGACACAAAGGGCACGGTACGCGAAGCCCGCGGGTTCACTTCCAGCACATAAATCGTGTCGCCCTGAATGGCGAACTGCACGTTCATCAGTCCGACCACATTCAGCGCGCGTGCCATTTCCACCGTCTGGCGGCGCAGTTCGTCCTGGGTTTCCTTGCTCAAGCTGTACGGCGGCAGAGAGCAGGCCGAGTCGCCGGAATGCACGCCGGCCTGTTCGATGTGCTGCATGATGCCGCCGATCAGCACATCCTTGCCGTCGGACAGCGCGTCGACATCGACCTCGATGGCGTCATCCAGAAAGCGGTCAAGCAACACCGGCGAGTCGTTCGAGACTTTCACCGCCTCGGTCATGTAGCGCTTGAGATCTGCCTCTTCACGCACGATTTCCATTGCGCGGCCGCCCAGCACATAGGAAGGACGCACCACCAACGGGTAGCCGATTTCCTCGGCAAGACGCAGGGCGTCTTCGGGGTTCCTCGCAGTTCTGTTGGGCGGCTGTTTCAGACCCAGTTGATTCA
>JADFDC010000032.1 GCA_018263115.1 Thiobacillus sp.
AGCCCGAGCTTGATTCTTGCCAGGGCGCGGGTGATCTTGCGGGTGACGAAGGTTTCGCCGCGGATGGGACTTTCATGGTTGAAGAGAATGCCGTTGCAGGCATACAGGCCGTAGGCTTCGCGGTAGTTGACGGTGATCCAGTAGGCGTAGAGCTTGGCGACGGCGTAGGGAGACCGGGGATAGAAGGGGGTGGTTTCCTTCTGCGGGGTCTCTTGAACCAGACCGAAGAGTTCGGAGGTGGAGGCCTGGTAGAACCTTGTCTTATTTTCCAGGCCGAGAATGCGGATGGCTTCGAGGATGCGCAGCGCCCCCAAGGCGTCGGAGTTGGCGGTGTATTCGGGTTCTTCGAAGGATACGGCGACGTGGGATTGGGCGGCCAGGTTGTAGATCTCGTCGGGCCGGACCTGCTGGATGATGCGGATGAGGCTGGAGGAGTCTGTGAGATCGCCGTGGTGGAGGATGAAACGGCGGCCGGTCTCGTGCGGGTCCTGATACAGGTGGTCGATGCGGTCGGTGTTGAACAGACTGGTGCGGCGTTTGATGCCGTGGACTTCGTAGCCCTTGCCCAGCAGGAATTCGGCGAGGTAGGCACCATCCTGTCCGGTGACGCCGGTGATGAGGGCGATTTTCATGATGGAGATACCGTTTCCAAGAAAATTATTTCATTGATCTCAACCTGACCCAAGCCGAGGCAAGGAACAGGGAAAGAAATACAGCCAACACGAGTTCTTGTGCTTCCGCAGCATCGATGTCAAACGGAAACGGAGGCAAGATACCCCACCAATCAGTAATGCGTTCGGGCATCATGGCAAGCATGGCCAAAATACCGATCCAAGCAAGCGGCTTGGTCGGCCAGAACCAATATGCCGTCGTGCCAATTTCGTCAGGCTTATTCTTGTATGCGCGTATTCCCGATCGGATTGCACCAATAAGCACCCACAGCTCCAGCAACACACGCGGTTTCTGATTGAACCAGCTGCTGGCATTGTGGAGGTTGGTTTCATGCTGCTTGTTGTGCTCGAGCATATAATCGGGTGTATCCCACATGAATATCCATTGCCCCCAACTGATTTCCTCGCCCATCATGTAGAAAGCGCCAAGGGTAACAATCAGAATCCAGGCTCTTGCCTGCAAGGTGGGTAATAGAGGCCAAAGACGCAAAGCCAGCAAGCCGAAAAGGACGCCGGGCAAAAGCAATGCAGGCTGCATCCACTCGACGAGACCGTATTCGCGTTCTGCGATGTAATACTGATATGTTTCTTCGGAAAGTAAGTAGCGGGCAATGATCATTGCCGCAAGCAATCCAAATGGCAGCCAGAACCAGCGCGGAGAAATATCCTTGAGTTTCATCTCTACTCCTTGATTGCGCCGGCGAAGACATCAAATACTGGCTGCAACAGTTTTCGCTTGGTTTTTAGAGAAGCCTGATTCACCACCAGCCGCGAGCTGATATTTGTAATGTGTTCAACTGCCACCAGCCCATTGGCCTTGAGCGTGCCACCGGTGGACACCAGATCGACGATGGCATCCGCCAGCCCGACCAATGGCGCGAGTTCCATGGAACCATAAAGCTTGATGAGGTCGACATGCACGCCCTTGGAAGCAAAGTGCTCGCGTGCGGTGTTGACGTATTTGGTGGCAACACGGATGCGCGCGCCTTCCTTGACCCTACCTGCGTAGTCGTAACCCTCGCGTACCGCGACCATCATCTGGCAGCGCGCGATACGCAAATCCAGCGGTTGATACAAGCCGTCGCCGCCATGTTCGATCAGCACATCCTTGCCGGCAATGCCCATGTCGGCGCCACCGTGCTGCACGTAAGTCGGCACATCCGTGGCGCGGACGATGAGCAGTCGCACGTCTTCCCGGTTGGTGAGAATGATAAGTTTGCGCGAAGCCTCGGGGTCCTCGGCGGGATGAATGCCTGCCGCCGCCAGTAGCGGACGGGTTTCCTCGAAGATGCGTCCTTTTGAGAGTGCGATCGTGATCATGTTTAATGAATTCTTCTTATTCTTGCGCCGAGGGCCGATAGCTTGTCCTCAATATGCTCGTAACCGCGATCAAGATGGTAGATGCGGTCGATAATGGTTTCACCCTGCGCTACCAGGCCAGCAAGCACCAGACAGGCCGATGCGCGAAGATCGGTTGCCATCACCGTGGCGCCATCCAGTCTTTCAACTCCACGAACCAGAGCAGTATGCCCGGACACATCGATATTAGCACCCAGCCGCTGTAATTCCTGCACGTGCATGAAACGGTTTTCGAAAATCGTTTCCGTCACGCTGGCGGCACCCTCGGCGATGCAATTAAGGGCCATAAACTGTGCCTGCATATCAGTAGGAAACGCCGGATGCGGCGCGGTGCGAATATCCACCGCCTTGAGTTTTCCCTGCCGGCAAACCTGTATCCAATCCGGACCGGTTTCGACTGCAGCGCCAGCCTGACGCAATTTGCTGATGACTGCATCCAGCGCATCGGGCTGGGTATGCGTAGTTTTCACGCAGCCACCCGCCATGGCACCAGCCACGAGAAAAGTGCCCGTCTCGATACGATCCGGCATCACGGCATGTTCCGCGCCGTGCAACTCGGATACACCTTCGATGGTGATGATGTCGGTTCCGGCGCCGGTAATTTTCGCGCCCATCGAAGTCAGGCAGCGTGCAAGATCAACGACTTCCGGCTCCCTTGCCGCGTTCTCCAGTACTGTCGTGCCTTCAGCCAGGCAGGCCGCCATCATCAGGTTTTCCGTGCCCGTAACTGTCACAGCGTCCATGACGAAGCGCGCGCCTTTCAATTTGATGGCTTTCGCGTGAATGTAGCCATGTTCGATATGGATCTCTGCACCCATCGTCTGCAAGCCCTTGATATGCAGATCAACCGGCCGCGATCCAATGGCGCAGCCGCCTGGCAGGGAAACGCGGGCTTCGCCAAATCGCGCCAGCGTTGGGCCCAGAACCAGAATGGATGCGCGCATGGTTTTCACCATTTCGTAAGGCGCTTCCAGCACTGGAATGGACGACGCGTTCAGCTCTACCTGCCCGCCTTGATGCTTGTCTCGCTGCCGTGCAACCCGCACACCCATGTGCGCAAGCAAGGCCAGCAGCGTGCCAATGTCTTTCAGGTCAGGGACATTGGACAGCCGCAAAGGCTGCGCGGAAAGCAGGGCCGCGGTCAGAATTGGCAGCGCGGCATTCTTGGCGCCGGAAATCCGTACCTCTCCATTGAGCGGCACGCCGCCATGTATCAGCAATTTATCCATATTTACTGACGGCTGGCCCAGTCTTCTGGCGTAAAGGTTTTCATCGACAGTGCGTGGATTTCTTCGCGCATCCTGTCCCCCAGTGCCTTGTATACGAGTTGATGCTGCTGAACCATGTTTTTGCCGCGGAATTCGCCGCTGACGATGACTGCCTCGAAGTGCTGGCCGTCGCCCTTGACTTCAAGCTTTTCACAAGGCAGGGCGGTGGCGATCCAGCGCTCGATGTCTTCCGGTGTAACCATTATTAATGCCTGAGTTTGTACCCGCGTTTGAGCAATAACAGCGTAAAACCGGATATTGCCACAAAGCAGACTGCAACGACCAACAGGCTGGTGGCAGGCGGAATGTCTGACAGACCAAAAAATCCCCAGCGGAAGCCGTCGATCATGTAGAACACCGGGTTCCAGTGCGAGGCGGCCTGCCAGAAATCCGGCAGGGAATGAATCGAATAGAATACCCCAGAGAGAAACGTCAGCGGCATGATCAGGAAATTCTGGAACGCTGCGAGCTGATCAAACTTCTCTGCCCACATGCCGGCGACAATCCCCAAAGCCGCGAGTATGCCGGTTGACAATGCCGTGAAAAAAATGAGCCATACAGGATGCAAGAGCGGAAGCTCGGTGAACCAGACCGTGACAAGCCCCACGCCGATGCCAACCACAAGCCCACGGATTACCGAGGCGAGCATGTAGGCAGAAAAGAATTCCAGATAAGACAGTGGCGCCACCAGCACAAACACGATGTTCCCAGTGATTTTGGACTGGATCAGGCTAGATGAACTGTTGGCAAAGGCATTCTGTAGCATGGACATCATGATGAGGCCGGGCACCAGAAAGGTCGTGTAGCTGATACCGGGGTAGACCTGCACACGTTCTTCCAGCACATGCGAAAAAATCAACAAATACAGCATGGCGGTAATCACCGGTGCCAGCACGGTCTGAAAAGCAACTTTCCAGAAGCGCAGCAGTTCCTTGTACAGAAGGGTGGAAAACGCCGTCATGAATTGCGGATGATTTCGGTGAACACGTCTTCAAGGTCCGGCTCGGCAAGCTGCATTTCCTGCACTGTCAAACCAGCCTTGCGGATGGCGGCCAGCATTGGCTCAAGCTGAGCATATTCCTGGAATACATAGACCCATGTGCCGCCTGCACCGGTCTTGAGCCCCAGCTCGGCAGGCGGCATGCCATCCAGCGTCAGACAGGCCTGGTGTTCATGACGGCGCGACAGGAGATTGCGGGTGCTGTCCAGCGCGACTACCCTGCCCTGCTTGAGCATGGCAATGCGCTCGCACAGCGTTTCCGCCTCTTCAAGATAATGCGTGGTCAATACAACCGTGTGGCCTTCCCGGTTCAGCGATCGGATGAATTCCCACAAGGTCTGCCGCAAATCCACATCCACACCAGCTGTGGGCTCATCCAGCACGATGACCGGAGGCTTGTGCACCAGCGCCTGCGCCACCAGCACCCGGCGTTTCATCCCGCCGGACAGTGTCCGCATGTTCTTGTCTGCGTGTTCGGTCAGGCCTAAATGGTCAAGAATGTGATCAATCCAGTCGTCATTCTTGCGAATGCCGAAATAGCCGGATTGCAGGCGCAGTGTTTCACGCGCGGTAAAGAAGGGATCGTAAACCAGCTCCTGCGGTACCATGCCCAAGGCACGGCGTGACCGGCGATAGTCTCGGGCGACATCAAAACCCATGATTTCAGCTTTGCCATGCGTGGCGTGGGTCAGCCCCGCAAGAATACTGATGAGTGTGGTCTTGCCCGCGCCGTTGGGCCCGAGCAAACCGAAAAACTCGCCTTGTTTGATTTCCAGATCGATGTCATTCAGCGCGCGAACCTGGCGAAACTGTTTCACCAGACCCTGAACGCGAATGGCCGCGCTCATGCGACCTGATCTGCTACGCCATAAAGGGAAGCAAGGTTCAGCAATCTCTGAGGCAGGCCAGTGATATTAATGGTCTGGCTCTTGAGTCGCGCCTCGCGACGGCATGAAAAAACCAGCGCCAGTGCAGAGGAATCAACATTTTTGATGCCGGAACAATCAAGCGTTTCCACCCCGGCCTGAATCAATGGCCGAAGCTGGTCAAGGATATCCGGAACCGTTTCGAGCGTTATGTCCCCAGACAGCTGGCAGATATTTCCTTGCTGTTGAATCATAAACTCGCGACTTGCATCGAACCAGGCCGCGTCTGCCCTTTGAAAGACGCTGAAGGTTTTGCATTGGAAACCGGTTTGGCTGGCGACGACTTGGGTGCAGAGGCCTTGTCCTGGCTACGGGATTTTGCCTCCAGCATGGCAATCAAACCATCAATGCCTGATTGACGGATGGTGTTCGCGAAAGAAGAACGATAATTGATAACCAGGCTTACACCATCAATGGCCACATCGAATACCTTCCATCCAAAACTGGTTTTGTACATTTCATAGTCGATGGGAATGGGTTTACCGCCAGGCTGATTGATTTCAGTCTTGACGGTAACCTGTGCATCTTCGGGCCGCATGTTGAGCGGCTTGAACTCTACAGTCTGGTTGCTGAATTCGGTCAGAGATGTTGCATAGGTACGAACCAGAAGCGAACGGAATTCCTTGACCAGCGCCTGTTTCTGCTGGGGCGATGCTGAATTCCAGTGCTTTCCAACCGCAAGCTGGGTCATGCGGTTGAAATCAAAATGGGGAAGCACTTTGGCCTCAACAAGTTCGTAGGCCTTTTTGACATTGCCACTTTGAATGTCCTTGTCGGCCTTGAGTATGGCCAGCACTTCCTGGGTCGTGTTTTTGGCGAGAATATCGGGCGACAACTCGGAAGCTTGCGCACCTAGTGCAAGCACACCCGCTAAAATATTGATAAAAATACGGAACATGGAAACTCCTGGAAGCTTGATGAACGAAACTGTAGACCTTTGGAAATTACTTCTGTTCCCCAGTAAGCTTGTTTAACTGCGCCACGTTCATGTTGAAGTCATTGACTGTACGCAAATACTCGGTTTGGGCCAATACATAACTTTTAACCGCCTCGGCCAGCCTATCGCCTTTTTCGAGTCCCGCAGAAAAATCCGCCAGTGAAGCGATGACCCAGCGACGAGCCGAAGCCGCGCCATCGGCAAGTTCCTTTTGCGCTTCGAAATTCGCGCGTGCATTGGCATAAGCTTCACCCACTTCGAATGGAATCCCTGCCAGCGCAAACTGGCGTTTCTGGTTGAGCGCTTCGAGTTCCGCCTGAGCCTGGCTTACCCGGGCAGACGCAACATCGAATACCGCATCCCACTTCACGCCCAGCACCGGTGTCAGCCCGCCGCCATTGAATGGGTCATAAACATGCGGGTTTTCCAGCTTGTCACGCTGTGAGGCGTAGCTGAAAGTGCCAACCACGCCCGCATAGATATCAGGCATGATCTCAGCCTTTTTGGCCGCAACCAGGGCTCGGCGAGCTTTCAGGCCTGCTTCAAGCTGCTGCATCTCAGGCCGGTCGGATAAGGCCTTGGCCTGAAGATCCGCCAGATCGACATTGGGAAATGCAACAGGATTGAGTTTGTCGTCCGCCAAGGCAAGCGGCGCTTTGAGGCCGACTCCAGTCAGCACTTTGAGCCCATCCAAGCTGATGGACTCAACTGCCCTGGCCTGATGCACATACTTGCCTATCAGACCTTTGGCGGTTTGCAAGGAATAGAGGTCGGACTGGGTTACTTCACCCGTTTCTTCTTTCAGAGCGTGTTCCGCCCGGCTGATGGACTGTCCCAGTCGGCTTTGCATGTCTTCAAGAAACAGACGGATATCGCGCGACGTTAGATATCCAAAATAGGCACGCTTGGTATCAAAAACCGTTTCGGCTTTTGTCTGCTGCACTTCGCCGCGCTTGATGTCGATGTTGCCCTGCGCCGCCTTGCCGTATTCGTCTATCTTGCCAAAGGTATACAGGGGCTTGATCAGTGCGAATTCGAGATGCGTCCAATCTGACAGGCCGTTCCAGTCGTCAGCATCCGTACGAGGATTAGTGCCAGTAGATGCACCACCTTGATAAAACCCGCCATCAACTGCCGGCGCCAGCCCAATGAAGGCATTGGCATTGACTCGCCAGCCCTGATTGCCTTTGACTTCAGTCAGCAGACCACGCGCGGCCTCGACCAGGTATTCGCGTTCCTTGATTCGAGGGTCGGCGGACAGGCTCATTTGAATGGCCTGATCCAGGTTGATGGTTTGCGCGCGGGAATATCCGCCTGAAAGGATCAGGGCGGCGGCAAAACATGCCAGCGCGAGCTTACTGGACTTCATTTGTTGTTCCTTCTTGTTGTGGGCCTTCCTGAGCCTTGCTGTATAGGAACTGGCCTATCAGGTTTTCCAGGACGACAGCGGACTGAGTCAGTTTCAAACGATCACCATTTTTCAATTTTACGCTTTCCCCACCGGCTTCCAAACCGATGTACTGCTCCCCCAGGAGACCCGAAGTCAGGATGGAAGCCGTCGTATCAGTCGGAAAGCTGTATCGCTTGTCCAGGCTGAATGTAACTTCGGCCTCATAGGTCTTGTCATCAAAACTGATCGAGGAAACCCGGCCAACTACAACCCCGGCACTTTTTACTGGCGCCCTCGCCTTGAGTCCGCCAATATTTTCAAAAAGTGCGGTGACCTGATAACTTTCTTTAGCATCTACGGTGTTCATGCTGCCGACCTTGAGCGCCAGAAACATCAGCGCGCCAATGCCCGCCACCACGAAAATACCTACCCACAGGTCCAACATAGCCCTGTTCATTTAACTGATCCCCCGGAACATGAATGCGGTCAAAACAAAGTCCAGCGCCAGAATGGCCAAGCTGGATGTCACCACGGTACGAGTGGTCGCACCGGATACGCCTTCCGCGGTTGGCGGCGCATCATAACCTTCGAACAGCGCAATGGCCGTTACGGCAATGCCGAAGACCACGCTTTTTATAACCCCGTTGAGGATGTCTTCCTCGAAATCGACCTTTGCCTGCATCTGCGACCAGAAACTGCCTTCATCGACGCCGATCAACACCACACCGACCAGATAGCCGCCCAGAATCCCCATGGCTGAGAAAAGTGCGGCCAGCAAGGGCATGGAAATTACCCCCGCCCAAAAACGGGGCGCAACTACACGTGCCACAGGGTCGACCGCCATCATTTCCATGGCGGCCAGTTGCTCGGTGGCTTTCATCAGGCCGATTTCAGCGGTGATTGCCGAGCCTGCCCGGCTTGCAAACAGCAAAGCAGCCACAACCGGGCCCAACTCACGAACAAGGGACAATGCTACGAGGACGCCCAGCACCTCTTCGGAGCCATATGTCTGTAAGGTTTCATAGCCTTGCAGCGCAAGTACCATGCCGACGAAGAGGCCTGAAACCAGAATAATGATCAGTGACAGAACACCGGAAAAATAAATTTCGCGGATTGTGAGCCCAAACCGCCGGAACGCAGTCCCGGAACGCATCAGGGCAGCAATAAAAAAGCGCGTGGCATAACCCATGCGGGATATACCTTCCAGCGTTCGCCGGCCAATTCCCGCAATGGAACGGACAATCGTGCTCATGTTGCCGCCTCAGCACCGCCTTCGCAGGAAATCCTGTTTTCTTGTCGGCAGCAAGGCGCATTCGCGGACGTGCGCATCCCCGCTTCGCATGGCCCCTGCTTACTACTCATGCGCCTAACCTCAAGTCCGACTCATAGGGCTTTGCCGGATAGTGGAACGGCACCGGACCATCTGCTTCACCGTGCACGAATTGATGCACAAAAGGCAGGTTCGACGCGCTGATTTCGGCCGGCGTCCCTTCTGCCTCAATAATCCCCTCGGATACAAAATAGACGTAATCCACGATTTTCAGGGATTCCTGAACATCGTGAGTCACCACCAGGGAAGTCAACCCTAGGGTATCCGTCAGTCTGCGTATCAGATTTCCCGTTACCCCCAATGAAATGGGATCCAGGCCGGCAAAGGGTTCGTCGTACATTACCAGCATGGGTTCAAGCGCAATGGCGCGGGCCAAGGCTACTCGCCGTGCCATCCCGCCAGACAGTTCAGATGGCATCAGGTCAGCAGCACCGCGCAACCCTACGGCATGAAGCTTCATCAATACCAGGTCGCGAATGACGTCTTCAGGCAATTTTGTGTGCTCGCGCATTTGAAAGGCGACGTTCTCGAATACGTTCATATCCGTGAACAAAGCCCCAAACTGAAACAGCATGCCCATTTTGCGCCGCAAGCTGTACAAATCGAGTGGCTTCAATTCGTTGACAACCTGCCCCGCCACTTTGACGGTGCCCTGATCCGGTTTGATCTGACCACCTATCAGGCGCAAAAGCGTTGTTTTTCCGCAACCGCTATTGCCCATGATCGCGATAACTTGACCCCGTCTTGCCGTCAGGTTGATGCCCTTGAGCACTGGCCGGTCACCATAGCTGAAGGAGACATTTTCAATTTCAACCAGATTATCCAAAGCTCTGGCCCTTCTTTTTATTAACCGTCCAATTTTAACGGATGCCACTCTTTTATTACTGGCTTAAGCCCCCAGAACCTCAATCAATTCGTTCACTTGTCTCAAAAGAACCAAGTCGGCTTCGCGTGAAATCAGATAAAGCGGGTGCCCAGAATTGATTGCGGACTGCATGATTTTTGCCAGTTCGCGCATCGAAATACCTGGCTCAAGCCAATGAATATCCACCTCATCCTCGACAACACATTTAATTCTTATCTTATTGATTATATTGTATGTATATTTCTCTTTCTCCTTGGGCGACTCCAAGACAAACCGAAAACCTTCCTGAGTTTCATCAAGCAAGGTCGTTATTTCCGGTTCCGCTAATTTTGTCCAAACTTCCAACGGAAGATACGTACAACGAAATTGAGTGTTGTAATAAGTCAACCTCCATTCTTCAGGCAAATCTTCAGGATAAATGGACTCAAATCCCTTGCTGCCAGTCCATCCAACTATGCCTGAATACAGGTAATAACTTGTCTTGTTATCGATAATCATATATTCTTATATTTAAAATATTTGACTGTGTTTAGGTAACAGCACAATTGTTAACAATGTCTCTTTTTACATACATTTCGCCACCCCAAAACTGAAACACTAAATAGTTAGCGATTGCTAATATTCAAATGTACGCATACCATCTCAATCATAAATTAATCACACAAATTAAATAATATTTCCCCTCAACTACCCCTAATTTACAGGAGAGCACCATGAAAAAACTGACCACCCTTGCCGCCGGCTTATTGCTGGCTCAATTCGCCATGGCAAATGGCACTGCCCCCGCAGCCGCTCCCGCCGCTGCTTCCGCCACACCGCAGTCCCCTGCCCAGTGGCTTGACCGCATGACTGATTTCACCCGCAACGCTTCCGCCTACCGCGACCCCAAGGTGTTCGTGCCCTGGTCAAACGCCGTAACCGAGCCAGCTTTTTACACCCAGATGGGTGTCAACATGATGGATCCGGGCAACTGGTATCGCATGATGGGCACCATGACTGATCCGCGTTCGCTGAACAACTACATGCAGTTCGCTGATCCCAACATGTACATGAAGTGGATGGCTGCCTCCATGGACCCCAACTTCTACACCGCCCTCATGACCACCATGCTGGACCCGGGCAAAATGATGCGCTGGATGATGATGCCCATGGATCCCCAGATGTGGAACATGATGATGCAGGGCCTGAACCCCAACATGTATCTCAAGTGGATGATGGCGCCTCTGGATCCCCGCGCATGGTCCCTGATGATGGCCCCCATGAACCCCAATCTGTACACCGCCTGGCTGGGTCAGTCCATGAACCCCGCTACCTACGGTTCCTGGGGCACCTGGATGAACCCCGCCAGCTACGCCGTTCCTGGCGTTGCCCCGGCCGCTGGTGCAGCCAACCCGTTTGACCTGAGCGCTCTGTTTGGCGGTATGTACGCCCAACCAGCAGCTGCTCCTGCTGCAGCTCCGGCCGCTGGTGCGCCTGCGATGGCAAACCCGTTTGACCCGAACACGCTTCTGCAGATGTTCAACCCAGCCGCCTGGACCGCTCCCGCTGCTCCCGCCGCACAACCTGCTCCCGCCAAGAAGTAATCAGGCTGTAGCATATAAAATACAAAAGCCGGTCGTATGACCGGCTTTTGTTGTTTTTGCGCGTCACATTTACTCATTAATTCGTATATTAGTGTATACTGATTTTCAGTTTAGGTAACTTAACATCATTACCCTGAACACCCACCCTTTCGTAAATTTCTATTTGGAGAGCTAACATGCAAGTTAAAAAAATCGCCCTGGTTCTGGCCCTGTCTGCCAGCGTTCCTGCCTTTGCTGCTGAAGTGAACGCCATCGAGGCCCTGACCAACCCCGTCGCTTCTGCCGCCGTCGCCAAGGACCCCAAGGCCATGGTCGAGTTCGTGAATGCGATTACCGAACCCGCTTTCTATGTGTCGGCCGCCAACGCCTCCATGGAACCCGCTACCTATGTCAAGATGATGAACGGTTCCATCGACCCGGCTTCTTTCAAGGCCGCCATCGAACTGACCGACCCGGCTGTTGCCACCAAATGGATGGCCGCTTCCATGGATCCCAACTTCTACACTGCGCTAATGGTCAAGATGGCCGATCCGGGCAAAATGATGCGTTGGGCAATGGCTCCCATGGACCTGAAAAACTATCAGCCCATGTTCAACGCCATGAACCCGGCCCTGTACACCAAGTGGATGACCGCTTCCATGGACATGAACAACTACCAAGCTGTTCTCAAGCTGGCTGATGTCAACACCTACAACCAGTACGCCACCGTTGCCGCCGATCCCAAGACCTATGGCACCTGGGGTTCCTTCATGGATCCCAAGACCTACGGTGACGCAACCGCTGCGTTCAACCCGGTCAACTTCTTCCAGATCCCGGCTCAGCCTGCTGCTGCCAAGTAATTTGGAGTTGACTTAAAAAAATGGGACGCCTTGGCGTCCTGTTTTTTATAGTCCGAAATTCATTCAGGCCCGGCGCCAGGTCGTGCCTTGCGGGCCATCTTCCAGGACAATACCCACAGTTTTGAGTTCGTCGCGGATGCGGTCGGCCTCGGTGAAATTCCTGCTCAATTTGGCTTCCTGTCTTGCCTTGACCAGACTTTCGATTTTATCGTCATCGTTTGAATGCTCGCCTTTAAGGAATTTTTCAGGAAATCTTTGCAACAAGCCAACAACACCTCCCAAGCCCTTTAGTAGTCCAGCCAGTTCAGCAGATTTCCCTTTATTCACCTCGCTGGCGAGCTCAAACAAGATCGCCATGGCTTCCGGCGTATTGAAATCATCGTCCATGGCTGATTTGAAGCGCACGGCATAATCATTACTCCAGTCTAGCGGCACCCTATCCTCAGGCGGAACATTCTTCAAAGCCGTGTAGAGCCGGGTCAGGGCGCCCTTGGCATCCTCCAGATGCGCATCGGAATAATTCAACGGGCTGCGATAGTGTGCCCGGAGTATGAAAAACCGCACTACCTCAGGATCAAATTTGTCCAGAATTTCCCGTATGGTGAAGAAATTGCCCAGGCTTTTGGACATTTTTTCGTTGTCCACCCTCACAAAACCATTGTGCAGCCAGTAATTCACGAATTTGCAGCCGTGTGCGCCCTCGGACTGAGCAATTTCGTTTTCATGATGTGGAAACTGCAAATCCTGCCCGCCACCGTGAATATCGAAATGATGGCCCAGCAGTTTGCCGCTCATCACTGAACATTCGATATGCCAACCCGGTCGGCCGAGTCCGTATGGCCCGGGCCAGGCTGGCTCACCCGGCTTGGCCGCTTTCCACAATACAAAGTCCAGCGGGTCGCGCTTATGCGTGTCGATCTCCACCCGCTCGCCCGCACGGAGGTCCTCCAGCGATTTGCCGGACAACGCCCCATACCCCGGGAAACCGCGGACGCTGTAGTAAACATCGCCATTCTCTGCCTGATAAGCCAATCCTTTGATTTCCAAGTTCTGAATCATGGCGGTCATTTCCGCCACATACTCTGTGGCCCGAGGTTCGAAATCCGGCCGCAATACGCCCAGCCGTGTCTCATCTTCGTGCATGGCATCGATGAAGCGCTGGGTGAGGCTCGCCGGCGGTTCGTTGTTTTCAGCAGCCCGCTTAATGATTTTGTCGTCGATGTCCGTAATATTCCGGACATAGGTAACGTGATAGCCAGAGGCCCTGAGCCAGCGGGAAACCATGTCAAACACAACGAAAACGCGCGCATGGCCAAGATGGCAATAGTCGTAAACCGTCATGCCGCAAACATACATGCGCACCCTGCCGGGCTGGAGAGGTTTAAAAACTTCGGGTTGACGGGTTAAGGAGTTGTAAAGCGTGAGTGTGGACATGCAATTGATCCAGTCAAGCATTTTTGCCAGAAAGGCCGCGCAACCAGCGCGTGGAGTTGTTAAAATGCAGTGCTGTTGGTAACCATTTTGAGTTTAACACATGCCCTATTTGCGCAAACTTGCTTCTATCCTCGCATTTACTCTGATTGCAACGCCCGGGTTTGCAACCGCTGATGATATCCAGGACATCAATCAGCTTTTTCGCAAAGGCGATCTTGCTTCAGCATATAGTCGAGTCAATCAATATTTGGCGAAGAACCCCAAGGACGCTCAGGCACGATTTCTGAAAGGCCTGATCCTTGCCGATCAGAACAAGTCATCCGAGGCCATCCAGGTCTTTACCTCACTGACCGAGGACTACCCTGAGTTGCCCGAACCCTATAACAACCTCGCTGTTCTCTATGCCGCGCAAGGCAAGTACGATGCCGCGAAAAATGCGCTGGAAATGGCCATACGAACCCATCCAAGCTATGCAACCGCTCACGAAAACCTCGGTGACCTGTACGCCAAAATGGCAACGCTTGCCTATGACAAGGCGCTGCAACTGGACAGCGGCAACAAGACCGCGCAAACAAAGCTATCGCTGATCAAGGACATGATGTCAGGCCAGGGGCGGCGACCTGCCATCATTACGGCTTCCGCCAAGCCGGAAAGCAAGCCTGTGGCAGTGGTTTCCAATCCCCCTGTTGTGAAGCCTGTCATCGAATCCAGCAAACCCGCGTCAAATACAACCTCAGCCGGCAAGGATGAAGCTGTCAAGGCAATTCAAGCCTGGGCCAGCGCTTGGGCAGCGCAGGATGTTGATGCTTATCTGAGCCACTATGCACCGGATTTTGCCCCATCCAACATGTCCCGTTCAGCCTGGTCCGCGCAACGCCGCGAACGCATCATGGCGCCAAAAGATATTTCCGTGACCGCGCAGGACATTCAAGTAACCGCCTCGACCAACACCCGCGCCACGGTTCGCTTCAGGCAGATTTACGAGTCAGACCGTCTGAAAAGCAACTCCGCCAAGACGATGGAACTGGGTCTGATTGACGGTAAGTGGCTCATCCTCCGTGAGTCCGGCCGCTGATTTGATGGTGAAGGCTTCGCTTCCTTTCCTGTTGCTAGGTCTGCTGGCTTTGCCAGTCAAGGCTGATATTGGAGAGGCTGACAGGCTCCTTGCCGACAGCTTGCAGGAAATCCGCCTCAACAAGCTTGAAAGTGCCCTGACTTCCATAAACAAGCTGCTGGACCGTTACCCCAATTTCCGTCTGGCGCAACTCATCAAGGGTGACCTGCTGCTTGCCCGGGCCAAGCCGATTTCAACTTTGGGTAATGCCCAAGGCGGTATCGATCAGCAGGCGGATCTGCGCGAAGAAGCCAAAGCGCGCATTCAGGCCATCAGCGATCCGGTCGGATCCACATTGATTCCAGAGGAGTTGATGTCGCTCTCAAGTGATATTCGCTACGCCCTGGCGGTCGATGCCAGCCGGGCAAGACTGTATGTTTTTGAAAACACAATTAATGGGCTGCGCCGGGTTGCGGATTATTACGTAACCATGGGCAAGCTAGGTATCGGAAAAAATCGCGAAGGCGACAAGCGCACCCCGATTGGCATGTACACCATCACCAGCTTCAAGCCGGATAGCGAACTGGAAGAGCTCTATGGTGTTGGCGCATATCCACTCAGCTATCCCAACGAATGGGATATCCGTCTCAATCGCAATGGCTATGGCATCTGGCTGCACGGCGTGCCCCGCAACACCTACTCCCGTCCGCCCAAAGCCAGCGATGGTTGCGTGGTGCTTTCCAACGAAGACCTGACGCAGCTCGGCCGCTACATCAGCACTGGTAAGACACCCGTCATCATTTCTCCATCATTGACCTGGTCAGATCCAGAATCCTTGTCGGTGGCACGCGACGAATTGAATGAATCAATCGAGAACTGGCGCAAGGATTGGGAAAGCCGCGACACAGAGCGCCTGCTTGGACATTACTCACGGGAATTTCGTGATGGCAAAAATGATTTTCAGTCATTCGCCAGCAGCAAGCGACGCGTCAATGCAGGAAAATCCTGGATCAAGATAAAACTTTCCGGCTTGAGCATTTATCGCCAGCCCGGCCAGGCCGATATGGCGATCGTATCGTTCGATCAGGATTACCGCAGCAGCAACCTGGAAAATCAGTCCAGGAAACGCCAGTACTGGCAGCGGGAAAACGGCCGTTGGCGAATCATCCAGGAAACAATTCTTTAACAAGGAAAAAAATGGTCAAACTGCACACCTCCCTTGGCGTCATCACCCTGGAACTTGACGCCGAGAAGGCCCCCAAAACCGTAGCCAACTTTCTGCAATACGTTAAGGATGGCTTTTATGACGGCACCATTTTCCATCGTGTCATTGATGGCTTCATGATTCAGGGTGGCGGATTCGAACCCGGCATGTCCCAGAAGCCCACGCTTGCTCCGGTGGAAAACGAGGCGTCCAATGGTCTGAAGAATGATGCATACACGATAGCCATGGCGCGCACGCCCAACCCGCATTCAGCAACGGCGCAATTTTTCATCAACGTTTCCAACAACAGCTTTCTCAATTTTACCGCGCCGACCCCCCAGGGGTTTGGCTATGCTGTGTTCGGTAAAGTGGTCGAAGGCAAGGAAGTCGTCGACGCCATCAAAAAAGTCCGCACTGGCAGTCAGGCGGGGCATCAGGATGTACCGGTCGACGATGTGATCATCACCAAGGCCGAAATTGTCTGACCAGACATCTCCCGGCAGATCGCTTTTCATAGCGGATCTGCACTTAACAGAAGAGCGCCCGCCAGCCACCGGGCGCTTTTTTCATTTTCTGGAACATGTCGCAAGGGGGGCGGACGCCCTCTACATACTGGGTGACCTGTTCGAATACTGGGTTGGCGACGACGACCTGAATAACGCCGTCGGACAGGATACCGCGCATAAGCTCCAGGCGCTGGCCAATTCAGGCACTGCAGTCTATTTCATGCACGGCAACCGGGATTTTCTGGTCGCTCAGCGCTACGCCGCGCAATGTGGCATGACCCTGGTTGCTGACCCAATGATCGTCGATTTGTATGGAACCCCAACTCTGCTCACTCACGGGGACGCGCTATGTACCGATGACACCCAATATCAGCAATTCCGGAAATTGGTGCGAAATCCGATCATTCAAAGGATGCTACTGTGGCTACCCTTAAGGATGCGGCACGCTCTGGCTGGATCAGCGCGCGCCGGGAGTGAACAGGCCAAGGCTGGTAAACCCTACGCCATTATGGATGTCAATCAGAAAGCCGTCACACAGATATTCGCTGAACGAGGTGTGAGACGCATGATCCACGGCCACACTCACCGCCCGGCGAAACATGAATTGACTGTGTCCGGGAAAAAACTTGAACGCTGGGTGCTGCCGGATTGGTATGACGAGGGTGGCTATTTGGTTTGCACCGAGGAAGGCTGCACGCTGGGCTCGCTCTGACCGCCTTCTGGCGGCTGCATCGATACATACCCCTTGGGAAGACTGAACAAACCAGGATCCAGCCTTTTCATCTCGCCTCCGGAAAATTGCCTAAGCCTGCCCTCATAGTCGCGCTCTTCAATCGGCAAGCCATACGAGAGCGCACGGCCAATCTCCCAAACGTGATGTACAAGATCGCACGTCTGCCGCAAGTCTGTTGGCGTATTGAGATAAGTCTGCAACTGCGTGTAGGCCAAAGCGGATTTGTACTCAGCCATTGCCTGCGCGGCGCCTGGCAGCATGTTCTTCGACGACACGGTTTCCGAACAGAGCTCGCCATCCGCCAGAACCTGAACACGCAGGGTGTCCTTATTTACAGGCGTTGCTTTCTCTTCCAGTTTGTAGGCTTGAGAGCGCACCTTGGGCAACGGACGATTGTGCATGCGCATGAGAATCTTTTGGTCACGCAGAACATTCACCACCTGCCGTGATTTCCGGTCAAACAGCACGAAGTCCCCGTTGTCCTCCCCGCCATCCAGGCGCATGTAGCGGTCAGAAATCAGGATACGGGTCAGATAAGGTTCACTTCCCGGATCCTGATCCTGATAGCGCAATTCGAGCATGCCGACCGCGTATGCTTTCACGCACATCAGCAGTAGCAAGCTGGCAATAAATCTCAAGCGTCCAATCCTCTCACCAAATCGTTTCGAATGTCCCGCACGGATTCCAGGCCGACCGCCACGCGAATCAGCCCATCGCCAATCCCTGCAAATGCACGCTGCTCGGGTGTCATGCGGCTTTGTGTGGTCGAGGCCGGATGCGTGATGGTCGATTTCGCATCACCCAGATTGGCCGTGATCGACAGCAATTTGCATGCATCCACCACCCGCCATGCAGCTTCCTGTCCCCCTTTCACTTCAAATGCCACGATGCCGCCGCCTGTCTTCTGCTGCTTCATCGCCAGTTCGTGCTGCGGATGAGATGGCAAACCGGGATAAAGCACGCGTTCCACATTCGGATGACTCTCCAGCCAGCGCGCAAGTTCCAGCGCGCTTCGAGAATGTGCTTCCATGCGGATGGATAGCGTTTCCAGTCCTTTCAGAATCACCCAGGCATTAAACGCTGAAAGCGTCGGGCCGGCGGTACGCAGGAAGGTATACACACCTTCCATCAACTCCTTCGAACCCAACACCGCGCCGCCCAGTACCCTGCCCTGCCCATCCAGATATTTGGTGGCGGAATGAATCACGATATCCGCTCCCAGTTCCAGCGGTCTTTGCAACGCAGGCGAGCAAAAACAGTTATCCACCGCCAACAGGGCACCGCCTTGTTTGGCGATCCCCGCAAGCGCCGCGATATCGCTCACTTCCGTCAGCGGATTGGAAGGCGATTCCACGAAAAACAGCTTTGTATTGGGGCGGATCGCTTTCTTCCAGTCTTCGGGGTCAGTAGGCGAAACATAAGTCGTCTCAATGCCAAACCGTCCCAGAATATTGGAGAAGAGCTGGACAGTGGAACCGAAAATGGAACGCGACGCGACAATATGCTCGCCTGTCTTCATCAAGCCCATCACGGTCGCCAGAATCGCCGCCATGCCGGACGAGAATGCCACGCAACGCTCTGCCCCTTCCAGCGCTGCCAGTCGCGTTTCCAGCATGTTGACCGTAGGGTTCGTAAACCTGGCGTAGATCATGCCTGGTTCCTCGCCCTTGAATCGCGCGGCTGCCTGCGCCGCGCTGTTGAACACAAAGCTTGAAGTCAGAAACATCGCCTCGCTGTGTTCATTGAACTGGCTGCGCAGAATGCCACTGCGCACGGCCAGGGTTTCGATATCGTATTCCTGATTGCTCATGCTGTTCTCCAAATAAAAAACCCGTTCGCGCGGGAACGGGTTTCACCACGCTTTAGCGGCATTTCTAAGGCGCCCCGCAAGCTGTGTTCAAATAAAGCGCCAGTCAAATGTAGTCTGAGGGCTTGTAACCGTCAAGCGCGTCCGCCGGATACCAGATTCAGATCAAGCTGCTGGGTTTCGATGGAATGAGGTTGCGCATCCCCATTGCGGACATCCTCGATGTAATCAAGATAGGCGGAAGTAACGTCGCCCGTAATATAGCGGCCATCAAAACAGGATGTATCAAAGCTCTGGATTGATGGATTCTCGGCCTTTACATCCTCAACCAGCGCGCTGAGGTCCTGGTAAATCAGGGCATCACAGCCGATCTCCCGGGCGATTTCCTCATCACTCCGATTATGCGCGAGCAGTTCGGCGCGCGTTGGCATATCAATGCCGTAAACATTGGGATAGCGCACGGGCGGCGCTGCGGATGCAAAAAACACCTTGGTCGCGCCGGCATCGCGCGCCATTTGCACAATCTCGCGGCTGGTCGTGCCACGCACGATGGAGTCGTCCACCAGCAGCACGTTCTTGTCCTTGAATTCCTCGGCGATGGCGTTCAGCTTCTGACGCACGGACTTCTTGCGCAAAGCCTGCCCAGGCATGATGAAGGTGCGACCGATGTAGCGGTTCTTGATAAAACCCTCGCGATAGGGAACATTCAGATGATTAGCCAACTGCAATGCCGAGGGGCGGCTGGTATCCGGAATGGGGATGACCGTATCGATTTTCAGGTGACTGAACTCACGCTTGATCTTTTCCGCCAGCGAGACACCCATGCGAAGCCTCGTCTTGTAAACGGATATGCCATCCATGACCGAATCCGGACGCGCCAAATACACATATTCGAAAATGCAGGGATGCAGACCGGGCTTGCTTGCGCACTGGCGGCTGTGCATGCGGCGGTCGTAATCAATGAAAACCGCTTCGCCGGGCGCCACGTCACGCAGTATCTTGAACCCCAATGCATCGATCGCGACCGACTCGGAGGCAATCATGTATTCAGGCGGGTTGACGCTTTCATTCACGCCAATTACCAGCGGCCGAATGCCATAAGGATCGCGGAAAGCCAGCAGGCCATAACCCGCAATCAGCGCCACCACTGCATAGGCTCCCCGACAGCGCGCATGTACACCCGAGACGGCGGCAAAAATCGTATCCAGATCAAGTCTTCCCGCATGACCGCGCATCTGCAGTTCGTGCGCCAGAACGTTCAGCAGTACTTCCGAATCGGAATTGGTGTTGACGTGCCGAAGATCCTCGGCAAACAGTGTCTGCTTTAATTCATCAGTGTTGGTAAGGTTGCCGTTGTGCCCCAGCACAATGCCAAAGGGCGAATTGACATAAAAAGGCTGCGACTCCGCCGAACTGGCCGCCGACCCGGCTGTGGGATATCGGACATGCGCCACGCCAATGTTGCCGAGCAGGTTTCTCATGTCGCGCGTCCGGAACACATCACGCGCGAGGCCAGGTGCCTTGTGCATGTGGAAACGCGCACCTTCTGCCGTCACAATGCCAGCTGCATCCTGCCCACGATGCTGCAAGACCATCAGGCCATCATAGAGCAACTGGTTAACCGACGTATTGGCAACGACGCCGATGACTCCGCACATGGTTAATCACCTAAAGTGGATATGTTTTATCAACCCGGCTGGCAGCAATGGCTGCACTGCGATTGCCAGCGTTTCCAGCGATTTTGAAAAGATAGCATTCTTCCAGAAATCCGTCTGTGGAAATGCAGTCAAGCCCGCGGCCAGCGTAAACCCGACCAGGATGACCAGCCCGCGCAACAAGCCGAATATCCCGCCGATCACTTTGTCCGCGCCGCCCAGCCCAACTGCGCCGACCGCACCTTTGATCATGCGCCCAAGCAGCATGATCGCAATCATCATCACCAGGAATACCACCACGAAACCCGAGAAATAACGCAGGCCTTCGCTTTCAACACTGATCGGCAACATGGGAGCGACTCCTGTCGCGCCCCACTTGGCGCCCAGAAAGGCCACAACCCATGCTCCCAGCGAAAAGATTTCCTCGACCAGGCCGCGCATCAGGCTTCGAATGACGGAAGCCGCCAGAATCAGAATCACGATCCAGTCCAGTACGGTCATTTCTCCACCACTTTGCACGTTACTCCACCAGCTGTCAGTTTCGCGGCAACCGCATCTGCCTCGGCGCGGCTGGCAAACGTTCCAACACGCACGCGGGTGCTGTTCTTTACCTGCTCAGTATAGGAATTGAGTCCAAGCTCAGAAATACGAGACTGGACCTTTTGCACATTCGCCTTATCGGAAAAAACCCCGACCTGGACGGTAAAGGTATCAGACTGTTGTGCTGGCGCAGGCTTGCTGGCTTGCTCAGAGGGTTTGGCGGGAGATGAGGAAACAGACGGCCTGGATGCCACAGGGGCTGGCTCTTCACGTACCGGCTCAGGCGATGCGGCAAGTGCTGCCCCCTCTTCTGAAGCCGAAGGCTCAACCGTTGTGTTGGCGGGAGGTGGGGCATATTCAACCGTGCTTTCCCCGGCAGACAATGCAGATGATGGGGGCGGCATGTGAACTTCCAGGGGCCCTGCGGGCGGCGGTTCATCCTCCAGCACCAGCGGCAAAAGGATGACAGCAATGATGGTCAGCGCCACTGCGCCAATCAACCTGCGTCGTGCCCGCAGTTTGTGATCCTGGTCTGTTTGGGGAGCTGGCATCAGGAAAGGGTCTGGAGTATTTCCGCGACGGTGTAAAACGATCCGAAGACGGCAATTCTATCACCTTCAGCCGCATGACGTTTGGCTGCCAGAAAGGCTGCCAATGGATTTTCATGGGTGGTAACACTCCCGCCTGAATGGCGTTTTACCTTGGCAGCGAGCGTTTCCGCGGACCGCCCACGCTCCCCCGCAAGACTGGCAACAAACCATGAATCGAAACAGCCTTTCAAAGGCGCAATCACGCCATCCGCATCCTTGTCCATCAGTAGCGCGAAGACAGCATGCGTTTTCCCGCGCGTTGCATGCATGCGCAGATTTTCTGCAAGTGCGCGTGCGGATTCCGGATTATGCGCGACATCCAGCACCACCTCGACCGGGCCGAAAATTTGCTGGTAACGGCCCGGCAGCCGCAAGTTTTTCAAGCCTTGATGAATGGCACCCAATGAAACAGGCAGTTGGTTAGTCAATACCGCCAGCGCCGCAAGCGCGCTGGCTGCATTCCGGAATTGATGGACACCCGCAAGTGCGGGCTGCGGCAAGTTTGAAAGGATTGTTTCTCCCATCTCGAAATCCCAGGCCGATTCGTGGCGCTGGAAAGAAAATTCGCGCCCTGTCTGGAATAGCTTCGCGCCGATTTCGCGCGCGTAACGAGTCAGACTCCGTGGCGGATCAGGCTCGCCGCAAACGGCAGGTTTTCCCACACGAAAAATTCCCGCCTTTTCAAAACCGATAGCTTCGCGGGTATCTCCCAGCCAGGCCTGGTGATCCAGGTCGATGCTCGTCACCACGGAAACAGACGGCTCGAAAATATTTGTCGCATCCAGCCGCCCGCCCAATCCCACTTCCAAAATCGCCACCTCGACACCGGCCTGAATGAACTGCCACATTGCACCCAATGTGCCATGCTCGAAATAGGTGAGCGTTCCTTCTCCACGCGCGTTCTCGACGGCTTCCAGACCAGAAACGATATCGGTATCGGAGGTCTCAAGACCATCGATGCGGACTCGCTCGTTGTAACGAAGCAGATGGGGCGAGGAGTACAACCCGGTTTTGTACCCTTGCTCACGGAGAATGGATTCGAGGTAAGCGCAGGTTGATCCCTTGCCATTGGTGCCGCCCACCAGAATGATCGGGAATGCCGGGCTGAGATTCATCACATCGCGCACACGCGCTACGCGTTCAAGGCCCAGTTCAATGGTGCTCGGGTGTGCCTGCTCGAGACGGGCAAGCCAAGCCCCAAGACTCACAGAATTCAAGCAGCCAGCGCGGGGCGCTTCAGCAGCATGGCGATGGTTGCCGCCAGTTCATCGCGCATCTGGCGCCGGTCCACGATGCGGTCGACCGCACCCTTCTCCAGCAAAAATTCTGAACGCTGGAATCCTTCCGGCAGGGTTTCACGCACGGTTTGCTCGATGACCCTTGGCCCGGCAAAACCGATCAGCGCATTCGGCTCGGCAATGATCAGATCACCCAGCATGGCGAAGCTGGCGGAGACGCCACCCATGGTCGGATCGGTCAGCACGGAAATGAAAGGCAGACGGCTGGCGGAAAGACGCGTCAGCGCAGCGGAAGTCTTGGCCATTTGCATCAGCGAAAACAGGCCTTCCTGCATGCGAGCGCCGCCACTGGCGGAAAAACACACGAAGGCGGATTTCGTTTCGATGGCGGCTTCCACGCCGCGCACGAAACGCTCACCCACCACCGAGCCCATCGATCCACCCATGAACTTGAATTCAAACGCAGCTACCACCACAGGCAGCGTCTGGATGGCGCCCGCCATGACGACCAGCGCATCGCTTTCTTCGGTTCCCTTCTGCGCTTCGGAAAGACGATCCGGATACTTCTTGCTGTCCTTGAACTTGAGCGGGTCGACGGGTTTGACTTCCATGCCGATTTCACGCCGGCCTTCCGCATCCATCAGCATGCCCAGCCGCTCACGTGCGCCGATGCGATGGTGATATCCGCACTTGGGACACACTTCCAGATTGTTCTGCAAATCGGCCTTGTACAACACCTCGTTGCACGATGGGCACTTGGACCAGAGCCCTTCCGGTACCGACTTCTTTGCCTCTCGTCGCGCCTTGATTTTGGGTGGAACGAGTTTTTGAAACCAGCTCATTTTTCTCTCCGTATTATTTGACTGCCGCATCCACACCGCGGCGCAAATCCTGCACCAGTGTCTTTATCCGATTCACCACTTCATTTTCGGGCGAATTCTCGATCTCGTTCACGATGCGGCTGCCCACCACCACCGCGTCGGCAAATCCTGCCATTCGCTGCGCCGTCTCCGCATCACGGATTCCAAACCCCACGCCGACCGGCAGGCTGCAATGCGAGCGGATCATGGCGATCTTGCACGCCACCTCCTCCACGTCCAGATGCCCGGCGCCCGTCACGCCCTTCAGTGACACATAATAGATAAAGCCGCCCGCAGCAGCAGCCACCTGTTCCACCCGTGCTTCCGGCGTGGTGGGCGACAGCAAGAAAATGGGGTCCAGGCCATGCGCCTTGAACACATCCGCCACGCCTTGCGATTCCTCCGGGGGAATATCCACCGTCAGCACGCCATCCACGCCCGCCTGTTTTGCAGCCTTGGCAAACGTCTCGTAGCCCATATGCTCCACCGGATTGGCATAACCCATCAGCACCACCGGGGTCGTATCGTTGGACTTGCGAAACTCCGCGACCATGCCCAGCACGTCCTTCAGCCCCACCTTGTTGGCCAGCGCCCGTTCGGACGCCCGCTGTATCACCGGCCCATCCGCCATCGGATCGGAGAACGGCACACCCAGTTCGATGATGTCCGCCCCCGCTTCAACCAGCGCGCGCATCAGGGGAACCGTCAAGCCCTTGCCGGGATCGCCCGCGGTGATGAAGGGAATCAGGGCTTTCTTGTTCTGCGCTTTCAGCGCGTTAAAAGTTTGGCCAATGCGGCTCATGGTTTATGTATTACT
>JADFDC010000033.1 GCA_018263115.1 Thiobacillus sp.
TGACTGGCCGTGGATGCCGGCTTCCTCGATTTCGGCTTCGCGCCAGTTGCCTTGGCTGCCAATCTGCCAGGCCGGGTAATCCAGCAGGGCATCCAGGGTTTCGGTAAACGGCTGTATCTTGACCCAGCCTTTTATGCCGTAGGGGGCGGCAATCCGCCCCATGATGACCGTCTTAGGCAGCGGGCTTGCTCTGCTTGACCAGTCGGGTCACGGTGTCTGACAGCTTGGCGCCGTTCTTGACCCAGTGATCCACGCGCGCCAAGTCGATGCGAGTCGACTCGACGCCTTCCTTGGCGCCGGGGTTGTGAAAACCGAGGCGCTCGATGAAGCGGCCGTCACGGCGGCAGCGCGAATCGGCCACGACCACGTTGTAATAAGGACGGTTTTTTGAACCGCCACGGGAAAGACGAATGACTACCATGGTGTTAATCCAGTTTGGAAATCGGAAAACCGCGAATTTTATGTGAAAAAGGGCTTTTTTGCCAGAGGGTTGGGTGAAAGGGCGAATTGCCTCATTTCATGCCGGGCAACATGCCCTTCATGCCGCGCATCATCTTGCCCAAACCGCCTTTTGACATCATTTTCATCATTTTTTGCGCCTGCTCGAACTGGTTGAGCAGTTTGTTAACTTCCTGTACCTGGACGCCCGCCCCGGCGGCGATGCGGCGCTTGCGCGAGGCCTTGATGAGCTCGGGCTGGCGGCGCTCCTGCCGGGTCATGGAATTGATGATGCCTTCCACCCGGTTGATGGCCTTGTCTTCGTTGCCGCTCAATTGCGGCATCTGTCCGGCGCCGGGGAGCTTGTCCATTAAGGCGGAAAGGCCGCCCATTTTGCGCATCTGGATGATTTGCGATTTGAAATCCTCCAGATCGAAGTTTTTGCCCTTTTTGACCTTGTCGGCCAGTTTCTTTGCTTCGGCGACGTCGATCGATGCCTGTGCCTGTTCGACCAGGGAAAGCACGTCGCCCATGCCCAGGATGCGGGAGGCCATTCGCTCCGGATGGAAAGGTTCGAGGCCGTCGGACTTTTCCCCCACGCCAACAAATTTGATCGGCTTGCCGGTAATGTGGCGGACAGACAGGGCCGCGCCGCCTCGGGCATCGCCGTCCAGCTTGGTCAAAATCACCCCAGTCAGCGGCAGCGCATCGCTGAAGGCCTTGGCGACGTTGACCGCATCCTGACCCTGCATGGCATCGACCACGAACAGCGTTTCGACGGGGTTGAGCGCGGTATGTAAGGCCCTGATTTCCGCCATCATGGCTTCGTCAATCGCCAGGCGGCCGGCCGTGTCGACAATAAGCACATCAAAAAACTGCTTGCGCGCATGATCCTGCGCGGCCTGGGCGATGGCGGCCGGATCTGTTGAATCGCCTGCCTCGAAGAAGGCGACATCCAACTGCTTGCCAAGTTGCCTGAGCTGGTCGATGGCGGCGGGGCGATAGACGTCACAGGAAGCGAGCAGGACTTTCTTCTTGCGGGATTTTAACAGCCGGGCAAGCTTGCCGCTGCTGGTGGTTTTTCCGGAACCCTGCAAGCCGGCCATGAGGATGACCGCGGGCGGCTGGGCAGCGAGGTTCAGGTCGGCTGCTTCGCCTCCCATCAGCCTGGCAAGCTCTTCGTGAACAATGCCTATCAGGGCCTGTCCGGGCGTCAGACTTTGTAAAACGTCAGCCCCCAGGGCCTTGATCCTGACGTCATCAATAAAGTGTTTGACGACAGGCAGGGCGACATCGGCTTCAAGCAAGGCCATGCGCACCTGACGTAGCGTATCCTGAATGTTGGCTTCGGTGATGCGGGCCTGGCCGCGCAGGGATTTGACGACACCCGCCAGACGGCCAGTCAGGTTTTCAAACATATAATTCCTTGTTGGGCTTCCTTGTTAAGGGGGCTGGATAGATAATTGGGCCCAGATACCTTAAATCGAACACGCTGCCTATTCTACCAATGCCGGTATTCGCGCTTACATCATTAGCTGCTGCCTGTTTTTATGCCATTGCTGCCTGGCAGTTTTTGCGGGCCGGCGCTGCACGGCACAGGACTGTATGGGTTTCAGCCATTTTGCTGCTGGGAATCGTAACGCATGCGGCGTTACTGGGGGCGAGCGTGTTTCGGCCGGATGCGGTGCACCTGGGGTTTTCCAACGCCGTTTCACTGATTGCCTGGCTGTCTGTATCGGTTTATGCCCTGACCGCGCTTAAAGTGCCTTTGCCGTCGATTCAGGGCTGGGTGGCTGGCATGGCGGCTGTGGGCGTGTTGTTGCCGCTGGCGCTGCCGGATGCCCGGGCCATTCCGAATTCACACGCGTTTGGTTTCCGGGCGCATCTGGTGCTTTCGCTTCTGGCCTATTGCCTGTTGTTCATCGCGGCCTTGCAGGCGCTTTTGATGTCTGCGTTCGAGAAAAAATTGCACCATGGCGCCAGTGCGGCCGGCATGCCGGGAATGCCACCGTTACTGACACTGGAGTCGGTGTTGTTCAAGTTAATTGGCGCCGGGTTTGTCCTGCTGACCCTGGCGGTGGGTAGCGGCATATTGTTTTCTGAGGAAGTTTTTGGCAAGGCCATGAGCTTCAGCCATAAAACGCTTTTTGCGGTTCTTTCCTGGCTGGTTTTTGGTGCGTTGCTCGCAGGCCGTTTCATCTGGGGTTGGCGAGGGCGTCTGGCGGTACGTTGGACGATTACCGGCTTTGTCATGCTGCTGCTGGCTTACGTGGGCAGCAAGTTTGTCCTGGAAGTCCTGCTTCACCGATAACTTTCGTCCCTTGAACTTGACAGTGACCGGACGTGCCGGAAAATTAGTCCTACGATGACTCTGTAGACTCCCTTGGACAATATTTCCACAAGCACGCTATTTGCCGTTCTTGCGGTGTTGTTGACGCTATCCGGTTTCTTTTCGGCCAGTGAAACTGCCATGATGGCGATCAACCGCTACCGGCTTAAGCATCAGGCTGAAAAAGGTCATCGTGGCGCCAGGCTGACACTCGCGCTGCTCAACAAGACAGACAAGCTGCTCGGCGTGATTCTGCTGGGCAACAACATGGTTAATACTGCAGCCGCAGCCTTGACCACTGTCCTGGCGATCCGGTTATTTGGCGAGGGTGAGATGGCGCTGTTAATCGCGACGTCGGTACTGACTTTTTTGATTCTGGTGTTCAGCGAAGTCACGCCCAAGGTCATTGGCGCCTCTTTCCCCGAGCGCATCGCCTATCCAGCCAGTTTTGTGCTAACGCCTTTACTGAGGCTCGCCTACCCCATTGTCTGGTTCGTCAATCTTTTTGTGCAGGGGTTGCTGAAACTGTTGCGAATCAAGCCCCGACAGGATGAAAGCAGCAACATGCTTGGCCTGGAGGAATTGCGAACCGTGGTCATGGAATCTTCCAAACTGCTGCCGCGCACACACCGGAAAATCATGCTGAACCTGCTGGATCTGGAGCGCATTACGGTGGATGACGTGATGACGCCCAGAAACCAGATCGAGGCTATAGATCTCAATACAGAACCAGAAAAACTGGCCCAGCAGATTTCGACCAGCCACCATACCCGGCTTTTGGTGTTTGACGGATCGCTGGATCAGGTATCAGGGATATTGCATGTCCGGAGGGTGTTGCATCCTTTGTCCAGCGGTGAATTAACGATGGATACACTGAAAGAGGTTTTGCAGGAACCTTATTATGTTCCGGCCGGAACCCCGCTTTTTACCCAGTTGCGCCATTTTCAGGAAAACCAGAAGCGGCTGGCGATTGTAGTGGATGAATATGGTGAACTTCAGGGCCTGGTTACGCTTGAAGACCTGCTCGAGGAAATGGTCGGAGAATTCACCACCCAGGCCCCTTCGCAAATGGGCTGGTTAAGGCAGATGGAAGATGGGAGCTGGATGGTGGAAGGGTCGGCCCTGGTCAGGCACATCAACCGCAAGCTTGGTCTGGCTTTACCCCTGGAAGGCCCAAAGACGCTGAATGGATTGTTGCTGGAATGTCTTGAAAGCATCCCGGAGGCGGGTGTTAGCATCAAAATCGGCGACATTCCCATAGAAATCGTGCAAACTCAGGATCGGGCGGTCAAGGTCGCCAGGATTTTGCCGGCCCCGCAGGAGTAAATCAGGGTTTTCCTGTTTTCCTGCTCTTAATTTTTATTGAGGGGAGGCCGATAAGGACGTGTCTAGAAATAAAAAAGCCATGGCTGCCGTTACTTCACAAAACACCTCTTCGCTGACTGGACTTGCCCGCACGCTGGTAACCCAGGGCTGGCTCACTGAGTCTGAAGCCGAAAGTATCTGGAATAAGGCCAGTGCTGGCGGCGACAGCTTTGTTACCGAGTTGCTCAAAGGCCGCCGCTATACAGCCGCCCAGGTTGCGGAACTGGCTGCCAGCGCATTTGGCTATCCCCTGTTTGATCTGGATGCCATGGATCCGGAATCCCTGCCCAAATCCATTCTGGATACCAAACTCTCGCAAAAGCGCAGAATGGTGGCGTTGTTTCAGCGAGGAAACAAGCTGTTTGTAGGTACATCTGACCCAACCAACTTACAGGCACTGGATGAAGTCAAATTCCAGACCGGGCTGGCCATTGAACCGATAGTGGTGGAGGATGACAAGCTCGCCAAACTGATCGAGAAAGAGGTCGAAAGAACAGACAGCGCCATGTCCGTGCTGGATGTCGAAGACCTGAATCTTGACTTTACGGATGATGAGGCGGTTGCCCAGCAAGACACAGGTGGCATCGAAATCGACGATGCGCCGGTCGTGCGTTACCTCCAGAAAATCATGCTGGATGCCATTAATTCGGGCGCATCCGATATTCACCTGGAACCCTATGAGAAGTTTTATCGTATTCGCTACCGGCGGGACGGCATTTTGTACGAGATCGCTCAGCCGCCTCTAGCCATCAAGGAAAAGATAGCTTCCCGGATCAAGGTGATCTCCAGGCTGGACATTGCGGAAAAGCGTGTCCCTCAGGATGGTCGGGTCAAGATGGTGTTGTCGAAGAACCGTGCCATCGATTTCCGTGTCAGCACGCTGCCGACACTCTATGGCGAAAAGATCGTCATGCGGATTCTGGACCCGACCAGTGCACAACTGGGGATTGAGGCATTGGGTTACGAGGCATGGCAAAAACAGATTTTGCTGGACGCGGTACAGCGGCCATATGGCATGGTGCTGGTCACTGGACCGACGGGTTCAGGTAAAACGGTGTCCTTGTATACCTGCCTCAATATTCTGAACAAGCCTGGTGTCAATATTTCCACGGCTGAAGACCCTGCTGAAATCCAGTTGGCGGGTGTCAATCAGGTCAACGTCAATGACAAGGCTGGGCTTACGTTTGCGGCGGCGCTGAAATCCTTCCTGCGGCAGGATCCGGACGTCATCATGGTGGGTGAAATTCGCGACCTGGAAACCGCTGACATTGCCATCAAGGCCGCGCAAACAGGCCACATGGTTTTATCCACCTTGCATACAAATGACGCACCTGGCACATTAACGCGATTGTTGAACATGGGCGTCGCGCCGTTCAACGTGGCTTCATCAGTCATCTGCATTACGGCGCAACGTCTGGCAAGAAAATTGTGTTCCTGCAAACAGCCTACCGATATTCCTGTTGAAGCCTTGCTGAGGGCGGGTTTCAAGGAGGAGGAGTTGGATGGCAGTTGGAAACCCTATCATCCGGTAGGTTGCGATATTTGCCAGGGGTCTGGCTACAAGGGCAGGACAGGCATCTACCAGGTCATGCCAATCACCGACGAAATGACCAGGATTATTCTGAAGAATGGTACATCGGTTGATATCGCAGATCAGGCGCGTCGTGAGGGTGTTCTGGATCTGCGTCAGGCGGGATTGCTAAAAGTCAAGGCAGGCATCACTTCTCTGGAAGAAGTTGAAGCTGTGACCAATCTGTAAACCTCGGTACAACGGGAGAAATACATGGCAGTTGCAGCCACCAAAGACACTTCATTTTCCTGGGAAGGCACAGACAAGCGAGGAAAAAAAATCAAGGGCCAGATGCTGGCCGGGGGCGAGTCCGTCGTCACGGCGCAGTTGCGCAGGCAGGGCATTACGGTCACCAAAGTGCGCAAACAGAGCGCGCTTTTTGCCCGGACCCAGCCGATCAAAGACAAGGACATCACCCTGTTTACACGGCAACTGGCGACCATGATGAAAGCGGGGGTGCCGTTGCTGCAGTCATTTGATATTGTGGGTCGAGGCGCGGCCAACCCTTCCGTCCAGCGCCTGCTGGCTGAAATCAAGGCGGATATCGAAAAAGGCAGCAGCATGAATGTGGCCTTCTCACGGCATCCCAAGTATTTTGATTCGCTGTTTTGCAATCTGGTGCAGGCAGGTGAGCAGGCAGGTATTTTGGAAGGCGTGCTGGACCGGCTGGCGACCTACAAGGAAAAGATTCTCGCCATAAAAAGCAAGATCAAGTCCGCGCTGTTTTATCCGGCAGCCGTGCTAGTCGTGGCCTTTATTGTGACAGCCGCCATCATGATTTTCGTGGTGCCGGCTTTCAAGGACCTGTTTTCCAGCTTCGGCGCGGATTTGCCTGCCCCCACCCTGGTGGTGATGGCTATTTCTGATTTCTTTGTGGCCTATTGGTGGCTGATTTTTGGCTCTATTGGCGGCGGCATCTATGCCTTGCTGAAGTTATGGCAACGCTCAAAACCTGTCCAGCGCTTCATGGACAAGGTGATGCTCAAGTTGCCGGTGTTTGGACCCATTATCGAGAAAGCCACCATTGCACGCTGGACACGAACCCTATCAACCATGTTCGCTGCTGGCGTGCCGCTGGTTGAAGCACTGGATTCCGTGGGTGGGGCATCCGGAAACCAGTTGTATGTCGAGGCGACCGAAAAGATCCGTAGCGATGTGGCAACTGGTACATCCCTGACCGTTGCCATGCAAGGCACTAATCGCTTTCCCAGCATGGTGTTGCAAATGGCGGCGATTGGCGAAGAATCCGGTGCACTGGATTCCATGCTCAGCAAAGTGGCGGATTTTTACGAAGCTGAAGTGGACGACGCTGTAGATGCGCTCTCGAGCCTGATTGAACCCATGATCATGGTGGTGCTGGGCACGCTCATCGGCGGTTTGGTCGTTGCCATGTACCTGCCTATCTTCAAGATGGGTTCCGTGATCGGATGATCATCCTGCAAAGCGAACCAGCCCTGTTTACCGGGTTGGTTTTTTTATTCAGCTTGCTGGTAGGCAGTTTCCTGAATGTTGTCATTCACAGGCTTCCTCGCATGATGGAAGCAGGGTGGCGGGATCAATGCGCGGAATTGAATGGTGGTTCCATTCAGTCCACTGCCAAATACAATCTCTGGACGCCGCGCTCTGCCTGTCCATCCTGTGGCCACTCAATCACCGCGCTGGAGAACATACCAATTCTTTCCTGGCTGATTTTGCGAGGGCGTTGCAAAGCCTGTGGAACGCCGATAAGCGCGCGCTATCCGCTTGTAGAAGGCCTGACCGCCATTCTCTCCGCAGCGGCTGCCTGGAATTTTGGATTCGGGTGGATGGCATTGGGCGCGATACTTTTTGTCTGGGCCATGATTGTGCTGGCGTTTATCGACCTTGATACAACCCTGTTGCCGGATGACATTACCCTGCCTTTGCTTTGGATGGGATTGTTATTCAATTTTTCTGGAATCTTCACCAGCCTGCAATCCGCAGTTTTGGGCGCCATGGCGGGCTATCTGATTCTGTGGAGCATCTACTGGCTTTTCAAGCTGGTGACCGGCAAGGAAGGGATGGGATATGGCGACTTCAAGCTGCTTGCCGCGATTGGGGCGTGGCTGGGTTGGGAACAGTTGCCTGCCACGATACTGTTGTCCTCGGTTGTGGGGGCAACTGTCGGCATAGCCATGGTAATTTTTATCAAGCATGACCGCCGCATCCCCATTCCCTTTGGCCCCTATCTGGCGGGAGGCGGGCTGGTTGCCCTTTTCTTTGGTTCAAGCCTGACCCGGGCCTATCTCAATAGTTTTTGATGCTCAAGATCGGGCTGACTGGCGGCTTGGGGTCTGGAAAAACCGCTGTCTCGCAGGCATTCGCCAGACTGGGTGTTCCGGTTATCGATACGGATGAAATTTCCCGAGCCTTGACTGCTGTTGAGGGCGCCGCCTTGCCGATGCTCAAGGAATCTTTTGGCGATTCAGTATTCAGTGCGGATGGGAGTTTGAACCGTTACGCCTTGAGAACTTTGATTCTGAATGACAGTGTCGCCAAATCGCGGCTGGAATCCATCCTGCATCCCATGATCCTGCAAGAAGTCACTAATCAGCTTGCTCGAGTGAACGACTCCTTTGTGATGATTGTTGTGCCACTGCTTGTCGAAACCGGCGCGTATGACAATATTATCGACCGCGTGCTGGTAGTGGATTGCGACGAAGTAACCCAAGTTCAGCGGGCGCTGGCGCGAGGCGGCTGGGAGGAATCTGAAATCCGGGCCATGATGGCAAGGCAGGCTTCGAGGCAAGTTCGTTTGAAGCAGGCCGATGACGTTATCAACAATGATGACGGAATCGATGCGCTGACCGCTCAGGTGGACGCCCTGAATGAAAAATATCGTGAGCTGGCCCGGCAATCGCTTTGATTTTGCTGGGATATCAGCGAAAATCGGAAAAATATCTAATTGGCGTGACGAATGATCCGCTACGAGTATCCCCTCAACGAACGAATTCGCATCCTGCTACGGCTGGAGGATTTGTTCGACCGGCTTGCCTGGTATGTACAGGGGGATAATCCCTACAACCACCATAGCAGTCTGCTCACGCTGTTTGAAGTTGCCGACGTGGCCTCACGTTCGGATCTGAAAACTGATCTGCTTCAGGAACTTGAACGCCAGCGTGCCACCCTGTCAGCCTTGCGAGGAAATCCCGAAGTTGAGCAAACCAAACTGGAATCGGTGCTTAGGGAAATCGATTCGGCGCATGCCGGCATCCATCAAATGGCTGGCAAGGTCGGGCAGCATTTAAAGGAAGATGAGTGGCTGATGACCGTCAAGCAGCGCGCCATCATCCCGGGCGGGTTGTGCGAGTTTGATCTGCCTACGTATCATCTCTGGTTGAACGAGGAAGCCGATGCCAGGCGCGGAGATTTGTATCGATGGCTGACACCTATGCTGCCCATCCGGGCTGGCCTTGGCATTGTGCTGCGACTGATGCGCGAAAGCTGCCGGCCAGGTTCGCAGCAAGCGGTAAATGGTATTTACCAGCAAACGCTGGATACGACTGTCAGGCCGCCGCAGATGATACGCATAGGAATTGATGATGGCATGCGATGTGTGCCAGAGATATCGGCCAACAAATACATGCTCAATATTCGTTTTGTCAGAAGCCAGCCAGGCGAATCCAAAGTGTGCGCGGGAACCATTCCATTCGAATTGACGTTTTGCACCCTGTGAACAAATCGCTCGAATCCGCCCCGCGTGTTTTTTGCCCGACTTGCGGCCAGAAAATGCTTTGGGATCCCCGGAACAAATACCGCCCCTTTTGCAGCGAGCGATGCAAATTGATCGACCTGGGTCAGTGGGCCGCCGGGCAATATCGCGTAGCGGGAGAGCCAGTACGCGAGGAAGCGGAAATATCCCGCACAGACGAAAGCCAGACTTAACTGTAGGTCTTTACTCCGCTTTCCGTGCCCAGAAGCAGGACATTCGCGGCGCGGCGGGCAAACAACCCGTTAGTGACAACGCCGGTAATCTGGTTGATTTGAGTCTCCAACGCAACCGGATCCAGAATGCTCATGCCATGCACGTCCAGAATGACGTTGCCGTTGTCAGTGGTAAAGCCTTCGCGCAATTTTGGCTGGCCGCCCAGTTTCACCAGCTCGCGCGCAACATAACTTCTGGCCATGGGAATGACTTCAACGGGCAAGGGAAACCTGCCCAGCACGTCCACCAGCTTGCTTTGATCGGCCACGCAAATAAAGGACTTGGCACAGGCGGCAACAATCTTTTCCCGCGTGAGCGCGCCTCCCCCCCCTTTGATCATGTGGAAATGGCGGGTGATCTCGTCCGCGCCATCCACGTAGACTTCCATGCCGCCCACGCTGTTCAAATCAAGAACAGGGATGCCATGAGCTTTCAAACGGGTAGCGGTTGCCTCTGAACTCGCCACGGCGCCATCGATTCGTCCCTTGATTTTGGCCAGCTCGTCAATAAAGTAGTTGGCCGTGGAACCCGTGCCCACGCCGATGATGCCGCCTTTCACGTAATCAATGGCCGCACGCGCGACGGCCTGTTTCATTTCATCCTGAGTCATTTTCCCGGCAGCCTCTTCATGCATTCCTGTCAAAATTTGTGCAAGATTAGCGCAAAGACGGTTTTTCACAAACCAGATGCATCCGGAAGCTGTAAACTTTGCACCATGCCAAATCCAGTAAATGATGATTATCTAGAGCGTATCCTGACTGCACGTGTCTACGACGTGGCAATCGAGTCGCCGCTTGACCCCGCAGTCAATTTGTCTCGCCGGCTGGCGAACACGGTTTACCTTAAGCGCGAGGATTTGCAGCCGGTATTTTCCTTCAAGCTGCGCGGAGCCTATAACAAGATGGCCGGGCTTACGACAGCGGAATTGAAGCGCGGTGTGGTAGCGGCATCGGCTGGCAATCATGCGCAAGGCGTGGCGCTGGCTGCGCAGCGGCTGAATGTGAAGGCTGCCATCGTCATGCCGGCAACTACGCCTCAGATCAAGGTTAATGCCGTTGCCTCGCGTGGCGCCAAGGTTATACTGCATGGCGATTCTTATGATGAAGCCTATGAGCATGCCCTGAAGCTTGCCAAGAAAAGCAAGGCAACTTTCGTCCATCCCTATGATGATCCAGACGTGATCGCGGGACAGGGGACGATCGCCATGGAAATGTTGCGCCAGCATCCGGGACCCATCCATGCTGTGTATGTGCCGGTCGGCGGCGGTGGATTGATTGCCGGGATAGCGGCCTATATCAAGCGGTTGCGACCGGAAATCAGGGTGGTGGGCGTGGAACCCGAAGATGCGGATGCCATGGCGCGTTCGCTTTGCCGCAATGAACGGGTGAAACTGGAACGCGTGGGCATATTCGCGGATGGCGTTGCGGTCAAGCAGGTGGGCAAGGAAACTTTCCGGCTGGCGCAGAAGTACGTGGATGAGGTGATACGCGTCAATAATGACGCAATCTGCGCGGCGATCAAGGATGTGTTCGAAGATACCCGATCCATACTGGAACCAGCCGGCGCGCTGTCGGTGGCCGGGCTCAAGGCAGCCGTGGCGGGCGACAAGCTTAAGGGCAAGACGCTCATCGCCATCGCTTCCGGCGCGAACATGAATTTCGACCGCTTGCGCCACGTTGCAGAGCGCGCCGAACTGGGCGAGAAACGCGAGGCCATCATTGCGGTAACCATTCCGGAGAAGCCGGGAAGCTTCAAGAAATTCTGTTCCATGCTGGGTGCGCGCAACATTACCGAATTCAATTACCGTTTTGCCGACCCCACACAGGCGCGTGTCTTCGTCGGCCTGCAGATTCACGAAGGCGATGAAATCGGCAAGCTGGTCGCGCAGTTAAAAAAACATGATCTCGACGCGGTTGACCTGACCGAAAATGAAATGGCGAAGCTGCATGTCCGCCATCTGGTGGGCGGCAGGGCGCCACAGGCGCAGCATGAAGTTATCTACCGGTTTGAATTTCCGGAACGGCCAGGTGCCTTGATGAACTTTCTCAACAGCATGAGTCATGACTGGAATATCAGCCTGTTCCATTACCGCAATCACGGGACGGACTATGGACGCGTGCTGGTAGGCATCCAGGTGCCGCCAAAAGAAAAACCCAGCTTCCAGAAATTTCTGGACAAGCTGGGTTACCGTTACTGGGATGAAACACGCAATCCGGCCTACAAGCTTTTCTTAGCCTGAGAGGATGGTGTCGCGATATTTGCTCTTGCCGGGTTTGTTATTGCATCGTTTGTTACTGCTTGGTGCCGCATGTGTTCATTCCCAGGATGCTGTATGCGGGGCATACGCGCATCAATCCCGTCACCAGCGGAAGCACGCCAATCCAGGCCCAGGTCGGGCCGCCCATAAGCGCCCATGCAATCAGTGCCACGCCAACGACGATACGAATGATACGGTCTGTGCTGCCAACATTTGCTGTCATGGTTTCCTCCGTTATTTAAAAGTCAGATTTGCCTTGCCGTACGTACACGCCAAGAAGCAAGGCCATCACAGTATAGTCGCCGTATTGATTTTTTTGACGGGCTTTTATGGCTCGACTTTCGCGGTTGCTGATTTCGACAAGGATTTCCTGACGGCACGCGAGTCATCGGCTTCGCGTGATATCAAGCGCTTTGAACAGGCAGCGGGCAAGATTCCCGCCGATTCGGTTCTGTATCCCTATGTTGCCTACTGGAGGGCAGCCAGAAATCTTGACGACGATGCGGCGATTGCCGACTTCCTGGTTAATTATCCAGATTCATGGCTGGCCGAACGATTGCGAAGCGACTGGCTAAAGGATCTCGGGCGGCGCGAACTGTGGCCAGCCTATCTTTCGGAGTTTCCCAAGCTCATAAAGCCCGAAGCAACACATCTGTGCCTGGCCAGAAGGGCCGAAGTGGCGATGGGCGATCAGCGCAAGCTTAAAGAAGCAATTGCCATGTGGTTTACTGGCAAGGACATGCCGTCTGCATGTATGCCTCTGTTTTCATGGCTGATTGTGCAAGGCTACCTGACCGAAGAGGATGCCTGGAAAAGACTGCGTCTGGCATTTGATGCAGGAAATCCCGGCGTGGCGAAATCGGTTTCGAGCGCCATTCATCAGGACAGACGCCCGCAATCAAGCTGGATTGACCGGGCATATCGTGACCCCGCTGCCTGGCTTTCTTCCGAGCACATGAATTGGGGGCTGCGGCCTCATCGGGAATTGGGGTTTTTTGCGCTTAGCCGGCTTGCGAAAACGGATTCCGTGAATGCAGCCCGATTGCTGCAACCCGTGCTTCCTTCACTCGGCATGCCTGACCAGAAGTATGTGTGGGGGTTGCTGGGGTTTGAAGCTGCACGCAATCACGAACCGCAAGCAGTTCCCTGGTTTGAGTTGAACGGTGGGGAGGGACTTTCTGATGCTCAGCGCGAATGGTGGACACGGGCTGCATTGCGTGCCGGCAATTGGCAGTCCGTTCAGCGTGCCATCCAGGGCATGAGCGAGGAAGCTCGAAGCGAGCCAACCTGGCGTTACTGGCTGGGAAGGGCCTTGAAGGCAAATGGCCAGACGATGGCGGCGAACCAGATTCTCGCGCCGCTATCGCGTGAGCACCACTATTACGGTCAGCTGGCGGAAGAGGAGTTGGGCACCGTCATTGGAACGCAAACCATCAACTTCAAGGTGTCGGGCGATGAAGTCGATGCCATATCACGTGATCCCGGAATAGCGCGCGCGCTTGCGCTGAAGGTCATGGAATTGAGAACGGATGCGAATAATGAATGGAATTGGGCAATCCGAAACATGAGCGATCGGCAGTTGCTGGCAGCGGCTGAACTGGCCAGACGGAATGACTGGTACGACCGTGCAATCAATACCGCTGAAAAAACCCGCGATCTGCACGATTTCGATTTGCGCTTCATCTCCCCTTATCGTGAACTTGCCTCGAAGGAGGCGCGCGAGAATGGTCTGGATGAGGCCTGGGTGTTTGGCTTGATCCGTCAGGAAAGCCGCTTTATCAATGCAGCCCGTTCCAATGTCGGCGCTTCGGGATTGATGCAGATCATGCCTGCGACCGGGCGATGGATTGCCAATCGGCTGGGCATTGGGGGGTTCAAGACAAGCAGCCTGAGCGAGCCCGAGACCAATATCAAATTCGGTTCTTACTATTTGCGCCACGTGCAGGACAGTCTGGATGGCCACCCCGTACTAGCGACTGCTGCCTACAATGCAGGACCCAGAAGGGCACAGCGCTGGCGCGACAGCAAGCCGATGGAGGGGGCGATCTATGTCGAATCCATCCCGTTTACCGAGACGAGGCTTTACGTCAAAAAAGTCATGAGTAATGCCATGTACTACGCACGCAGGTTTGGGCAACCGTCCGTGTTGCTGCGTGACCGTCTTGGGACGATTCCAGGAAGAGCCGAGCCGCCACCGCCAAAAGACGAGGGTGACAAACAGCCCACTCTGGAGTCTGAAGAAGGCGGCAGCTAGAATTTCAACCTATGAGATCAACTGATAGCAATCATGAACTTTGAAAGATTATGCGTGTTGGGCGGTTCGGGCTTTGTCGGCATGGCGTTGGTGTCTGAACTGGCTTCGCGAGGATTGTTCGTGCGTGTTCTGACACGCCGTCGTGAGCACGCCAAGGCGCTTGTTTTGCTGCCCACCGTGGAAGTCGTTGAAACGGACGTCCATGACGAGCGTGAACTGGCCCGGCAGTTCATGGGTAGCGATGCGGTGATCAATCTGGTGGGCATTCTGCACGAGTCGGTCAAAGGACGAGTGGATCGTCCGGAAGCAAGGCGCGGTGATTTTCATCGGACGCATGTGGAATTGCCGCGCAAGGTGATCGGAGCCTGTGCCCAGGCGGGCGTCAGCCGCCTGTTGCACATGAGTGCATTGGGAGCCGACCCCACATCAAGATCGGCTTACCAGCGTTCAAAGGGCATTGCCGAGGCATTGGTGCGTGAGGCGGGACTGACTGCTTCGCCGGAGCCAGGTACGCTGAATGGTGCCAAACTGACGGCCCGACGCGGCATGCAGGTGACTGTTTTCAGACCGTCAGTAATTTTTGGGCCGGGCGACAGTTTTCTTAACCTTTTTGCCAGGCTGCTCAGACTGCTGCCAATTATTCCGCTCGCCAGTTCGCGGGCTCGGTTTCAGCCAGTTTATGTCAATGATGTAGTACGTGCCTTTGCCGACAGTCTTGGCAATCCGGAATCCTTTGGAAAAACCTATGATCTGTGCGGCCCCAAGGTGTATACGCTGCTGGAGTTGATGCAGTTTCTGGCACACACGCTGGGGCTTAACAGAAAACTGATTCCGTTATCCGACCGGCTTTCCTACTGGAATGCATGGCTGCTCGAATTGAAGCCGGGCGCGAAAATCATGACGCGTGAAAATTATTACGCCATGCAGACGCCCAATGTGTGCGAGGGGAGCAATCCGTTTCCATCCGGGTGGCAGCCTGCTGCCCTGGAGGCGGTCGCGCCTTCCTGGCTGCAAAGTGCATCGCAGCGGGGCCGGTATCAATCTTTTCGCCATCAGGCGCATCGTTAGGATAAGTCGATGCGCGTCTATGTTGTCGGCGGCGCGATCAGGGATGAATTGCTTGGGCTGCCGGTGCAGGACCGCGATCATGTCGTGGTTGGCGCCACGCCAGACGAGATGGTCAAACTGGGCTATCAACCCGTGGGCAAGGACTTTCCTGTTTTCCTGCATCCACAAACACGCGAGGAATATGCGCTCGCGCGTACCGAGCGCAAATCCGGTCATGGATACAAGGGATTCAAGGTTTTTGCTTCTCCAGATGTAACGCTGGAAGAGGACCTGCTCAGGCGCGATCTGACGATCAATGCCATGGCGCGTGATGTGCAGGGAAACCTGATCGATCCCTATTCAGGTCAGGCCGATCTCGTTTCGAAAATCTTGCGCCATGTAAGCCCGGCATTTGCCGAGGACCCGGTGCGCATTCTCAGAGTCGCGCGTTTCGCCGCACGATTCCCGGATTTCCATGTCGCGCCGGAAACGCTGGAGCTGATGCGCGGAATGGTCGATGCTGGAGAAATCGACCATCTGGTACCGGAACGCGTCTGGCAGGAATTGTCCCGTGGTTTGATGTCAACTCGGCCATCGCGCATGTTCGATGTGTTGAGGGAGAGTGGCGCGCTGGCCAGACTGATTCCGGAACTGGACCGATTGTTTGGCGTGCCCCAGCCGCCCCAGCATCATCCCGAGATCGACACCGGCATCCATGTCATGCTCGTGGTCGACTGGACTGCCAGACAAGGCTATAGCCTCGCCGTTCGATTCGCGGCCTTGACCCATGATCTGGGAAAGGGCCTGACGCCGTCAGAACACTGGCCCAAACATCATGGCCATGAGGCAAAAAGCGTGGAACTGGTGAATGCGATTTCAGAGCGGTTGCGCGTGCCGGCGGAATGCCGCGATCTTGCCTTGCTGGTGGCGCGTTATCACGGAGATGTTCATCGGGCGCTAGAGTTGCGTCCGGAAACAGTGTTGAAAATTCTGGAATCCACCGACGCTTTCAGGCGCCCGGAGAGATTTGTTGAAATTCTGCAGGCTTGTGAATCCGATTTTCGCGGCAGGCCGGGATATGAAGCGCGCGACTATCCGCCCGAAGCATATTTTCAACGGGCGGCTGTCTTGGCTTCATCCATCGACGCGGCGGCGGTTGCTATAGGGAGCCCGGGCAATGAAAAGGACGCGATTCATCAAGCACGTCTGGCAGCGCTCAAAGAAGCGTTAACTTTGAAATAACAATTTCCCAAGTATTGGAAGGTAGTCTTGTGTTGTGCTGACCAGCCTGTATCGAGCGTCAATCTTGGCAGTTCATGTCGATCAAGGCAGAATGCAATCAACAAAAATAAGACCTGCTCGACGGGGTTTGCTGGACTGCGGAGTCTTGGTTAACAAATCATTATCTGACTGGGAGACAGGATGTCGCAGGCCTTAAATGCGCAAACAATACGCTTTCAATTTTCTGGCAAGGGTGGCGAGTATTTCCGCATCTGGATTGTCAACCTCGCGCTTACCATCGTAACGCTTGGGATTTATTCCGCCTGGGCAAAAGTACGCAGGCTGCAATATTTTTACCGCAACACCTCGCTGGCAAATCATGGTTTCGATTACCACGGAGATCCCCAGGCCATTCTGAAAGGCAGGCTGATCGGGGTGGCGCTTCTGGTCTTGTATTACGCATCGGAAAGTTTTGACCCTACGCTTGGGCTGGTGGCTTTCGCGGTGCTGATGCTGATTATGCCCTGGCTAGTTCAGCGGTCGTTAAGATTCAAGTTGCATAACAGCAGCTACCGGGGATTGAGGTTCGGTTTTGACGGGACGGTGGGCAATGCCTACAAGGCTTTCCTGCTGTGGCCGGTGATTGCTTACTTTACCCTGGGCCTGCTGGCGGCGGTCGCGCATCAGCGTATCAAGGCCTATCAGCACGGCAACAGCCGCTACGGCTCGGAAGGGTTTGCCTTCAATGTCCGCGAAGGAAAATTCTTCGGCATTTATTTCAGGCTGCTTGGAATGGTCATTCTGCTGATCATTGCTGTCGCCGTGCTGGCGGGAGTGTTTGGCGGCATGGCGGCAGTGTTTGGCGGCGGAATGAGTGAGGAGGGCAAGATTGCCGCTATCGGGATTGCGATTGCGGCAGCCATCGGATTTTATCTGGCCGCCTTTTTATTCATCGGTCCCTGGTTCGCTGCACGCACCCAGAATCTGGTATGGAATGGGACATCGCTTGGCCCCCATGGCTTTTCAAGCAGTGTCCGCGCGCGTGACTTGTTTTGGATATACCTGACCAATTTCATTGGCATCCTGCTGACGCTGGGATTGTTCAAGCCTTTTGCCGACATCCGGCTGGCCAAATACCGGCTTGAGCATATGGCATTGAATGCACAGGGTTCGCTGGATGATTTCCTGGCGGGTCAGCAACAGTCAATCAACGCCATGGGCGAGGAAACCGCGGACGTCTTTGACTTTGACATTTCCTTCTGACGTGCGACCGGTTCAAGTCAAGGCTGTTTATTTCGACGGGCAAAGCGCCCGCGCCCATGACGTGGTTCTTTCCCTCGCGGGAGCATCTCTTGAAGTGTCAGGCGACAGCATTTCTCGCAGAGATGCGTTGTCGAACCTGCGCGTTTCCGAACTCATGGGCGAAGCACCCAGGCTGATCAAGTTTCCGGATGGCGCACACTGCGAAGTCCGCGACCATGCCGGACTGTCGGAATTGCTGGCCGAGGGCGGCCATCGCGACGGCCTGGTAGTGCAACTGCAAAACCGCTGGCGCTGGGCATTGGCCGCGGTGGTGATTGCGGTAGCGGCTGTCGCGGCGGGATACCGCTGGGGACTGCCGGCCGTATCGGAGTGGATTGCCTTCAAGCTGCCTGGCAAGGCGCTGGCCCAAATGGGCGAAAGCACGCTTTCTTATCTGGATCAGGCGGTCTTCTCGCCGAGCAAACTTTCCGACAACCGCCAACAGGCCTTGCAAAAGGCTTTCGTGCAACTGGCTGTTCCCGATGAAATCGATGCCGCGCATGTGATTGTTTTTCGCGACAGCCCTGTCATCGGCGCCAATGCGATGGCACTTCCCGACGGCACCATCGTCGTCACGGATCAACTGGTCAGCCTGGCAAAACATGATGAAGAAATCCTTGGTGTGCTTGCGCACGAACTGGGGCATCTGAAGCGGCGGCACAGCCTGCGCATGCTGATTCAGGGTTCGATCGTTGGCGCGGTGCTTGCCTGGTATGTCGGCGATGTCAGCAGCGTTGCGGCGGGCTTGCCGACCTTGATGTTGCAAATGCGCTATTCACGTGACCACGAGCGCGAGGCGGATGTCTACGCCGCCAGAATGTTGAAGGAGAATGGCATCTCGCCCGCAAGGCTGGCGGACATGTTGGCGCGGCTGGAACAGGCGCACACGTCCCAGACCGCGCAACAGAAAAAGGGTGCTGAAGAACCCGGTTTCAGTGATTATTTTGCTTCCCACCCAGACACCCACGAAAGAATCCAGGCGCTGGAAAGGAACTAGTGTCTCAACAGCGCAGGCCGCAGACAACTGTATAACACTGTGGCTCGGGTTTCTCCGCGCTCTGCCCATAGGGCAAATACGCAAGGAATATTGCTACGCTCACCGCGAACAGGAATAGTAATGCAGTTTCGCCATGTCCCCAATATGCCCGGTCAGATGCGTTGGGAAATGAAGCCATGGCGAACCTGCGATTTGCCTGTTGTTACCAACGGCGGTCGTCGTGCCGTCCGCGACCGCGATGACCGTCGTGATGATCGTCATGGCGACGGTCGTGGCGGTATTCATGGTGGCGTTCGTACCGGTAATACGGCTGGTAGTAATGATGCACGACGCGGGGAGGGCGCACCCGAATCACACGACCGGGATGACGTGGTCCGTACGTCCAGTAGTGATTGCCACCCCATTCATACAGAATGCGGAAGGCATCGTCTCCCCCCCAGTTGCTGTAGGAAAAGCTCAAGTGGGGTTCCACACGGATGACACGTGCGTCAACATAGTCATCGTAATAACCGCCACCAGCCAGCGCGGGAGCCGTTGAGGCAAGTGCCAGCAGGCTGGCGAAAAGGGTTCTTTTCAGCATGATCAGTACCTCCAGTCGTTATTGCGATAATCATCGCGGGGGTCAGCACCGCGATAATCGCGGGACTGGTTTTCAACAACATTGACATGGACGTTCACATCCAGCCATTTGCCGGGGTCGTAGGGAAGACGGGTAGCGAATTCCTTGCCCTGATAGCGGTAAACCACATCGTAGCCAACGATTTCCTGGCGATAGTTGTCCACCATACGGCATTGTTCGACGGGACGGTGGCGGGTCGTTGTGTAACGGCCGTCACGGTCATTCCAGCGGTCGCCGATCACGGCGCCGGTTGCGGCGCCCACTGCAGCAGCGGCAACTTTTCCATTGCCTTTGCCCACTGTTGATCCAACCAGGCCGCCGACGATAGCACCCAGCACGGCGTTGCCGCCGTCGTTGTTCTTGCGGTAAACGCGTTCTTCATAACTTACGCGTTCGGTCCAGCATTCACGTTTGGGTTCATTGATCTGTTCATAAATCGGCGTCGAAGATATGACCTTGGCGCGATCAGGGAAGCCGTGACCATGGCCTGCCCATGCCATGCCGGAAGACAGGGCAAGTGCAGCGGCCAGGCTGGCTATTAAGGGTTTGGTGCTCGTTTTCATGGTTACGCTCCTTTTCAATTCCGGGAAATTCAGTGACGTCCGCGGTCGTCGTAAACTCTGTCGGGTCTTTCAGGGTTGCGGCGCTCATAGCCGTAGCCATAGCCCCGATCTTCATGCTCGTCTTCAACACGTTCCTGCTTCTTTTTGCCGGACTGTTGTTTAAACTTGCGCAGATCGCGTTCTTCGCCTTTGTCCTGGTCGCCGCCTTTGCGCGCCAGAATCCAGGTTTCTTCAAGAAAACCGGGGCCAGCGACAGCGGGACCGGAAAACACCGGGCCAGCAAGGCTTGCAATCAGCAGGGCAGTCAGCAATCTGTTCATTTCTTCTCCTTTCATGGGAAGGCATTTCTGTCTTCCACGGTTTGCAGTATGGGTGGGAGTCGTAACCAAGCGGTTTCCCGCAAGTGCAATTTTGTAACAAGTTGTAACAACGTTGTTTCGGATACTGCCCTGGCGCTGTTATATTTCCTGCCATGAGTGAAATACAGCCCTCGATTTACGTGGTTGACGACGATGCCGGCATTCGGGATCTGTTGTCGGAGTACCTGATGGCTCAAGGATTCAGTGTTCGAACAGCTTCAGGTGGCGCCGAACTGGATGGCCTCTTGGCCGAAGCCAGGCCTGACCTGCTGGTGCTGGATTTGATGATGCCGGGCGAGGACGGCTTGTCCATTGCCCGACGGATCAAGGGGCTGGCGGGTTCGCCGCCTATCATCATGCTGTCCGCCAAGGGTGAGGATATCGACCGCATTGTTGGCCTGGAGGTAGGCGCGGATGACTATCTGGCCAAGCCTTTCAATCCTCGGGAACTGCTGGCGCGCATAAGAGCCGTCATGCGCCGTGGCGCTGCCGCAGAGCCGCAGCAAGCTGAACAATCTACCCGGCTGGTCGAATTTGGTCCCTTCCAGGTCAACCTCGATGCGCGTTCGTTCAGCCGCGAAGGGGAAGACATCACTCTGACCAGCGGCGAATTCAGCCTGCTGGAAATCATGATTACCCACCCGAACCGTGCACTTTCGCGGGATTGGCTGATGGACCAGTTGCGCGGATTCGAGCGCGACCCGTTCGACCGCAGCATCGATGTCCGCGTCAATCGCCTGCGCAAGAAAATCGAGGATGATCCCGCCAATCCCCGCTATATCAAGACCGTGTGGGGGCAGGGATATTTGTTTACGCCGCAGGGCAAGCCCTAGCTTCCATGGTGCAGTCGCTTTTTGCACGCACCGCCATCATCCTGGCTGTTGTCTTTCTGCTGTTCCAGGCGATGGCGAACTATGTGGTTTACCGCACGCTGGTCAAGCCTGTTGCAGAGCGTTCGGCAGATGATCTGGCGGGATTGATTGTACTGTCCGCGCAGACCTGGGTTGAACTCCCGCCTCAGATTCGCCCCGCATTTGAGCGGGAACTGGCCAAGCGCCATGGCTTGAGGCTGCAGGCGGCATCTGGCGTTGCCGCGGTCGAATCAGCCGCATTCCCCTTCAAACAACAGATTGAGCAGGCACTTTCAAACCGGCTGGGCGAGAAAGTTCAACTCAATGGGCGAAAAGAGGGATCAGCAGTTTGGGTTGAGCTGCCGGTGGGTGGAAAAATGCTGCAAGCTGGATTCTTCCCCGATCGCTACGCAGTCAAGCCACCCCTGGCAGCGGTAACGCTTGTCTCGGTTGGCGCTTTCATCGTGTTGCTTACGGCCTTGCTGCTGGTAAGACGGATTACCGTGCCACTTGCCAAGGCCTCCAGAGCTGCGGGTGTAGTGGGAAAGGGCGGCATACCGGATGAACTGCCCGAAACCGGCCCCAGGGAACTGGCCGATCTTGCCCGGCGGTTCAATCAGATGGCCCGTGAAGTACACGACCTGCTGGAAAACCGAACCACGCTGCTGGGCGGCATTTCGCACGACCTGCGCACACCCTTGACCCGCATGCAGCTCAATATTGAACTCCTTCGCGAAAATTTCGATCCTTCCAGGTTGGCCCGAATGGAAAGGGATCTCGCCGAAATGAATGCGCTGATCGGCGGGTATCTGGAACTGGCGCGAAACACCCAGGTGGAGCTGCCCCAAGACACCGACCTCGACCGGCTGGTGGCATCAGTTGCCGCCAAACATGGTGCGCAGTATCAATCCCAAGGCCGTTGCGCATTTCAGGTCGCGCAGGCATCGCTCGAACGAATACTGGATAACCTGTTGCAGAATGCCCGCCGCTATGGGGGAGAGAAAATGCCGGAAATCCGGCTCAGGTATGGGAAAGATAATGCGGAAATCTCGGTTATCGATTCGGGCCCGGGCATACCTGAATCCGAACTGGAAAAAGTATTCAGGCCGTTTTACAGGCTGGAAACATCGCGCGCGAGTGCAACGGGAGGGACAGGGTTGGGCCTGGCCATTGTTAGGCAACTGGCGGAACTCAATGGCTGGGCAATACGGCTGGCCAATCGGCCGGAAGGCGGTCTGGAAGCTACCGTGCTTTTGAAGTAACGGGTTTCAGCGCCTGCGGGTCAGTTGAAACTCGATAAAAACCAGTGTCAGACTTACCAGCGACATGCGTTGTGTACTACCGCTGAAGTAACCAAGCGGCGAGGCGCGCGTGCCGATTCTGAGCGCGATGCCGCGCGGGAACGTAAGCTGCATCCGGTTGAATCAGCTGGCAAAATCAGAAGGCCGGCGAGCGATGCGCAAACACGGACAACTGGATGAACATCAGGCACATGCTGGTCAGCCGCATCCGCTCGGTTTCACCCTGAAACCAGGCGAAAAGGGATTTGTTCATTTCCAGAACCAGCAGGTTGTTTCCAAGACGTACACGCATGATTTTCTCCTCATAAATGTTTCGACCACGCCTGATATGGTGCAACGCCTGTGCCAGTTTCGATTTTTTGAATAGGCGCGCTAACTGGCTGTATTTCAACGGATAAATTTGATGTTGACGGGTTGGCTGCCTGAAATGACAGGTCTGTCTGGCGTAAATTCGACAACTATTGACGAAACAGGCCATATTTTTACCACTCGACCCGGCCGCTGGAAGCGGACGGGCGATAGCCCTGGAAAAACATCAATTACAGGTAAAATCAATCCTTTACGTGCAACTGGCTTGATACTGAATAAATGCGAACCTTCCAGGATCTGATCCTTACCCTGCAAACCTACTGGGCCAAACAGGGCTGCGCGCTGCTTCAGCCCTACGATATGGAAGTCGGCGCGGGCACTTCCCATACCGCCACGTTTTTACGCGCGCTGGGGCCGGAACCCTGGAAAGCCGCCTATGTCCAGCCTAGCCGCCGCCCCAAGGACGGCCGCTATGGCGAAAACCCCAATCGCCTGCAGCATTACTACCAGTTCCAGGTGGTGCTGAAACCGGCACCGGCCAATATTCTTGAGTTGTATCTGGGCTCGCTTGAAGTGCTGGGCTTCGATCTCAAACAGAACGACATCCGGTTCGTGGAAGATGACTGGGAGAATCCCACCCTAGGCGCCTGGGGCCTGGGCTGGGAAGTGTGGTTAAACGGCATGGAAGTCACCCAGTTCACCTATTTCCAGCAAGTCGGCGGCATAGACTGCAAACCGATCACAGGAGAAATCACCTACGGCCTGGAGCGTCTGGCCATGTACCTGCAAGGCGTGGAAAACGTTTTTGATCTGCAGTGGACTGACGGGCTGACCTACCGCGATGTCTATCATCAGAATGAAGTCGAGCAGTCCACCTACAATTTCGAACACAGCGATGTCGAGTTTCTGCTGACGGCATTCGGCGCGCACGAAAAACAGGCGCAGCATCTGATGGAACAGCAGCTTG
>JADFDC010000034.1 GCA_018263115.1 Thiobacillus sp.
AACCGCCGAACACGATGGAGTAATACTGGCTGTAGCGCCACACCTTCGGATCCTTGAAAGCAGCCAGCTGCTCACGAATTGTGACGTGCTTGCCCACCTTGTGCGAAGGTTCGCTGTAGGTGAAGAACCAGAAAACGATGGCGGTGACTAGCATCAGCACCGCATAGACTTTCGGCACCATGGTCCAGCCATAACCCACCACGATGATGGGCGCCAGCAGTTTGGTCACGGCGGCGCCGGTGTTGCCCGCGCCGAAGATACCCATCGACAGGCCTTGTCGCTCCTTGGGAAACCAGCGTGCACAGTAAGCGATGCCGACGGTGAACGAGCCGCCAGCCATGCCGACGAACAGTCCAACCACGAGGAAATGCCAGAACTCGGTCGCATAGGAAATCAGCCAGATCGGGATGACCGTGGTGAGCATCAGGACGAAGAACACGATGCGCCCGCCGAATTTGTCCGTCCACATCCCCAAGGGAACGCGGATCAGGGAACCGGTCAGCACCGGCGTGGCAACCAGGATGCCGAACTCGGTTTCATTCAATCCCAACTGCGCCTTGATCGGCACACCGATGACGGCGAACATCATCCAGATCATGAAACACACGGTGAACGCCAGCGTGCTCATGATGACGACCGACCATGCCTTGTATTGCTGCGTTGCCATAAACCACCCCATTTGCCGGCGAGATAAAGACTTCAGTGTCTTTTTACGCTGGCAATTCGCCAGATTCCAGAGGGGCAAATCGTGGCCGGGGCAGCCGGTCTACCACTTTGGTAGTAGGGGTGGTATTCGAAACCACTTTGATTTCCATCAGGTTTTTTAGCGCTGGCCGGCTGGCTGGGAGGCAACAGCTATAAAGTGGTATACCCTTTTATCCGCGAAGCGAAACCTTGGGTGTATTACCCTAGAACCCGGACATTCCATTAGGACGCGAGATGATGTCGAAACGGTTTTCGAGCAGATTTGCGCACGCACGACGAGCCCATATCCGGGACTCTGGGCGAGGAGCGCGGGTGCAAAGATGCCGAAAACCGGCCGACAGCACTCGCGTAGACCGCAAGGCCGCCTAATGGAATGTCCGGGTTCAAGCAACGTTCCGCATGGAGAAATCAAGTGAGCCGATTAGTCTGGAGCAGACTGCAAAACTCCCTGCTGCTGAGAATGGGCGGCATGTTCGCCGCCATCACCCTGCTGGCGGTCGCCAGCATGTCAACGTCATGGATGGTCGCGGAAACCACCCAGGGCAGCGGCAAGGCCATCAATGTCGCGGGAAGCCTGCGCATGCAGAGCTGGCGCATGGCCTCTATCCATCAGAGCCTGTTGCAGACGGACAACCCCGGCTATCAGATATACATGCAGCAGGCCATGGATCGTTTTGAAAACGACCTGGAAGATGCCTCCATCCTGGCTGTCCTGCCGGCTGACAGAACCGCGCCATTGAACCAGACTTATCGACAGATCAAGGCCCAGTGGCAAACACTGATCAAGCCTGGTTTGGAAAAATTTCCGTCCGCAACTCTGGATGCAAAAGCTGCCCGGGTGCTGGATCAGATTCCCGGGTTTGTCGATCAGATCAACCATCTGGTCAAACAGATCGAAGATGCCGCCGAAGCAAAAATTCTGGTCATGCGTGTCATTCTGGGCGTGGCGGTCATTGCCACCATACTCGTGGTGATGCTTTCCATTTACCTGGTCAAGAACATTCTCGTCAACCCGCTACGCGGCTTGCTGGACATGACGGATCAGATAGGCCAGGGCAATCTTGCCGTACGCACCGACCTCACAGGAGAGGATGAAATTGGGCGGCTGGGAATGGCGTTCAATCTGATGGCGGAAGATCTCTCCAAGCTGTATCAAAACCTTGAAGCGCGCGTGATGGAAAAAACTTCCGAACTCACCATCGCCAACCGTTCCCTGGAATTGTTGTACCACTCCATCTCGCGGCTATATAACGGCCCCGTCGCGCCCGACACCTATTCCATCCTGCTCAAGGATCTGGAAAACGTACTGGGCGTTGGACACGGACTGGCCTGCCTGGTGGAAACCGGTGACGACAACGGCCAAGTGATCGCCAGCACGCTTGATCAGGATTGCGGCGATGTGGATGTATGCGGTCTGATGACTTGCGCCGAGTGCATGGCAATCAGGGAACCTTCCGTGCATCGACTGAAAAGCGGCGACCGCCTGCTGTCATTGCCGCTCAAGGATACCGAACAGACCTACGGTGTATTGCAGCTGGAAATGCCTGAAGGCAAAACGCTGGAGCCTTGGCAGACCCAGTTGCTGGAGGCGTTGTCGCGGCATATCGGCATCGCCATCGGCACGGCAAGACGCACCGAGCAAAGCAGAAGGCTGTCGCTGCTGGAAGAGCGCGCGGCGATCGCCCGCGAACTGCACGACTCGCTGGCACAATCACTTTCCTACATGAAAATCCAGGTCAGCCGTCTCAAGCCCTACGCCGAGAGCAGCGGCAAGGAAGCCGCGCAGGTACTCCATGAATTGCGCGAAGGCCTGAACAGCGCTTACCGCCAGCTCAGGGAACTGCTTACCACTTTCCGTTTGCGCATCGAGGGTGAAGGGCTGAATGCCGCCCTGAAATCCACCGTGGCCGAATATTCCAGCCGGGGCGATATTCCGGTCGCACTGGAAGTTCATCTTGCAGGCTGTCCGCTGACGGCCAACGAGGAAATCCATACCCTGCAAATCGTGCGCGAAGCCCTGTCCAATGTGCTTAACCACTCCTGCGCCACGCAGGCAAAAGTCAGCGTGGTCTGCGGTAGCGATGGCTCGGTTTCCGCTGTCATCGAGGACAATGGCGTCGGTATCCGTAAAATGGCAGGCACCCACCACTACGGCATGACCATCATGGAAGAGCGCGCGAAAAACCTGGGCGGCACCCTGACAATCGAAACGCCACCAACTTCGGGCACTCGCGTTACATTGCACTTCTTGCCAGCCGGACTGCGCGAAAGCGTGATCCCCATTCAGACAAGCTTGACCAAATGATTTCATTCGATACACAAACCATTCTCATCGTCGATGACCACCCATTGTTCCGCAAGGGCGTCATTCAACTGATTCAGGCCGTGCCCGAGTTCAAATTCGTTGGCGAGGCAGCCAATGGCCCGGATGGCATTCGGCTGGCGCATGAACTCCAACCCGACATGATCCTGCTCGATCTAAACATGAAGGGCATGAACGGCATTGAGGTGTTGAGGGCCATCAAGGATGCCGGTCTGGATTCACGCGTCATCATGCTGACGGTTTCTGATCTGACCGAAGACCTGGTGGCCGCACTACAGTCCGGCGCGGACGGTTATCTGCTGAAGGACATGGAGCCCGAGGATCTGATGGCGCATCTGACCGAAGCCGCGCGCGGCAAAATCACCCTTACCCCCCGTCTGACCCAGTTGCTTGCGGCCTCACTGCGGGACATGGGCCGTCCGAGAAGCCCTGATGAAGCCGGGCTGACAGACCAGGAAAGCCGCATTCTTGATCTCATTGCCGACGGCAAGAGCAACAAGCTCATCGCCAAGGAATTGAGTATTGCCGAAGGCACGGTCAAAGTTCACGTCAAGCATTTGCTCAAGAAACTGAACCTGCGCTCGCGCGTGGAAGCAGCCGTGTGGGCGGATCGCAGCAGGCGACAGAACTAGCAGGGTGTTGAATGACTACTGATAGAACCTGTTTCTTCTATTGATTCCTGGCGCTGCAAATATCAATAGACACAAGGCCGAGCTCTATTTTACGATAACCGGGTCTTGTTGTTATTGAATTCAATTTGATGCTTTGCACGAAGCCATGATTCTTTCCGAACGCGTACATACCTTTGGCCAGGCCATGCTGAAAAAGCATGGCGAACGCGTGCACAAGATCGCGCTGGACGCCGGCTTCACCTGTCCCAACCGGGACGGGACAAAGGGCATCGGCGGCTGCACCTTCTGCAACAACAAATCCTTCGCACCGGGCACGCTCGGCAACAAGCCAATCGACGCACAGGTTGAACATGCGCGCTGCCGCATCGCGCAAGGAACCGGCGCGCAGCGTTTCATCGCCTACTTCCAGACCTATACCAACACTTATGCGCGCGTGGATGAACTGCGCATGCTGTACGACAACGCGCTGGCCGAACCCGATGTAATTGGTCTGTCCATCGGTACGCGGCCTGACTGCGTGCCGCCCGAAGTGCTGGATTTGCTGGTTGAGTATCAGGCACGCGGCCATGAAGTCTGGCTGGAACTGGGTCTGCAATCGTCCTTCGACGAAACGCTGGCGCGCGTGAACCGAGGACATGGCTTTGCCGAGTACGTGGCCGCCGCCAGGGGCGCGCGCGCGCGGGGCATTCCGGTGTGCTGTCATCTCATCGCCGGCCTGCCGGGCGAGGACGAATCCCATAATCACATCACGCTGGACCGCGTGCTCGAAACCGGCGTGGACGGCCTCAAGCTGCATCCGTTGCATGTGGTCAAACATACGAAGCTCGCCATCGAGTGGAAGCGCGGCGAATATGCGCCCATGAGTGAAACGGATTATCTGCGCATCGCCGCCAACCTGATCGAGCGCACGCCGTGGGAAGTCATCTTCCACCGTGTGACCGGTACTGCTTCTGCGGATATTTTGTTGGCGCCCGAGTGGTGCGCGAAGAAGTGGGATGTGCTGAATGGCATTACGCGAGAACTGGAACGGCGCGGCACGCGGCAGGGCGCGCGCGCCGGCCAAAACTGGAATGGGACGCGTCATGCCGCTTGAACTCGTCTGCCCCGCCGGCAATCTCATCTCGCTCAAGACCGCCATCGACAACGGCGCCGATGCTGTGTACATGGGCTTTCGTGGCAATACCAACGCACGCGCTTTCCCCGGCCTAAATTTCGACGAGGCGCAGGCTGCGGAGGGCCTGCGTTATGCGCATGATCGCGGCCGCAAGATGCTGCTCGCGCTCAACACCTATCCGCAGACGGACACCTGGACACACTGGACCGGCGCCGTCGACAGCGCGGCCAAACTCGGCATGGACGCAGTAATCCTGGCCGATGCCGGGCTGATGCGCTACGCGGTCAAGAACCATCCGAATCTCCGCCTGCACCTGTCAGTGCAGGGCTCGGCCACCAGTTACGAAGCGGTGAATTTCTACCGTGAGCATTTCGGCATCCAGCGCGCCGTGCTACCGCGCGTGCTGTCACTGCCGCAAGTGGAAAACGTGGTGAAAAACACCGCGGTCGAAATCGAGCTGTTCGGTTTCGGCGGCCTGTGCGTCATGGTCGAAGGCCGCTGCCTGCTGTCGTCCTATTGCACCGGCGAATCACCCAACTCGGCCGGCGTGTGTTCACCCGCCAAAGCCGTGCAATGGAAGGAAACACCCGCCGGACTGGAATCGCGCTTGAACGGCGTGCTGCTCGACCGCTACGGCAAGGACGAGAAAGCCGGTTACCCGACACTGTGCAAGGGCCGCTTTGAAGTCAGCGGGGAAACATACTATGCCCTCGAAGAGCCCACCAGCCTGAACACGCTCGACCTGCTGCCAGAGATGTTGAAGATGAGCATAGCCGCCATCAAGATCGAAGGCCGCCAGCGCAGTCCGGCCTATGTGGCGCAAGTCACCCGGGTCTGGCGTGCCGCCATCGATGCCGTGAAGAAGAATGCCGATGACTTTACACCTGCGCCTGTCTGGATGGCCGAGCTGAACAAACTCTCGGAAGGCCAGAGCCATACGCTGGGCGCCTATTACCGGCCTTGGAAATGAATCTCAGCCTTGGCCCTCTCCTGTACTACTGGTCACGCGAGGACACGCTCGCGCTTTATGATGAAGCGGCAAGCTGGCCAGTGACGCGGATATATCTGGGGGAAACCGTCTGTTCACGGCGGCATTTGTTACGCCTGCCTGACTGGCTGGAACTCGCACAGAAGCTTGCGGATGCGGGCAAGGAAGTCGTGCTCTCCAGCCAGACGCTGATCGAGTCGGAATCCGATCTCAAGACGCTGCGCCGGATCGTTTCGGACAAGCGCTTCCTGGTCGAAGCCAACGAATGGGGCGCGGTGCGACTGCTTTCCGAAGCAGGCGCGGCGTTTATCGCCGGTTCCACGCTCAACGTCTACAACCCGGAAACGCTCGATGTGCTCGCAGGGCTGGGCGCGAAACGCTGGCTGCCGCCAGTCGAAATGTCGCGTGATTCGCTCGCGGCGATATTGAAGCAGGCCCCGGCAGACATGGAAACCGAGGTCTTCGCCTACGGCAAGCTGCCACTCGCCTATTCGGCGCGTTGCTTCACTGCGCGGCATTACAACTTGCCCAAGGACGACTGCCAGTTCCGCTGTCTCGATCATCCTGAAGGGTTGTCATTGTCCACCCGCGAGGGAGAAACCTTTCTTACCCTCAACGGTATTCAGACCCAGTCAGCCGGCGTGTACAGCCTGATTGGTGAATTGCCCTCGTTGCGCGAGCTAGGAATCTCCGCGCTGCGCCTGTCACCACAGTCGCATCACATGGGACGTGTGGTGCAGGCTTTTTATGCCGCCATGGAAGGCGACATCTCGCAGGCCGCCGCACTTGCGCGCATCCTGCCCGGCAAACCCGTCGACGGTTACTGGCACGGCAAGGCCGGACTTGAATATGCACATGGAGAAGAAACATGCTGAATCTGACCTTGCCTGCGTTTCCGCCACTAGTGGCTTCGCTCATTGGCAGGCTCCCTGAAGCGCCGCCCAGCTTGGCTTTTTCGATGATTGCCAACCTGGTGTTGTGGCCGGCGATGAAGGAACTCGACTGGCAGCCGCTGATTGGCCGGCGCTATGCCATCCGCGTGAAGGATATTGGCATCAACCTGCGCCTTACCCTGACCGCGCGCGGATTTTCCTTCGATAGCGGCAAGCCGAACATCACCTTCATTGCAACAGCACGCGATTTCCTGTTGCTGCTTTCGCGCCGCGAAGACCCCGATACGCTGTTTTTCAGCCGCCGGCTGGTGAGCGAAGGGGATACCGAACTCGGATTGACCGTCAAGAACCTGTTGGATGCACTAGACCCGGATGCAGTAATACGAGGCCTGCCCACCCCGCTCGCAGGCGCAGCAAAACGCATTTTGATGGCTTCGTAGTAGGGGGCTTTGGCCCCCAGGGAAACTCAGGACGCCAAAGCCAGTTCGTCAGGCAACGCGATCTTCTGGTCGATGCTGAACTGATAATCGTGGAACACATGTTCCGCTGTCAAAAGCTGGTAGCCTCCATCGGCCGTGTGGCGGCTGGTGTCCTTCAGCCTGTAGGTGGTCTGGCCGCAAGTCCAGATATCGAAATTGCGCATGTGGGTGCAAAGACAGGTTTTGTCCTTGACTGAAAGTTTCTTCTCGCCGGGATGCAGGGTGACTTCACGGTTCCAGGCGTCGATGTAGGCGCAGCGTCCCTTGTCATCCAGCAGATAGCCATAGGCCTCGCAGTTGGGGCGAATGCCGGCGCCGATGCCAGGACTGCCCTTGAGCATGCGCATGGGATAGCCGGTGGGCGACAAGCCGTTGACCTCGATATCTTCTTCACGTGCCTTGAAATATTCCTGCTTGACCTTGTCCGGCAGGCCACACTCGTGAGTGACGGTAAAGCGCGTTGCAACCTGCACCGCGGCCGCGCCCAGTTCAAGAAAGCGGGCGGCATCGGTGCCAGTGAAAATACCACCGGCGGCGATGACGGGAATGTCCAGATGCTCTTCGCCCAGGTAGGCGAGCACTTCGAGAACGATAGTGGCGAGATCATATTTCGCCCAGTCCTCCAAACCGAAGCCGAGATGGCCGCCCGCGAGCGGGCCTTCGACGACGATGAAGTCAGGCAGGCGATCCAGGCGCGCATTCTTGCGCAAAAAGAGCTGCAATGCGCGCGCCGAGGAAACAATGATGCCGAGTCTGGCATCACGAAAACGCGGATGATCCTGCATCAGCGCAAAAGATCCCAGATGCAGCCCGGCGGACAGGGTGATGCCGTCAATGCCTGCATCCAGCGCGGAATTGAGCCTCACGCGCAAGGTCTCGCGCGAGCCGTTCATGGTGAGCTTTTCCATGCAGTTGACAAAGATGAGGCCATCGCCGCGCTTGGCTTCCATGGTCTTGCCGATGTGCATGCGCGTGGCCTCGGCCAGCGTGCCGAGGTCGAACTGCACCTCGGCCTTGTCGGTATTGGCGACGTTGTACTTGTACTGCTGGAGCTTTTCCTTGACATGCCGGGTCTTGAAACGGCGGTCGGATACGGTCGGTACCATGGCATCGGAGATGTGGCCAATGCCGCCCAGGCGCGCGGCTTCGAGCGCAAGCTCGGCGGTCGAGATATCGACCCCCATGCCGCCGATCATGATCGGCACCAGCTCCTGCTTGCTGCCCGGAAGGCACAAGCGGAAATCATCCACGCGTTTCATTCTGATCCTTGATATTCATTGACCGGCTTTGATGCGCCCGTTCAGGTCGGAATTGTATCCGCACCTTGCCAAAAAAACCCGAAAGTTTGAAGGCCGTTACCATGGGGAACGCTAAATAAAATGGCGGCTACCAGACGAAGCGGCCACCATGACGCGCATATTGCCGCGCGGCGGCAGTCAGGTTTATCCACAGCAATAGGGCGGACAGCACCAGCATCACGCCTGCCGCCATGGAAAATGTCACGGGGTGGAAAACCGAAGCAGCCAACAACAGGCAGGCAGCCAGATGGAAGCGGAACTGAAGGCGCATCCATCTTTCCGAAATCATCTGTTTCATGTTCGGGATGGTGCCTGCTTTCGCCTGCTGTTGCGCCTGAAGATGGAACCAGGCAAGGAAGGGCACGATCTTGTAAAGCATGCCATTGACCACGCTGACCGCGAATCCGCCAATGAACAGCACACCCAGCAACATGGGGTAAATTTCACTGGTTCCCCATTTCCTCCAAAGCAACCCTGACAGCCAGACCAGCACACAGGCAATCAGGCTGACCATGCCCAGGCGCCAAAAATCCAGTGTGACGTCCGGCAGTTTTCTACGGCGGCGTGACTGAAGTTGCAACGTGACCACGGCGAACATCAGGACTCCCGTTGCAAGCCCGAAATCTGCCATTGGAGAAATCAATGTGGCTAGTTCGTGCGGCAACAGCGGCGCCGTCGCGTGCGCAGTCAAAAATACGAACAGCGCGACGGCCAGCCAGCGCGCATGCCTGGGCGGGTAGGGTGGCGTGATCTGGAACATGGGCACCACCTGATAGGCCACGCCAATCACCAGCAGCAACACCCAGCCCAGCAGGCCGAAAGCGATATGCACCGCAATGGCGGTTTGCGCCTCAGCCAGCGGCCAAAACCCCGCGCGCATCAGTGCAAGCGCAAGCCCCAGCACTGCGGTTGACAGCAGGCCGATCACCGCGAGCCGGATGCCGTTAACCGTGTCATTACTGACTACACGCATCAGACTGACGCCGGACGCAGCCAGAAAGACAGCAAAACCGGTTGCTAACAGGGCAACGCCCGTCGCGAGATATCCGGCATCCGCGTTCAAAAAACCCGCCATCAGCACGGCAGTTCCGGCTGTCAGTGGCAGATGGGTAAACCATGCAACCATCCTGCCTGCCGGGATGACCGCGCCCGCAACCACCGGCAGCATTTGCATCAGCGCGCCGACCATCACCATGGCGAGAAAGCCCAAGGTCAGCGCATGCGTGAGCGCCAATGCCTGCGGCGTCCAGCGGGAACTCAAGGATTCAGGTGCAAAGATTACCAGCAGGGCAGCCACCAGAAGAAAAGCCGGCGCGGTCAGAAACAACCTCAGCGGTACTGTCAACGGCGGAGCCTGATCGAAGGAGAGACCGGCCTGGTTGTTCATGTTGGCAGGCCCGGTTGATCAGGATTCATGCCGGATCAGGATAATAAATGTGCCGTCCGGTTGCGGCTCGGTGTCGTGGGCATAGCCCTGACTTTTCAGGATGGGATAAAGCGGAAATGGCTCGCGATGCAGCAGCAGCCGGACATGCTGCCCGGGCCTGAGCTGCGCCAGCGCCTGCGTGACTTTTTCCATGGGCTCCGGCGGCTCCAGCCAGCGGGCGTCAATGAGGATTTCGTCGTTCAACACAGCCTCTATCGCTGCACTGCATCCATGCCGCTGAGGACGGCTTCCCGGCTTTCGGCCAGTACCCGGTCGGACATGGGATAAAGCATGTTTTCTTCCTTGAGATTGTGCTGTTGCATGATCATGTTCAGTGTTTCGGACAAACCAAGGTAGTCCGCTTCCCTGCCCCCCGCAACCGCTGCCTTCATGTCGCGCATGAGCGCGCGCATCTGTTCATGCTCCATTCGCATGACCTGGGTCGGTCCCATCGTGTTGCCGGATTTTGCCTCGAAGGCCGGAAAGAGAACGCCTTCCTCCATGGCAAAGTGGCGTTCCATCGCCTTGCAAAACTGGTCAAACAGTTTGCTGCCGTGTTCCCAGTTGCTGTTAGCCATGTTTTCTTCCGCAGCGGCAAACAAATTGTCGCAAGCGCGGTGATCAGAACCTAGAAAATTCAGAATCGTATTCATGTCTTTGCTCCGCAACTAATTGAATGTGGGCAATTATCAGTTTAACAAGATATGGAAACCCAAAATTCATCTTGACAGATACACAATAGGTTGTATGTTTACTATTTATAAAATACTAAATATAGATATCCAAGGAGACTGGCATGGAAGCAGTGTTAACAGCGCTGCCGCGCGAGGTGATCAAGCGCGGCGGTCAACGGGCGCCATTCGACGCAGCAAAAATCCGTTCGGCCATTATGCGGGCCGGTCAGGCCACGACAGAATTCGGCGAAGCCGAAGCTGATCTGCTCACCGCTCAGGCGGTAAAAGTGCTTATTCACAAGTTCCGGGGATCACCGCCAGGAATCGAAACCATTCAGGATGTGGTCGAGCAAACGCTCATCGCCGCCAACCATCTTCAAACCGCGCGCGCCTACATCGTCTATCGCGAAACGCACAAGAAGATGCGCGAAGACCGCAAGACCGTGGTCGACGTCGAGGCCTCGATCAACGAATACCTGTCGCGCCAGGACTGGCGGGTCAACGCCAATGCCAATCAGGGCTACTCTCTGGGCGGGCTGATCCTCAATGTTTCCGGCAAGGTGGTAGCCAACTACTGGCTGAATCACGTCTACCCGCCCGAGCTGGGCAAGGCGCATCGCGACGGCTCGATCCACATCCACGACCTCGACATGCTGGCGGGCTATTGCGCTGGCTGGTCATTGCGCACGCTCTTGCATGAAGGACTAAATGGCGTGCCGGGCAAAGTGGAAGCAGGGCCGCCGAAACACATGTCGAGCGCAGTCGGCCAGATCGTCAACTTCCTCGGCACCCTGCAGAATGAATGGGCAGGCGCGCAGGCGTTTTCCTCGTTCGATACCTACATGGCGCCTTTCATCCGCAAGGATGGCATGAGCTACGACCAGGTCAAACAGTGCATCCAGGAACTGATCTACAACCTCAACGTGCCATCGCGCTGGGGCACGCAGACACCGTTCACCAATCTCACCTTCGACTGGACCTGCCCCGAGGATCTGCGGGAGCAGATACCCGTTATCGCCGGCGAGGAGATGCCCTTCACCTACGGCGAACTACAGGTCGAGATGGACATGATCAACCGCGCCTACATCGAGGTTATGACCACCGGCGATGCCAAGGGCCGGGTGTTCACCTTCCCCATCCCCACCTACAACATGACGCCGGATTTCCCCTGGGAATCGGAAAACGCCGAGCGGCTGTTCGAGATGACCGCCAAGTACGGCCTGCCGTACTTTCAGAACTTCATCAATTCCGAGATGAAGCCGAACCATATCCGCTCCATGTGCTGCCGCCTGCAGCTCGACCTGCGTGAACTCTTGAAGCGCGGCAACGGCCTGTTCGGCTCAGCCGAACAGACTGGAAGTGTGGGTGTGGTAACCGTCAACTGCGCTCGCCTGGGCTACGAATACAAGGGCCATGAAGCCGCGCTGCTGCGTCGCCTCGACGCTCTGCTCGACATGGCGAGGAATGGCCTGGAAATCAAGCGCAAGGAAATCCAGCGACTGATGGACAACGGGCTTTTCCCCTACACCAAACGCTATCTCGGCACGCTACGCAACCACTTCTCGACCATCGGGGTGAACGGCGTTAACGAAATGATCCGCAATTTCACTGGCGACGAACACGACATCACCACGACATGGGGCCACGACTTCGCGTTGCGCCTGCTTGATCACATTCGCGCGCGCATCGCCGCGTTTCAGGAAGAGACGGGCCACCTGTACAACCTGGAAGCCACGCCGGCCGAAGGCACGACCTACCGCTTCGCCAAGGAGGACGCCAGGCGCTATCTGGGCATCCTGCAGGCGGGCACGATTGATGCGCCGTACTACACCAACTCGACGCAGTTGCCGGTGGGTTTCACCGACGATGCGTTCGAAGCGCTGGAGCGGCAGGATGATTTGCAGCGCAAGTACACCGGCGGCACCGTGCTGCACCTCTACATGTCGGAGCGTATTTCTTCCGCTGATGCCTGCAGGAAGCTGGTGCGCCGCGCGCTGGAACGCTTCCGCCTGCCCTACATCACCATTACGCCCAGTTTTTCCATCTGCCCGAAACATGGCTACCTCGCGGGGGAACATGAATTCTGTCCCAAGTGTGACGAGGAAGCCCTTGCCCGCAAGCACGCTGCTGCTGCATAAATCCGCAATATTCAAGGAGACCCGAATGAACGACATGGCCCTGCCTTCCGCCATCCATACCGCCATCACGCTCAAGGAAGAAGAACGCACCCGCTGTGAAGTGTGGACGCGCGTGATGGGCTATCACCGTCCAGTAGCCAGCTTCAACAAGGGCAAGCAGAGCGAACATCGTGAGCGGCGCTTCTTCGTCGAGGGCCATTGCAAATTTGGATAAGCCCCATGCTGAGGGTAGGCGGCTTCACGCCGTTGTCCGCCACCGACTGGCCAGGCATGCTGTCTGCGGTCGTGTTCTGTCAGGGTTGCTCCTGGCACTGCCGTTATTGCCACAATCCTGAGTTGATCCCGGCACAAGGCAAGCATGAAATCCGCTGGGAAGCCATTGTCGATTTTCTCCAGCGCCGCAAGGGCCTGCTCGATGCCGTGGTGTTTTCCGGCGGCGAGCCCACCTTGCAATCCAGCCTCATCCACGCCATGCACGAGGTGCGTGAACAGGGATTCAAAATCGGCCTGCATACCGCCGGCATTTACCCGCGGCGGCTGCAAGAAATATTACCCTTGGTGGATTGGGTCGGGCTGGATGTGAAAGCACCCTGCGCGGACTACGCCCGCATTACCGGTGTCCCGGGCAGCGGCGAACGGGCGCGGACGTGTCTCGATCTGGTGCTGCAATCCGGTGTGGAATATGAAATCCGCACCACCGTACACCCGGCCCTTCTATCAAATGATGACGTCTCTGTTATCACCCGGGACATGGCAGTCCGCGGGGTAACCCGGCATGTCATCCAGTCATTCCGCAGCCAGGGCTGTGATGACCCGGAATTGATCGCCTAGACTAACTCGCCTGCGCCATAAGGCCTGCCTGACTCATGTGAATATTGCGTTGTAGCAAGCGCGTGGCATCGTGGGCCGAAATGGGCGGACTGAACAAATATCCCTGCATCTCACCGCAATGCAGGCCTCGCAGGACGTCGAGCTGATCCGGCGTTTCCACGCCTTCCGCGACAACATTCAAATTCAATCCGCGGCCCATGCCGACAATGGCATTGACGATCGAAGCGTTGCCGTTGTGGCGCAAATCCTTGACGAAGGACTGATCGATCTTGAGTGTATGGATGGGGAATTTGGACAGGTACTTGAAAGAGCTGTAGCCAGTGCCGAAATCATCAATCGCCAGCATGACGCCTGATGCCGCCAGGCGTCCCAGCTTGATGGCATTGCTTTCCAGATCGCGCATTAGCAGGCTTTCGGTAATCTCCAGTTCCACGCAATTGCAGTCCAGGGCATGAATCTGCACGGAGCGCATCACGCTTTCGACAAAATCCGGATTTTCAAGCTGGCGGGCGGAAATGTTGACCGACATGCGCACGTCTGGCAACCTTGCCTTGCGCCAGTCCGCTAGTTGCGCGCTGGCCTCGCGAAGCACCCATTCGCCGATCGGCACAATGACGCCGGTTTCTTCAGCGATGGGAATAAATTCAGCGGGTGAGAGCAGGCCTTTTTCGGGATGCCACCAACGCAGAAGCGCTTCAAACCCTTTTACCGCGCCCGTGGCAATATCCACCAGCGGCTGATAGAACAGCATGAATTCGTTGCGCGCCAGCGCGCGGCGTAAATCCGCTTCCATCTGGATGCGCTCGGAATAGGGCGCCTGCATGCCCGGCTGCCAGAACTGCAAACGGCTTCTGCCCTGGGCCTTGGCCTGGTACATGGCGATTTCGCTGTGGCGGATGAGCGTGTCGACCATGTCGCCGTCTTCCGGCGCGACCGTTGCACCAATGCTGACGGACACATACACATCGTGCCCCTTGATCTGCATTGGCTTGCTCAGGGAGTGGATGATCTTGCGCCCGATCTGTTCGACATCCTTGCGCGAAAACAGTCCCGGCAGCAGCACGGCGAACTCGTCTCCACCCAATCGCGCCAGCGTGTCGCCCTCCCGCAGACACTGTCTTAATCGGGTTGCAACATTGATCAACATTTCGTCACCGCAGCCATGTCCCAGCGAGTCGTTGATGATCTTGAAGTGATCGAGGTCGAGAATCATCACCGCCATCGGCTGTTTCGTGCGTTTGGCCTGGGCCAGCGACAACCCGAGATGATCGCGCAACAAAGCCCGATTGGGCAGGCCAGTCAGGAGGTCGTGATAGGTCTGATAGTGAACGGTCTCTTCCGCCTGCTTGCGATCGGAAACGTCCTTGACCACGCCGTAACTGCCCATGAAGCGTTTCTCAAAACGGTTTTCCGTGGATTCGTACATGCCGGTGGCCGAGACTTCAACCGTCTTGTAGCGTCCATTCATGACGCGCGGCCGACGCTGCCCTGGATTGCATTTCAGTCGCAGTTCGATATTGCGCGCGCAACGCTCGCTCGAGCGCCGCTCATTGAAAATGTGTTCCGCCCGGGCAATGTCTTCCTCGTATATCAGATACGTAAAGTGCTGGCCGATGAGTTCGTCCTTGGGATAACCCAGCAGGCTTTCGACCCGGTCATTGATGAAGGTGAACCGGCCTTCCTCGTCCAGCGTGTAAATCAGATCGGGTGAGCTGTTGACAAGAAACCGGTGCCATTTTTCGGATTGCTGCAGGCGCTGTAGGATGAGATTGTTCTCCTTTTCAAGCCTGCGCTTGGCCAAAGTATTGTCTATCCGGCGAAGCAGTTCCTCGGGCTCATAGGGCTTGCGGATGAAATCGGTGGCGCCTCCGCGCAATGCACGGATCGCGCCGTCGATAGTGCTGTCGCCGGACACCACGATCACCGGCGTATCCACTTCTCGATCCATCATGAAACGCAGCACCTCGGCGCCGCCGAGATCCGGCATGTTGAGGTCCAGCAGAACAATGTCGAACTGCTGCTTGCCGATGGCGATGAGCGCTTCGCGTCCGCCATTCGCGGTAATGGCTTCGTAGTTGCGTGCCGCCATCAGCCGCGTCAACCCTTCAAGAATCAGCGGTTCGTCATCAACAACCAGTACCCGGGGCCGATTGAAGAGACTGCTGACGCCAACACCGGTATTCATTTCATCACGAATGTCATCCAGCATTATTACTCCCTCTAGAGCTTATTTCCGTGGGCATCTGGCCGCTTGCGCGGGATCGTTCCTCACGGTCTGTCGTGGCTTCCGCCGGCAGGTAAATGTGGAAACTGGTGCCGCCCGTACCGGACTCACATTCAATCTGGCCGCCCATGGACTCGATCAGGCCGCGACAGATGGAAAGCCCCAGTCCGGCGTGATCCCCGCCCTTGCTTGAGGTCACGGGCTGAAACAGTTTGCGTTTCACCTCATCAGGCAAGCCCTTACCGGTATCCCGCACCGCAATTTCCACTACCGTTTTGTCGTGCCGTACGATGCGTCGGGTGGCAAAGATCAGCTTGCCACCTTGGGGCATGGCCTCGACCGCGTTCTTGGCCAGATTGAGCAAAACCTGCTTGAGCTGATCGCGATTGGTGATGACCGGGCCCGTGTCCGGATCCAGATCAATCTGCACGCTGACCTTGTTGGGCACAAACAGCGTGCCCAGCGACAGCCGTACCAGTTCCGAAATGACGGGGTTGATTTCAACGACCGTGCCGGCCGCGGAAACGGTCTCTTTCTCTGTTCTTTGTTGGGATGTCAGGGTCCGCAGTATCCCAGCCACACGCTCGATTTCGTTGCCAATAATTGACAGGTCACGACTGATGTCGGTATCGCCCTGAAACTTGCCAGACAACAGATTGACGTAATTGCGCATGATGGTGAGCGGGTTGGCCGCCTCATGCACCGCTTTGCGAACCTGGTCACGGGGAATGCCGTCCACGACAGCAGGGGTGGATTCGGCCGGTCGCGTAAACTCCATGTAAGTGCTTGCTATCGGTATAGCGCCTCCTTTACGAGAGGCGAGCGCACGGAGAGCGGTTTTCCAGACCGGCATTTCAATCAAATCCTGCGGCGGATTAATGGCCACCAGAACAGCCGGCGTGCCGTCCTCCAACCTGAGGGGTTCGGCCAGCAGGGTGTCGGCTTTCATCACCCGGGCTATCTGCGCATCCGCCACGGATGCTTCATGCATCAAGCCAGACAACCAGAATGCACGATTGCCACGCGCCGCCTGGGCCAGCGCGCTGACAGGATCCTCCATCGATATGGATATTTCCCGAAGCGCATCCGGCACCGGCCACCAGCGGGCGGGTGCCAAGGCCTGGTTATTCAGAACATACAGGATGCTTCGTTCCAGCCCGGCAAACCCCTGGAGCGCTTCGCCCAGCACTCTTGCAAGCGCGGCTTCATCGGCCGCCAGATAAAAATAATCGCGCAGTGCCGCCAGCGAGGCGAATTGCGCATAGGCACGGGAGAGGCGATCGCGCGGGCCGCTGAATTGCACCGCTTCCCAGTCGGTATACCGCAATCTGGCCGCTTCGGCTTTTTCGATGGCTTCCTGCTGAAGCCGAGCTCCCTCCGCGGGATCCAGGCTCAGACTGGACATTGCCGCACGCACATCCACATTTTCCAGGGCGTTTTCCCGGCAGGCCAGGGCGACGGCCAGCTGCAACACCCTTACCAGCGGATGCGCGGACTTGAGCCGGGCGGGCGGCGCGGAATGAAAATGGACGGCGTCCGACAGGAAGCCCTGCTCATCGCCCGCCAGCAGCCAGGCTTCCACCCAGGCGGGCAGGCTTTCCGTTCCGAGATAGGCAGGCAGGTCGTGACACAGTCCCGCAAGCCAGGCGGCCTCGTTGTCACACACCCTTGTCTTTTCAGCGATGAGCCGTGCCAGATGCGCAACACGCTGGGCAACAACCCATCGCACACTTTGTTGTTTGTCAGCCACTTCCGTGGACAGGATCAAAACCCTGAGGAAATCTGGACTCAAACGACCTGCCGCATCGGCCAGGGACAGCCGCTGGCCAGGGATTGTCTGTCGGCGAGCGGCCGCCATGATGCCCAGGGCAAGCAGGGGATCTTGCCCAGCGGCAAGGCGCAGCTCAGGGGATGCCTCTCTGCCAATATCAAGCGCGGACAGCATATCCGCCAAGACTCCTGGCTGAGCGCGTATCAGACTTGGCTTATCTTTTTTGAGTAAAATCTGCAAATCTCCCCTATCTATTTGCTATATATATTAAATTTGCTCATGGCGTCAACAGAGGATTATCTATCCGTTTATCTGGAAACAAGGTGTTGTATTAAAGTTCCATGGTCTGTTAACCGTCTTTTTACTTATTATTCGGGGCCTTGCCCGCTGATTCGGGGAAAACCATGTTTCATCGTAGCTTATTCCTGTTGTTTGGTTTGATGCTGGCCAGCATACCCGCGCACGCCTGGCAGGCGCCCGCTGCGCCCGAGATCAACAATACCTCCCCGGACAACACCCTGGACCTGAGCGCGCTATCGGTCCTGGTAGTGGATCAGGAAAACGGACAAACCCTGATTACCAAAAACGCCAGGCTTCAAACCCCCATTGCGTCCATCACCAAACTGATGACCGCCATCGTGACACTGGATGCCGGCCTGAGGCTGGACGAGAAAGTTGCCATCAGTCCAAGCGACATCGACTATCTGAAGGGCACGGGATCACGGCTTTCTGTTGGTTCGGTCTACACACGGGAGCAGTTGCTGCACCTTGCCCTGATCGCGTCGGAAAACCGTGCCGCGCATGCGCTGGGCCGAAGCTATCCTGGCGGCATCGATGCATTCATCACCGCAATGAACCGCAAGGCCCGTCAACTGGGCATGCACAGCACGTTGTATGTTGACCCCACCGGGCTGTCGAGCTACAACCAGTCCACCGCCGAAGACCTGGCCAAACTGGTCAACCATGCCTACAACACCTACCCGGAAATCCGCGATATTTCGTCAGCGGGAAATTACAGTCTGGGCAAACAAAAAGTCGTCGTCAAAAAACGCCGCAAAACCCACGTGTTCTGGCGTGATGTTGCGTTCAACAACACCAATCGTTTGACACGCGACCACGAATGGCAAATCGGACTTTCCAAAACCGGTTATATCAATGAAGCCGGCCACTGCCTGGTAATGCAGGCGGAAATCGCGGAGCGCAAAGTCATCATCGTGCTGCTGGATGCGACGGGAAAATACGGCCGGCTGGGCGATGCCAACCGCATCAAGCACTGGCTCGAGGACAACATCCGCAGCACTCCTCGCAGCGCGACCATGTCGCGGGATACCTGAACTCCGTCCCTTGATTCACGCATAATGGCGGGAAAATCTCCCGCCATTTTTTTATGCTGTTTTCCGATTATTTCGATCTGCTGGCCCAAGTGCTGTTTCCGATGGCGCTGCTCATTGCGGCCGGCGCTATCTGGCGCACTCGCCTCGATGACGCCGGCATACGATCGATTCGCGGCTACATCACGACTGTTACCATCAACCTGTTCGCGCCGGCACTGCTGTTCGCCGCCGCGGCCAGCGCTGAAGTTGACACCGACTTGTTGAGTGTTCCATTGCTCGTCGCCAGCGGCATGCTGCTGACGGGGTTGCCGCTGTATTTCCTGTTGTTCATGACGCGGCTTGGCGCGGCATTGTCTTCCGGCGCGCGCGCAGGATTGCTTCTGTGCGGCGTCTTCGGCAATGTTCTGTTCATGGGTTATCCCTTGCTGACCCACCTGTATGGCGAAGCGGGCGGGCGCTACGCCGCTTTTGCCGACATGGCCGCCACCACGCCGCTGGTGTGGAGCGTGGGGGTCTGGATCGCGGTGAAACTGGGCGGCCAGACCACCGATGCCGGACATCCCCTGAAACAGCTTTTCACCTTGCCGCCGCTTTGGGCCTTTGCCGCTGGCGTGATCGTGGCACAGCTACCCATGAACACCCAACCGCTTATCCATGCGGCGCATTTCATCGGTCAGCCCACCATACCGGTCATGCTGCTGATGCTGGGATTGTCTATTCCCTGGTCGCGACTGGCGCCCAGCCTGCCTGTGCTGACCACGGTGGCCTTCAAACTGCTGCTGTTGCCCTTGCTGGCCTATGGCCTGGCGTTGATTTTCTTTGACCCGTTAACCAATGCCCAGCGCGGCGCCGTTCTAGAAGCGGGCGTCCCCACCATGCTCATGGCGGTTGGCCTGGCTGACCGCTATCAGCTCGACGTGGAGAAAGTCGCGCTCACTGTCGCCTGGGGCACCGTCCTTTACCTGCTGACCTTGCCTGTCTGGCTGATGGTGTTAGGCTGATATTGGGTTATCAGGTTAACGGCAACATCAGGGGACAAGACATGAAAATCGGTTTCATCGGCACCGGCATCATGGGGCGGCCCATGGCGCTCAATCTCATCAAGGCCGGACATGAACTGTTGACCTGGGGCCGCCGGTTCGACACGGTCGAGCCGCTTCTGGTCGCCGGCGCAATGGGCAAGGGCACACCTGCGGAGGTGGCAGCAAGTGCGGAAATCTGTTTCACCGTTGTGTCAGGCACATCCGACGTGGAGCAGGTGATTCTGGGTGAACGCGGTCTGGTTCACGGCGTAAAACCCGGCAGCGTCATTGTGGACATGAGCACAATTGCGCCGTCCGCCACCCGGCGCATTGCTGCGCAGCTTGAGGTACGCGGCGTGGACATGCTGGACGCCCCCGTATCCGGCGGCCAGGCAGGGGCAACGCAGGGCACGCTATCGATCATGGCTGGCGGCAAGACGGAAGTTTTCGAGCGCGTGAAGCCCCTGTTTGAAATTATGGGCAAGAACATTGTGCATGTGGGCGATCACGGCGCGGGCCAGGTCGTAAAGGCCTGTAACCAGATTGTGGTGAGCCTGACGCTGCAAGGGGTGGCCGAAGCGATCTTGCTGGCGCGAAAGAACGGCGTTGATCCGACGAAAATGCGCGAGGCGCTGCTGGACGGCTATGCAGGAAGCAAGATTCTGGAAGTGCACGGCCTGCGCATGATGAACGCCGATTACAAGCCGGGATTCAAGGTCAAGCTGCATCATAAAGACCTGGGGATCGTGCTGGACAATGCCAGCGAAAATCATGTGCCCTTGCCAGGAACAGCTATCGTGGCACAGCAAATTGAAGCCTTGATGGAAGCGGGAGATGCCGAACTGGACTCAGCCGCCATCATGCTGGCGCTGGAGCGGCTGGCGGGCTAGATCAGGCCGCGCTCGCCCAGCTCACTTTTCAGATATGCATAAAACACCGGCGCTGCGATGACCCCCGCAATGCCAAATGCAGCTTCCATCACCAGCATGGCGGTCAGCAATTCCCATGTGTAGGCCTTGATCTGGCCACCGATGATGCGGGCATTCACGAAATATTCCAGCTTGTGGATGATGACTAGGAAAGCCAGAGAAGCAAACGCCGTATGAAGCCCATGATTGAAAGATATGATCACAATGACGGTATTGGATACCAGATTGCCCAAAACCGGCATGAGGCCAACCACGAAGGTGATGACTATCATGGTTTTGATGAAGGGAAGCTGCACACCAAATGCCGGCAGAACTACGGCCAGATACAGGCCGGTCAGGAAGGTATTCAGCGCGGAGATGCGTACCTGGGCAAACACGACTTTGCGAAATGATTCACCTAGATGATCGACGCGTTCGCTCAAGGCGTGCGCAAGCGGGCCAAGCATGTGCTTTTCGCGCCCCTCGTTCAGCGCCACAAATGACCCGATGATGAGTCCAATGACTACCATGGCCAGCGCATGGCCTGCCGTGCCGCCAAAGCCCTTGATTTCTTCGGCATGCGTGCGCAGCCACTCAACGATGGTGGCGCGAATCTGTGATTCGTCCCCCTGCGGCAAATACTGGGCGATGTAGGCGGGCAGCAACGCGCGCGAATTTTCAATGACTTCCGCCATTTTGGCCAGCAGCGCTGCATAGCTTCCGCCTTCGGATTTGTAATAGGCGATCAATCCCACCACGACACCAATCAGGATCGCCAATACAGTGGCGCTGATCAGGGCCACCACCACGATTTTCGCCCGGCTATGTGAAAGCAGTTTGCCGCCCACGAACCTGGGCGCCAGCATGGCCACCAGTTCATACACCAGCAATCCGGCGAGCAGGGCTGGCAACAGCTTGGCCTTGAGCGTGAATACCAGCGCGGCCGCCATCAGTCCCCAGGCCGCCCATTCATATCGCGTGGCTTTTATCACCATTGTCTGCTCCGTCATGTTCCCGATTCTAGCCGGTTATGCCAGAACGCCGCGTCCGCTTCAACGGCTTTCCTGATAACCCAGCGCGGCACCGATTGTCGCGGCGGCCTGTTTCAGCGCGTCCGTCCAGCCCAGCTTGTGGCGTTCGGCCGGGGCCGAAATCGACAGCCCGGCAACAAGCTTGCCCTCTGCATCGCGGATCGGTGCGCCGATGCAGGCCACGCCCAACTCGGCTTCCTCGCGGTCGTACGCCATCTGCTGCCGGCGAATGATTTCAAGCTCGTTGCGCAACGCATCCAGAGTAGTCAGGGTATTTGGCGTGAATGCCGGCAAACCGGTGCGCTCGGCGTAACCCAGCACGCCGCTCACGCTGTCCTCTGCAAGAAAGATCTTGCCAACAGCGGTGACATGCAGGGGCGCATGCGCACCAACGACCTGGACCACCTGGATCATTGTCTGCCCGCCTGAGACACGTTCGATATATACCGCCTCGTCTCCGCGACGTACGATTAGATTGACCGTCTCGCCCGTTTCTTCCGCCAGTTTCTGCAAGGTAGGCATCGCCACTTGACGGATATTCAGCCGCGCCCTCAAGCGATTTCCAACTTCCAGCCAGCGTACGCCCAGGTCGTATTCGCCGGCACCCGTTTTTTCGATCAAACCGTGCGCGATCAGCGCGCCAAGAATGCGATGCGCGCTGGCGGTGTGCAATCCGGCCTGCTCTGCCAGCCGGGTAAGACTTATCGATCCGGAGGCCGCCGAAAGCGTTGCTACTAGCGCCATGGCCCGGTCAATTACCTGTATGGATGAGTTTGAATTTTTCATAAAGTGAAAATTTATCACGCTATGTGAAATTTTGATCGTTTTACTGCTTCAATACACTTAAGTATTTCGTAATACGTAATTAATTTTCACATTATGAAAGGTGTGCCATGAATGCCATTTTGCAATCCCAGACAGAATCCATGCCCGCTTTTTGCCAGGGCATTCAGTATTTCGCCGACACCTTCCCAGAAATCGATCGGCTTGGCACCACGCCGTTGTTGAGCCCCAGACAGCTCGCGTTGCCCGATCCGGCCAGCGAAGCCGCGATCTACCAGACCCTGCTCGCCGCCGACGCGCTACGCTACCTGACGCTGCAGGTCACCGGCAGCAAGTCGTCCGGCCACCCGGGCGGTTTCGCGTCGAGTGCCGATGCAGTCGCCGCGCTGCACCTGCTGGGACACCGCAACATGGTGACCGAGGTCGGCCACCACGCACCTGGCTTCTATTCGGCGATGTTCCTCGACACCTCGCTGGAAGACATGGGAATTCATACTGTTTCAGATATGCGCGCGCGCTTCCGTGAGCGTCATGGCCTTCTGGGCCACCTCTCCGGCGCCATCCCCGGCCTGCTGGCCCCCGCCGGTCCGCTCGGCCAGGGCCAGCATTTCGCGATGGCTGGCGCCTACCTGTATCGCGACAAACTGTTTCCGGTCACCATCGGCGACGGCGGACTCGGCGAGCCTTACATCATGAG
>JADFDC010000035.1 GCA_018263115.1 Thiobacillus sp.
TTCGGCATGGAACAAATGATGAATCCCATGATGTACGCAAACATGATGGGGCCGATGATGACAGCACCCGTTGGCATGATGGCGCCAATGGTCCCTGCAATGGGCTCCATGATGCAGCCCATGAACATGATGGCTCCAATGATGGCACCCATGACCAACCCTGCCATGCTCAATCAGATGATGGCGCCAATGGGGCCAATGATGTCAGCGCCTATGGGCATGATGGCTCCGATGGTCCCTGCAATGGGCTCCATGATGCAGCCCATGAACATGATGGCGCCGATGATGGCCCCCATGACCAATCCGGCCATGCTCAACCAGATGATGACACCGATGATACAGCCCATGAACATGATGGGCCCAATGATGGCGCCAGCCGCATCAGCACCTGGTACTCCCGCATCCGCTCCGGCCATGCCCGCCCCAGCCAAATGATTCAATCAACTCATGTGGAGAGGGCAAATGCCCTCCACATGAGTAGTGTGGGTGAAGCAGAAATGCTGGACAGCCAAATCAATACTGATTTAATCGGTATATGAAAACCAGGACGGAACAAACTCCATGACTAGGGGAATTCAGATGCTGCAGCCGCTTAAGAGAAAACCTGAACCCGATTCTGCGTTTTCGAGTATCGGCTGATAGCCTGGCCATCAAAGTCTGCAATATTCACTGAGAAACACTGGCCAGTGGCCTAATCAAGCAGTATTCAGCCCCGCTCGCTGCCACCTCGATCGCAATGGACACTGATTGCCTGTACAGGGCAGATGCTGACACATGCGCCACAACCCGTGCATGCATCAGGACGTATTTGGGGGCGGCTCAGACGGTCACGCTGAATGGCCTGATACCCGCAGCTGCTCTGACAGGAAATGCAAAATACGCTGGTATAGGAAAGACAACGGGTATGGGAGATTTCCGCAACCCCGATTACAACACGTTCTTCGTCAACTGACAGCAATTCAATTTGCGGACACGCATCAGCGCATTTTCCGCAGAATATGCAGGGGGCCACTGAAAAATCCAACCATGGCGCACCAGCCAAACTGTGTCCTTCAGGGTAAAGCCGGATTACTCCTGTTTCGCAGACACTCAAGCAGCGCCCGCCACAGCTTTTGCACAGTGCACGATTGATGTGCCTAGCAATTTTCGGCGGCTCTGGCCCTAAAGGGCTCTGCGGTTGCACGAGTTGCTGTCGTCCCTCTTTATGCAACCAAGAGCCCGTCAGAAATCCACGTCTTGCCTTATCAGCTTCCATATTTCCAGGCGTTATGGGCGCTCTGGCATATCAACACCAAGCTGCGCCCTGCCCACTGGTTTTATTAGCATCCAACCTAGAAACTGTTTTCAACCAGAGGTTGCGTGATCGCCTGCGGCACATGGCACTGCGTACAGTTAAATCGTGCGCCTATCAGCTTCTTGGTAACCGTGCCAGGATCATTACGCAAATCCGTGTAGTGACTTTCTGGTATAGGTGTCGGAAGCCCCTTCCGCTTGGTGCCCCACATTTGCGGCCTGTCGTGACACCCCTTGCATTGGTTGTTCTTTGCGGTAACTGGCGTGAGCCGGTCTATGTTATGCGGTATCTGAGGCGGGGCATTCAAGTAGGCTCGCGGTAAAAAATCATTCGTGCCAGGAAATTTTGGATTGAACGTGTAGGCTTCCGGAACAGGATCATCCTTTACATCAGACCTAGAGAGCCCCAATTCACTGTCGGAAATGGAATTGTTGCCATCTGCAAGGCAAATGTTTACTGCGGTGAATAACAACGCGCACTGAAGTAGTCTTGCGAGTCGAAGTTTCATTAGATTCTCCTTTGGATCTGAACGGTTTCTATCATGCGTCAATGGCTCGCCGAGGGCTCTGATATGCCCGACGGCACATCAGAGCCAGGATTACAGTTAGGCCTTGTAGATTTTCACGGCGCATTTCTTGAAGTCGACCTGCTTTGAGATCGGACAAGTTGCATCAAGCGTAACCTTGTTGATAAAAACTCCTTCGTCGAACCACGGGACAAAGATCGCACCACGTGGCATCCGGTTACGCCCCTGCGGTTCAATACGTGCCTGAATTTTGCCGCGTCGGGATTCTATCCAGGCCAGATCATTACGCTTGAGTCCGAGCTTTTCAGCATCCTTTGGATGCATATAAATAAGCGCAGAAGGTACCGCCCGGTGCAACTCTGGCACACGGCGTGTCATGGTGCCTGAATGCCAATGTTCAAGTACACGGCCGGTAATTAACCAGAACGGATAGGTTTCATCCGGCTGCTCTACTGGCGCCGCATAGGGGCGGAAGAAGATTTTGGCCTTTCCATGGAGATTTTTTTTATTCTTGTCCGTGACGCCATCAAGATCACCGCTGGGCAGATCTTTCATTGCCTCCCCGTAAAACTCGAAGGGGCCGTGCTTAACGTAGGAATCATATTTTGCATTGAAGCGCCAGTGCGTTTCTTTCCATTCGCCTGTAGTCTGGTCCTTGACCACAGGCCACTTGAGACCGCGAACCTTGTCATCGAAATACACGTCAAATGGCGCCAAATCGTGACCATGTCCGCGCCCAAAGCTGGCATATTCCTCAAACATGGCTTTCTCCGGGAACCAGCCATCACCCAGCGCCTCGGCAACATGGTTGGCATGACCCTTGGCAACGGCGTTATCGGGCCACTTCATCTTCTTGTTTTCCGGGGTCGCGAACAGAACTTCATAGAGTGTTTCTTCTCCTGTATAACCCATAGTTCGAGCTGACTGGCTGATATCGGGCAGCTTGCCATCAGCAAAGCCCTCTGCCTTCAGTCCAGGCACCTTCTGCTCCCCCCAGAATTCCTTGAGCTTGAAGCGCTTGGAGAACTCCATGATGTGCCATAAGTCACCTACTGCCTGCCCTGGTGGCGACACCTGCTGCCGCCAGGACTGGGTCCGGCGTTCTGCGTTTCCATAGAAACCCCATTTCTCGAAAATCATCGCCGCTGGCAAAACAAGATCGGCAACCTTGGCTGATATGCCGGGATAGGCATCGGAACAGACAATAAAGTTATCCATGTCGCGAGCGCCCTTGATCCAGTGATGAGCGTTTGCTGTGCCTTGGAACGGATTCGTGACCGCCACCCAGGCCCATTTAACAGAACCGTCTTCCAGATCGCGCATGATTTTGGTGATATGGCTGCCTATCTTGGGGTTGACCGTGCCCTTGGGCAGTTTCCATATCTTTTCCGCAACATCACGATGCTTGGGGTTATCAACCACCATATCCGCCGGCAGACGATGAGAGAAAACACCGACTTCGCGAGCAGTCCCGCAAGCCGATGGCTGGCCAGTCAACGAGAATGCGCCATTGCCAGGCTTGCACTGTTTGCCGGTCAACAAATGGTTCATATACACCTGCTCGTTGACCCACGTACCCCGCTGGTGCTGGTTGAAACCCATGGTCCAGAAAGACACCACCTTGCGTTTCGGATCGGCATAATAGTCGGCAAGCAACTTGAGCTTTTCCTTGAATTCCTCGATCGGCTCGTCCGGATCCCCCTTCGCGACCTCGGCGACAAAATCCAGCGTATACGGCTCAAGCCCCTTCTTGAAATCCTCGAAAGAAATCATCCAATGATTGCCCGCAGTAGCGGTGTTTTTCTGTTCCACCACCTCGCCTTCCTGGCGCCGTTGTGCGATAGCCTCGTGCTTGTTGAGCTTGTGCCTGATTTCATTTATCTGCGTATCCTTCTCTGCATTGAAGGCATATTTATCCGTCGCGCGCATTCCGTATCCAATGTCATAGGGACCAGTGGAAAACACGCAGTGATTTTTAACGAATTCGTGGTCTAAGGCATCGCGTTTAACGATCTCGCGGGCAATATAATTCTGGATCGCCAGATCCCCGTTCGGCGACATAATGATTTCTGTATCAGCAATATCAGAGGTCATATTGCGGAAAGTGCTGAGATTGACAATACGCACATGGTTGGATGACAGACGCCGGTCTGCCACCCGAGCCCACAACATGGGGTGCATCTCGGCCATGTTTCCGCCCCATGTGACGACCGTATCGGTTTCTTCCATGTCCATGTAGTTGCCGGCAGGCTCATCGATGCCGAACACCTGCATGAAAGCGGCGACCGCTGATGCCATGCAATGTCTGGCATTTGGATCGAGATTGTTGCTGCGGAAACCTGCTTTCATCAGCTTTACGGATGCATAGCCTTCCGGGACGGTATACTGCCCCGAGCCAAACCACGCCACACCCGTTGGACCAAGTTCCTGATACGTTTTTCTGAATTGCCTGGCCATCTCATCGAATGCCTGATCCCAGGTTACCGACTGGAACTTGCCCTTCTTGTCAAACTTGCCGTTGCTCATGCGCATCAATGGTTGGGTCAGGCGATCCTTGCCGTACATGATCTTGCCGTTGAAATAGCCTTTGATACAGTTAAGGCCGCGATTTACTGTTGAATCTGGATCACCTTTGGTCGCAACAATCTTGTTTCCTTTGGTTGCGATCATGATTCCGCAGCCAGTGCCGCAAAACCGGCATACTCCCTTGTCCCATTTCCAATCGGCCTCAGCCTCCTGTGTTGCGGCCTGTGCGTTTTGTGATGCATGAATTCCGATCGTTGCAGCTGTAGCAGCGGCAACAGATGACTTGATAAAATCGCGGCGTGTCACGCTCATGATTGCTTCCTCCATATTTGTGGCGTAAAGTTTTAAAGAAAGATACGTATATATCTCTAATCCGGTGGTATTAATCGAACTCAGGGAGGGACGATTTCTTTCAGCCCTTGCATGGCATCTAGCTCGGGGGGGATCGTTTGATAGACCATCTCGTCCTCCTCAAAGTGGTGATAAACCATTTCTGCATAAGCAACGTGCGGGAGTGTCTTGATAATTTTGAGGAGATCAACCTCGGCCCGGATATCTCCGCCTTCAAGCGTGGCTACGATGCGCCCGCTTGCCTCGTCGCGATAATGCACTTCTGCGCCCTCGACGTTGTTAATCGACTCAGTTACTTTGTTCAGATGGACGGGCAGGGTTTGCACAACGATTCCAGAAATATTCATTGAACTTCCTTTCCAGGTAACGGCCGCGAGTTTCTGGGCATAAACCTTGAGCGGCAGGGCAAATCAAACGCAGGCAATGATCAATAGACCGGATATTCAACAAATCCAAAACCAATCAGATTCTTTTATCTCAATTGACACGATTCAAATTTCAAAAAAATCCCGCCCAATAGCTCACACTTGGGCGGGATTTGGAGGAAAGTGATTCAACCAAGCGTGATTCATCTTGGCGTGCCGCCCACTTCGGTTTTCAACTTCGTGATACTCAAACGTGGCCATCAGCTACTCCTTAATGTTTCACTGTCTTCTTCACCAACAAAACCACTATGTGCGGCTTATCAAAGAACTAATACGGCAAACAAAATTTCAGAATCGCACAGCTGGCGTTTCAATTTTCAAACCGTTGCCGCGTGCATTCATATAAAGTTCCAACAGCGTGTTTTCTTCGCTGCCAAACGGGTAACCCTCGGCGCGGAACTGGTCGAAACATTGGTTTATACGGGTCTGGACGCCAACCACTTTGCCATCGGCCAGTCGGTATAACGGAAATCCATTGCTTTGACCCTGAGATAAAACCTGCGCTCTGAGTTTCAACCCAGGGTACAAGTTATGGCAGCTTGCACAGGCCATGTCGAGCTGTCCCGCGCGAGCCTCTTCGTACAGCTTCTTCCCCTGTTCGAAGAAAGGCACCATCTTTCCGCCCGTCTGCACATTAACCACCTGGCCACGCGCAAGGTTACGCACAAATGCCTCCAACGCCAGTGCATCGCTGCTTTCATACTTGAGCGGCGCATTCCCCAGGTTTTCCGTCCACTCATTAATGATATGTTGCTGAAGGGTAATTGGGCGCTGGGTCTTGCTGTTTAGCACGGGGTAAGTCGCGATGACTTTTGGATCAAGTTTCTTGCCACCTTGCCCATGGCAGGTCTCGCAGGATTTTCCATTCTTGCCTATGCTGGCAAACAACTTGCCCCCCTTCTCGACAGTTGCCATTCCCTGATTCAGGAAATCATCATCCTGCATTTCCTTGGTTTCCTGTTTCAAAAGCGTGTAGCCTGAAAAGACATCTGCAGAAAATACGCTAGCACTCAGCTGTGCAGTTAGCATGCACACGCCCCAAATAATGGTTGCCTTGAGTTTCATCGTTTTCCCCCTCATTACTTAAGTGTCATCAGGTAGGCCACTACATCTTCGACTTCCTGAACAGTCAGAATCGTGCGTCCCTGGTATTTCTTGGAAACCCGGTTGAACTGATCAGGGTGCTTATAGAACGGAGGCATCAAGGTGCCCGGATTCAGCTCCTGCATGTTCACAATACGTAGCCTGAGCTGGCCTTCGTCGTAACGGCTTGCTATTCCATCCAGAGGTGGACCGACTTCGCCATGGAATTCCTCTTCAGGTATGGGCATTTGATGGCAGGCAAGACAATTTCCCTTGCCGCGATGTATGGCCACTTTCCGTCCATTGGCCGGATTACCTTTAAGCCCGCCTAGAGGGGAGCCAATTGAGTAATCCGTGTTTTTCCAGGTTTGATAGGCTTCTATCATTTCTGGCTTTGGAGTGGGTGTTTCAGTGGGAACGTCTGCTGCCAGGATGCCCAGAGGGAAACAGGCAATCATGATAGATACCGCCAGGTTACTCTTCTTCAAATTTGCAGCTCCTCTTTGGAAATTATCGTGATTTAGACATGCGTATTTGCCATAAGGGACAAAATACCCATGAATGCAAAATGTGATTGCACTTTAGTCTTCCACGTGAAAGATCATCAATGACCATGAGATACCAAACTGCTTGAGTTTTTAGTACCAAGCCCTGCCAGTCATACGTGTCGGGTGTAATTGGTCATGGCTGTGGGTTATTTATTACCATGTCCTTAAACGACAATTGAATTAACCTTTCTTCAGAACAATTTACAAAACAGCACACCCCACCTCACATCCAGGTGCGCCAAAAAATAACTACATTTTCCTGCTTGTTAATTCGCGATGACTCACATGCATGACTACATGTTGCTAAACAAAGAGTCCTCCAGAAACATATACATCCAATGAGGAGATGTGATGAATACAAGAATAGCCAGCTGTTTTCTCACAATGTTGGTGTATGCATGCGTGCCGCATGTCTCATATGCAGGCGATCCCGCGCTTGGAAAAAAGGCAGCGGCGAGGTGTGCGGGATGTCATGGTGTTACAGGAATATCCGCAGCACCCAACTATCCCGATCTAGCAGGTCAGAAGGAAGCCTATCTGATCAAGGTTATCAAAGACTACCGCTCAGGAGAGCGGAATGACCGCACGATGGCTGCAATGGTTGGCCCATTGGCCGAGGAGGATATTGAACACCTTGCGGCTTATTACTCAAGTCTGCCAGCCAGATAAATATCAGGCCTTTTGATGCGCTAGTCAGATGCTGGATTTTCGCGCCTGTTGAAAATTGGGGGGATCATGAAAAAAGATACAAAAATAAAACTGTTTTTTTCCGTGCTTGCTGTCGTAACCGGCGTGTTCTCGTGGATGGGTCTGAGCAACGGATCTGAATCCTCAAGCCAGGTTTCCAATGCGCATTTAAAAGCCTCCAGTCTTCTACCCACTGTCGATATTCCGAATGCGCCCTCACTGGCCAGACTGGCAACAGATCAAAATCAGAAAGTGACGCCAGAAAGCTGGGAAGACTCTGCCATTTGCGGCGGCTGTCATACTACCCAGTACCAAGGGTGGAAAGGTTCCATGCATTCCAACTCCTTCAAGGATCCACTGTTCCAGGCTGAATGGGCGCTGGCGGAAAAGGAATTGGGCGGCAACATCGGTAATCTGTGCGGTGGCTGCCACAGCCCAGCCGGCATGTTGTCAAAATCCATCAAATTTGATCCCTCCTTGGGGAAACATGGTGGCTTTACTGCGCCCCCCATCGCTGAAAACGGCGTGTTTTGTGATGTTTGCCATACCATCTCCGGGTCTACCTTCACAAAGTCATCAGTCATGGAGCATGGGAATGGCTCCTACCAGTCCTCGCCCGGTCCTGTGAAACGTGGCCCGATCAAGGATGCCAAATCGCCCTATCATGAAACTACCTATTCCGAGCACCATACCCAGGCAGCGTTTTGTGGCAATTGCCACAACATCTTCAACCCGCTAAACCAGTTCCCGCTGGAGCGTACCTACGACGAGTGGAAGTACTCGGTTTATGCCCAGAATGGCGTGCAGTGTCAGGATTGCCACATGGTGCCGGTGGAAACCGCCATGCGTGTAGCGGATACGCTGACGCCCGCCTCGAAACTCAAGGATCATGGCCTGGGAGGAAAGGCTGGAATAGGCGCCGAAAAAGACCGCGAGATTGTGCATGGCCACGGATTTGTTGGTGGCAATGCAGTCATAACCGCCGTTCTCGGTGACCCGGATTCGAGGCGTCATGCTGGTATCGCTGTCAAGCGACTGCGCAACGTGGCGGATGTGGATGTTTCGCTCAACCATGTTCCGAGCCAAAGCGGCATGAACCACCTGGCTGTAAAAGTGACCAACCGGCGCGCGGGGCATGACTTGCCAACCAGCCTTACTTTTGTACGCGAGTTATGGGTAGATGTGACTGTTACGGACCAGAATGGCCGCGTTCTGCTTCGCTCGGGCGCGCTGGACGATCATGACGAAGTCGATCCAAACGCAACCATGTTCAAGAATTACGCGGTGGACAAACAAGGCAAACCCGCTCAATTCATCTGGACTGTGGAACGATTTGAGCGTCGCAACACCATTCCGCCCAAGGGCCACCACATCAGCAATTACTACTTCAATGTCAACAATGACGTAAAGCAGCTGATAGTGCGTGCAAAACTCAATTACCGTTCCGCATCTCAGCACTTTGTCGATCATTTACTGGGTGACGGCAAGATCAAAGTACCGGTAATAACCATGAATGACATTGAAACGGTTTACTCCTTGCCATCCATGAAAGTGGCATCGGTAACTGATCACAACAAACTCAGTGATGCTGATAAAGAAGCTGAGAGACTTCTTGAGGACTATAACGCGCCAGACGTGGTTGTCAAAAAAACAGGGTTATTGGTTCAGGCCTGTGCTGCCTGTCATGGCCAGGATGGCATTGGCACCAACAAGCTGATTCCAAACCTGGCCGGACAAAAGGAAACTTACCTGCTTTCCGCTTTGCGTGCCTACAAAAGTGGAACCCGGAAAGATTCACGCATGAATGCCATGTTAAAAGATGTTGGAGATGATCAGCTCTCTGAATTGGCTGCGCATTACTCCAAAATGAATAAACACAATAAGAACTAATAGTGTGCGCTCGGCCAGAGCACTAATCAAGGTTTCAGAATTTTGAAAGAAATCCATCCAATCAAGGTCGTGGTGGTGGAGGACCATCCCTTGGTTCGTCTGGGAGCCTCAAATCAGATCAGCCAATCATATGATTGCGTTCTGGTTGCCCAACTCACGAATAAAAGCCAGTTGCTGGAATGGCTAATGGAAGGAAACAAGGCAGACGTGATACTGCTTGATCGGTTCCTTCCTGATGGTGATGGCCTAGATATAGTGAAAGAAATCAAGTCTAGGGACATAAAGGTGATTATTCTCACCATGGCCGATTCTGATATGGAAGTTGACCACGCAATTTCCTTGGGTGTGGATGGATATCTATTTAAAACCTGCGAGCCGAACCAGCTCATCGCGACAATAAAAAATGTTTACGAGGGGCAGAGCAGTTTCCCAAATAATGTCATGCAGCGTATGGCATTGGGTAAATTTAACCAAAATGAGCTCGATTGCCTGACACCAAGACAGCTTGAGATTGTTGAATATGTAAAACAAGGTTTGAGCAACAAGCTTATCGCCAACAAGCTAAAGCTTTCCGAGAATACCGTGCGTAACCACATGCGCTACATTATGGATAGACTCAAAGTCAAGAACCGTGTGCAAGTGGCCATACTGAGTTTGAAGAAAGATAAAAAATAATACTCCCAACCGTAAAAGTTCTAGACGTGGCTAAATAGGAAAATCCACCAAATTCAGTCACTGCCGATAGCTCTCCTTGTATATCTTTACAAGATGCACTGATGTTCCTTCTAGTTGTTCTTTTGACTGTGCCATCGCCTCGGCAAGAGCATTTTCCACTTTCTCCACCTTGACAGACTTGGCCAAAGCCTCCGGCTCCCAGGTTTCCAGATAGGCAATGACTTTGCTCGGGCGGTTGATGTGCTGCGGTGCCATCAGGCTGACATGTGGCAGGCCATAAGCCAGTGCAACGATGCTTCCATGCAGGCTGCTGCCGCAGTAGGCTCGGCTTGATGCAATCAGGGCGCAGATGTCCCACAGGTGTAGCGATTGGAAAATGCAAACCAACCCAGCGGGCAGTTTTTGCTTCAGCCTTTCGTAGGGCTCCAGTTGATCGTGCCAAGGTGCAGCACCTGCACGGAACAGCACAACACCCAAGCCCGTCTCTGCACAAACCTTGCCAAGCCCATGCGCCAGTTGATCGAGCGTCTCGTCATCGCCGAATTCGGCACTGAACTGGCAGGCGATATAGCCGTTGGGAAACGTTTGCACCATCTCCGCCACTTCTCCTTTCTGCCTGTGCTGCTGAATGACGTCGTCAAAACACTCCTTCACCATGACAGCCGGGTCGGGGCAAAGTGAGACAGCAACTCCTGCTGATTTCAGATATGCCTGCGTGACATGATCACGCACGCTGATCCAGCTTGCCTGTTTTAACGCAGCGATTATTTCATCCTGCCGGGTTGAATTGAGCAGCGGCCACTCCACACCGCCGACCGCATTGAATATCACCTTGCCTGAATCCGCCCCGGCCACGTAAGGCATCGTGCGATTTGTATGCAGCACTTCCGCGGCCCATCGCGCGGCGGCTTCAGCGTCCGCCTCATACTGCGCGATGGCTTGCCTGGCATGTTCTGGCGTTTGCAGCATGACGGCCGCTTCGTAGGCAGTACAGGTCAGCAGTTCACCGCCGCAATGGATGAGGGTGGTTGATGGATCCGCGCTTATTGATGACAGCGATTTGACGATGTGACCGCCCCACGGACGCAGGTCACGATCGGCGAGGCCGGCAAAATCGACAGGTCGATCAGGCAGCAGCCTGCTGACGATATGCGGGAAAAGCAGGTCGCCGAAGTTGTGGCGGTCAAAGGCGCCGAAGAGGATCAAGGATTGCGTCATCACGCCAGATGATTACATGTGACCTGCACCGGAACACGATTGAATATAAATGAAAAGATTCTCACCCTCTCCCGTCAAGGGAGAGGGGGATTTTGGTATTTTCAGAGCCGGTTAACGCCAGACGCTGCCGGGCGGGCTGAAGCTGTCCAGTACCCGGATGTAACTTTCCCGCGCAAACACAGAGGGGTCTTTCTGGTGCTGCTGGCTGAGCGAGCCTTTCAACTGGCTCACCGATTCATACTCGCGCGTTTCCATCCAGGCCTCGATGCCTTTCAATACCTCAGTCAAATAAGATGGCCCATGCAACAGCAAGGCGCTGGCCATGTGCACGACATCAGCGCCGGCCATCAGCATTTTCAGGGCGTCGTCTGCCGTATGCACGCCGCCGGTGGCCGCCAGGGTCAGGCGCGTGCGTCCATGCAGGATGGCCAGCCATCTCATGGCCAGCAGGCTGTCGGCCGAGGTTGACAGCTTGAGCTGATCGACGATGGACAGGTCTTCCAGATAGATGTCGGGCTGAAAGAAACGGTTGAATAGCGACACGCCCTGCGCCCCCGCTTCCTCGACCTTGCGTACAAAATTCGGCAGTGATGAAAACTGCGGCGCCAGTTTCATGACGATGGGCAGACTGACCTTGGCGTAAAGCGCCTTCAGCAAATCAAGATAACGTTGTTCGACTTCGTCGCCGGTCTGTTCAATATCGCCGGCTACGTAATAAACATTCAGTTCCAGCGCATCCGCACCCGCCTGTTGCAATTCCGCGCCGAGGTCAACCCAGCCGGAAAGCGACACGCCATTGAGCGAGGCTATGACCGGAATTTCCAGCGCGGCTTTCAGGGCATGAATCTGTTCAAGATATTGATCGAGGCTGCTGCGATAGGCTTGGGGCGACGGCATGAAGCCCATGGCTTCGGCACTGCCGATGGACTGATCGAGCAGAAAGCGGTCGAGCATGGTTTCTTCCGCACGCAGTTCCTCTTCGAACAGCGAATACATCACCAGGGCAGCTGCGCCTGCATCTTCCAGCCTGCGCGCTTCATCCAGATTTCGCGAAAGCGGCGAGGCGGAAGGCACCAATGGATTCTTCAGTTTTAATCCCAAATAATCAGTGCTCAGATCAATCATGTTCAACCTCCCTTTTGTTCCCGCCTGGCAGGGGCAACCCGGCCAGATCCTTGTATTCCGCATAGCGCAACCGCGCTGCCGTTTCGGCGGCTTTGATGAAATTCGCTGCTTCTTCGGGATGGCTGCGCGCCAGCATGGTGAAGCGGGTTTCTGTCGAGGCGAATTCCTTAAAGGGAATCGATGGCTCGGGCGAATCCAGCCGCAGCGGATTGTTGCCCGCCTCGCGCTCGCGCGGGTCGTAGCGGAACAGTTGCCAGTGGCCTGATTTCACCGCCAGATCCTGCTGGCGCAGGTTGTTGGACAGGTCTACGCCATGTGCGATGCAGGGGCTATAGGCAATAATGAGCGAGGGGCCGGGATAGGATTCGGCCTCATGAAAGACACGAAGTGTATGTACATCCTTGGCGCCGAAGGCCACATGCGCGACATAGACGTGTTCATAGTCCATGGCGAGTTTGGCCAGGTCCTTCTTGCGCGCAGACTTGCCGCCTGCCGAGAATTTCGCCACCGCGCCGATGGGCGTGGCCTTGGAAGTCTGGCCGCCGGTATTGGAATAGACCTCGGTATCGAGTACCAATAAATTGACGTCATACGGCTGCGCCAGCACGTGATCCAGCCCGCCATAGCCGATGTCGTACGCCCAGCCGTCTCCGCCGATGATCCACACCGAGCGGCGGATCAGATATTCCGCCACCGCTTCCAGGCTGCGGGTTTCGGGCTTTTTGATCGATTTGAGTTTGCCAAGCAGCGCGGCGACACGATTTCGCTGCGCGCGGATTTCCGGCTCGTCGGCTTGCGATGCATTGAGTATCTGATCCGCGAGATCGGCGCCAATTTCATCGGCCAGTGCTTTCACCAGATCCCTGGCATAGGCCATCAACTGGTCCGCCGCGAGCCTCAGGCCCAAACCGAATTCCGCATTGTCCTCGAACAACGAATTGTTCCAGGCCGGGCCGCGGCCTTCGCTGTTGGTGGTGTAGGGCGTGGTCGGCAGGTTGCCGCCGTAGATGGAAGAACAGCCCGTTGCGTTGGCCACCAGCATGCGGTCGCCGAACAGCTGGGTGGCCAGGCGGATGTAGGGGGTTTCGCCGCATCCCAAGCAGGCGCCGGAAAATTCGAACAGCGGATCGAGCAGCATCGAACCGGGGATGGTCGTGTGCTTGACCTTCTCGCGGTCGTATTCGGGCAGGCTGAGGAAGAAAGCAAAGTTGTCACGCTCCGCTTCGCGCAGGGGTGGCTGAGGCGACATGTTCAACGCCTTGCGCGACACATTGCTCTTGTCGTGAATCGGACAGGCTTCCACGCAGAGACCGCAGCCGGTGCAGTCCTCCGGCGCGACTTGATAGCTGATGTGCGCGCCTGAAAATTCCTTGCTGCGGGTGACAACATGCTTGAAGGTTGCAGGCGCATTTGCTGTCGCTTCGGCGCTAAAGAGCCTCGATCGGATGGCGGTGTGCGGACAGACGTACACACACTTGCCGCACTGCGTGCAGATGTCGCTTTCCCACACCGGAATTTCCAGCGCCAGGTTGCGTTTCTCCCAGGCGGCCGTACCCAGCGGAAAAGTCCCGTCCGCAGGCATCATTGAAACCGGCACGGCATCGCCTCGCCCTGCAATCAGTTCGGCGGTAAAGCGGCGCACGAATTCCGGCGCGCCCTCTCTTACGGCTGGCGGTTTCTCCCAGGTACTGGTCGTTGAAGCAGGCACCTGCACCTGGTGCAGATTTTCCAGCGTGGCATCGATGGCCTTGAAGTTGAGCTCGACCAGCCTGCGGCCCTTGCGGCCATAGGTTTTTTCCACGGCCTGTTTGATGGCGTCGATGGCCTGTTCGCGCGGCAGCACACCGGAGATGGCGAAGAAACAGGTCTGCATCACCGTGTTGATGCGCCGTCCCATGCCGGCCTGCTCCGCCACCCTGTAGGCGTCGATCACATGGAACGACAGCTTTTTGTTGATGATCTGCTGCTGCATGCGCCGCGGCAGCGTCTCCCAAGCCTTCCCGGGAGGTGATTGCGTATTGAGCAGAAACACGCCGCCCTCGGCGGCGTGATCGAGCATGTCGTAGCGTTCGAGGAAGAACGGCTGGTGGCAGGCAACAAACGCGGCCTCGTCATTGCCTATCAGATAGGCTGAACGGATGGGATCGGGGCCGAAACGCAAATGCGAGACGGTGACGGCGCCCGCCTTTTTCGAGTCGTAAACGAAATAGCCTTGGGCATAGAGCGGCGTGGACTCACCGATGATCTTGATGGTGTTCTTGTTGGCCGACACCGTGCCATCCGAGCCCAGGCCAAAGAATACGGCTGCACTGTTCTTGCGATTGGCATCCGTGCGAAAGCTAGCATCCCACGGCAGCGAGAGATGCGTCAGATCGTCAGTAATACCCAGCGTGAATTGTTGCTTGAGCATGTCCGCCATCATGGCGTCGAACACGGCCTTGACCATGCCGGGCGTGAATTCCTTCGAAGCCAGACCGTAGCGGCCGCCCATTACCCTTGGCATGGCCGCCAGCTTGCCAGCGCCGTAGGCCTGCGCCAGGGCCGTAACGACATCTTTATAAAGCGGTTCGCCATCCGCGCCCGCTTCCTTGCAACGGTCGAGCACCGCGATGCTGCGCACGCTTTGCGGCAGGACCTTCAACAGCGCCTGGGTATCCAGCGGCCGGAACAGGCGAACCTTGATCACACCCGTTTTCTCGCCGTGCGTATTGAGGTGCGACACCGTTTCCTCCACCGTGTCGCCGCCCGAACCCATGATCACGATGACCCGGTCGGCATCTGCCGCGCCGGCATAGTCAAACAGCCGATACTGCCGCCCAGTCAATTGTGCAAAGCGGTCCATCTCCGCCTGCACATGCGACGGAAAATCGTTGTAATAGGCGTTGGCGCGTTCGCGCGACTGGAAGAATACATCCGGGTTCTGCGAACTGCCGCGCAGCACCGGGTGCTCAGGCGAAAGCGAGCGGCTCCGATGCTCTGCAATCAGTGACTCATCCAGCATCGCGCGCACGGTTTCGTGATCCAGCGCGGCAATCTTGGCGACTTCATGGCTGGTACGGAAGCCGTCAAAGAAATGCAACACCGGCAATCGGCCTCGCAGGGACGCGGCCTGCGCGATCAGGGCCAAATCCTGCGCTTCCTGCGGATTATTGGAAGCCAGCATGGCAAAGCCCGTGCTGCGCGCCGCCATCACATCGCTGTGGTCGCCGAAGATGGACAGGGCATGCGTGGCGATAGCGCGCGCCGCGATGTGAAAGACGGTGGGCGTCAACTCGCCCGCGATCTTGTACATGTTGGGAATCATCAGCAGCAGGCCCTGCGAGGCGGTGAAGGTGGTGGACAATGCACCGCCCTGCAACGCCCCATGAACAGTACCCGCGGCGCCTGCCTCGCTCTGCATTTCGATGACGGCGGGGATCGCTCCCCATAGATTTGGCTTGCCGCCTGCCGCCCATTCATCCGCCAGCTCGCCCATGGAAGAAGCAGGCGTGATGGGGTAAATGGCAATCACCTCATTGCAGAGATAGGCAACGGAAGCGGCCGCCTCATTGCCATCCACCGTGATCATGGTTGGTTTGCTCATGTCCGCACGTAATAAGGATGTCGACGTCTATATTAAACCCGGAAAACCAGGAACAACAGGCCACAAAGCCACTGCATTCAAATGTCTGGGATAAAATTTGACGGCCATCACTTTCTGGAAAAGCCATGAAGGAACAACTCGCCGTCATCGAACAGGCACAAAGCAAGCTGATTGACCTTGGTATCGAGTTCGGGCCACGGCTGTTTGTCGCCTCGCTGATTCTGGTTGCCGGTTTCTATGTTGGCCGCTGGCTGAGCCACATGACCGACAACATGCTTGCCCGGCTTCAACTGGATGTCACCGCCCGGCACCTCATCGTGCGCATGGTGCATGTGCTGGTAATCGGCCTGTTCCTGATCATGGCGCTGCAGAATCTGGGCGTGGACCTACTGCCCCTGATCGCCGGCCTGGGCGTAGCGGGCGCGGGCATTGCGCTGGCCATGCAGGGCGTGCTGTCCAATCTGGCGGCGGGTCTGACCATCATTTTCACCCGTCCGTTTCTGGTGGGTCATTACATCTCCATCGTTGGCGAAGAAGGCCGGGTCGAGGAAATCACCCTATTCAACACCACGCTCAGCCATCCGGATTTATCCAAGGTGGTGATTCCCAACCGTAAAATCGCCGGCGAAATCCTCCACAACTACGGCGAAATCCGCCAGCTTGATCTGAAAGTGAGCGTGGCCTACGACACGGACATGAACCAGGCACTGTCCGTCGTGGATGAAGTACTCCGTGACAACCCGCGCGTGCTGCGTGACCCCTTACCCAATGTGCTGGTGACTTCCTTGTCGGATTCTTCGGTCAATATCAGCGTGAAGCCCTGGGTCAGCGTTACGGACTACGCGCCCGCGATCGGCGAACTGAACATAAGACTGCTGGAAACCTTCCGCACCAAGGGCATCAACATTCCCTTCCCGCAGCGCGAAGTGCGTCTGCTGGGTAACACCTGACGCGCCTTGATGCGTCTATACTGGTTTGACTGGTAAAACTACAGGAGACCGCCATGAAACATCCAATTTTCATTACCCTGCTCATTGCATTGTTTGCCGCGCCGCTCACCGCCCAGGCAATCGACCCCGCCACGGTTCCGGAAATCAAGAAAACCACGCTTGGCCTTTACATCGAAGCCAAGGACATACCGGAGTTCCTGAAAAAAAATCCCAAGACTCTCTTTCTTGACCTGCGCACCCCGGAAGAATTGCTGTTCGTCGGCATGCCGATCGGCATCGATGGCAATGCGCCCTTCGGCGTCATGAATTACAAAAAGTGGGACGAAAAGAAAAAGGCTTTCGTTCGCTTTCCCAATCCGGATTTCTGGGCCAACTTCGAATACTGGGCGATCGACAAAGGCACCGAGAAAGCCGATCCCATTCTGCTGATCTGCCGTTCCGGCGACCGCAGCGCGCTGGGCGCAAACTTCCTTGCCAAGCAGGGCTACACCAATGTCTGGTCGGTGCTGGACGGATTTGAAGGCGACCTGGCCAAGGATGGGCCCCACAAAGGCCAGCGCATGGTCAATGGCTGGAAAAATATCGGATTGCCCTGGACCTACAGCCTCGACAAATCCAAACTGTTGCTGGCCGAATGATCGAAGCCTGTCCGCTGCCCAGGGCGCCGGACTATTCCGGCGTCACCATCGTCAATCTGCAACCCGATCCGCCGCTCAAGGATTATCTCCAGGCCATGCAGCTGGCGCGTGACGAATCCGAAGCCCGACTGGAAATGCCCATGCTGCTTTCCTGGTACGACAAGGATCGCGATTTCGAGGCGCCGCAGCATGTCAGCGAATGCCATCAGGATTCCGCCACGCCGGGTTATGTTGATTACGGGTTGAATCACGGTGCAAGTTTGAAGATCGATTTCGAAAAAGGACGCTTCGTGTTTTTCTACCGCGACGCGGCGATCTGACTCGCGCAAAATATATGGACAGCGTCATTCTGCTCTGGATATTCGCCCTCATTCTCGTTTTGATCGGCTTTGCCGGATTGCTTTTACCCGCCTTGCCGGGCATTCCTTTGATTTATGCCGGACTGTTTCTGGCCGCCTGGGCCGAAGATTTTGCCTTTGTCGGCTGGATCACCCTGTTAATACTCGGACTGCTCGCCTTGCTGAGCTATGGCATCGATTTCGCCGCCACGGCAATGGGCGCGAAGAAATTCGGTGCCTCGCCACGCGCCCTGTGGGGCGCGGCGATGGGCACACTGGTTGGCATTTTCTTCGGCCTGCCCGGCATTCTCATCGGCCCCTTTGCCGGTGCGCTGATCGCCGAACTCACCCACAAGAACGACATGCAGGCCGCTACCAAGGCAGGCATTGGCGCCACGCTGGGACTGTTATTGGGCGCAATTCTGAAGATTGGGCTGGCTTTCACCATGGTCGGCGTGTTTGTCATGGCACGGTTGATCTGAGTTAAAGCTTTACGGTCAAGCCAATGACCTGACAGCGCCACTCTTCAAAACCCGACACCGTCAGACAATAAAACCCATAACTATCAATTAGATACAAAATCTCACGGCATCAAAAATAGTACTTGCCTTTTGCCGCCTCTGGCCTTTACCTGGCCCGGCGATCCTTCGCTGTTAACAAATGTTGTTCCTTTATTAAGTCAGGCGCTCAAACGGCCGATAAAAGTTCATGCGTCAGTTAACAGCTTATTTCGCACTTGAATATCTTGATAAGCAATTACAAGGACGGAGACCAATGACGAAAACTGTATTAGCTCTGGTTGTGGCTTGCCTGGCATTTCTTGCCATCCCAGTTACACGGGCTGCCGATAGCCAGGCCATCAATGAAAAGGAAATTGAAGCGGCCGCCGAGCGTATCCGCAAAAGCGCCGACCAGTGGCGGGAAGACCTCAAGCGCATGCGCGAGGAGCGTCAGCGCCTGTTGGACAAGCAGGCCGCCGAACGCAAAAAGGCCGAAGAGCTGAAACAGCAGCAGGCAGCCGAACTGGCAGCGGCCAAAAGCGAAAAGGAACGCAAGGCGCTGGAAGCAGCACAGGAGCAGGCCCGGCGTGAAGCTGCCGCCCGCGCCGAGCAGGCTGAAAAGGAACGCCTGGCAGCCCTGGCAAAACTTCGCGAAACCGAAGAACAACTGGCCAGGGAAAAGGCAGCCCGCGAAAAAGCTGCAAAGGATGCCAAAGCGAACACCAAGGACGGTCCAAAACAGGCAAGCGACGTACGGTTCGGAGTTGACCTCTGAAGCGCAGCCTGCCCCGATAAATTTTTTTCAAATTCGACTCGAATGGAATCGTGGTTTCTTTACAAATACAAGGAGACAAGCAGATGCGAAAACTGATCACCCTCAACAAGGCCGCGTATTGTGCCGCGGCAGGCGTAGCGGCGTTGCTTTCCGCTGTGGCAATCCAGGCGCAGGAAATCTCGCGCGCATCCATCATTGCGTCCACTTGCTACACCTGTCATGGCACATATGGCATCAGCCCGGGAACCATTCCCAGCATCGGTGACTTGTCCGCCGAGCGCATGTCCAACATGTTGAAGGAATTCCGCTCGGGACAGCGTGTATCCACCGTCATGGGACGTCATGCCAGCGGCTACACCGACGACGAAATCGCTGAAGTGTCGCAATACTTCAGCAACCTGCAAAAACGGGGGAAATGAACATGGCCGGAATTTCACGTAGAGATTTTGTAAAACTGCTTGGCACGGGCGGGGCCATGTCTGCCCTCGGCCTCACTGGCTGTGAAACCGTGCCCAAGTCCAAGGCGGCGCCAAGAGTGGTCGTCGTCGGCGGTGGCTTTGGCGGTGCAACCTGTGCCAAATACCTGCGCATATACGACCCCTCGATCAACGTGACCCTGATCGAGCAGAACACAAGCTTTTTCACCTGCCCCGGCAGCAACTGGGTACTGGCTGGCCTGCGCAAGATGGAAGATTTGAGTCAGAACTACAGCGCACTGAGCAGCAAACATGGTGTCAATGTGCTGCATGGCAAGGTAACCGCCATCGACCCGGCCAAACGTACCGTCACGCTGAGCAACGGCAAGTCAGTGGAATACGACCGGCTGGTGTTGTCGCCGGGTATCGATTTCCGCTGGAACGCCATCGAGGGTTACGACGAGGCTGCAAGCCAGGTCATTCCCCACGCATGGAAAGCGGGGCCGCAAACTGTTCTGCTGCACAAGCAGCTTCAGGCCATGCAGGATGGCGGAACCGTCATCGTCTGTCCGCCGCCCATGCCCTTCCGCTGCCCGCCCGGTCCGCCGGAGCGCGTCAGCATGATTGCCCACTACCTTAAAAAGGAAAAGCCCCGTTCCAAGATCCTCATCCTGGATGCCAAGGAAGGCTTTTCCAAACAGGATTTGTTCATGGATGCCTGGAATGAACTTTATCCCGGCATGATCGAGTGGGTGCCCGGCTCCAAGGGCGGGCTGGTCAAGCGGGTCGACCCGAAGACAAATACCGTTTACACGAATGACGGCATGACATCGCACAAGGGCGATGTCATCAACATCATTCCGCCGCAGCGTGCGGGTGAAATCGCCACCGCCAGCGGACTCACCAACAAGGAAGGCTGGTGTCCGGTCAACCAGCACACCTTCGAGTCACTGATGGCCCCCGGCGTTTATGTGATCGGCGATTCGTCGTCGGCGGGCGCCTTGCCAAAATCCGGCCATACCGCCAACAACATCGCCAAGATGACCGCAGCCAGCATTGCCGCGCAGTTCCGAGGTGTCAAGATTCCACTGCCTTCAATCGTCAACACCTGCTACAGCCTCGTTGGCCCCGAATACGGCATCAGCATTGCCGCCGTGTACCGGCTCGACGAAAAAGGCGAACTGGTTGGCATCAAGGGCGCGGGTGGCGTCAGTCCCCGTACAGCAGGCAGCATGCAGCGCACCCTGGAAGCCCGCTTTGCCCAGGGCTGGTATAGCGGTATTACGGCAGACACTTTCAGCTGACATCCGCATCAGCAACCAACCAGAAAAGGCAGCCATGGCTGCCTTTTCTGTTTCTCCGTTTTTCCGTGGTTCCACATCAACCGCCATGAGGATAATCCGACTGCAATTCAGCGTACCATGAAGCCCTGATATGCCACGGAGCAGGTCATGAACCAAAAAGTCGGCGACATCCTCCAGCGCATCCGCGAACTGGAAGCGGAGCTGGAAATCGAGCTGGAAAGCCGGCGCGAGGCATTGCATGTCCGCTTCGAACATCATCGCGTGCGTTTCGAGCGCGAAATCCTGCTCAGGCACAAGCGCTTCAAGACCGGGCTGCTCAAATACATCGCCCAGACCGAATTCAGAAACATCATTACGGCGCCGGTCATCTACAGCATGATCGTGCCGCTGGTCATCGTGGATGCATTCATCACCACCTATCAGTTTCTGTGTTTTCCGCTCTATCGCATCGAGCATGTCAGACGCGGCGACTACATGGCCTTCGACCGCGGTCATCTCGCCTACCTGAACGCGATTGAAAAGTTCAACTGCACCTACTGCTCCTATGCCAACGGGCTGGCGGCCTACGTCAAGGAAATCATCGCCCGCACCGAGCAATACTGGTGCCCCATCCGCCACGCCCGGCGTCTGCTGGAAGCGCATTCACGCTATGGCCAGTTTGTGGATTACGGCGACGCCGAAGCATGGCGGCAGGAACTCAAACAGTTGAGGCAGGCTCTGAGCAGAATCGAACGCGCTCAAGGAAGAAAACCATGACACGTTGGTTGCTGTTGCTGATCGGGCTTTTACCGGCCTGTGTTTTTGCGGCAGGCGCGCGGCCTGCCGATCTTTCCCTGCCGCCCGGGTTTTCCATCGAGGTCTTCGCCGAAGTCGACAACGCACGGCAAATGGCGCTGGGCAAGCAAACGCTTTTTGTCGGCAGCCGTTCGGCCGGCAAGGTCACGGCCATACCGCTTCACAACAACCGCGCGGGCAAACCGGTCGTCATCGCGGAAGACCTGAACATGCCGGTCGGCGTGGCGTTTCGCGATGGCGATCTGTACATCTCCGCCGTCAGCCGCGTCCTTCGCCTGCGCAACATCGAATCGCGCTTGAGCAATCCCCCCGCGCCGGAAGTGGTGACCGATCGCTATCCGAAGGAAACGCATCACGGCTGGAAGTTCATCGCCTTCGGCCCCGATGGCAAGCTCTATGTGCCGGTCGGCGCGCCCTGCAACATCTGCGAGCCCGATCCAGACCGCTACGCCAGCATCACCCGTCTGGATGTCGAAACCGGAAAAATCGAAACCCTCGCGCGCGGCGTGCGCAACACCGTCGGCTTCGACTGGCATCCCGTTACGAACGAACTCTGGTTTACCGACAACGGCCGTGACTGGCTGGGCGACGATGCCCCGCCGGACGAACTCAACCGGCTGGAAAAACCCGGCCAGCATTTCGGCTACCCTTACTGCCACGGCGGCACGATTGCCGACCCCGAATTCGGCAAGCGCAATTGCCGCGAATTCACCCCGCCCGTCCTCAACCTTGGCGCCCACGTCGCCGCACTGGGCATGCGCTTTTACACCGGCAGCATGTTTCCGAAGGAATACCGCAACGCCATATTCGTCGCCGAGCACGGCTCCTGGAACCGCAGCCGCAAAACCGGCTACCGCGTCATGGTGGCAAAACTGGAAGGCAACCGCGTAGTTGAATACAAACCTTTTGTCACCGGCTGGTTGAATCTGCAACAAACCCTGGGCCGCCCCGCCGACGTGCTGGTCATGCCGGACG
>JADFDC010000036.1 GCA_018263115.1 Thiobacillus sp.
AAACTGTCTCACGACCAGTTGCTGACCGACCCCAACGAAGCTGCAGACTTCGTCGCCAAGACCAAGGTCGACGCACTGGCTATCGCCATCGGTACCAGTCATGGCGCTTACAAGTTCACGCAAAAGCCCACCGGCAAAGTGCTGCGCATCGACCGCGTGAAGGAAATCCACGCCCGCATCCCCAACGTTCACCTGGTGATGCATGGTTCCTCCTCCGTACCGGAAGACTGGCTCGCCATCATCAACAGCTTCGGCGGCGACATGGGCCAGACCTACGGCGTGCCGGTCAGCGAAATCGTTGAGGGCATCAAGAGCGGCGTGCGCAAGGTCAACATCGACACCGATCTGCGCATGGCCTCCACCGGCGCCATCCGCAAGCATCTGGCCGAGAACAAGTCCAACTTCGACCCGCGCAAATTCCTCAAGGAAGCCACCAAGGGCATGAGCGACATCTGTAAGGCGCGCTACGAAGCCTTTGGCGCCGCCGGTCAGGCCAGCAAAATCAAGAAGGTGTTCAACCTGGAAGAAATGCAGAAGCGTTACGACAAGGGCGAGCTGGATCCCAAGGTCAACTAAGCCCAAGCAGGCATACGAAGAAAGCGGCCCGATCGGCCGCTTTTTTCATTTTCTCACCAACCCGGTTGTAATAAGCATCCACTAATATTGAGTTATCATTAGCACTTGATGTCGATGCAAGTGGAGTGTTCTATGCGATTTCGTACCGTTGTTTCCCTGTTAGTCCCCGTACTTGCCGTGATGGGATGTGCCTCCCAGAAAACCCTTGATTCCCAGACACAATCGGCCAATCAGCAGATTGATGAATTGAGACAGTCCCACGCAGCGCTTTCGGCCGCCCAACAGAAACTTGAGGCCCGGCTTTCCCGGCTCGAAGGCGATAGCGCCCTTCATGCATCACGTCTCAACCAGTTGGGTCCATCAAGCGAGGAGTTGAAGCGCGAACTGGAAACCCTGCGTTCGCAAACAGCTGCAGCCCAGGCTGGCCTGTCATCACTCTCCGGCAAGGTCGACAACCAGGGCACAGCCGTGGCACAAGCCCGTGAAACCGCTGAGGACGCCATCAAGATCGCGCGCGACAGCAGAATGGTTTCCGGCAAGATAGTGGATAGCCTTACCCTGTCCCAGGACATGGTGTTGTACAGCTACGAACAACCCGAACTGACAGCCAAAGGCCGCGCGGCGATGGACAACCTGATCGCCAGCGTGAAGCCGTTGATGCCGCATGCCTTCATCGAAATCATCGGCTTTAGCGACGATTTCAGCCTCAATAGTCAAAATCGCCAGATTGCACTGGAGCGTGCCGAATCCGTGAGGCGCTACCTGCATGAAGTGGGCGGCATCCCGCTACATCGCATGTCGACCATTTCCTATGGCGACCTCAAGCCCGTAGCGAGCAATACCTCAATGGAAAACCGCAGCCTTAACCGGCGTGTTGTCATACAGGTACTGAAGTAATCCTGTTTCAGGAAAAACAAAGCGGCTTGCGAGCCGCTTTATTATTGGTGAAGAGGTGTCATTCGCTTAGCTGCAATGCACCTTGCGCCAGCTTCTCAACGATCAACGTGTGGACACGCCGGGAATCGGCCCGCAGCACCTGAAATTTGAAGCCGTCAAACTCGATCGTTTCGCCGCGCTTGGGCAGACGCCCAAACCTGTTCAGCACCAGCCCGCCTACCGTATCGTAATCCTCGTCGGAAAATTCCGATCCCATTGCGGCATTGAAATCGCAGATCTCGGTTGTCGCCTTGATCCGATAGCGTCCGCTCTTGTCGCGAATGATGTTGTCTTCGGTCTCATCGAAATCGTACTCGTCCTCGATGTCACCGACGATCTGTTCCAGCACATCCTCGATGGTGACCAGTCCCGCCACGCCGCCATACTCATCAACCACAATGGCCATGTGGTTGCGGCTGGCGCGGAATTCCTTGAGCAGGACATTCAGGCGTTTGGCCTCGGGAATGAAAATGGCCGGCCGCAGGATATCCCGCATATCCACTTCCTCACCAATATTCAACCTCAACAGATCTTTCGCCAGCAGAATGCCCAGGACATCGTCCTTCTCGCCATCGATTACCGGAAAACGCGAGTGCGCCGCCTCGATGACGCGCGGCAGAAAAACATCGGGCGGTTCGTTGATGTCCACGGTATCCATCTGCGCGCGTGGAATCATGATGTCCCGCACCTGCATTTCGCCAACCTGTAATACCCCTTCGATCATGGCCAGCGCATCGGCGTCCATCAGGTTGCGTTCAAACGCGCCATGAAGCGTTTCGATCAGGTGTTCCCGGTCTTCAGGCGCCCGGGAGAGAAAAGCAGACAGGCGTTCCAGCCAGTTCTTGTGCGGTCGACTAGGGTCGGACTCCATGGGGGGGGTGCGGAGTGAATAAAGTTAAGGTCGCGAAAATCTGGTCGCGCCCTTAACTTTGTTCGCTCGCGTATGGGTCATTAAACCCTAGTTTCCGCATTATTTCCACCTCCAGACTTTCCATTTCCCGCGCCTGAGGCTCATTTTCATGGTCATAGCCTTGCAAATGCAATACGCCATGCACGGTGAGATGTGCATAATGTTCAGGCACGGGCTTGCCCTGTTCATGCGCTTCCCTTTCCACCACAGGCGCGCAAATTACGATGTCGCCTGTCAGTTTTCCCGCCTCCTCGCCATAGGCGAAGGTCAGCACATTGGTGGCGTAATCCTTGCCGCGAAAATCCCGATTGAGCGCACGGCCCTCCGCTTCATCGACGATGCGCAGCGTAACCAGGGCGGACTTATTCAATGACGCGTCCACCCAGCGCCGGAACTTTGATCGATCCGGCACATCGGCGGCTTCGGACGCGTATTGCACCGACAGGGAAAACTTATTGTTCGCGAACTTTGCGATGTTGGGCATAGGCATCCACGATGCGGGCCACCAGCGGATGGCGCACCACGTCTTCCTTGGTGAACTGAGTAAAGGCAATGCCGCGAACACCGCCCAGCACATCCTGTGCGTCCTTCAGGCCACTCTTGATTCCTTTGGGCAGATCGATCTGGGTGATGTCGCCCGTCACCACCGCCCTGGCGCCAAAGCCAATGCGGGTCAGAAACATCTGCATCTGTTCGGGCGTTGTGTTCTGCGCTTCATCCAGAATGATGAACGCGTGGTTCAGCGTGCGGCCGCGCATGAAAGCCAGTGGCGCGACTTCAATGGTGTTGCGTTCGATGAGTTTCATCACCTTGTCGAAACCCATCAGGTCGTAGAGCGCGTCGTACAAAGGCCGCAGGTAAGGATCGACTTTCTGCGCCAGATCGCCCGGTAAAAATCCCAGCCGTTCGCCCGCTTCCACTGCCGGCCGGGTCAGCACGATGCGTTTCACATTATCCCGCTCCAGCGCGTCCACCGCGCACGCCACGGCCAAATAGGTTTTGCCGGTTCCTGCCGGGCCGATGCCGAAAGTGATGTCGTGCGACTGGATTTGCTCCAGATATACCGCCTGGCCGGGTGTACGCGGTTTCAGGTCGGCCCGGCGAGTACGCAACAGCGGCCCGCTTTCTTCTTCCGCTCCCCGCAGCAATTCCACCAGACCCAGTTGAATATCGTCCAGCGACAGATCATTGGCCGCCTTGTTGTAGAAATATTCAAGCGCGGTCAATCCCTCCCCCGCGCGCGCGCCGGACACCGAAAAACGGCTGCCACGGCGTCGAATGATGACATCCAGCGCGGCTTCTATCTGCCTCAGGTTTTCATCCATCGGCCCGCACAAACTTGCCAGCCGGTGATTGTCCACCGGCTTGAAATCAATATCGGCCACGTCCGTCACTAATCACCCCTCTCGCTGGTGACAATCTCGCCGCGAAGAGAATGCTGCAATGCCTGGGTAATGTTTACGCTGACAAAATGGCCTATTTGCCGGGGCTGCCCCTTGAAATTGACGATGCGATTATTGTCGGTGCGGCCCATCAACTCTTGTGGATCTTTCTTCGATGGCCCTTCAACCAGAACCCGCTGAATGGTGCCCGCCATGTTCAGATTGACACGCTGCGCGGCGGCGTTGATAACCGCCTGCAGGCGTTCCAGCCGCGCCTGTTTCACATCATGAGGCACATCATCCGGATAATCGGCCGCCGGCGTGCCAGGCCGTTTGCTGTAGATGAAAGAGAACGAAGCATCAAAGCCCACATCGTCGATCAGCTTCATTGTCGCCTCGAAATCCGCGTCGGTTTCGCCGGGAAAGCCGACAATGAAGTCCGACGACAGGCAAATGTCTGGCCGCGCAGCCTTCAACTTTCGGGCAAGGCTCTTGTATTCCAGCGCGGTGTAGCCGCGCTTCATCCCGGCCAGGATGCGATCGGAACCCGCCTGCACAGGCAAATGCAAATGCGAAACCAGCTTCGGTAGTTTCCGGTAGCAGTCGATCACGCGATCGGTCATTTCTCGCGGGTGGCTGGTGACATAGCGGATTCTTTCAATACCGGAAAATTCATGCACCACTTCCAGCAACAGCGCAAAATCGGCGTTTTCGCCATCATGCATTTTCCCGCGCCAGGCGTTGACATTCTGACCCAGCAACGTAATTTCCTTGATGCCCTGCTCTGCCAGATACGCAATTTCCGCAATCACATCGTCAAACGGCCGCGAGACTTCCTCGCCGCGCGTATACGGCACCACGCAGAAGGTGCAATATTTTGAACAGCCTTCCATGATGGAAACAAAGGCTGTCGCGCCTTCCGTACGGGCTGGCGGCAGGTGATCAAATTTCTCGATTTCAGGGAAGGCGATGTCTACCTGGGATTTGCCGCTCATGCGTTTTTTTGCGATCAGCTCCGGAAGGCGATGCAGGGTTTGCGGACCGAACACCACATCCACATACGGTGCTCGCGCGACGATAGCAGCGCCTTCCTGACTGGCGACACAGCCACCGACGCCAATAATCAAGCCTGGATTTTTCGCTTTAAGTCCCCGCACCCGCCCCAAATCGGAAAACACTTTTTCCTGTGCCTTTTCACGCACTGAACAGGTATTGAACAGGATGACATCCGCCTCTTCCGGCGTATCGGTTTTTTCAAAACCTTCCGATGAATTCAGCACATCCGCCATCTTGTCCGAGTCATACTCGTTCATCTGGCAACCAAAGGTTTTGATATAGAGTTTTTTCATGATGGGCGCCGGGCAGTTATTGGACTGGGGGCGCGCTGCCGCCGGCAGCACTGTCAGGGTAGAAAAAGTGGTGGTGATGGGCAGAATTGAACTGCCGACCTGCGGGTTATGAATCCGCCGCTCTAACCAACTGAGCTACATCACCCCGTGAACGCAACCATCAAATAAAAATTGCGTAGCAAGCTGATTATTCTAGCTTTTTTGGTCACTTCTTGTCAAAACTTACAGCTGTAACAACGACATTAAAGCCAAGTTGATTCTTTCCATCAATAACGGATGTTGCTGTCTTCTTTTAAACTATAATTAATTTTTTAACATCGATATACAAGGATAGGCAAATGATTCATCACGTTACCGGAGATATTCTGCTTTCCAAGGCCCAAGCCATCGCGCACGGAGTTGCCCCCAACGATCCATTTTCCACCGGGCTGGCACTGAGCCTGAGAGAACACTGGCCGGCCATGTACAAGGATTTTCGGCATTATTGCCAAACCACCCACCCAAAACCCGGCGGCGCCTGGGTCTGGGGCGGCGCGGAAGGTTCACGCATCGTCAATCTGTTTACGCAGGATGCGGCTTACGGGCAGGGCGCAAAACCAGGAAAAGCCACTGTCGAGCATGTCAATCACGCGCTGCGCGAGTTGCGCCAGATCATTGAAACCGAGAAATTCACCAGCCTGGCATTGCCCAGGCTGGCAACAGGCGTAGGTGGCCTGAACTGGGAAGAAGTCAGTCCGCTCATCGACAAGCATCTGGGCGACATAAAGTCTCCTGTCTATGTCTATACAACTTTCCAGAAAGGCATTGCCGCCAGTGAGCCAGCATAATTCAGCACCGTAACGATGGGACAGGAGATCGGCCAAACCCGGTTCGACGATGATACGTTCAGGGAGTACGAGCGGCGTTTGTTTCATGAGACAGAACTGCTATGGACGGAACTTTCAGAGGAGCGTTTCTCGGATATTGGTGAAATCGGCGGCTATGAGCTGGAATCCTGGCTGATAGACCACAACTTTTTTCCCGCGCCCATCAATAAGACTTTCCTCGGACGCCTCAATAACCCGCTGGTGGTGCCCGAGCTCTCCCGTTTCAACGTGGAACTCAATGGCGTGCCCTTGCCGCTTCAAAGAGACGTATTGTCGGTCATGGCCCGGGAGATGAACCAGAACTGGCAGCAATGCCAGGAAGTTGCGCACGAAATGGACAGCGTGCTGATGATGATCGGCATCCTGCCAACCGTCCGCCAATCGGATCTTTGTCTTGCCAACATGTCCGACCTCAAGCGCTATCGCGCATTGAACGAGCAGGTATTGACCCGGCGGGCCGGACGTCCGCTTCGCATCCATATCGACGGGCGCGAGCGTCTGAATATCGATCATCCTGATGTGATGCTTGAAGCCGCGACGACTTCGTTTCAGCTCCACCTGCAAAGCGGCCAGCGCGATGCTGTGCGCTATTTCAATGCTTCCCTCATCACGGCAGGGCCTTTGGTCGCGGCAGCCGGAAATTCACCCCTGTTGTTTGATGCCGACCTGTGGGATGAAACGCGCATTTCACTGTTCGAACAATCGGTTGAAATCGGCGACCAGTCCGACCAGGGAAGCCGCCGGGTCAGCTTTGGCCATGATTATGCGCGCGGGTCCGTTTTTGAATGCTTCGCTGATAATCTTTCGACTCATTCCGTGCTGCTGCCCATTCTGATGGACACACCTCCCAGTCAGTTTGCCCACCTGAGGTTGCACAACGGGACGATCTGGCGCTGGGTTCGGCCGTTGATAGGCTTCGATCCTGACGGCACGCCGCATCTGCGCATCGAACAGCGCGTGTTGCCCGCCGGCCCCACCATTGCCGACATGATGGCGAATGCCGCTTTGTATTTCGGCCTCGCCCGATTTCTGGCAAGCTTGAGCGAAGCGCCGGAATCCAGCTTCAGCTTTGACAAGGCCCGCAATAATTTTTATGCCGCGGCGCGCGACGGACTCCATGCAAAACTCACCTGGCTGGATGGGAGCGCCATCGACGCGCGCACCCTCCTGCTTGAAGAAATTTTACCCATGGCGCGTCACGGCCTGAAAACACTGGAAATCGATCCTGACGACATCGACCACTATCTGGACATCATGGGATCCAGAATCAAAAGCGGTCAGACAGGCTCGGCATGGCAACGCGCTTATCGCGAAAAACACCGGGCAGACAGCCTGCATCTGGTTGCCGCCTATCTGGAAAGGCAGCGCAGTGGAGCGCCCGTGCATGAATGGGAAATTTAGGAATGCTGAACGAACTTGAATACCTGCCCAATGGCTTTCTTGATGTCGAAGCCAATGCACTGCACAGTGTTCTGCCCGGCCCCACGCTGATCCACCTGCCTGGCCGGCGTGATGCCCCCCTGTTTGTTTCAATCCTGCTGCATGGCAACGAAGACACGGGACTGAAGGCAATGCAGGCCGTCCTGAAAAAATACCAGAATCAGCCCCTGCCCCGCGCACTCTCGCTGTTCATCGGCAACATCGATGCTGCCCGGGAAGGTGTGCGCCGTCTGGAAGGCCAGCTCGATTACAACCGCGTATGGTCATCCGATGCCGACGCAAGTTCCGCCGAACATCGCATGATGCGCAAAGTGGTCAGGATCATGACCCAGCGCGGCGTGTTTGCCAGCATCGACATCCACAACAACACCGGGCTCAATCCGCATTACGCCTGCGTCAACCGGTTGGACGACGCTTTCCTTCACCTAGCCACGATGTTTTCACGAATTGTTGTGTATTTCACCGATCCCAAAGGTGTTCAGTCCGAAGCCTTCGCCCAGCTCTGTCCGTCTGTCACCCTCGAATGCGGCAAGCCCGGCGGAGCCGGTGGCGTCGAGCATGCCGCCGCTTACGTTGAAGGCGCATTGCACCTGTCCGGCTTCCCCGCGCATCCTGTCGCGAACCATGATCTGGATCTGTTTCATACCGTGGCCGTCGTCACTATTCCGGAATCCACAAGTTTGAGCGTGGGTAAATCCGCATCCGATCTCTGTCTGGAAGAAAACATCGATCACTACAATTTTCGCGAACTGGCGCCCGGTACTCGTCTGGGTACGGTAGCTTCGGGCGGCGCCGTGCCATTGCATGCACGCAATGAAGCGGGCAAGGAAACAGGCAATCACTATTTTGAAATCAGGGACGGTACCCTAGTCACCCGTCGGCCAGTCATGCCCGCCATGCTGACGCGCGATGTAAAAATCATTCGCCAGGATTGCCTGTGTTATCTGATGGAGCGCCTGGAAAGAAAAGCCTGAATCTTTGTGGGCACATCATGGCAAGATTGGCCACACTAGTGCGGTCGCAGCCTTGCCAGTTCGTCCAATAAATTGATGACCAGTTCTTTTCCCAGCGGCCCCATGCCTTTGGTGAGCTTGTCGGTATCGCGCTCACCATCCACCAGCCGGCGCATCATGCCGCCCAGCCGCGCCATGTCGCCGCCGGCTTTCATCATCTGCTCGGCCATGTTGGCCAGCGCGGAAAACGCTTTTACATCGCCAATGCCCGCGGCATGAATCATGGCCGCCAGACCGGGTGCGGCGGCAGCACCATCTGGCGGCTGCATCGGCGGCAACGTGGCCGGATTCTCGATGCCGCGCAGCACGGCGTCCACAATGATACGGTCTTCCTCATCCAGACCCAGTTTGATGGATTCGTCGCGGCGGCCGTCGATAATCTGACGCAACGCAACGGTCAGCCTGATCCAGCCGGCTTCCTCCACTGCTTTCAAATGATCATTCAGTTGCGGCAGCTGCGAGCGATCTCGCAACGCACCAACAACGGCATGAATGAATTGTGCGTGCAGGCGGAGAACCTGCTCGACTGCGTCAGGAAGCTGGGCCATATCTGTTACGTAATTTCAGGATGCACGAAGATGCCAGTTTGCCACACCCCAGTCGAGCACCGTCCGTGGTGACGCGCGATCGAGTCCAACTTCAGGCTTCAAACCAAGAAACCCCAGCGCTGCGCACAGATTCTCGCTGGCTTTGGCATTTTCCAGCGGCGGCGCCAGCGTCTGCTTGCTGAGCTTTTGACCCATGTCATTGATTACGACCGGCAAATGCAAATAAGCCGGTGTCGGGTAGCCCACATGCCGCTGTAAATGAATTTGCCGGGCCGTCGAAGCCAGCAGATCCGCGCCACGCACAACGTGCGTAATGCCCTGTTCGGCATCATCCACCACCACCGCCAGTTGGTAGGCAAACAAGCCATCGGCTCGTTTGACAACAAAATCGCCCACCTCGCTGGCCAGATGCTGGCATTGGCGGCCCTGCAGTCGGTCATCAAAACAGATGGCTTCATCATCTACCCGAACTCGCCAGGCGCGAGCGGACTTCCCCTTCAGCCCATCGCGACAGGTGCCTGGGTAGACCGGCCCTTCGATTCCCACAAGCGAGGAATCCGCGATTTCCTTTCGTGTGCATCCACAAGGGTAAGCCGTACCTGACGCAATCAGGCTTTCCAGCACTGCCTGGTATTGTCCGTTCCGATGGCTTTGATAAACCACCTCGCCATCCCAGTCGAAGCCGTGTGCTTCGAGTGAAAACAGAATGTCATCCGCCGCCTGTTGCGAACAGCGCGGCTCGTCAACATCTTCCATGCGCACCAGCCACTGCCCACGTGCCACGCGCGCATCCAGATAGCTGCCCAACGCGGCGACCAGCGAACCAAAATGCAGCGGCCCGCTGGGCGAAGGCGCGAAACGACCGATATAAGTTTGCGCGCTCAGAGGCTTTGGGTTTTGTGGAGCTGGTTCTGTGACAGCTTCCACCCAAACCAGGCTGGAACCAGGTAGAGCATGGCACTACCCAGATAGGACGGAAAATACTTCGCTACCGCCAAGCCGAAATCCGCGAGGCTCATGGCGTTGACCGTATCGGAAAAAGCAAACCAGGTGAAATTTGAAATGACAAAGGCCACGGTAATCGCCAACACACTCACACCGGCGGCTTGAATAAAATCCAGCTTGCCGTCTTGATGACGCCTGCCCAGCCAACGTCCCGCCAGCCACAGCGTGGCGTACGTTGGCACCAGGCCCCAGTAGGCTGGCGTCAGACACCAGCCTGCCTGCTCAGCCGTTTGCGCCGACATCACATCCGCGCCAAACGCGGCGGCCAGCAGCACCGCGAATCCACACACACGGCCAAGCAGCCAGCCGCCCAGCAAAAACACCGCCAGACTCGCGTCCGGCAGGATTTCCGAGGTGCCAAAATGAGAGGTGCGTGTGACGGCGAGCGCTATGCCCAACCCCAGCAATATCATCAAGCGATGCGAAAGTTTGCTTAGCATGAATGCTCCCTTATTTCGACGTATAAACTAATTCTAGCCGGAAACCACGCCCGGGCGTGGCGTATCCATGTACCAGCGAATAGTCAGCGTCCAGTGCATTCAGCACATGGCCGGTCAACTTCCAGTCATTGGAAATTAAGTACTCGGCCGAGAGGTTGAGCACAGCATAGCCTGGGGCTTTGGTGCGGGTGAAATTGCTGACATGCACATCCGGATGCGCGCCACTGGCATTCAGTTCTGTTCGCCAACCAATTTTTCCGATGCGGCCGGACAAGGCCGCGCTACCGAATCGCTGGGCACGGCGCAGCAGGGACAAGCCCGTTTGGGCATCTTCCGGGTTTTGAAATGTCAGCGCGGCACGCGCATCCATGCCTGCCACTTTACCGCTCCAACTCAGTTCCAGGCCGTGGTTACGGCTTTTATCCAGATTGACAGTGGTGGCAAACGTGATGGGGTCGACCACGATCATGTCCCGGGCGCGGCCGGCAAACAGCGTAGCCTGAATAAATTGCCCGCCCGCGGCATAGTTGAGGCCCAGTTCGGCGTTTTTCGAACGTTCCGGATCGAGGTTGGGGTTGGAAAAGTAAAAAGGCGGAAAGTCCAGATACAGGTCGTTAAAGGTGGGCGCCTTGAATGCGCTTGCCATGGCGGCAAACCCTTTCAGCGCTGGCGTGAACTGGTAACCGTAGGCAACACGACCGGTCGCATGCCCGCCGAAATCACTGTAGTCGTCATAGCGGGCACCAATATCCAGGCCATGCGCATCGAGCTTGAGCCCCCAACCGGCGTAGGCACTCAAAGCCTTGCGCGAAGTCTGGCTAAACACCTGGTTGGATTTCAATTTCTGGTGTTGCGCTTCAAGCCCGAAGCGTATCGAGTGCTCATTGAAACGCAAGGTGTTTTCCCAATGTATCTGATTGATGCGCGTGTCATATCGATCGCCGGGCACACCATTCAGGTCATTATCCAGATTGTCCTGGCTGCGCGCCAACGTCAGACGCGTAGTCCAGGCCGACGTGGGACTGCCTTCGGCAAATGCCGAATACTGGTTCAATTGCTGGTCGGCATGATTGGAGACACTGCCGTCATACTCAACATCCGCCCGGGTTTGCAGGGTGGAAATGCCCCAATTGAAATGGTCGCCAATGCGCTGCCGGAGCTGAAAGTTCAAGTGTGTATTGCGGCTGTCGTCATCGTCCATATCGGCAGGACTAAAAACAGATGGCGCCGGAATGAATTGCTTCTTAACCGCCGAGAACCCGCCGCCGCGGGTTTGTCCGGCGCCCAAATATAGCGAGAAACCGGAAGGTAGTTCGCCACCGACGGAAGCGTTTATCTGACGGTTCTTGTGTGTGCCCGCACCTGCTTCAATGCGTGGGCTGATCGGGCCGGATCCCTTTCGGGTAAAAATGCGTACCACGCCACCAATGGCTTCCGATCCATACGCGCTGGACACATTGCCACGCACGATTTCGATACGCTCAATCTCGGCCAAAGGCAAATGCTCAATTGCGGTGGTGCCAGCCGATACGGAACTCATGCGCAGCCCATCCACCAGAATCAGGGTATGGTCGGCTTCAGCCCCTCGCAGACGAATAGCAGATTGCGAACCAAAACCTCCGGTACGGGAAATTTCCACACCGGCCAGCCCTTGCAGAAGTGTGGGTAAATCCATCGCGCCGGACGCATCGATGTCTTTACTGGTAAGCACGGTGGTCGCGGCCAGCGATTCGGACAGTTTTTGCGGTGTGCGGGTGGGAGTAACGACAATCTCATCGCCAATGAATACCGGCAAGTCTTGCGCATGAACAGGAAATGAAAAAGCCAGTGCCAGCGCTGTCGCAAGCGCGTTTTCTTGATACCGCATGATGAGCTTTCATTTGGCTACGCCCAGTTCCCCGTGGGCGGGTTAAAAATGCCGGCAGCAGCCGGTTTCAGGCCGGTATCCGGGCTTGCGCCTGAAGTCCATCGCCTTCCCGGGATTTCCCAGTGGCGTGTGTGATGAACCGTTTAGCGCTGACCGTTGCGGGGGCAGCACCGGTTTAGGCTTGAAGCCGCACCGGTTTCCCGTTTAACCCTGGGGGAGAGAAACCCGCCAGAGCACCTGAAAGTGTCATTTTACCCTTATGGCAAGCTGACAAAAACCTGCCCGGATAGGTTATAGTTTTTTATATGGATAAAGTGCTCGCTTCACTGGAACAGAAAATTCGGCTGGCTGCCGAGTTATGCCAGCGCCTGCGCAAAGAAAATCAGGGTCTGCGCCAGGATCTGGCCACTTCGCAGCAACAAGTCAAACAACTCAACGCCAGACTGGATACGGCCAAATCAAGGCTGGATTCGGTTATCGATAAAATTCCTTCCTGATGAGCACGCCGCGCAACATCGAAATCAATCTGCTCGGACGCACGTTCAAGGTAGCGTGCAGCAAGGAAGAAGAGCCACAGTTGCTGGCCGCAGCACAGTACCTTGACAGCAAAATGCGAGACATCCGTGAGAATAGCAAGGTCATTGGCGTCGAGCGCATCGCCATGATGGCCGGCCTGAATATCGCGCACGAGCTTCTGTCACAAGGCGGCGCAAGCCGCGAACCTGAATACCGCGAAAAACTTCATGCTCTGGAAAACATTCTTGATCAGACCCTGGCTGATCAGGATGTGCTGTTCTGATTCACCATCAATACCGCCTCTGATACACTTCAAGCGTTCCCTGCGGTGTTCGAGGTTGTCAGCAATTTCTCTGAACCAATGCATACGTGCAAGGCCGCGGCCAATTTGGATGTGGGTGTGCGCGCAACACGTCTTGTGTGCCCAAAACATTCTCGGTTGCAGCCATCTTGAACCCTGGTTCAAGAGTCCGCAGGCAGTCACGGCACAGGCGGGGAACACTTCCCATACATGAAAACCAACCCCAAAAAAACCTTGCGCAAACAGTTGCGAACGGCGCGCAAGGCATTGCCATTTGCTTATCGTCAACACGCAGCCAAACTCGCACTGCGGCAACTCATACGAAGTGGATTGATATTAAGGGGTCACCGCTGGGGAGTTTATCTGCCGTTGGACGAGGAGTTCGATGCGCTGCCATTGCTTAACGAAGCGCTGCACAGACGCAAGGAATGTTTTCTGCCGGTTATCGCAAATCGTGCAGCCCAGCCGTTGCGATTTGCCCGGCTGGACGGGCGTCACGGTGTCACCCGCAATCGCTACGGGATTGTCGAGCCTTACAGCAGACGACTGATGAATGCACGCTGGCTGGATTTTCTGGTGGTGCCGTTGGTAGGATTTGACGACCAAGGCCGCCGGCTCGGCATGGGTGGCGGTTACTACGATGCCACGCTGGCTTTTTTGCGCCGGCGCAGAATCTGGCACAAACCGTATTTGATTGGACTGGCGTTCGAATGTCAGCGCGCGGCGGAAATTCCTTCAGAGCCCTGGGACATCCGGCTGAATGCGATTTTGACTGAAAAAAGCTTATCCCGCTTCAGCAGTCAGTAACGTTGCATCACGCCAGCGGCAGCAGGTTCCTGCGTTTTACCTTCCTGCGAAAACCTGCTGTTTGCCGGCATGGCAAAGGGCAATCTGAGCCAGCCTTTATCGGGCTGGTTTTCTGTTTTGGCCTGTGGCGTAATCACGCGTCCATCGGCTGTCACCTTGATCCAGGGTGACGGGATGCCAACAGAGGTAATGGCATGCTGAAAATATTTATCTTCGCGCATGTCTTCGATGTTTTTTACTGGCTTGGCCGGATCATTACTCGATTTCGTCAGCAGGGCGGGCTGAAATATGGGGTTGACGGAAGAAAACATCATGTCCAGTACAGCTTCCGGACCGAATTTCTGTGCCATGTTTTTGATAACCTGCATGTTTCCCAAACCTGCGCTGGCCAAGCACCCTTCCATGAAAGTGCGCTCAGCTGGTTTGGCTCCCATTTTGGACAGGCTTGAATCACTGGCGAATGACGCACTGGTTGAAAACAGCATGAAGAACAACATGCTGTAACTACCGGCTGTCTTTTTACTGCCCATCATCATTTCCTTTGGTTCAACATTGCAGGATTTATCCTGTCTTGTATTTATTGTAGTTCAACGAAAAACCCCCGGCTCAAGGCCGGGGGATATTGCAGCATGATTTCCTTACAGGGAAATTACTTGGCTGCAGGCGCTGCAGGGGCAACCGGAACTGCGGGGATGAATCCAGCAAACGGGTTAGCCAGGTTGCCGTAGGTGGCGGGATTCATGAAAGAGCCCCAGGTACCGTAGGTCTTGGGATCCACGGCCATGTTTGCCCAGCCGGTGTACATGTTGGGGTTCATCGGAGCCATCATCAGGTTCATGTTGGCGGGGCTCAGGGGAGCCGTCATCCAGTTCATGTACATGCCGGGGTTCAGCATTTGCATGCCGGCATTCAGCGTACGGGGGTCCATCGGGGACATCATCCACTTCATGTACATGTTGGGGTTCATGAAGGGGGTCATCATGGCCGTGTAGAAGTTGGGATCCATGCCAGCGCTCATCCACTTGGTGTAGAGGTTGGGGTCCATGAACACGGCGTAGTTTTGTGCGGTGGCGGGATTCAACGCAGCCTGGCCCATCTGGGTGTAGGTAGCGGGGTTCATGCCTTGGGTCATCATGGATGTCAGCGTTGCGGGGTCCATCAGCATGATCATGGTGTTGACGGCAGCCTTGGGATCCTTGACAGGATCTGCAGCGGTAGCGGGGTTCAACAGCATGGCAGCGGTTGATTCGGGGGTAGCGGTAGCGGCAGAAGTGCCATTGGCCAGCACGGGCAGGGCAACAACAGCCAGCAGGGCGGCGGTGAGTTTTGCGATTTTCATGAAGCTCTCCAAATGATCTAAGGGTGGGTAAAAAACAAGGGAAATACAGGAACCACGAATATAAGTATATTCCACTAATCATTTAAACCCGAATAGAACATTTGTCTTAAGGTACATTTACATTGATTGCGTGTGATGCAAAACCAACACAATTACCATAATTACAACACATGTATTTCTGCGGCTTCATTAACTCACAAACAATTAATTTCATACAAAATGCCTATCCTAACGAGAGCAAGCGCTTGCTTTGTAGTGGATGGCTAGCGTCTTTCTGTATCCAGTTCACCCCTTTTGAGTTTGGAAATGTAGTCGTCCAGCGCCCGCTTGACCTTGCCGCTCAGCAGATAAAGTCCAATCAGGTTCGGGAAAGCCATCGCCAGAACGAGTAAGTCTGTAAAGTCCAGCAGGTTGCTTGCACTCACCACGGAAGCAAGCACGATGAACACGATAAAAATCAGCCGGTAAACAATAGCGCTTTGCTCGCCAAACAGATATGACCAGCAGCGTTCACCATAATAAGACCAGGAAATCATGGTGCTATACGCGAATAGAAACACCGAAACAGCGAGAATCGCCGGAAACCAGTTCGACACCTGGGCAAACGCCACCCCGGTCAGCGCCGCGCCATTTTTTGCTTCACGTATCGCCGCGGTGGCCGGGTCGTTGTAAACCCCGGTCAGAACAATCACCAGCGCGGTCATGGTGCAAATGATAATGGTGTCGATAAAGGGCTCATACAAGGCCACCAAGCCCTGCCTGACTGGGTATTTGACCGATGCCGCGGAGTGCGCGATCGCAGCCGAACCCAGACCCGCCTCGCTGGAAAACACCGCGCGCTTGAACCCCTGCACGATCACCCCGACGATTCCGCCTGCCACTGCCACCGGCGAAAAAGCCTCGGTGACAATCTTGCCCAGCGCGGCAGGGATATCAGCGGCGTGGCTGATAACAATCCATAGACATGCCGCCAGATAAATCAGGATCATCGAAGGCACCACGGCTTCGGCGGTATGGGCGATGCGCCGGATGCCGCCAATAATGACAATCCCCACCAGGAAAGCCATCAACACGCCATAAGCAATGGGGATCTCGGCAAAAAAAATGATCTGTTGTTGTACCGCGCCCAAAGACTGGCTGACCTGAAAAGCACTGCCCGCGCCAAAAGACCCCAGAATGGTGAAAAGTGCGAACATGCCCGCCAGAAACTTGCCTGTACCCGGCAGCCCCTTTTCAGCAAACCCCCTGGAAAGATATTCCATGGCACCGCCCATCACGCGGCCATCGGAGCGGAACTCCCGATACATCTGCGCCAGTGTAGCCTCGGTAAACTTGGTGGTCATGCCCAGAAACCCGGCAACGATCATCCAGAATGTTGCGCCCGGACCGCCCAGGGAAATGGCAATCGCCACACCCGCAATATTGCCCAAGCCCACCGTGGCAGAAAGCGCCGTCGTCAACGCCTGAAAGGAAGTGACATCGCCGCGATCCTGCTTTGTCCGGTAATGGCCTCGCAATACGCCAAAAGCATGCCCCATCATCCGAAGATTGACGAAGCCCATCCGCAAGGTCAGATAAACCGCAGCAACAATCAGCCAGGCGACAATAAAAGGCATTTCCGGCTCACCCGGAAACACATCGAAGAAAATTACCGAGGCCAGATAACCGTTCAGCGTACCAAACCACTGGTCCAGCACACCCGGGTTGGCCTCAGCAACTACAGGCATCAGCCCTGACAGCAAGGCAAGCAGTTTTCTTTTCATCACTTCCTCCTTGCCGCAATCTTACACCGGCAACCCGCAGGCAAAAAAAAGCCGGCTGTAAGCCGGCTTTTTCAGAAAAGGCCCAATTACAGCGTCATGATCCAGGCAACGATTTTCTTGATGTCTTCGTCTTTCACTTGCGGGTTGGGCGGCATCGGCACCTGGCCCCAGTTGCCCTTGGTGCCTTCCTTGACATGCTTGGCCAGAGTCGCCTCAGCGCCCTTGCCCTTGTATTTGGCGGCAACTTCCTTGAACGCCGGGCCAACAATTTTCTTGTCTACGCCATGGCAGGACATGCAGGCGTTCTTCTGGGCCAGACCCTGGTCGGCGGAAGCCACACCTGCAACACCCAGAACCAGAGCGGTTACAGCAGTCATCACTACAGCTTTCATAGCAATCTCCTAGGATTTTTCGATGGATACCAGCGGCAACCTTTCCGCCTCGATGCGAATGTTACGATATTCCAGAACGGACACAAGCCTTTATCGTGGTATTTGACTACCAGGCGGCTGTAAAAATGTATATCAGACGCGTCCTGTGGCCGCCAGTCATTGCTTGGCCGGCAGCACATCCGGGTGCCAGCCCAGCAGCAGATACATAATCAGAAAGCCCAGCACATAGGCCACCGGCACATGCCAGCCTTCACGCAGCCATATCAGTGTGTTCTTGGCCTGGGGGTACAGGTTGGACATAGCCACCCCGGCGCTGGAACCAAACCAGATCATCGACCCGCCAAAACCGACGGCAAACGCCAGAATCCCCCAATCGTAACCGCCCTGGTACAGAGCCAGCGCGGTCAGGGGAATGTTGTCGAACACGGCGGACACAAAGCCGAGGCCAAATGCCGATTCCGGCGAGGGGGCGGGAAGCTCCTTAACCGGCATCAGACTGGCCGACAGCACCAGCGAAACCAGAAACAACGCGCCTTTGATAGCCTTGGTGACTTCATACCAGGGCGTCTTGCGGATGAAGCCGCCAAGAACAATGGCCGCCCAAACGCCCGCAGCGGGAAAATCCAGGCCGATGTTCGCGGCAATCGCCCCGACGATGATGAGGCCGACGATCAGCAGATGCCCGACATCCAGGTGCAGGTGTGCGGGAGGATTCTTCGTCACCGGCTGATAGCGCTGCTGCGCCCTGGCCGCAACAACACCTGAAAACGCCACTGCAACGATAGCCGCGATGAAGGCATCCGCGACATGCAATGCAGGCACGCCCGCGATCCACATCATGGTTGTCGTCGTATCGCCGATCACCGACCCGGCACCGCCCGCATTGCTGGCCGCGACAATCGCCGCCAGATAACCCACGCTGACCCTGTGCTTGTAGACATGGTCAGCCACCACGCCGCCGATGATGGCCGCTGCGATGTTGTCAAGAAAAGTGGACAAAATCGCCACCATCACCAGCAGCACAAACCCGCCTTTCCAGTCGTCGGGAAGAAATCGCGGCAGCCAGTCCGGCACTTTCGAGAGTTCAAAATGCCGAGCCAGGATGGCAAACCCCAGCAACAGACCCAGCAGGTTCAGTACCAGCCGTTCTTCATGCAGGAAATGCGCGATCAGGTCCACATCCTGAGTGATCAAACCCTTGTAAAGCGTGATGACGACCAGGCCAGCGACCGCCACTTCCAGATTGCGCTTGTGGAAGATCGCCACGCCCAGAAGCGTGATGGCGAACAGAAAAAACTCTATGGGTATATTTAATAGTGGCATTTTTGTCAGATGGGCTGGGTGCGGCCGTAAAAAGCCTTGAGCATAAAGGGCGGCGCAACAGTCGTGAGTGCAATAACAATGAGCAAGGCCGCGTAAGTCTCGGCATCGAGAATATTCTGATTCAGCCCCAGTTGCGCGAAGATCAGACCAACCTCGCCACGGGGAATCATGGACAGGCCAATCGCCATCTGGCGAAAACGTGATTCGGATATGAAAAACCCGGCGGCGAGTTTGCCGATGAAAGCCACCACAATCAGTGCGCCGCCCAATTGCCAGACGCGAGGCGAACCCCAGTCCACCGCGTTGAGGTTGAGCGACACACCTACCATGACAAAGAACAGCGGCGCGAAGGTATGAATCAGCGGCCTCATCTGTTCTTCCAGCCGGTGCGCCAGTTGCGGGCTGGGTGCAAACCATTGATTGAGTCGTGGCAGGGCCAGCCGATGCATCAGGTTGAAACGGAAATGCTGCGACAGCGCAATGCCCGCCGCGAAACCGCCCATGATGAGCGGTGCGCCTACCACATGCGCCAGCCAGGAAAACATCAGGATCAGCGACAGCGACATGGTGATGAGCAGCCCGGGTGTTGCCGCGCGCTGGTCGTAATGATCGATGATCTGCCCCATCAGCTTGGCGACAAAGGGCGACAGAACCATGAAAAGCACAATGAAAATTGCAACCTTGCCGGTGGTGGCCATCGAAACATCATGCTGAACGGCAAACTGGTAAAGAAAGGCCAGCGCCAGCACGCCGAGAATATCGTCCAGCACAGCCGCGCCAATGACTATCTGCGCTTCGTCCTCGTGCCGCTTGCCCAGGTCATCCAGCACACGGACAGTGATGCCGATACTGGTTGCTGTCAGCGTGCCGCCGATGAACAGAGAAACCAGGTTGTCGAGATTGAAACCCCAGCGGCAAACTGCGTAACCCAGCACGAAAGGCAGCACGAACCCGACAATCGCCACCACAATGGGCTTGATGCCCGACTTGGCCAGACGAAACAGATCGGTATCCATGCCCACCTCGAACAGCAGCAGGATGATGCCGATTTCCGCCAGCAGCTTCATGGTCTCGTCGGGCGAAACCCAGCCCAGCAGCGAAGGCCCAACCAGCAGTCCGGCCAGCAATTCACCAATCACCGAGGGGATACCATGGCGCCCGGCAATTTCAGAGAACAGCCGCGCGGCAATCAGGATAATGGCGAGGTAAAGAAAAAACTGATGGAGTTCCATGACTGCCCGATCACCAACCGATCGGGGGTTGGTTGTTTATTGAGAAAGCCACTTGATCAGCGGCGCCCAGCTTTCACGTTCGGCCTGGGTTTTATGCGGGGGAAGATCAAACAGCGTCTTGCCTTCAAACGCTGCATTAACGTATTGCTGGGTTTCGTGAAGATGTGCGACCACATTCATATCCAGCCCTTTCAGAAACTGCTCCAGCGTCACCGCCGCACGGGTGCGTGGCGCCATGCGCATGCCGATTACGCCGATGTCTATTTTGCCCTGTCGCACTTTCTTTTCTTCCGCCAGTTCGATCAGAAAATCCTGGCTGGCCTGGATGTCAAACAGCGATGGGGAAATCGGCACGAGAATCCGTGAAACCAGCTTCACCGCATGATCCAGACTTTTGCCGTGCATGCCGGCAGGCGAGTCGATGACGAGCCAGCGAGATTTGTCGTCTTCGCCCAACAGGCGTATGGGTGGAAGCGAGGCGGTGCGGCGTGCCAGCCACTTGGTGGCGGATTTCTGGCGGTCCAGGTCGAGTATGCTCACGGTTTCGCCCGTTGACGCCAGCCAGCCAGCAAGATTGATCGACAACGTAGTCTTGCCCGCGCCGCCTTTGGGATTGGCCACCAGAATCGCTTTCATGCCCGCCTCCTTTGCAATGAATTTTCAACACAAAGGCAACAGAGGAGTCAAAGGAGACCTTGTTGAAAATTTATCCTCTGTTACCTCTGCTTCCTCTGTGTTAATCAACCTTTCCTTCTACCTGCGTGACATCACGCACCGCGCCAAACGCTGCGCTCGTCGTCATTGCGGCGTATGCGCGCAGCGCTGGCGACACCTCGCGGTCGCGCTTGACCGGCTTCCAGGCGTGCTTGCCTTTGGCTTCCATTTCCTTGCGGCGGCGGGCAAGTTCAGCCTCGTGGACAACAAGATTGATTGCACGTTTGGGAATATCGATCTCAATGCGGTCGCCTTCCCGCACCAGTCCGATGGTTCCGCCTTCCGCCGCCTCCGGCGAGACGTGGCCGATGGACAAGCCGGAGGTGCCGCCTGAAAAACGCCCGTCAGTAATCAGTGCACAGGCTTTGCCCAGGCCCTTGGATTTCAGGTACGAAGTCGGGTAAAGCATTTCCTGCATGCCGGGGCCGCCGCGCGGGCCTTCGTAACGAATGACCACCACATCGCCTTCCTTGATTTTGTCACCCAGAATGGCCTCCACGGCGGCATCCTGCGATTCGAAAATCCGCGCCGGGCCTGAGAATTTCCAGATGCTTTCATCTACGCCCGCGGTCTTGACGATGCAGCCGTGCTCGGCGAGGTTGCCATATAGCACGGCAAGACCGCCTTCC
>JADFDC010000037.1 GCA_018263115.1 Thiobacillus sp.
TGCATGCCGTGGTTTTTGCATTCTCGGCGCATACAGACGGTTTCAGCTATTGGGCTGTTCAGTCTGCTGAGGCGCTTATCGCTGTTGTCTTGATCTATGCCGGGTTGTTTAAAATCAACCGAGAACAACAATAAGCGAAGCGCATTGCGCCGTCTTGTTTGTAGTAGAGAAAAAACCTCTCCCCACCCGCCTACCGGCGGGTAGCTGCTAGAAGAAGGGCCGCTGACGCGGCCCTTCGTATTGCTGGTTTATCCGATGACCTGGGCGATGGTTTCCCTGAGCGCGCCCAGATCGGCGGCGGAGAGCGTTCCCATGGTGCCCAATCCCTGCTCGATGGTGGTGAACGCGCGATAAGGGGCCAGGCTCGAAATAAAAATTGACCGCTCCCCATCATCACGCCTTCATGCCTGAGCGCGTACCACACCACCACAAACCAAAACGCCCCGAGTCCGGGGCGTTTTGTTTGAAGCAAAAAGATTGATGCGTAACCGTTATCGCGGCATCGGCATCGCGCCATAGGGCATGGACATGCCACCGTACGGCATTGCCGGCATGGTGGGTATCGCAGGCATGGCTGGCATCTGCATGGCGGGCATGGTTGGCATCGCAGGCATCATGGCAGGCGAAGGCATCATCGGCATTGCACCCGGCATGCTGGCATATGGGTAGGTTGCGAAACCTTTCCAGGTGTTGCCGTAGGTGGCGGGGTTCATGGTGGTGCCCATCCAGCCCATGTATGCATTGGGATTCATCGGCGTCATGCCGGCTTGCAGCCAGCGCGGGTCGGTGGGCGAGAGCGCCCAATTCAGGTACATCTGCGGGTTGAGGGTTTTCAGCACCAGTTCAAACGCCTTGGGGTCCAGCGGCGCCATCATCCAGCGCATCATCTTGGCCGGGTCGGTCAGCTGGGTGAGCAGGGCGGTGTAGAAATTACCGTCCATGCCCGCAGCCATCCACTTGGTATACACCTCGGGGTCGGTCGCCAGCGGCATCCAGGCGGCGTAGCTGGCAGGGCTCATGAGCGAGTTGGTCATGTTTGCCCACTGGCCGGGTTCCAGCATCTGGTGACCCAGCGCGTAGTAAAAGCTGGGCTCGGTCACGGTCATGAAGAAGGGAACGAATTTTCTCGGGTCTTTCAGGACTTCGGCATTCTTGGTGAAGTCCATCATCATTTTGGCCATTTCGTCAGGCGCCCCCGGTATTTGCTGGGAAGGGTCAACAGGCTTGGCTTCATCCGCGGCCATTGTGGCGGATGTGGCAAGAACAAAGGGTAAAACTAGGGCAATGGTTTTGAGTTTCATCAGAAGTCTCCTCGGACAGGCGCCATGTGTGTTTTAACTACCGCTCTCAATATATATCAATTGAACGGAATGACCTAACAGCCTAAGGACAGACAAGCATTGGTTTACAAATGCTTCGATGCGCATTCAACTTCGGAAAATGAAATACACCGCGCCGATCAGGCACAGGCCGGCCCAGACAAAATCCAGCTTGAGCGGCTGTTTCATGTAAAGAATCAGGAAGGGAATGAAAACCAGCAGGGTAATGACTTCCTGCAGGATTTTCAGTTGGGGCAGCGTCAGGAAAGTGTAACCAAGGCGATTGGCGGGAACCTGAAGAAGATATTCGAACAGCGCAATGCCCCAGCTTGCGAATGCGGCGATCCACCAGGGCTTGTCGGACAGGTTCTTGAGATGCGCATACCAGGCGAATGTCATGAAAACATTGGACGCGACCAGCAGACCAAAAGTAAGCGGCAAGGCGGTGCGGGGATCCATGCTTAAACGCCCTGTTTCAGACTCGCCTCGATAAACGCATCCAGGTCGCCGTCCAGCACTTTTTGCGTGTTGGAAATTTCGACGTTGGTGCGCAGGTCCTTGATGCGTGAATTGTCCAGCACGTAGCTGCGAATCTGGTGGCCCCAGCCCACGTCGGATTTTCCGGCTTCCAGTTTGTCCTGCTCGGCCTGGCGCTTGCGCATTTCGGCTTCGTACAGGCGCGATTTCAGCATGGCCATGGCCTCGGCCCTGTTGCGATGCTGGGAGCGGTCGTTCTGGCACTGCACGACGATGTTGGTGGGCAGGTGGGTGATGCGTACCGCCGAGTCGGTCTTGTTGATGTGCTGGCCGCCCGCGCCGGAAGCGCGATAAGTGTCGATGCGCAGGTCGGCGGGATTGATTTCGATTTCAAACGACTCGTCAATCTCGGGGTACACGAACACGCTGGCGAAGCTGGTGTGGCGGCCGCCGGAAGAATCGAACGGCGATTTGCGCACCAGCCGGTGCACGCCGGTTTCAGTGCGCAGGTAACCGTAGGCATATTCGCCTTCGACCTTGATGCTGGCGGAACGGATGCCCGCGACATCGCCTTCGGTTTCTTCCAGCAGTTCGGTCTTGAAGCCCTTGCGCTCGGCGTAGCGGAGATATTGTCTTAAAAGCATCGACGCCCAGTCGCACGCTTCGGTGCCGCCCGCGCCGGCCTGAATGTCGATGAAGCAGTTGTTGGGGTCCGCCGGGTTGGAGAACATGCGGCGGAATTCCAGGCCGCTGACCTTTTCCTCGATGCCATCTATATCGGCGACAACCGCGTTAAACGTGTCCTCGTCATTTTCGGCAACTGCCATGTCGAACAGGTCGCGCGCATCGGTCAGGCTTTGCGCGATCTGGTTCAATGTCAGAACAACGTCTTCCAGACTTTTGCGTTCGCGGCCTATTTCCTGGGCTTTTTTGGGGTCGTCCCAGAGGGTGTGATCCTCTGCCAGTTTGACGACTTCTTCCAGACGCGCGGTTTTCGCGTCGTAGTCAAAGATACCCCCTCAGGGCGCGCGCGCGATCGGTCAAATCGCCAATCCGGCCCTGGATAAGATTGAGAACTTCTGCTTCCATTGTGTTGATGCGCTTTCGGTAAAGCGCGAATTATACGGGCTTGCTGCGGTTATACGTAATGTAAAACCAGCCATGCCGCCGCCATGCCAAACGCTGTGGCGCCCATGCCGGCGATGGCGTGTTTGGCCACTCTCCAGCCCCCGATCAGCATGACCATCAACGATTTGAAAGCGAGGTTGGCAATGAAGGCAATGGTGATGGCCGTGACAGCCTGTGTTGATGCTATTTTTTCCAGGGAATACAGTCGCAGGGAGGACAGAGTGATGGCATCCACATCTGTCAGGCCTGCCACGGTCGCCACGGCATACAGGCCCTTCGTGCCGGCATAATCAGATAGCCATGCGGATGCCAGCAGCACAGCGGCATACATCAATCCAAAAGTGAGTGCCGTTCGAATTTCGGTCGGATTGGAAAGCGTAAGTTCGGGTGCTTCGGGGCCTGGTCTGAGCTTGCGCAGGCCATATACAGCTGCGAGGGTTCCCGCCACCAGCCCGCCCAGCAAAATGGGCACAAGTGCCGACAACACGCCACCGGCCAGAAGAGCGGTGATGATGGCCAGCCTGATCAACACCACCAGATTGGCCAGCACGATGACAATGACTGCCAGCTTTGCCAACGCTTCGCTTTGCCTGCCATGGCGGGAAAATGTCAGCGTGGTCGCGGTCGATGAAACCAGTCCGCCCAGCAGGCCGACCAGAATCGCGCCATGCTGCTGTCCGGCGATGCGCAAGGCAGCGTAACCCGCCAGGCTCAGGCCTGAAATCAGTACTACCATCCACCAGATCTGGTGCGGGTTGATCGCGCCGTAAGGCCCGTAGCCGACATTGGGCAACAGCGGCAGCACGATGAGCGACAGCACGGCGAATTGCAGAATCGAAATGAGATCACGCCGCGTCAGCGTCTGGCTGATGCCGCGCAGTTCGGCCTTGAAATACAACAGCACCGTGGCGCCGATGCCCAGCATGGCGGCAAGCTGCAACTGGTTGAACCAGCACAGCACGCCCAGCCCATAGCAGATCAGCAGCGCGCTCACCGTGGTAGTGCCCGGGTCGCCGTTGTCGGTGGGCTTGCGTGAATACGCTGCCACGATCATGCCGCCTGTCAGCACCAGGCCGGCAACGATCATCCACGGCGATTCCGTCATGTCGGCAATGTGCGAAGCCAGCACGCCGAACAGCGCCGTCAGCGCGAAAGTACGCAATCCTGCCTTGGCGCTGGGATTGCGCTCGCGCTCCAGGCCCATCAGCAGGCCCAGCGCGATGGCGACCAGATAACGCGGCAGGATGGACAAGTCCGCCGGCAGCCAGTCGATCGGATTCAAACCAGGAACCTCGGTTGAACCACAGAGGCACAGAGGTCACAGAGAAAAACCAGTGATCTGTGTCTCAGTTTGCAGTCACGCATTTGAAGAATTGAGCGGTTCCGAAAATTCATCGGTTTCTGACTTTCTCAGTGTCTCTGTGTCTCAGTGGTGAGGAATTCATATTTAAAGCGGCTCCCAGAAATTCAGTTTCAACTGGATGCGAGTGCTGCCGTTGAATTCGTTGAGCATGGGCACGTACACGCCCCTGAATTTTTCCGGCAAGGGCTCTGTCTGGAAAAAAGCCATCGCTTCAAAGCGGTTCTGTTCAAGAGACACTTCCAATTTTAGATGCTTCTCGCCGACAAGCCGCTGGGTTATCACGGTGAAATCGCCCTGGAACTGCGGTGAAGGAAATCCCTGTCCCCACACGGCGCGTTCCATTTCCTGAATGCGGTCGATGCGGATCTCGTCCGCTTGCAGTTCGCCATCGGTTTCGATGGTTTCTTCCAGATCGCCCGGGCTCAACCAGGCTTTGCCCAGTTCCTCGAAGGCCTTCTGGAACGCCGGAAAATCCGCCTTGCGGATGGTCAGGCCCGCCGCCATTGCGTGGCCGCCAAACTTGACGATCAGCCCCGGATGCTGGCGGTCGATCCAGTCCAGCGCGTCGCGCAAATGCAGCGCGGCAATGGAGCGGCCCGATCCTTTCAGTTCACCGCTGCCTTCAAGTTCCGGGCCGCCTGGTGCGAAGGCGATCACCGGGCAGTGATACTGCTCTTTCAAGCGCGAAGCGAGAATGCCGACCACCCCCGCGTGCCACTCGGGGTGATACACCGCCATCGCGTGGCGGTTGGCGGTTTCGCTTTCATCCAGCAGGGCGAAAGCCTGCTCCTTCATGTCGGCCTCGATACTCTTGCGCGACTGGTTGATCTCGTGCAACTGCCGCGCAAGCGGCAGTGCAGTCTGGAGATTCGATGCTAGAAGGCATTCGATGCCCAGGCGCATGTCTTCCAGTCGTCCTGCCGCATTCAGTCTCGGCCCCAGCATGAATCCCAGGTCGTACACGCTGGCCTTGCGCGGATCGCGGCCTGCCACCTGGAACAAGGCTTGTATGCCCGGAGAAGCGAGCCCCGCGCGGATGCGCTGCAATCCCTGATTGACGAAAATGCGATTGTTGGCATCGAGCCTGACCACGTCCGCCACCGTGCCGAGCGCCACACGGTCGAGCAGGCATCGCAGATCAGGTTCTTTACCCCCTTGATAAAGGGGGTGGCGCGAAGCGCCGGGGGATTGCTGCATGAATGCTCCCCGTTTTCTCAATTCGGCTCGCAGCGCCACCAGCACATAAAACATCACGCCCACGCCCGCGAGGTTCTTGCTGGGGAAGGTACAGCCGGGCTGGTTGGGATTGACGATGGCGGCGGCATCCGGGAGTTGATCGCCCGGCAGGTGATGATCCGTGACGTACACCGGAATGCCCAGTTCGTTCGCGGCGGCTACCCCTTCGATCGCGGCGATGCCGTTGTCCACGGTAATGAGCGCGTCGGGCGACAGCGCAGCGGCTTCCTCCACGATGGCCGGCGACAGGCCGTAGCCATGCTTCTGCCGGTTGGGAACCAAATAGCTCACGTTCGCGCCCAGCATGCGCAAGCCTTCGACGCCGATGGCACAGGCCGTGGCGCCGTCGGCATCGTAATCGGCCACGATCAGGAAATGCGCGCCGGCTTCGATGCCATCGGCAAGCTCGGCGGCCATGTGGCCGATGCCCTTCAGAGAATCGAACGGCAACAGGCGCGTGAGCTTGCCTTCGGTTTCCTCCGCCGCGTTGACACCGCGAGCGGCATACAACCGCGCCAAAACGGGGTCTATTCCATGATGGATCAGCGTTGAGAGTGAATCGGGATTGATGCTTCGGGTGCTTATGACAGGCATACAAAATTCTACCGGCTATTCGTGACTGGCTTGACAGGACTTGTTATTTCGATAATTATAAAAATATGGAAATATACGAAGCCGTCCACGCTCTCGCCTCGCTCGCGCACGAAACGCGCCTGAGCGTTTTTCGTTTGTTGGTGCAGGCCGGGCCGGAAGGCATACCGGCCGGGCAGTTGAACGAACACTTGCAGGTGCCCGCGCCCACGCTTTCGTTTCACCTGAAGGAACTGGCCAACGCAGGCCTGATCGTCAGCCGGCAGGAAGGCCGCTTTGTTTACTACCGGGCCAGCTTCGACGCCATGAACGCGCTGCTGGCCTACCTCACCGAAAACTGCTGCCAGGGCGAAGCCTGTACGTCTGCCAGCATTTGTAAACCGAAAGGAAAGAAATCATGAAACGTTTTCATGTGCATGTCGGCGTGACCGATCTGGCCGCGTCCATCGAGTTTTACTCCCGGCTATTTGATGCCGAGCCCGCCGTTGTGGAAAGCGATTACGCGAAGTGGATGCTGGAAGAGCCGCGCATCAACTTCGCCATCTCCACGCGAGCCGGAAAGAAGGGGCTCGATCATCTGGGCTTTCAGGCGGACAGCGAAGCCGAGTTGGAAATCCTGCATCAACGCGTGGAAGCCGCGAAAGGCCCGGTGGTGGAGCAGAAGGGCACGGCCTGCTGCTACGCCGAATCGGACAAGTACTGGACAGTGGATCCAGCGGGCATTGCCTGGGAAAGCTTCCATACCCTGGGCCGTGTGCCGGTGTTTGGCGAGAAGGCAGCAGAGGGCAGCGCTTGCTGCGCGCCCATGCCGACCCAGGTTTCGTTTGTAAAGCTGGAACAGAAGTTAAGTTAAGCGAGATTCACATGTCGAAGAAAACCGTTCTTGTCCTGTGCACCGGAAACTCCTGCCGATCGCAAATGGCCGAGGTGCTGCTGAACCATGATCTGGCCAACGATGCGCGCGCGCTCTCTGCTGGTACCAAGCCGCAGCCGAAAGTGGCCGATGGCGCGATCGCGGCCTTGAAGGACGCAGGCCTGCCTGCTGACGGGCTTTATCCGAAAGACGTGGACGCCGTCATGAACGAGAACATCGATCTGGTCGTCACGGTGTGTGACAACGCGAAGGAGACCTGTCCGGTATTCCCGCGTCCGGTTAAGTCGATTCATTTGCCCTTCCACGATCCGCATGGCGAGCCGCTGGAATCTTTCCTGCGCGTGCGGGATGACATACGCGACAGACTGATCCCCGCGGTAAGGGAAGCACTGGGTTTATGAGCGCGATAGTTTCAAAGAGACACACTTGATAAGCGCGCTGTCTTTAATGAGCTTTCCAAAGCAGACGATATGCCTTCCAACTGCTCCTCCCCCGCTTGCCGGGGGAGGTTGGGTGGGGGTAGATGCGCGGTTGCACGTTCAGCGCTGTATTTACCCCACCCCAGCCCTCCCCTGCGAGAGGGGAGGGAGTGGATTGCAAACAATGTCACTCAATATGGAAATATCAATAATTGGGCGCGCTCCATGAGCGCGCAGTGCGAAGTCACCGCGAAAGTGGCGGCCGGCGCGCCCATGAGCCTGTTCGAGCGCTGGCTGTCGCTCTGGGTGTTCCTCTGCATCGTCGCCGGCGTATTGCTGGGGCAACTTTTCCCCGCGCCATTCCAGGCGCTTGGCCGCATGGAATTGGCGAAGGTCAACATTCCCGTTGGCCTGCTCATCTGGGTGATGATCATTCCCATGCTGATGAAGATCGACTTCGGTGCGCTGCATCAGGTCAAGTCGCATTGGCGCGGCATTGGCGTCACGCTGTTCGTCAACTGGGCGGTGAAACCTTTTTCCATGGCGCTGCTGGCATGGCTGTTCATCCGTCACTGGTTTGCGCCATACCTGCCGGCGGAGCAACTCGACAGCTACGTGGCCGGCTTGATCCTGCTGGCCGCCGCGCCCTGCACCGCGATGGTGTTCGTGTGGAGCCGGCTGACCGGCGGCGATCCGTATTTCACGCTGTCGCAGGTGGCGCTCAACGACACCATCATGATCTTCGCTTTCGCACCCCTCGTCGGGCTGCTGCTGGGCCTGTCCGCCATCACCGTGCCGTGGGATACGCTGATTACGTCGGTAGTTCTGTACATCGTCATCCCCGTCATGCTGGCGCAGATCTGGCGCAAGGCGCTGCTGAGGCGGGGGCAAGAAAAGTTCGACGCCACGCTGTCCGCGCTCGGCCATCTGTCCATCCTGGCGCTTCTGCTCACGCTGGTGCTGCTGTTCGCGTTTCAGGGCGAGGCCATCCTCAAACAACCCTTGATCATTGCCCTGCTGGCCGTGCCGATTCTGATTCAGGTGTTCTTCAATTCGGCGCTGGCCTACTGGCTCAACCGGAAAGTCGGCGAGAAGCACAGCGTTGCCTGTCCCTCGGCGCTGATCGGCGCGTCCAACTTTTTCGAGCTGGCGGTGGCGGCGGCGATTTCATTGTTCGGCTTTGAATCCGGCGCGGCGCTGGCCACCGTGGTCGGCGTACTGATCGAAGTGCCGGTGATGCTGCTGGTCGTGAAAATCGTCAACCAGAGCAAAGGCTGGTACGAGCAGGCCGTGTAAATCGTCGCCGTTAACCCGCGCGTTGCAGGTTTAGCGCCAATAGTCTTCTGAGTATTTCCTCGTCCGGCATGCCGGGCGTGTAGTCAGCCCAGCCGTAGGCGGCGGCAACGGCCTGGTCCAGTTCCTTGTGCGCCAGGTCCAGCCAGGCGGGGCGGGCGTTGTAGAGATTGGTCAGCGTGCGCTTTTTCAGATCGGCTTCATGCCCCGGCTTCGCCACCGGGCGTTTCGGAAAGCCGGCTTTTTCCTCTTCCGGCGTAATCACCCAGTCCACCCACTCGGGCGGATTCAGCCAGGCCTCACGCAGCGCGTTGAGTTTTATCGCGGCGGCGGCGATTCGTTTTGCTACTCCCCCCTTGTCAAAGGGGGGTTGGGGGGGATTTTCGGCATCGGTTGAATCCCCCGGCTCGCCTTGCTCGCCACCCCCTTTATCAAGGGGGTAAGCCGTGTCGCGCGGGGTCAGGCCGGTGGGGAAGGGGAAGGTTTCGAAGACTGACTGTGCGTTGTAGGTTGGGTCGTTACCTACGCCATGCCATGAACAAGTCGCTAGGGCCCATTTTTCATGCAAACGCGAGGACAAAACGCCAAAAGTATAGTCATCCTCTCTTGCGATAACTGTAAGCCGGCTATCAGGCAGTACAGAGGTTGGCAGCCATACAAAAAAACGATGTTTGGCGACACGGGGGGTGACTATGTAACGCTTTGTTCCAGTTAGTGCCTTTCGCATATCTGGCCGAGGTCGTGTGTGCAACCACCATTTACTGGCCACAAGCTCTCGCTTGTCACTTCGGCTGCTTTTTACATTTTCTTCAAGGTACATGAATGGCGACTCGTAGAGAGATGCTTCAGCCAATGGCATATCGCATCCAAAATCGATGATCCATGTATCAGAGGGACGGCGAGTGATGTCCATTCCATTCGCCCAAGGGCGGACAACATTCGAGTTCGGTTTGCCATGCGGAGTTGGCTGCCAAAGCCACTCTCGTGCTACTTCACCGGGTATGTCGAAAGCACCTGTCTTTTGTGTGCCGATAAACCCAACGCTTGAATTCTCAACAAGCAGTTTGGCTTCGGTCAGGTTAAGCCCCTCCCCCGCTGTCAAGTCGGCATGAATTGCCGATACTGTTTCCCCGTCCAACTTGGCGGGCCGGTCAAGCACGCCAAACCCCACCAGTGACACCCGTACCGCCGCGCCTTCATTTACCCAGCCCTCGTCGCTCCAGGCCTCGAAGATAAGGGTGGTGTCCAATACCCGGTCGAGCACCTTGCGGTTGGCACCACCCCGGATGGAATTGGTGGCGACCAGTCCTGCGGCCCTGAGCTTGCCTGCCTCGATTTGGGCGCGAGCCTTTTCGAACCAGTAGGTGACCAGGTCGGCACCGCCGGGCACGCGGCCTTCGTAGGTCTTGCGCAGGGTGTCGACGTAGGCGTGGCCGAGTTCACCGCGCATGACCTTGTCGCCCAAGAAGGGCGGGTTGCCAACGATGACATCGGTCGCGGGCCAGTCGGCTTCGCTGCCGTCGGGATTCAACAGCGCATCGCGGTGTTCGATGCCGTCGAGCGGCTTCAAGATCGGGTTGATGGCGTGCGGGTAGCCGTTGCGGCGGCACCACTGGATGTCGCCGATCCAGACGGTGACGCGGGCGAGTTCGGCGGCGAATTCGTTGACTTCGATGCCGAGGATGTTGTGCGGGCCGGTTTGCATGGAAATCTCGGCGGGCAGGCCGAGTTCGATGGCTTCAACGTGGGCGCGCTTTTCAATATCCCGTAGCGCCTTGAGCGCGAGGTAGAGAAAGTTGCCGCTGCCACAGGCGGGGTCGAGCACGCGGAAATGGTTGAGGCGCAGCAGGAATTGCTGGTAGGCGGCTTTGGCTTTTTTGGGTTTGGCGATCATGCCGGCCTTGACAGTTTCCCATTCCAACATCAATGGTTCGCTGATCAGCGGGCGGATGAGTTTTTCGATGGTGCCGGTGTCGGTGTAGTGCGCGCCGAGCGGGGCGCGGGCGGCGGGGTCGAGGCCGCGCTCGAACAGGGTGCCGAAGATGGTGGGGTCGATGGCGCGCCAGTCCATGTCGGCGGCGGCGCGGTGCAGGGCGGCGAGATCGCTGGCAGCCAGCGGCGGCACGTCGACGGTTTGGAACAGCCCGCCGTTGAACCAGGGAATGTCGTGGTCGCCGTATTCGCCGCTTTTGTTCTGCATGGCGGCGAAGAGTTTTTCGATGCGGCGGCCGGCCTTGTCCGCGTCGGTGCCGGCGTTGGTCAGCAGGCCGGTGAAGATGCCGGCGGGCAGCAGGGCTTCGTCTTCGGCGAACATGCAGAACAGGCATTGCACCAGAAAGTGCGCCACGCGCTGGCCGTCTTCTCCGCGCTTGCGCATGGCGGCGGCAAGCTGGGCGAACTGGCCAGCGGCTTCGGCAGTGATGGCGGCGGTGGATTTTTCGGGGCGCAGCTTGGCGGGGTCGGTGAACACCCATTTGAGAAGCTGGCGCTTGTCGGGATCGACGAGGTCGTCGATGCGGATTTCGCGCGGTTCATCAGGGTAGCCGGTAAACGCGGTGTGGATGACGATGCGCTCGCGGTCGCACACCACCAGCAGCGGCGGATTTTCCAGTTGCAGGGCGTAGTCGGTAAGCTGCTTCAAGGCGGCGTCGAGGTCGCGGCCGGGCTTCTTGTTTTCCCAGCCGAAGTGGTTGCGCTTCCACACGTCGGCCCAGCCGTCGCCGCCGCCCGCTTTCTTCGCGCCGCGCTCGAAGCAGTAATTGTCGGGATCGCGCGGCTTGTCCACGCCGAGAAGATCGCACAGGTCGTCGAAATGCCCCTGCGCGCCAGCCCTTTCATTAAGCGGGTTGTTCTTCCAGGTGGCGATGAAGTGTTCGGGCGTCATGCTTGTTTCAACTGTGGCATCCACAGGCATCGCGCCCCCGCGCCTGCACCGGCGGGCAGGGCACACTGCCGTAGGAACAGAACACGCAGCAGTCGCCGGGTTTGGGCTTCAGCAGCGCTTGGCAGGACGGGCATTTGTAATACCACTGGCAGGCGTCGGTTGGCATGGTCTCGATGCGGGTGTGCCTACATTGCGGGCAGGTGAGAATGGATTCGAGGATGGCGGCGCGGGGAGTGGTCATGGCCGTATTATCCCGGAAAAGCTGTTTTGAATGACGCTCGCTCGATTGGAGGCCGGTTGCCTGATTTGAATGCAGTGTGGCCGGAACTTTATTGCCTTCATGTCATGGCTTCTGATTACAATTGAACCGGGATCTGCCTGTTGCGGGCGTTTCCCGTGCAGGCCATTGAATGACTTTGCACAATTCAAAATCAAGAGGAGACCATGATGAAATTCAAGGCAATGAGTTTGAGCGTTGTGCTCGCGCTTGCCGCGCCAGTAGCAATGGGCGAGGCGAGCGTGGAGGAATACCGCGCCATGCTGGCGGACAAGGATGCCAACCCCGGCTTTCTGATCATCGATAAAGGGGAAATCTATTTCAAGGAAAAACGCGGTCCCAAGAACGCTTCGCTGGAGCAATGCGACTTTGGTCTGGGTGTGGGCAAGCTGAAGGGCGCCTACGCCCAGTTGCCACGTTACTTCAAGGACACGAAGCGCGTGCAGGACCTGGAATCGCGTCTCGTTAGCTGCATGATGGATTTGCAGGGATTCACCGAAGCGGAAGTCAAGGCCAAGCTGTATGGCGATCAGCGTCTGAATGAAAACAACACGCAGCTTGAAGCCATTGCCACGTATGTCGCATTCCAGTCCAACGGCATGAAGATCGACCCGCCGCTGAAGCATGCCGGGGAAAAGGAAACACTCAAGCTGGGTGAAGCCTATTTCTGGAACCGCCACGGGCCGATGGATTTTTCCTGCGCCACTTGCCACGCCGAGGACGGCAAGCGTGTCCGCCTGCAGACGCTGGTCAATGTTTACAACAAGCAGGATATCCAGAAAACCATGAGTACATGGCCGACCTATCGCGTGTCACATGGTGTGGCGCGCAACAACCAGCATCGCATGTGGGACTGCCACTGGCAGATGCGCACGCCGGATATCGATTACGGTTCGCCCGCCACGGTGGCGCTGATTTCCTTTTTGACCCACCAGGCCAAGGGCGGCGTGTATGACCTGCCCGGCATGAAACGCTGATTGGAGGATGACACCATGAGAAACAGAATGATGATTGCAGCAGTTATCGCGTGCACTTCGCTGGCGGTTTTGGCGGGCGAGAACATGCAGGCCAAAATCGAGAAGCTGGTGGCAGCCAGCTTCAAGCCGGGCGAGGGTCAGGATATGTCGCGGCTGGTGCAGGACGAAACGCAGAAGCTGTGCAGCGCCACACGCAATAATCCCAAGGCTAAGGATGCTGACGCGTTGACCGCGCGCGAGAAAGCCACCATCAAGTATCCCGCCGACAACAAATTGATGGGCGACTGGAAGGAAGGCGAGAAACTGGTCAAGGGCGGTTTTGGCATGCGCATCGGCACCATCGAGCCCGATCCGCCCGCCAAGCAGAAGGGCGGCAACGGCGGCAACTGCTATGCCTGTCACGCGGTCGATGCCAAGGAAGTCGCGGCCGGCAACCTGGGGCCGTCACTCACGGGCTACGGCAAGCTGCGCGGCCAGGGCGAGGACATGGTCAAGTACACCTATGAAAAGCTCTACAACGCCCAGGCGTTTGTTGCCTGCTCGAGCATGCCGCGGCTGGGGCACAACGGCATTCTCAAACCGGAACAGATCGCGCATGTGACGGCCTATCTGCTTTCGCCGGAATCCCCGGTCAACAAATAGCAACCCCCCTTAGAATTTGGACTGCGGTCCGAAGATTGGGTTAAACCGCCCCTAGGGGCGGTTTTTTTTCGAGAAATGAAAATATCCTGGTAATGGTATATATTCCCCATTTCATATATATGAAATGACGCATACATTGCCTGCCATGGAAACCGAAACTCTCTTTCACGCCCTGTCCGATGCCACCCGCCGCGAGATTCTCGCGCAACTGATCCAGCGCGGCGAATGCTGCGTGTGCCATTTGTACGAGACACTGGACATGTCCCAGCCGAAAGTGTCGCGGCATCTGGCGGTATTGCGCGAGGCGGATTTGGTGCAAACCCGTCGCGAGGGCCTGTGGGTACATTACAGTCTGAATCCCGAACTGCCGGAGTGGGTACGCGCGGTGCTGGAAGGCATGGCGCGGGGCCAGAAACCGGATTCCGTGAAGCGAGGCGCGGGTTGTTGCGGCGTACCATCCAGTAAAACTCAACGGAGAATTTCACATGCTTAAGCTGTTTCGTGCTGTTCTGGTCTGGTTGGCGGTTTTGTCCACGCCTGCTATTGCCGACCGTTCCTTCATGGTGGATGCCGATTGGCTGGCCGCGGAGATGAAGAATCCCAAACTGGTGATTTTGGAGGTGCGCTACCACCCGCACCGCTATTACACGGTCGGGCACATTCCCGGCGCCATTCAGGTGCAGCGCTTCAAGGATCTGGGCGACAACACCGGACGTTCGATCATGCTGTTCCCCAGCAAGGAAACCTTCCAGTCCACGCTGCGTTCGTGGGGCGTGAACAACGATTCTACGATTGTGCTGTACGACGACTCGCGCTCGGCGCTGACAGCGCGCGCGTACTACCTGCTGGAGTTGTATGGCTTCGACATGAGCCGTGTGAAAATCCTGGACGGTGGCGCGCAGGAGTGGACGGGATTCAACGAACTGACCAAGGAAGTGCCCATGGTCAAGCCGGGCAATGTGACGCTCAAGCCCGCCAATCCGAAACTGTTTGTCGAGTGGACACAGGTATATGACGATTTGGTGTCCACGCGCAACCCCAGGGTGACGCTGGTCGATGCACGACCAAAGGACATGTATACCGGCAAGGTCATCCGCCACGCCGTGCAGGGTGGCCACATTCCCGGCGCGATGAATGTGGTAAGTCTTGATGCGACCGACGGCCAGAGTCAGAAATGGATCAGCGAAGGGAAGATGGCCGAGTTCTATAAGGATGTACCAAGGGACAGTACTGTATATGTGTACTGCCACGACGGCTTTCGCATGAGTCTGGGCTGGCTGCAAATGAAGACGCTGGGTTTCAAGGATGTGCGTGTGCTGAATGGCGGCTGGGGCATCTGGGACCGCGCCTTCACGCTGCCGGTGGTGCAGGGCGATGCGCCGTATGACGAAGAATTCGCGTTGTAAGCCTCAAGACAAACTGCATGTTTGAAGCACTTGGCGATCTCATTGCCTACCGGCTGCTGGGACTGGAAAACATGCTGCTGGGCGCAGCGGTGCAGTTTTTCGTAATGGACGTGGCGAAGATACTGGTGCTGCTGACGCTGGTGATTTATGTGATGGGGCTGTTGCGTGCGCTGCTCAAGCCGGAGAAAGTACGCGAGTTCATCCGCAACCGGGGCAATCTGCAAAGCCGTTTCCTGGCGGTAGGCCTGGGCGCAGTGACGCCGTTCTGTTCCTGTTCATCGATTCCGCTCTTTATCGGATTTGTCGAGGCGGGCATTCCGCTTGGCGTGACGCTGTCCTTTCTCATCGCCAGCCCGATGATCAACGAGGTGGCCGTGGTGGTGCTGGCGTCGGTCATTGGCTGGAAATTCACCGTGCTGTATGTAGTTACGGGTCTGAGTGTCGCGCTCATCGGCGGCTTCGTCCTCGAACGCTTCAAGCCCGAGCGCTGGGTGGAAGAGTATGTGTGGAAAATCCGCATGGGCGAGGCAAGCGTGGTGGAGGAAGACACCTCGCTGCGCGCGCGCCACGAGTACGCCATCAGCCAGGTAAGGGAAATAGTCGGCCGCATCTGGAAATTCATTCTCATCGGTGTGGGCGTAGGCGCCTTCATCCACGGCTATGTACCGGCAGATTTCGTGGCCCGCATCGCGGGAGATGGCGGGCTGCTTTCGGTTATCGGCGCCGTGCTGGCCGGCGTGCCGCTGTATTCCGACGCGGTTGGCATCATTCCAATTGCCGAGGTATTGCTTGACAAGGGTGTGCCCATCGGTACGGTGCTGGCCTTCATGATGGCGGTGACGGCGCTGTCGCTGCCGGAAATGATCATCCTGAAAAAAGTGGTGAAGGTGCCGCTGCTGGCGCTGTTTGCCGGGTATCTGTCCGTCGCCTTCGTCATTGTGGGCGTGTTGTTCAATTTCATGAAAGGTGTGTGATGAGCGCGGAATTGCATCCTTCCATCGTCGCCCTGGTGTCGCTGGCAGCAAATATTGCGTCCAACCATCCCAACCAGGGTCTGTGCCAGATCGACAAGCTGAAGCACTATGGCGTATCGGATGAACAGGTGAATACAGTCATTGAAATCGCCCGTCACATCCGCGACGAGGCAAACCAGAAACTCGACGCGAGTTTCGACGAGGCACTGGCCAAATGCCGCCAGCCCGCAGGCAAGCCACTGGGCATTCCGGTGGCTTCCGCTTCTGGGGCGTGCTGCACACCGACGGCCTCCGGCCAGTCCTGCTGCTGAAAGGAGATCAAACATGAAACACATCAAGGTGCTGGGTAGCGGCTGCGCAAACTGCAAGACCACGCTCAAGTTGATCGAGGAGGCGGCCAAAGCCAAGGGCGTTGCGGTGCAACTCGAAAAAGTCGAGGACATGGCGGCCATCCTGGGTTACGGCGTCATGTCAACGCCAGGTGTGGTGATCGACGGCAAGGTGGTCCATGCTGGCGGCGTGCCGGACCGCAAGAAGATTGACGGCTGGCTGGCGTAAAGGTCTTTAACGCATCATTTCCATGCGATGGCTTCTTCTGTTTGTCCGTTATGCCTGGGCCTTGCCCGCGAGCCTGGTTGGCATCGCGCTGGTTTTAATGGTGCTGGCCAGCGGCGGACGCGCCAGGGTGCACAAGGGTGTGTGGGAAGCATCGGGCGGCCTGCCGGGGAAATTGCTGGCGAACGGCATGCCGTTTTCCGGGCCGGTGGCGGCGATTACGTTCGGCCATGTGGTGCTGGGGGATTGCGAGGATTCGCTGTGTTCAACGCGTGTGCATGAACGCGAACATGTGCGCCAGTATGAGCGCTGGGGGATTCTGTTTTTTCCGGCTTACCTCATCGCCGGGTTGATCGCATGGATCAGGGGCGGCGATGCCTACCGCGACAATGCCTTCGAGGTGGCCGCGCGCAAGGCGGAAACGGCTAGTCGTTCAGGTGAGTAAAGGACTCCTCGGCAGGTAGTCCGGTGTCGGGGTCGATCCAGTCGGAGATGCCGATTTCCTCTTCCGCTTCTTTCAGCGATTCGGCGGGTTCGTAATCGCTTTCGGCGACATAGGCCATGTCTTCAATGGCTTCCATCATGGTGGTGAAGGGTCCGTACTCTTCCTTCGTTTCTTCGTCCATCCAGTAAAAACCGTCCGGCCGCTCGATGATGCGGGTGTGGTCGTGTTCGGCGGGCGTTTCGGGTATGACTTGATTGCTCATGCTGCTTTCCTCCTCGTACCAATATAGAAAGCAAAGCGGAAATGTGTAAGTGAAACTTTAATTCAGAAAAATGATGGCAGCCGTCATGCAGGCAGACACCAGCAATGCAAGATGAACCCACGCCCAGGTGCGATAGCGCGACACAAGTTGATCAGGCGTGCGGTTGGCGATCAGAAACAGTTTGTCTTTCGGCTTTCTGATCAGGTGCACGCCATCCTGCAAGCGGATTTCCCGATGTTCTTTTTCGATTTCGCGATGGGCTGCCCGCCGGGCAAATTCCCATTCGTTCAGGTCGATTTCGCCATTGCCGTCCAAATCGAAACGCTTGAGCAGGGATGGTTTGTCCTTTTTCCATTCGGCCAGCAGGCCGGAAACATCCTGTTTAAGATTCAGGTCCGTGGCGGCGCCGCCAAGCGTGACATGTTCGCCCAGCACGTAGATTGTTTCACCGGCAATGAGCGTCCACTCGGTTTTGCGGAAATGGTCTTGCAGCCAGGTGCTTTTGTTGGTGGTGAGAATTTCGGCATCATCCGGATCGACAAGTACCATTCCCGTGCCGTCGTGAAGGCCGAAGTTGTCGCTTGAGGCACCCGAATCAAGATGGCGCCATTTGTCTCCGCTTTTTTCCTCGATCTTGTAGCGGTACCACAGGCAGGGCAGGCCCGTTAAATGGCTTCTGAGCTTTTCGCCCGGCGGGTGAACACCGCGACCGAGCAGTTCGACATAACCTTGGGGCGCCGAAGCGGCTTTTGACGTGGGGGTGTCCGCAATGGCCCGAAAGCGACGAAGGTTGAGGTACCAGGCCAGAAAACTGGAGAGGCTGATGAGACCCATCGCCACGCCTGCTCCGGCTGGCGTGGGGAACTTGAATGCAATCAGCAGAAAAACAAGATTGCCGCCGGTGAGGGCAGCATTGGCATAGGTATGCCGCCACTCGGACAGCATTTAAGTTATCCCTTGAACAGGCTGGCGACATTAACGTCGCTGGTTTCTCCGGCGGAGAATTTGAGCAGTCTGAAGGGGCTGAAGCCGGTCAGCTTGGCGATGATCACATCGGGAAACTGTTCGATGGCAACGTTGTTGAGATTGACGGATTCGTTGTAGAACTCGCGCCGGTCGGCGATGGTGTTTTCCAGGCCGGTGATGCGCGCCTGCAAATGCAGAAAGGTTTCGTTGGTTTTCAGGTCGGGATAGGCTTCGGCCACCGCGAACAGGTGGCCCAGCCCGGCGCGCAGGACGCCTTCGGCTTCGCCCAGAGCCTGGATGTCGTGACGTTCGCGCGCCTGGGAAACCTGGTTGCGCGCCTGCATGACTTTTTCCAGCGTTTCCTGCTCGAACTTCATGTACTGGCGACAGGTTTCCACCAATTTGGGGAGTTCATCGTGCCGCTGTTTGAGCAACACGTCGATATTGGCCCAGGCCTTGCCCACGCCATGTTTGAGTCCGACGAGGCGGTTGTAGGTGAACACGCCGTAAACAAGCAGGACGAGAAAAACGACCAGGAAGATAAGCCCGGCAGCCGTCATGATTTGATCTCCTTTGAATTGAATGCATCAATTAACGGCACGGGGCGTGTTGGCCTTAGAGCCGGCGGCTGAGTATTTCCGCAATTTCCTCGTCGGTTAGCAGGATGGGATTGGTTTTCATGCTGCTGCCCCGGCTGTTGGCAACGATTCTCGGAATGTCCTCGCGGGTGACGCCATACTTTGACAGGCGGGGAAGCTGCATGGCATCAGTCCATTGTTCCAGCGTTTCCAGCAGCCTGGCCAGGGCTTCTTCGTCCGATAAATGAATGTCGTGCGTGATCATCCGGCCGGCCTGGGCGTATTTCAGCAAGACCTTGCTGTCCGGCTCGCGCGCTTGCAATGCACGGATATTCATGGCCGTGGCCTCGGCGACCAGCGTGCCGCAGACTACGCCGTGTGGAATCGGGAAAAAAGCACCCAGCGGCGAAGCCAGGCCATGCACGGAACCAAGGCCAACCTGCGCCAGCGTGATGCCGGACATCAAGGCGGCATACGCCATGCCTGCCTGAGCATCACCTGCCGTGGTGCCTTCGCAGTACCAGGCAAGCAGGCTGTCGCGCACGGCTTTCATGCCCGACCAGGCAAGCGCATCGGTAAAACGGTTTGCCTTGCTGGAGACATAGGATTCAAGCAGTTGTGTGAAGGCATCCATGCCGTTGGCGGCGATGACTTGTGGCGTGCAGGTTGAAAGAAAATCAGGGTCAACCAGCGCGATTTCCGCGACGAGCATTTCATCGCGAAAGGATTTTTTGAAGCCGTCCGGACCGTGCGTGGATAGCACCGCATTTTTAGTCGCTTCAGACCCTGTCCCCGCTGTGGTGGGCACGGCAATAAAAGGCGTGGCGGGCCCTTGGTAAGGCAATTCCGGACCCACGCCTTCAAGATGATCCATGACGGAGTTTCCGGGCTTGAGCAGGCCGGCGATCGCCTTGGCGGCATCCAGCGCGCTGCCGCCGCCTATGCCAACGACAACATCGATATGCTTGTTGCGGTAATTGCGGACTGCATCGTCGATTAGTTGGGGCGATGGCTCACCCGAAATTTTCAGCGTTTCCCAGCTCAAACCTTCAGCCTTGAACGATTGCTGTAATTCTTCCCGGTAAGGGCTAGATTGAAAGTGCTGGGCGCCGGTAACGAGCAAAAAACGGTTCCCGTGGCTCGCGATCAAGGAGGGTAATTGCTTGCGGGTTCCGTGCCCGAAAATGATTCTGGGCAGGCGCGAGAGGTTGAAGGCTGGGATCACGGAAAGCGGCTTCTGGTGGATAAATCAGAATGCAATTATTCGCCCGGCTGCTGACCCAGACAAGTGATAGTGTCAGATTTATTGACACTCTTTTGAAAAGCTTGCTATAGTCTCGCTTCTTCGGACGCGGGGTGGAGCAGTCCGGTAGCTCGTCGGGCTCATAACCCGAAGGTCGTAGGTTCAAATCCTGCCCCCGCAACCAGCAGGATTTAAAAAATCGCGCAAGCGAATTGCTCTTTAAAAACTTAACAGCCGATAGGTGTGGGTGTCTGGGCTACCTGAGAGGTTGACTGACTGGAAGCGTGCTGGGTGTTGAGCCTGGCAAGGAGAAGGTGGGTTGACTGATTGGGGAAGAAATTGAAGACACGCACACTTAAAGAAGTAATTGATTAAGTCAATGATTTGATGAGTGAGCGACTGATTCGCGAGAATCAAAAACAGGAATTGAACTGAAGAGTTTGATCCTGGCTCAGATTGAACGCTGGCGGA
>JADFDC010000038.1 GCA_018263115.1 Thiobacillus sp.
TGAATATTGCCTCGCGTGCATCTGGATTTTTAACCAAACACTTTGACGGTCACTTATCTAACTGGCCTGAATCATCGAATAACGACAATATTCGAGACAAGCTGCCTACCTTTATATGGGCACATGATGAGGCAATTGCCAAGGCATACGAGAATCGTGAGTTTAGTAAGGTTGTTCGAGAAGTTATGCGACTGGCAGACTTCATCAATCAAAAATATGATGCATACAAGCCTTGGGTTCTCGCGAAGGACGAATCTCAAAGGCAACTTTTGCATGACGTATGCTCGGCTGTTATTGAGGCATTCGCAGGACTGGTTTATTACCTAAATCCGATACTGCCTGAGCTATGCAAACAAGCAGCAGAGTTCTTAAATATTCCGTATCCCATTAAATGGGAAAATCAAAGAATCCTTATTAATCAAGTAAAGAACTATTCCCACTTGATGACGCGCGTGGAAATGAAGCAAATCGACGCGCTGGTGGAAGCCAACAAGCAATCACTGGAATCCGCGCCCGCCCCCGCCCGCCACGCGGAAGCCCAACAACACGCCACGAGCAAGACCATGACTGACACCAAAGCCGCTGCCGCCGCCCCTCAACCCGCTCCCGCCAGCGGAGAAGGCGTGATTTCCATCGACGACTTCGGCAAGATCGACCTGCGCATTGCCCGCATCGCCAATGCCGAGCACGTTGAAGGCGCGGACAAACTGCTGCGCCTAACGCTGGACGTTGGCGCACTGGGCACGAAACAAGTGTTCGCTGGCATCAAGTCCGCCTATGCGCCTGAGGCGCTGGTTGGGCGACTCACTGTGATGGTGGCCAACCTTGCGCCGCGCAAGATGAAGTTCGGCATGAGCGAAGGCATGGTGCTGGCTGCCAGCGATCCTGAGGGTAAAACCGGAGGGCTGTTCATCCTTTCCCCGGATTCTGGCGCCACCCCCGGCATGAGGGTTAAGTAATTGAGTTGTTTGCACCTGATCATTTCCGGCCGGGTGCAGGGTGTGTGGTTCAGGGAATCGATGCGTCAGGAAGCCATGTCTCTGAACGTAACCGGCTGGGTGAGAAACCTGCCAGACGGCAATGTCGAAGCGTTAGCCTGCGGCAACGAGGCAGCCCTTAAATCCTTGCTGGATTGGGCCAGAAAAGGCCCGCCACTGGCCAGGGTTACAGACATCGAGACCCGTGAAATACCAACTGAATCCTATCCCGGCTTTGAAAAGCGCTAAAAATCTGGCAAAAAAAAGCCCGGCAATTGAATGCCGGGCATAAATCCACCAAAGGAGGAGGATGGAGGAGACAACACGACTCGCTGTTTAAAGCGCTTCGTGTTATTAGTATTATCTAATATAGTTATGCAAAAAGCAAGCATTGTTTCCATCAAACAACACTTCAGCTAGCAAACGTTGTAAAAATGCCGTAATCAGGCCTGTTGCCTGAATTGGGAGTCGTCAATAAATGACCCTCACCTGCTCGGGTTTGAGCCACTGGCTTAAAAGCTCGATCAGCCGGTCATGCAGTTGAACCTGCCAGGTGGCGCCCAAACTGACTTCGCAGGCAGCCTGGCCATTGTGATAGGCAATGGTGACAGGGCAGCCTCCATCGGAACTGACGTAGGGCGAAAGAATTTCCTTCAGTTTTGCCCCACTGGAGTGCCCATTGCAAGACAGTCGCAACTGCCGTGCGAAGCGCCCCCGGGCGTGGGCCAGGTCGTAGACTTTTTCTGCCGTAACCCGCAAACCGCCTGAATAAGCATCCTCGCTGACCTTGCCTTCCACGATCAGCAGCTCATCTTCCTTGATCCAGTCACGATAAGCGTCAAAGGTTTCCGAGAAAACAACAACTTCCAGCGGAGTCGTACCATCATCCAGCAACACGATGGCCATTTTTCCCCGGCGGGTCATTTGCGTCCGAACGGAAACGATAATTCCTGCCAGCAATTGCGGCTCGCGCGAAGCTTGAAGTTGTCCGAGCCGCTGCTTGATAAAGCTGGAAAGCTCGTCCGCACTGGCGGTAAAGGGATGGCCACTCAAATAAAACCCCAGGGCGGATTTTTCCTGAAGCAACTTTTCCCGCTCCTGCCAGACCGGGACTTCCACGCAGGGTTCGCCTGTGTCAAGCTGGCTGGCTTCACCAAACAGGCTGTCCTGCGCGCTGCCGCGCGATGCCTGTTCCGCCGTTTCCATGGCCGAAGGAATACTCGCCATCAGGCTGGCACGATGGGGATTCAGACTGTCCAGAGCACCGGCCTTGATCAGGGCTTCGAGCACCCGGCGGTTGAGGAAACGCTTGTCCACGCGCCGGCATAAATCGAACAACCCCTTGAACGGTCCACTCTTTTCCCGCTCTACCACGATGGCGCCTATTGCAGCCTCGCCCGAGCCTTTGATTGCGCCCAGGCCATAGCGGATTTCCCGCTCGCCTACGGGATCAAATCGATAACCTGACTTATTCAGATCAGGCGGCAATATATTGATATTGTTGGTTTTTGAATCTTCATAAAAAATACGAACCTTATCCGTGTCGGACATTTCAGAGGACAGCGTCGCCGCCATGAATTCAGCCGGGTAATAAGCCTTTAGCCAGGCTGTCTGATAAGCGATCAGTGCATAGGCCGCCGAGTGAGACTTGTTGAAACCGTACTCGGCAAATTTCTCCATCAGGTCAAACAGGCGCCCGGCCACCTTGTCGTCCACCCCACGATTTTTAGCGCCGCTGAGGAAAATCTCCCGCTGCTGGGCCATTTCCTCGGCCTTTTTCTTGCCCATGGCACGCCGCAGCAAATCCGCACCACCCAGGGTGTACCCCGCCAAGATCTGGGCCACCAGCATTACCTGTTCCTGATAGACGATGATGCCGTAGGTGGATTTCAGCACCGGTTCAAGATCAGGATGGAAGTACTCGGGCTTTTGTCTGCCCTGCTTGCGCGCGATAAAGTCATCCACCATACCGGAGCCAAGCGGCCCAGGCCGGTTCAACGCCATCAAGGCAATGATGTCTTCGAAACAATCAGCTTTAAGTTTGCGTTCCAAGTCCTTGGCAGAGCGGGATTCAGACTGAAACACCGCTGTCGTATTGCCTTCGCCAAATAGCCTGTAAACCGCCGGATCATTCAGCGGCAAATCTTCCAGCCTGAAGTTTTCCCGGCCCGGTTGACGGCGCACGAAGCGCACCGCCTCATCGAGTATGGTCAGGGTTCGCAAGCCCAGGAAGTCGAATTTCACCAGCCCGATCGCCTCGACATCATCCTTGTCAAATTGGGAGACGTAATTGTCGGCGCCTTCCTGACGGTACAACGGACAGAAATCTGTCAGTTTCCCTGGCGCAATCAGCACACCCCCCGCATGCATGCCCACATTACGGATCATGTCTTCCAGCTTTTCCGCCAATCCGTAGAGTTCCCGCACTTCCTCTTCCTGGTCGTAGCGCTCTTTCAGTTGCGGCTCCATCTCCAGGGCCTTTTTCAGCGAGACGGGTTTGACGCCTTCCACCGGCACCAGTTTGGAGAGTTTGTCGCAGTAGGTGTAGGGCATGTCCAGCACGCGCCCCACATCCCGGATCACGGATTTAGAGCCCAGCGTACCGAACGTGGCAATCTGCGAAACCGCATCATGTCCATACCGCTCCTTCACGTACTGGATGACCCGCTCGCGATTGTCCTGGCAAAAATCCACGTCAAAGTCGGGCATGGACACCCGTTCCGGATTAAGAAAACGCTCGAACAGCAGGTCGTAACGCAGCGGGTCCAGATCGGTAATGCCCAGGCAATAAGCCACCAGCGAACCCGCGCCGGAACCCCGGCCCGGCCCGACCGGCACACCATTGTTCTTGCCCCAGTTGATGAAGTCGGCCACGATCAGGAAGTAACCGGGAAATCCCATCTGGATGATCGTGCCCAGTTCAAAATCCAGGCGAGCCTGGTATTCCGGATATTTGGCCGCGCATTCCGCTTCATCGGGATAAAGATGCGCCATGCGCGCGGCCAGCCCTTCTTCAGACTGGCTACGGATGTACTCATCCAGGCTTTCGTTATTGGGCGTGGGGAATTGCGGCAGCTTGCTCTTGCCAAGTTCCAGGCTCAAATTACAGCGCCTGGCAATTTCCACGCTGTTTTCCAGCGCCTCAGGCAGATCGGCAAACAATGCCGCCATTTCTTCTGGCGATTTGAAATACTGCTCGGCGGTAAAGTGGCGTGGCCGCCGCTGATCCGCCAGCAGATAGCCTTCGGCTATGCATACGCGGGCTTCGTGCGCCTTGAAGTCTTCCGGCTTCAGGAACTGGATGGGATGAGTAGCAACGGAAGGAATGCCTAGCTTGGCGCCAACTTCCAGCAAGCCATCAATCAGCAATTCGGTTTGAGGATGGCCAAAGCGCTGCAATTCCAGGCAATAACCATCAGGAAAGGCCCTCATCCATTCGCCGGCAAAGAGCTTTGCCTGCTTGAGGTTGCCGGCCAGAACAGCCTGGGCAACATTGGCGTTGAATCCCCCTGAAAGCGCGATCAGGCCATCGGTGCTCATTTCCGGGAACCAGGCGGGGCTGATCTCGGGGCGTCCGCGATTCATGCCTTCACGATAGGCGCGCGTCAGAATTTCGCAAAGACGCCGATACCCTTCCCGATGCAGCACCAGTATCAGCAGGCGGGAAGGCCGGTTCGGATCAGCCGGGTTGGATACCCAGACATCCACGCCAAATATGGGTTTGATGCCGCTGCTTCTGGCAGCCCTGTAATACTTGACCCAGCCAAACACATTACCAAGGTCTGTCAGCCCCAGCGCTGGCATGTTGATTTCCTTTGCCAAGTCTACCGCCTCGTCCACCCGCACGGTGCCGTCAGTGATGGAGTGTTCCGAATGCAGACGGAGATGTATAAAACTTGGCTCAGGCATTGCCGAATTTTACCCGCCCGGGGAATTATCAGACACAAAAAAAGCGGCCACTCGGGCCGCCTGATTGGGTAAAAAACTTACCAGTTTGTTTCGCGTTCGGGGGTTGCCGAAATCTTGTGGATGGAAAGATCAGCCCCCTGGAATTCATCTTCCTGATCCAGCCTGATGCCCACGCTGGCTTTCAACACGCCATAAACCAGAAACCCGCCAGCCAGTGCAATCACCACACCCGCCAATGTGCCAATCAACTGGGACATGAAGGTCACACCGCCCATCCCGCCCAGTGTTTCCAGGCCAAAAATCCCGGCAGCAACGCCACCCCAAGCTCCGCACAGCCCATGCAGCGGCCATACACCCAGCACATCATCGATTTTCCATCTGTTCTGGGTGATCGTGAACATGAATACAAATAAGGCCCCGGCCACTGCACCGGTCGCCAGTGCGCCCAACGGATGCATCAGGTCTGATCCCGCGCACACCGCCACCAGACCAGCAAGCGGTCCGTTATGAATGAAACCCGGGTCGTTACGGCCGGCAACCAGCGCCGCGATCGTGCCACCCACCATGGCCATCAGTGAATTGACCGCAACAAGGCCACTCACCGCTTCAATTGTCTGCGCCGACATGACATTGAAACCAAACCAGCCCACAGTCAGTATCCAGGCACCTAGCGCCAGGAACGGAATGCTTGAGGGCGGATGGGCTGCCACGCCGCCATCCTTGCGATAGCGCCCCTGGCGCGCGCCCAGCAGAATCACCGCCGCAAGGCCGATCCAGCCGCCCACCGCGTGAACCACGACCGAGCCCGCGAAATCATGCAGCTTGGCGCCGAACGACGATTCCAGCCAGGCCTGGAAACCGTAGTTGCCGTTCCAGACCATACCTTCGAAAAAGGGATAGATAAATCCAACCAGCAGAAACGTTGCCGCAAGTTGAGGGTTGAATCTTGCACGCTCGGCAATACCGCCTGAAACTATGGCCGGGATGGCCGCTGCAAAGGTCAGCAGAAAAAAGAACTTCACCAGGTCATAGCCGTTCTTGTTCGCCAGTTCGCTTGCACTCGAGAAAAAGTCCACGCCATAGGCGATGGCATAGCCAATGAAGAAATAGGCGATGGTCGAGATGCTGAAATCCGTCAGAATTTTTACCAGCGCATTGACCTGGTTTTTCTTGCGTACTGTCCCCAGTTCCAGAAACGCAAATCCGGCGTGCATGGCCAGCACCATGATGGCGCCAAGCAAGATGAATAAGACGTCACTGCCTGCTTTGAGTGTCTCCATTTGGGGCATCCGAAAGATTTAAATGGGGCATTGATAGCAACAATTATTCCACACAACAACTCACTGTTTTTAAATGGAATACCCTGAGAGGATGTCAGGTGGAACGCACTTTAACGGTGCGTTTTAAGTAAATCCGCCCTAAACCTGGGCGGACGAATCCGGTTTGCTGGATTTAATTTGATCATCAATGCTGTCCAGTTCAGCTTCCATTTGCTCGTCAGTCATGGGCGTGTAATCGGATGGATACGAGGACTGAGGCTGCTCTTCAGCCGGCTTGACCTTGCGAAGAAAACTTGCGACCAGAATGCCGAACTCATATAAAACCCAAAGCGGGACAGCCAGCATGATCTGGGAAATGACGTCAGGCGGCGTGAAGATCGCGCCAATGACAAAGGCGCCGACAATCACATAGGGACGGGCTTCACGCAGCTTTTCGATTGTTACCATATTTGATATCACAAGCAGAATCACCACCACCGGCACCTCGAACGTGATACCGAAAGCGATGAACAACGTCATGACAAAATCAAGATAAGCACCGATGTCTGGAGCAAAGTTGACGCCTTCCGGCGTAGCACCAGCGAGGAAGCCGAACACTACCGGGAATACCAGGAAATAGGCAAAGGACATGCCGACAAAAAACAGCACCACGCTGGCAACCAGCAAAGGCAACGCCAGCTTTTTTTCGTGGCGATACAGTCCTGGGGCGATAAAAGCCCACATCTGATACAGCACGAAAGGCAGCGCAATCAGAAAGGCTGCCATCAACGTCACCTTGACCGGTATGAAAAAAGTCGAAGCCACTGCGGTGGCAATCATCTGACTGCCTTGCGGCAGTTTGGAAATGAGCGGCTGGGCAAGCAACGTGTACAAATCATTCGCCCAGGGAAACAATCCGATGAAAATCACCACCACTACTGCAACCGTCTTCAACAGACGGTCACGCAGTTCGATCAGATGGGAAATAAAGGTTTCCTGCTTGTCGGGCGCGTCGCTCATGACTTGTTCGGATTATCCGCGCTGGCCGGGATAGTTTCATCAAAGGCAATTTCAGTCTGAGCGGCGGGTTGGGTAGTTTCCGCTGCTTCCTGCTCCTGGCGGATTTTTTCCATTTCGGCTTCGGTCACGGAATTGGGCCCTTCAGTCGCTGCCATCGCCTTGATAACCTTCTCTGCAGGACTGACTACCTCTTCCCGAATCGTATACTCCTCTTCCGCTACGCGGTTTTGAATGCCTAGCGCGGTATTCTCAACTGACTCCTTGAACGTTTGTCCGGCTTTGCGCAATTCCTCCAGTTGCACCTCACGGCTGATATCGGACTTGACGCTTGACACATAACGTTGGAAACGTCCGAGCAGATGGCCGGCCGTACGCGCCACCTTGGGCAGCCGCTCGGGGCCGACCACCAGCAGCGCTACCACGCCGATAACCAGAAGTTCGGTGAAGCCGATGTCGAACATTATTCTGAGTCGAGAGTCGAGAATGGAGGGCCGAGAGTGATACTGATCTCTTTACTCTTTACCCTCAACTCTCTTCTGCTTTCAGGAGTTCTGCTTGTCCTTTACTTCCGCATCGATGGTGCGGCCGGATTCCTGAGTCTTGTCAGACACCTTGGCGTTTTCGTCCTTGACGGCATCCTTGAAATTCTTCACCGCACCGCCAAGATCGGAGCCCATGTTGCGAAGCTTCTTGGTGCCGAATACCAGCAACACAATCAGCAGAACAATCAGCCAGTGCCAAATGCTAAAACTACCCATGATTAGTCTCCTCTAGATCAGCCGCGGACTGGGTCGCCGCCGCCAAAAACATGTATATGAATGTGGAACACTTCCTGACCGCCACCGCGCCCGGTGTTGATCAGGGTCTTGAATCCTGAATCCAGGCCCTGCTCCTTCGCAAGCCTAGGCGCCAAAAGCAGCATTTTACCCAATAGTGCCTGATGTGCCGGCTGGGCATCGGCCAGCGAGGCAATGTGCAACTTGGGAATAATCATGAAATGCACTCGCGCGAATGGGTGAATGTCATGGAACGCATAGACATCCTCATCCTCGTACACCTTGCGCGAGGGAATCTCGCCCGCGATGATTTTGCAGAAAATGCAATCGCTCATGATTTTCTTGATGCCTTCTCTTCAATTCCCGAAACACCTTCACGGCGCACCAGTTCATCCAGCACATCCTGGGCGCTGAGTCCTCTGTGCGACAGCAGCACCAAGGTATGAAACCATAAATCCGCCACTTCGTAGATGATCTTTTCGTTCTGGCCATCCTTGGCCGCCATGACGGTTTCCGTTGCCTCCTCGCCGATTTTCTTCAGGATGGCATCCGTGCCCCTGGCATACAGTTTGGCCACATAGGAGGAATCCGGCGCGGCGGATTTGCGCTCTTCCAGCAATATGGTCAGACGTTTCAGGATGTCATCGCTCATTTTTTGTAAATCTCGCTTGGGTCTTTCAGAACAGGGTCGACAGCTTCCCACGCACTGTTTCTCAACACACGATAGAAACAGCTTTCACGTCCAGTATGACAGGCAATGCCGCCTTTCTGTTCAACCTGCAGGACAATCACGTCCTCGTCGCAATCCAGACGAATTTCTCTGACCGTCTGAACATGGCCTGATTCCTCGCCTTTGTGCCAGAGTTTATTGCGGGAACGCGACCAGTAGACCGCTTCGCCCTTTTCTGCCGTTTGCGCAAGCGATTCTCGGTTCATCCAGGCCACCATGAGAATGCGTCCGGTCTTCGCATCCTGCGCGATGGCTGGCGCCAGCCCCTTGTCGTCCCAGCGGATTTCGTCGAGCCAACTCACAGCCTGACCTCAATACCCTGCTGCTGCATGTAGTGCTTGGCCTCATCCACAGTGAATTCGCCAAAATGGAAAATGCTGGCAGCCAGCACGGCATCGGCATGGCCGATCTTGATACCATCCACCATGTGTTGCAGATTGCCCACCCCGCCGCTGGCGATGATGGGGATATCAACGGCATCGGAAATCGAACGCGTCAATTCCAGATCAAACCCGCTCTTGGTGCCGTCGCGGTCCATCGACGTCAGCAGCAGTTCGCCTGCACCCAGTTTTTCCATTTTTTTGGCCCATTCGACGGCATCGATGCCGGTGGGCTTGCGGCCGCCATGGGTAAAGATTTCCCAGTGGCCATCCACCCGTTTGGCATCAATCGCCACCACGATACACTGCGAGCCAAAGTAACCCGAAGCATCCGCCACCAATTGGGGGTTGGTGACCGCAGCGGTATTGATACCCACCTTGTCCGCTCCCGCATTCAACAGGCGGCGCACGTCTTCCACCTTGCGCACGCCGCCGCCCACGGTCAGCGGAATGAACACCTGTTCGGCAACCGCCTCAATGATGTGCAGGATCAGATCCCGATCGTCCGAGCTTGCCGTGATGTCGAGAAAGGTCAACTCGTCCGCGCCAGCATCGTTGTAGCGTTTGGCGATTTCGATCGGATCACCCGCGTCCTTTAGCTCGACAAAATTGACGCCCTTGACGACACGGCCGGCAGTGACATCCAGACAGGGAATGATGCGCTTTGCGAGCATTATTCTCCGAACACTTTTCCAGCCAGTTCGTCGGCAAGCTTTTGCGCTTCAGAGAAATTCAGGGTGCCCTGGTAGATGGCACGACCGGTAATGGCACCCATGATGCCTTCTGATGCAACAGTCGAGAGATTTCTCACATCATCCAGGTTGGTAATGCCACCGCTCGCTATCACGGGGATATGCAGTGCCTGAGCAAGCCTTACCGTTGCCTCGATATTGACGCCAGTCAGCATGCCATCGCGGCCGATGTCGGTGTAGATCACGCCTTCCACGCCGTAATCCTGGAAGCGCTGGGCCAGATCGACCACATCATGATCCGTCACCTTGGACCAGCCATCCACGGCAACTTTACCGTCCCTGGCGTCCAGTCCGACGATGATGTGTCCCGGAAAAGCGTCGCAGGCTTCATGCAGAAATCCTGGGTTCTTCACCGCCGCGGTGCCGATGATGACGTAGCGAATGCCGTCATCAAGATAGCGCTCTATCGTGTCCAGATCGCGGATTCCGCCACCTAGTTGCACCGGAATTTCATCGCCCATTTCCTCGACGATGGCCTTGATGGCTTCTTCATTCACGGGCTTGCCGGCAAATGCGCCATTCAGATCCACCAGATGCAGGCGCCGCGCGCCCTGCTCCACCCAGTGCCGGGCCATGGCGGCGGGCTCTTCGGAAAATGTCGTGGCGCGGTCCATTTCGCCTTGTTCCAGGCGCACGCAGTGGCCGTCCTTGAGGTCGATCGCGGGAATAATCAGCATGATGCGGTGTAAGTCGGATTAGGCACAGTTTGAATCAGCCATGTCACAGGCCGATTTCGTTTTGAAAGGATCCCAGGTGATGAAATTGCCCAATAGGGTCAAACCGGCCTGGGCGCTTTTCTCCGGATGAAATTGCACAGCAAAGATATTACCCGAGGCTACCGCGCAGGTGAATGGGAAGGGGTAGTGCGAAAAGCCGGTCACGCTGTCAGGCGAAGCCGGCTGAACGAAATAGCTGTGTACATAGTAGAACCGGCTGCCATCCTCAATGCCTGTCCATAGCGGATGGCTCATGGATTGATGCACGTTGTTCCAGCCCATATGCGGCACCTTGAGCTTTTCGCCTGCATCGTCATGCATGGCTTCCTTCGGAAAACGCACGACCTCGCCTTTGAAGATGCCGAGGCAGGGTGTATCCCCCTCCTCGCTATGTTCGAACAACACCTGCAAACCCATGCAGATGCCCAGAAACGGCTTGCTGCGGGCTGCCTCCTTGATCACTTCTCGCAGACCGCGCGCATCAATCTCGCGCATGCAGTCGCGCGCCGCACCCTGGCCCGGAAACACCACGCGGCCAGCCGAGAGGATTTCATCCGGATCGGATGTGACCTTGACCGCGGCATTGGGAGAAACATATTCCATTGCCTTGTCCACCGAGCGCAGGTTGCCCATGCCGTAGTCGATTACGGCAATATCCAGTTGGGTCACAAGCTGCCCTTTGTGCTCGGCATTTGTCCGGCCATGCGATCGTCCACCTCAACAGCCATGCGCAAAGCCCGGCCGAAGGCCTTGAAGACGGTTTCGGCCTGGTGGTGCGCGTTGATGCCGCGCAGATTATCAATGTGCAGCGTAACGCCCGCGTGATTGACGAAGCCACGGAAGAATTCCAGCAGCAGATCGACATCGAATTCGCCGATGCGCGCACGGGTGTAGTCGACGTGATATTCCAGTCCGGGGCGTCCGGACAGATCGATCACGACTCGCGACAAGGCTTCGTCCAGCGGAACATAGGCATGGCCGTAGCGGCGGATGCCCTTCTTGTCGCCCACTGCCTTCGCGAACGCCTGTCCCAGGGTAATGCCAGCATCTTCTACTGTATGGTGTGCATCGATGTGCAGATCGCCCTTGGCCTGGACATCCAGATCGATCAGGCCATGGCGGGCAATCTGATCCAGCATGTGATCGAAGAAAGGCACGCCGGTATTGAGGGTGGCTTTGCCCGTTCCATCCAGATTCATGATCACGGTGATCTGGGTTTCCAGGGTATTACGTGAAACTTGTGCAGTGCGCATGGCAGTCAGGTATCAGAGAACAGGGATCAGGAATCAGAAAATCAGTTCACTTAACCTGATTCTATCAGGAGAGAATGGCTTTCAAGGCGTTTATCAATGCTTCGCATTGCGCATCGGTTCCTATCGTAATGCGCAGAAACGGGGCAATCCGGACAGGTTTTTTGAAATGCCGGACAATGATGCTTTGTTCACGCAGCCGGGCAGCCAGCTTTTCGCCCTCCCACGCGGGATGGCGGGCAAAAATGAAATTGGCTGAAGAAGGCAGCACGCTAAAGCCCAGCCTGGACATTTCCGCCACCATGCGCTCACGGGTTGCCATGACCTTGTGCCGGGTTTCGTCAAAATATCCGTGATCCTGCATGCAGGCGATTGCCCCCGCCTGGGCGAAACGATCCAGCGGATAGGAGTTGAAGCTGTCCTTGACCCGGTTCAATGCTTCGATCAGTTCTGGTTGCCCGATGGCATAACCCACTCTCAGGCCGGCCAGTGAATGAGATTTAGACAAGGTATGCACGACCAGAAGCTGGGGGAAACGCGCCACCAGTTTGATGGCGGATTCTCCGCCAAAATCAACATAGGCTTCATCGACAACCACGACCGATTCGCTGTTCTTTTCCAGCAGACGTTCTATTTCCGGCAGACCGAGCAACCTCGCCGTAGGCGCATTAGGGTTGGGGAAAATAATCCCGCCATTGGGTATGAAATAATCTTCGACACGAATCTCGAATGATTCCGTGAGCGGTATCTCGCGATATTCAATGCCGTACAAGCCGCAATAAACCGGATAAAAACTGTAGCTCACGTCCGGGAACAGAATGGGCAGGTCGTGCTTGAGTAGTGCCTGAAACGCATGTGCCAGCACTTCATCGGAACCATTGCCAACAAAAACCTGGTTTGCCTCCACGCCATGAAATACGCCGATCGCATCGCGCAGCCTGTCGGAATTTGGATCGGGATAGAGTCTTAAAGAATCTGCCGCCTCGGCCCGCAAGGCTTCGATAACCCTCGGACTGGGACCATAGGGGTTTTCGTTGGTGTTGAGCTTGACCAGATTGGCGAGCTTGGGCTGCTCACCCGGCACATACGGGGTCAGCGCTTTCACAACGGCGCTCCAGTAGCGGCTCACGTTATCCCCTGTCAGCGATGCAGTCGGTATTCGGCTGACCTGGCATGTGCCTGCAGGCCTTCGCCATAGGCCAATGTTGCGGCTATCCTGCCCAAGGTTTGAGCGCCCTGCTCGGACACCATGATCAGGCTGGAACGCTTTTGAAAATCGTACACCCCCAGCGGAGAGGAAAAACGAGCCGTGCGCGAAGTCGGCAACACATGGTTGGGTCCGGCGCAGTAGTCGCCCAGGGCTTCGCAGGTATTGCGGCCCATAAAAATGGCACCGGCGTGGCGAATCATTTTCGCCATGGCAACAGGATCATCAACCGACAGTTCAAGATGCTCGGGGGCAATGCGGTTGGCTATTTCGACGGCTTCTTCCATATCTCGTGTAACGATGATTGCACCGCGATTGCTGATTGAAGTTGTAATCACGTCACTGCGCGGCATTTCGGCAACCAGCTTTTTGATTGACTGCTCGACCCTGTCAGCAAATTCCGCATCCGGCGTCAGTAGTATGGATTGCGCCAGTTCATCATGCTCCGCCTGAGAGAAGAGATCCATTGCGATCCAGTCAGGGTTGGTCTTGCCATCGCAAATAACCAGAATCTCGGACGGCCCTGCAATCATGTCGATACCTACCGTGCCGAAGACCCTGCGTTTAGCCGCTGCCACGTAGGCATTGCCAGGGCCGACGATCTTGTCGACCTGCGAAATGGTTTGCGTACCATAAGCAAGCGCCGCCACCGCCTGAGCACCGCCAATCGTAAATACGGCGTCCACGCCCGCGATGGCCGCAGCCGCCAGCACTAGTTCGTTTTGCTCGCCCTCCGGCGTCGGCACGACCATGATGAGTTCCTTGACCCCCGCCACCTTGGCCGGAATGGCGTTCATCAGCACGGAAGAAGGATAGGCCGCCTTGCCGCCCGGCACATACAGGCCGACCCGGTCCAGCGGCGTGACCTGCTGGCCCAGCATCGTGCCATCTTCTTCGGTATAGCTCCATGAAGCCTGCAACTGGCGCTCGTGATATTTGCGAACCCGGTCTGCGGCAGCTTCAAGTGCCTCGCGTCTTTCTGTTACCAACCCTGTCAGCGCCTGATCCAGCCGCGATTTTGGAAGCGCAAACTCATTGATCGACCGTGCGCTCATTCGGTCGAATTTGTTGGTGTATTCGACGACAGCTTCATCACCACGGGACTTTACGTCGGCAAGGATCTTCGCAACAGTTGCTTCAATGGAAGCATCCATTGCGTCGTCGAATTGCAGGAGGCGATCCAACCGGGAAAGGAAGTCTGGTCGGGTCGATAAAAGACGGGTGACTGAAATCACGGCAACTATCTGATATTAAAGACTGAATTATATGGGAATTCAGGTTAAAACGCCCTGTTTCCTGGTGCGGGCCTGCAACAGTCAAAAAAACAGGTATTCAAGTCAAAGCCAATAATTAGACAGAGTCCAATTCCTAGATTATCATCAAATCGTCATTTTCAGATATGGAATCACACGCCGTGATGCATTATCGCCGCGACAACATGGCCGACCTGCTACGGTCGCACGACATCAATCCGACTCACCAGCGGATCGAGATCGCCTACGCCCTGTTTTCCAGGCAGGCACATCTATCCGCCGATCAGGTCATGATGATTGTCAACGACCGTCATGCGGAAACCTCCAAGGCCACGGTTTACAACACGCTAAAGCTGTTTCTGGAAAAGGGCATGATCCGGGAAGTGATCGTTGATCCTTCCAAGGTGTTTTATGATCCCAATATCAGCCCGCATCATCACCTTTATGAAGTGGATAGCGGTGAACTGACTGATATTGACGCCCATCAAGTGCGCATTGAAGGTTTGCCCGAGTTACCCGAGAACATGGAAACTGAAGGCATCGACCTGATCATTCGTGTGCGCAGAAAAAAAGCCTGACTACTTCTTGGCAGCGCGCTTCGCCGCCCTCTTCTCACCATCGGCTCTTGCGGCTTTCACCTTCTCCTCGGTCGGCTCCGGGAAACGCGCGTCGCTTGTCGTGACAAGATAGTGCACCGCCCAGGCGACTTGCATATCGGTCAACTCCATTTTTCCACCTTTGGCCGGCATCTGACGCACCCCAACCAGGGCATTGCCAACAAGATCATTGAACCCTTCACGCGCAAGCTTCTTCCACTTGGGTGTCTGCCCATGCTTTGGGGCATTCAGTACGCCGCCTTTGTGACAGGCCGCGCAGACTGAATCGTAAGTTGACTTGCCAGGGTGATCGGCTGCCACACCAGCATGCGAGGAAGCCAGCAATATTACTGTTGATGCTATCAAAATCTTGTTCATATCTTTATCTCCAGCCTTTGCGGTGAGCCGCATTGATTGTTTTCAGCAGGTCCCTGAAAGGAATATCCCTTTCGAACCTGTTGACGATTTTCATGAACGACAGATCGCCGCCCAGCCCTGCCCCTTCATATCTTCCCGCGATGATATCGTCGTATAGCTGCCGCAGCGAGGCATCCAGCGCGTCAATGAAAGGCGCATAGCGCTCCATGTCATAGCCTTCCTCGTCGTCCATGCAGGCACGCAGTTCATCCACTTCGTACACAGCCTGATGCACAAGGTCCACGAACTCATCATATTTCTCTACGTTTCTCATACCGGCCTTTAATGGAAAACAGGGGCAGTCGCCCCTGTTTTATTACCACAATTTTCAGAATAATTACTTGGCAATCGCTTCCAGCTTGGGGGCGCGGATCACCTGACCATTCAGACCGGCATCCTTGGCGCTGCCGCCGTAAGCGATAGTCATCAACTGGCTGTAATACAGCACCGGAATGTTGAATTTGGTGTTGTACTTGTTGTTGATGTGGCCCTGATAAATTTCAACGTTGGCCTGACAAAGCGGGCACGGCGTGACGATCATTTCCGCGCCATTGTCATAGGCGGATTCGACGATGTCCTTGATCTGTGCTTGTGCCTTCTCCGGCTCGGAGAACGCCAGCGCACCACCACAGCAGGTCACCTTCTGGTCGTAAGGAACGGCTTCACCGCCCATGGTCTCAATGATCTTGTCAAGGTACATGGGGTTCTCGAAGTTCTCGCCGGCAATGCCAAAGGGCCGGTTGGTCTGGCAGCCCACGTAGCCCGCGAATTTCAAGCCCTTCAACGGATTCTTGACGTGCTTGCCCAGCTCCTCGAAACCGAAGTCCTCGACCAGCACTTCGGCCATGTGACGAATCTCGGGCATGACCTTGATCTGCAACCCGGCTTCCTTGAGTGCTTCCTGGGTATCGGCCAGCAACAGGGACGAATGTTCGATGCGCTCCTTGGATTCCTTGGCACCCAGCCAGCAGGCTGCGCAGGTAGCAACGATGTCCTGCCCCGGCAGATTGGTTTCAGCCAGCGCGAAGTTGCGTGCGTTCATGACGTGGCGCGGCAACTCGCCTGCCTCGCCGTAGCCGATCGATGCGCCGCAGCAGTTCCAGTCGGGAATTTCTGTCAGTTGAATATCCAGCGTCTTGCACATAGATTCGACAGAGGTCAGGTAATTGGAAGCGGATGCGCCCTTTTGTGAAGAACAGCCGGGATAAAAAGCGTATTGTTTCTTTGCCATTGTCATCTCTCCTTAAGCCTTAATGGCCTTGCGCTTTTCTTCCAGTTCGCGCGCTTTCTTCAGCATGGCATGAATGCCCTTCTGGTCCTTGCACTTGTGACCGCCGAAAATTTCAAACGGGTTGAGGCGCTTTGCCTTCAACAGGCCCAGCGCCACTTTCTGCATGGCCAGACCCTGCTTGATGCCCTGCCCGATATTGATCTTGCCTTCCGCATCCTTGAAATAAAGGCCAATGGACAATTTAAGTTCGTTGACTCGGCCGGTGGCAATCGCATTGTTCCAGAACAGTTTCGAGAACGCGCGGGTGGGCTGACCTTTCGGCGCCACGCCCAGACGGTGCGCATAGTTGGCCAGACCATGCATGATGTGGGTAATCGGCAGCTTGCGCGGGCAGCGCACGATGCAGTTGTAGCAGGATGTGCACATCCACATCGACGGGCTGGTCAGCACTTCTTCACGCTTGCCAGCACGGATCATCATGAAGATTTCCTGCGGCGGATGTTCCCAGCCGGGATGGAAATTGGTGGGACAGGAGCCGGAGCACACGCCACACTGCATGCACATCTTGACCCACTCACCCATTTCCACCTGGTCTTCGACTTCCTTGAGGAAGCTGTTCTTGTACTTGGCGGCCATTTGTTGGTTTGCGCTCATTTCGATTCCTTCGCCTTAGAAGCCTTTGAAGGGACTCATGCCCATGTCCACGATCTGCTGGGCGTATTCATTGATGATGCGCGGCAGGTTGTCGATGTCGGTGATGGCGACTTCCAGATCCTTCACGCGCTCGGTTTCCAGATTCATGTTCTTCAACGTGTCGCCCACTTTACTCAAGCGGTAACGGCCAAGTTCGGAACCCTTCACGAAGTGGCACTGGTATTCCTCGCCGTGCTTGCAGCCCATGAGCATGACCCCATCGTATCCGGCGTTCAACGCATCGGTAATCCAGATGGTGTTGACTGACCCCAGGCAGCGCACCGGAATTACCCGCACGAAGGCGGAGTATTCGTTGCGCTTCATTGCTGCCATGTCCAGCGCGGGATAGGCATCGTTTTCACAAGCCAGAATCAGGATGCGCGGCTTTTCGGAGAATTCGTCCGGAATGTCCACGGCCTTGATTTGCGAGCCGACGGTATCCACCGAGTAGTTCTCGAAGGAAATCACGCGCACCGGGCAGGCGCCCATGCAGGTGCCGCAGCGACGGCAGCGCGATTCGTTGAACAACGGAAAACGCCTTTCGTCTTCGTCGATGGCACCGAACGGGCATTCCACCGTGCAGCGCTTGCACTGGGTGCAGCCTTCCAGACGGACTTTCGGGAAGGACAGGTCGCCCGAGCGCGGATGCGCGGCACGGCCAAGCTGTGCGTTTTCCAGTGCCTGGATCGCCTTCAGCGCGGCACCGGTGGCGTCTTCGCGCGCCTGCACCATGTCCATCGGACGGCGGACCGGGCCGGCAGTATAAATGCCGGTGCGGCGGGTTTCGTATGGGAAGCAGATGAAGTGCGAGTCGGTAAAGCCCCACTTGAACTGAGGTACATCCGTACCCTGGCGGTAGCTGAGATTCAGGACTGAGACTTTCTTCGAAAACTGCATCGGCTGGCCGCTGGCGGCGGATGCTTCGGTTGCGGCCGCTTCAGCGGCATCATCATCGGCCTTTTCCTCGGCGGTCATGTCGATGTTCACGCCGGAATTGGGTACCTGGCCAGTCGCCAGCACAACCAGGTCAGCTTCGATCTGGGCATTCTGGTCGTCCAGGATCAGATCGTGGAAATTCACCGTGCAATTATTTCCATTGGCCGCCACGCTGCCAACCTTGCCCTTGGTGAAAATCACGCCTTTTTCCTGCGCACTGCGGTAGAAGTCCTCGCCGTTGCCGGGCGTGCGCAGGTCGGTGTAAATCACTGTCGTATCGATGGCCGGATTGCCATCCTTGAAATACATGGCCTGTTTGATGCTGGCATTGCAGCAGTATCCGGAGCAATAGGGAAGGTGTTCGCCGCTGGGGTCACGCTGGCCGGCGCACTGGACAAAGGCAACGGATGTCACCGGTTTGCCATCTGACGGTCGCAGGATGGGCCCGCCATTGGCGGCTTTCGCCAGCGCTTCCAGTCCGGCCTGATCGACCACATTGGGCGACTTGCCATAGCCCAGATGCGGCAGCTTGTTGGCATCGTAGAGTTCGAAACCCGTGGCCTGAATGATCGAGCCGATATCTTCCGTATTGATACCGCCGGACTCAGTCGCGATTTCCACCACGAAACGGCCAGGCGCGCCATCGGTCTTGGCGATAGTCGAATTCAGGTAAACCTTGATGCTGGGATCGGCTTCCACTTGTGCGACCAGGTCGGACACGCCGGTATCGGCCGGCGCCTTGAACGGCTCGTGCACGGGAATGCGCTTCCACAACTTGGCGGCCCAGCCGCCCAGCGCGCCAGTTTTTTCCACCAGCACCACCGGATATCCCGTCTTCGATGCTTCCAGCGCGGCGGTCATGCCGGTGACGCCACCGCCCACCACCAATAAAGTGCGATTCGAACCGGTATTAACATTGCCGCCGGGCGCGGTCATGGCCTTTACTTCTGCGCAGCCCATGCGGATGTAGTCTTCCGCCATGTCCTGCGTGGTTTCACGCGCTTCCTCGGTATCTGGACGAATCCAGATCACGCCTTCGCGCAGGTTGGCACGTGTGACCGCGTTATTGGGAAAATAAAAAGCTTCGGTTTTGGCGCGGCGCGAGCAGGCGCCAATCATGATATGAGTCACGCCCTCGTTGGCGATGTCGTTCTTGATCATCGCCACGCCGTCGGCATTGCAAAGAAAGTCGTGCTGTTTGACGACTTGCATCTTGCCTTCTTTTTGCGCGATACCTGCCAGCTTGTCGGCATCCAGGCGCTCGCCCAGTCCGCAACCCTTGCAGATATATGCGGCGAATTTTTTCTCTTCAGCCATTTGTCAGTTTCTCCTGCTTAAGCTTCGGCTCTGGCCACTTTGTTGACCACCTGAATGGCGCGAAGCGCCGCCGCTGTCGCCGACTGCAC
>JADFDC010000039.1 GCA_018263115.1 Thiobacillus sp.
GCGTCCTTTGAAATGTCCACCGCATCAACGACGGCATAGGGGAAGGCATGCGCCATCAGGATGGCGAGGCAGCCCGAGCCGGTGCAGATGTCCACCGCGTCATGAATCGATTCCGGGTCTTCCACCCAGGGGGCCAGATGTTCCCCAAGCAGTTCGGCGATGACGGAGCGGGGCACGATGACGCGCTCGTCCACATAAAAGCGGAACTCGCCCAGCCAGGCTTCGTTGGTCAGGTAGGCGGCGGGGATGCGCTCTTTCACGCGCCGCTCGATCACGCTCTGCACCTGAGCGGCCTCGACATGCGTGAGGCTGGCATCCAGAAACGGCTCCAGTCGGTCCAGCGGCAGGTGCAGGGTGTGCAGGATCAGATACGCCGCTTCGTCGAAGGCATTGTCCGAACCGTGGCCGAAAAACAGCCCGGCCTCGTTGAAGCGCGACACGGCAAAGCGCAGCCAGTCGCGCACGGTGATGAGGGATTCGGTGTCCTTGAAGGGGTCGGGTTTTCTGGGCATGTTTGGTCGGTGTCAGGCGGCCTTGAATTTGATCTTTTCGACATCGCGCAAATCGACCACCTGTTTTGCCTGCCACAGGTCGTAACTGTCCTGCATGGCGAGCCAGCTCTCGGGCGAGCGGCCTAGCGCCTTCGACAAGCGTAGCGCCATTTCCGGGCTGACACCGCTGGTTCCCTTGAGGATGCGGTTGAGGGTGGAGGGCGCCACGCCAAGTTTCGTGGACAGTTCCCTCGCGCTCAACTCGTTGGGCTCAAGGTAAACCTCCTGGATGAATTCACCGGGGTGAGGGGGGTTGTGCATGGCCATTAGTGATAATCCTCATAATCCAGAACATAAGCATTTCCGTCCTTGAACTCGAAAGTGATACGCCAGTTGCCGTTGACCCATATAGACCAACGTCCACGATCTTCGCCTTTTAACGGATGAAGGCGAAATCCAGCAATATCCATATCGTCAATCGACTGCGCCGTGTCTAAAGCCGCCATTTGCATTCGAATCCGTTTGGCATGAGCGGGCTGGATACCGCTTTGACTGCCGGATTCATAAAATTTCTTCAGGCCTTTATGACGGAATGAAACGATCATGCAAGCATGATAGCGTGTTGCGCGACGCGCAACAAGCATTGTTCTTATGTATTGACGGCTTGCCAAGCCTGGATGTGTTCTATGTGGATAGCCAGATTATCCCTGTATCAAGGGGGCTGCCGGTGCCTTGCAACCCTGCGCCTGGCCCAGCCCTTTCAGATACGCCCGGCGGACGATGCCGGCGGCGACGGCGGAGGCGACTTCCTTTGAATGCTTTTCGGCGCCGGTGAGTTTTCGCACCCAGCCGCGATAGGGTATCCAGCCGACGGCCGCGCTTCTGATTGCGCCGATGGCGGCGTCGCCTGCTTCTTCGGTGCCGCGTTCGAAAAGTGTGGGATCGCCGTCCGGCTTGGGGGCATCGAGGTCGGGGCCCAATGCCTCGTCCAGCGTGTGGATTTCAGCGGCCAGCGTATCGCAGCCTGAAACGGCGGGCATAAGGTAGGGGGCTTTCCTGGCCTCGATCAGTACGGGCGGAATCTTGGTGCGCAGGAGGTTGAGATCGACAAGCGGCGCGGTGACAGCCTCGCCCACGCGGGAGCTGGTTTCGATTTTGGGCGCGGTGCCCTGCACGGCACAGGCTGACAGGATAGCCGGCAGGACGAGCGCCAGGGCGCGGAATGCTTTATCCATTACCAGGGGTGCTTGCGTTCAGCCCAGCAGCTTCTCCAGTGTCCTTTGATACACCTCTTTAAGCGGCTCGATGTCGGCCACCGGGATGTTCTCGTTGAGCTTGTGGATGCTGGCATTCATGGGTCCGAACTCGATCACCTGCGGGCAGATGTCGGCGATGAAGCGGCCATCGGAGGTGCCGCCGCTGGTGGAAATGTCTGTTTCCACTCCCGTCACTTCCCTGATGGCCTCGGAAATGCGGTCGACCAGATCGCCCTTGGGCGTGAGGTAAGGCTTGCCGCCTTCTTCCCAGATAAGTTCGTATTCCAGGCCGTGTTTTTTCAGGATGGCGTGGGTGCGCTCGATGAGCTGGGGTTTGGTGCTGGCGGTGGAATGGCGGAAGTTGAAGCGGATTTCGACTTCGCCCGGCACGACATTGGTGGCGCCGGTGCCGCCGTGAATGTTGGAAATCTGCCAGGACGTGGGCGGGAAGTATTCGTTTCCTTCGTCCCACACGGTGGCGGCCATTTCGGCGATGGCGGGCGCGGCCTGGTGGATGGGATTTCGTACCAGGTGCGGATAGGCGATGTGGCCCTGGATGCCCTTGACAGTGAGCTTGCCGGACAGCGAACCGCGCCGCCCGTTCTTGATGGTGTCGCCCAGTTTCGATACGCAGGTCGGCTCGCCAACGATGCAGTAGTCGATTTTCTCGCCACGCGCGGCCAGCATTTCAACTACTTTTACCGTGCCATCGGTGGCGACGCCTTCTTCATCCGACGTAATCAGCAGAGCGATGGAGCCCTTGTGGTTGGGATGTTTGGCGAGGAATCCTTCGATGCTGGTGACGAAGGCTGCGATGGACGATTTCATGTCCGACGCGCCGCGGCCATACAGCACACCATCGCGGATGGTGGGGGTAAAGGGATCGGAATGCCATTGATCGAGCGGGCCGGTGGGCACGACATCGGTATGTCCGGCAAAGCAGAGAACTGGCGCTTGGGTGCCCTTGCGCGCCCACAGGTTGGTGACGCCGTTGGTTTCCAGGGTTTCAAATACAAAACCCAATGGCGCAAGGCGCGACTGGATGACATCCTGGCAGCCTGCGTCGTCTGGAGTGTTGGATTGGCGGGAGATCAGGTCTTTGGCGAGGTCGAGTGTGGCGGTCATTTTTTGAATGTTTCGTTGTATTCGTCTGCAGAAAAGCCCAGATGATATTTTCCGTCGATTTCCAGAAGCGGCCGCTTGATCGCGCTGGGGGTGGCCTGCAGAAACTCGAATGCGGCTTTTTCGGTCGTGATCGAGTCTTTCACCTCATCCGGCTGCTTGCGCCAGGTGGGACCTTTCTTGTTGATGAGCGCTTCCCAGCCCAGTTGCTTCGCGGCTTTTTTCAGCACGTCGAGCGGTACGCCCTGTTTCTTGTAATCGTGGAATTCGACCTTCCGGCCGTTTTCGTCCAGCCAGGTACGGGCTTTTTTCACGGTATCGCAGTTGGGAATGCCGTAGAGCTTCATTGCGGCGGTAAAATTGCAGTCAATTAGAGAAGGTTCAGATTTTACCCGCTCATGAGATACCACGCAGGAAAAAACTCCCCGCCCGGCCCGGCTGACTGGCGCACGCTGAAGAAGCTTGGCCCGTATTTATGGGAACACCGCTGGCGCTTTATTTTCGCCGTAATGTTCCTGATAGGCGCCAAGATCGCCACCATCGGCGTGCCGGTACTGCTGAAGTACATTGTCGACAGCCTGGATACGTCGAAAAACGCCATATTGGTCCTGCCGGCGGCCTTGATCATCGGCTACGGTCTGCTGCGCCTTGCCACTACCCTGTTCACTGATCTGCGCGACATGATTTTCGCCAAGGTCACGCAGGGCATGATTCGCAAGGTCAGCATCGAGGCCTTCCGTCATCTGCACAACCTCTCGCTGCGCTTTCATCTTGAACGGCAGACCGGTGGCGTGACCCGCGATGTCGAGCGCGGCAGCCAGGGCATTTCCGTCGTCATCAATTATCTGCTGTTCCGCATCGCGCCGACGCTGATCGAGATTCTGATGGTGGGCGCCATCCTGCTGGTGCAGTTTGACTGGATATTCGCGCTGATAACCGTCGCCGTGCTGGTGTTCTACATCTTCACCACCGTGGCCATTACCGAATGGCGAACGAAATACCGCAGGATCATGAACGAGCTGGACTCGGTGGCGACCACGCGCGCGGTGGACAGCCTGATCAACTACGAGACGGTCAAGTATTTCGGCAACGAAAAATTCGAGACAGAGCGCTACAACACCAGCATGGAACACTGGCAGGAAGCCGCGGTAAAAAGCCAGAACTCGCTTTCCCTGCTGAATATAGCGCAGGCGTTCATCATCGCCACCGGCGTGACAATGATATTGTGGCGCGCCTCAAGCGGCGTGGTTTCCGGTCAGCTCACGCTGGGCGATCTGGTGATGATCAATGCCTTTCTGATTCAGATCTTCATGCCGCTGAATTTCCTGGGTGTGATGTATCGCGAGATCAAGCAGTCGATCACCGACATCGAGCGCATGTTCAAATTGCTGACGCAAAACATTGAAGTGCGGGACAAGCCGGATGCTGCAGTTATGACTGTGAGGGGCGGGGAGGTGAAATTCGAGCACGTGAGCTTTGCCTACGATCCCGAACGGCCCATCCTGCATGAGGTGAGTTTTGATATCCCTGCGGGGCGCAATGTAGCCGTGGTGGGCGCTTCCGGTTCCGGCAAGTCCACGCTGGTCAGGCTGCTGTTCCGGTTTTACGACGTGACGGGCGGGCGTATCAGCATCGACGGCCAGGACATTCGCGACGTGACGCAGGAATCCCTGCGTGCCGCCATCGGCATCGTGCCGCAGGACACCGTGCTGTTCAACGATACGCTGTACTACAACATTGCCTACGGCAAGCCGGGCGCCAGCCGGGAGGAAGTCGTCGAAGCCGCGCGCGCCGCGCATATCCTGCACTTCATTGAATCGCTGCCCAGGCAATGGGAGACGATCGTTGGTGAGCGCGGCTTGAAACTTTCCGGTGGTGAAAAACAGCGCGTGGCCATTGCACGTACGCTACTTAAAGACCCTGCAATCCTGTTGCTGGACGAGGCGACCTCGGCACTGGATTCAAAAACCGAAAAGATCATCCAGGCCGAGCTGCGCGAGGTGATGAAGCAGCGAACCAGCCTGACCATTGCCCACCGGCTGTCGACCATCATCGATGCCGACGAGATTCTGGTAATGGAGGCTGGACGCATCATCGAGCGCGGCCGGCATGAAGTCCTGCTGGCCAAGGGCGGACACTATGCGCATATGTGGGAGATGCAGCAGCAACAGGCGATCAAGGAGCAGGCCGAGGCTGCATGAAAATTGCCAAAGTCACCTGGGGTGAAGCCCAGGCTGAGCTTTCCGCCATCCGGCATGCCGTGTTCATCGAGGAGCAGCAGGTGCCCGAGGAACTGGAATGGGACGGCGAGGATGAATCCGCACTGCATGTACTCGTGCATGAAGACAGCCAACCCATCGCTTGCGCGCGATTGCTTGCCGACGGCCACATCGGCCGCATGGCGGTATTGAAGGATTACCGGAGCAGGGGAGCGGGGCGGCTGATGCTGAAAACTCTGCTGATGGAAGCGGAAAAATTGCGGCGCAGCCGCGTGTTTTTGAATGCACAAACCCGGGCCGCCGGATTTTATGCAAAGTACGGTTTTAGTCAGGTGGGCGGGGAATTCCCCGACGCCAATATTCCTCACCTTCGAATGGAGAAAAACTTGGACAATTTCAGCGAAACCCTCAACGCCCGCTTTGCCATCCCCGGCCGCCTGCGATTTCAGGACAGTGGCGCCGGCCTGCCGGTGGCGGAGATCACCACGCCGGATGCCATGGCCCGCGTGGCGGTTCAGGGCGGTCAGGTGCTTGAGTGGCAGCCCAACGGCCAGAAGCCGGTGATCTGGGTTTCAAAAGCTGCGGTGTACCAGACCGGCAAGGGCGTGCGCGGCGGCGTGCCGGTATGCTGGCCGTGGTTTGGCCAGCTGGAAGGCAAGGGCGCGCACGGTTTTGTCCGTGTCCGCATGTGGGAAGTGCGCGAATCCAGAACCGATCTGGCCGATACCGTCGTGCTGCGGCTGGGCATCAAGGACGACGAGTCTACCCGCGCGCAGTGGGATCATGCTTTCGATCTGGAGCTGATTGTTACCGTGGGCGCGGCGCTAAAAATGGAGCTGGTTACCAGGAATACCGGAGACAAACCCTTCACCATCACCGATGGTTTGCATACCTATTTTCGCGTGGGCGACATCAAGCAGACCAAAGTGCAGGGGCTGGATGGCACGGAATATTTTGACAAGGTGCGCGATTTTGCCAAGGAGCGCCAGTCGGGTGCGGTGACTTTCAGCGGCGAAACCGACCGCGTTTACATCAACACGACTTCGGACTGCATGATCGAGGACCCGGTATTCGGCCGCACGATTCGTATTGCCAAGGCGGGCAGCACTTCAACTGTCGTCTGGAACCCCTGGACGGAAAAGGAAAAAGCCTTTTCCGACATGGCTGCGGGCGAGTATGCCGACATGGTGTGCGTGGAAACCGTCAACGCCAGCCCGGATGAAATCACGCTTCAGCCCGGTGCCAAGCACAATCTGACCGCGTTCATCGGCGTGGAATGATCGTTCGGGCACTGGAAGGCAGTCCTTCCCGTGCCCGCCCCTGGAGCCCAAGCTGTATTGATGGATTAGTGAGTTCTTATGTGTATTTTTTGTGACCTCCATCAATAAAAAGCGCAGCTTATAGGGCTATTCATTTATTTTGTTGCTATAAATGCCTTCATGCCAAGGAGGGGGCAAAGAAGAGCGGTTGTGCATAACGAGAACTGACCAGTTTCAAAACTGGATTCGGCGCGGCTTCTTTATCTCTCGCCACACCATTTGGCTTCATCGCGGGATGTTCTCCGGAGCAGTCTGGGGACTGGCTGGGATACAGGAGGCTTCAATGAAGAATATCGTTGTGCTTGGCGCCGGCACGGGTGGCGCACTCATCGCCAACATGCTTACCAATCATCTTGATCTGACGGAATGGAAGATCACCGTCATCGACAAGTCACGGTTGCATGTCTATCAGCCAGGCCTGCTTTTCATTCCCTTCCGGCTATACGGCTACAACTCGGTGCAGGCGCTGACCAAGGACATTACCGAGCCGCTGCCGCGCAATGTCCAGTTCGTGGGCGCCACCATCAAACTCATTGATCATGAAAAGAAACGGGTCGAAACCGATCAGGGTGTTTACCCCTACGATTTTCTGGTGAGCTCCATGGGATGCGGGCTTGCGCCCGAGGAAGTGGAGGGGCTGGATGAAGCGCTGGGTGAAAAGGTGTTCACCTTTTATGCCGGCGGACACGCCGAAAAACTTGCCAACGAACTGGACAAGATGGTCGAGGGCAGACTGGTCATCGACATCTGCAACATGCCCATCAAGTGTCCGGTCGCGCCGGTGGAATTCGCCTTTTTGGCCGACTACTACTTCCATCTCAAGGGCATACGCGACCGGGTCGAGATCAGTCTGGTCACGCCCTATACTGGCGCCTTCACCAAGCCCAATGCCAACCGGGTGCTGACGGAAATCGCCCAGAAGAAGGGTATCCATATCGTGCCCAATTTCACCGCCTCGTCGGTGGATACCGAAGCCAAACGTCTCCGTTCGTTTGAAGGCGCCACGCTGGACTACGACCTGCTTGTAACCATACCGGCAAATGTGGGACCTGAGGTGATCGACGATTCTGGCCTGGGCGATGGCAACGGTTTCGGCCTGACCGATCCGCGTACGCTCAAGAGCAAGAAGGCGGACTTTGTTTATTTCATGGGTGACAACACCAATGTCGCCACCTCCAAGGCAGGTTCAGTCGCGCATTTCGAAGCGGAAACCGTACTCGAGAACCTGTTGCGAGAAATGGATGAAAAGCCGCCGCTTCAGAGCTATGACGGACATTCCAACTGCTTCATCGAATCGGGCTATCACAAGGCGTTGCTGATCGATTTCAACTACGACATGGAACCGCTGGAGGGCAGCTTCCCCTTGCCTTACATGGGGCCGTTCTCGTTGCTGCAGGAAAGCTACCTCAACCACGTTGGCAAACTGACCTTCGAATGGGTGTACTGGAACATGCTGCTGCCAGGCCGGCTGGGTCATGTGCCCATGCTGCCATCGCACATGAATTTCCTTGGCAAGAATCTCAAGACCACCCCACAGATCCGCCATGCGCAGGAGCTTCATGTGGAAGACGTGATGAGCAAGAAGGTCATTTCGATCAAGCGTGGTGCATCGCTCAATGAAGCGGTCAATCTGATGACCAAGGAACGTGTCAGCGGCCTGCCGGTGCTGGATGAATACGGACGCCTGATCGGCGTGGTTACTGAAGGCGATTTCATTTCCGCCATGGACATCAATGGCGGTGCGCTCGCCGGCGCGCTGGAAGGCGTGGTGCGCAAGCATCGGGCGCGCAAGAAAATGGGCACCATCGTCGACGACATCATGACCCGCGATCCCATCACCATCAAGCAGGAGGACACCTTGCAAAGGGCCGTAGAGATGATGGATTCCAGCAGGGTGAAGCGCCTTATCGTGACCGATGGGGACAATCATGTTCATGGTGTTGTATCACGGCGGGATGTCATCAAGCTGTTTGCAATGAAGTGATTCCTGTCTGTCCGGGAGGGTGGCATGACGCAGTCAACGACAGGCAAAGGTAGAAGAACATTCCTGCATGAGCTGGTGCTTGGCGCCATGGCTCTGGCGTCAGCCGGACCGGTTGCCTTGCTGGCCAGCCGGAGCCGCGCGGAGGATGCTTCAGCGAAGAAACCTAACGGCAAGGAATATGCCTTCGTTGTCGATGTCAGCAAGTGCATCGGCTGCGGTTATTGCGTTGAAGCCTGTGCCATCGAAAACAATATTCCCAAGGAATCGGTACGGACCTGGGTGGAACGCTACATCTCCACCAGTGATGGCGTGCATGTCGAGGCCATCGACAGACCCGGCAAGATGCTGGAGCCTCCCCCGGCCGGACTGATGGCGAAGGCCAGATGGGCAGCGTTTGTTCCCAAGCTTTGCAATCACTGCGAAAACGCGCCCTGTGTGCAGGTTTGCCCGGTGGGCGCAACCTTTACAGCTTCCGGCGGATTCGTGCTGGTCGACCCCAAACATTGCATAGGCTGCGGATACTGCATTCAGGCCTGTCCCTATGGCGTGCGATTCTTCAACAAGGAAACCCGCGTCGCAGACAAATGCACGTGGTGTTACCACCGTGTCGCGAAAGGGCTGGAGCCGGCCTGCGTCACGGTTTGTCCCACACAAGCCCGGCAGTTCGGCGACCGCAATGACCTGAGCGGCCCGGTCGGAAAAATCTACCAGTCGGACAACTGGCAGACGCTCAAACCGGAGATGCACTCTCACAGCCGCGTGCTTTATCTTGGTCTGCCAAGGGAGGTTGTCTGATGCTGCCACAAGGCGCACTGAACAATTATTATTTTCCCAACAACCTCCACGTCGACTGGTCGTTGATGATCGTGCTGTACCCCTATATAACTGGCCTCGTTGCGGGGGCATTCGTAGTCAGCGCGCTGTATCACGTGTTCAAGGTGAAGGAGTTTGAGACCTTTGCCCGTTTCGCGCTGGTGGCTTCATTCTGCTTTGGCCTGTTTGCCGCTGTACCGCTATTGTTCCATCTGGGCCAGCCGTTCCGCGCTTTCAACATCTTTTTCACGCCGCATACCACGTCGGCGATGAGCATTTTCGGGTATGTGTATTCCAGCTACATGGTGCTGGTCATGCTGGAACTGTGGCTGGTTTACCGGAAATTTTTCATCGAGAAAGCAAACTCGACCCGCGGTTTGCAACAGCTGATCTGGAAAGTCCTGACGCTGGGCGTAACCCAGACCTCTCCCGGCGCCCTGCGCTGGGATCACGGACTCATTTCGCTGTTTGCCGGTATCGGCATTCCATGGGCTTTCGTGCTGCATGGCTACGTCGGGTTCATATTCGGCAGCGTCAAGGCCAATGCCTGGTGGGCATCGCCACTGATGCCCCTCATCTTCCTGATGTCAGCCATTGTCAGCGGCATAGCCATGCTGATGCTCATGTACAGCTTCATCCGCTGGCGTTCCGGCAAGCCCTACGATCTGGCTGCCATGCGGCGGCTCATGGATTACCTGTGGGGCCTGTTCATCCTCGACGTGGCGTTTGAGTCGCTGGAAGTCGTTTACATGTTCTACGAGCACGGTCATCACTGGGCGGTGGTTGGCCCGTTGTTGACCGGCAAACTGCTGGGAACCTATGCCATCGGACAGATGGCAATCTTTTCGGGCGTGCCGCTCCTGTTGCTTGGCTATGTGGTGCTGTTTGATGTGCCGGACAGGCGTTTCATTAAAATCGCCAACTTTGCCGCGTTTTGCATCGTGATCCAGGTGTTGCTGATGCGTTTCAATGTGGTTATCGGCGGCCAGATGATTTCCAAATCGGATCGAGGCTATGTTGATTTCCATTTCGAATGGCTCGCGCGAGAAGGGATCATCCCGGCCTTGATGATCCTGGCAGCGCCTTTCGTCACTTACTGGATCGTCAGCCGTTTCCTGCCCATCTTCAAGGACGACGCGATTTCGTCTTCGGCCGCCGGGAGCCAATAGAACGTGATCCCGTCACCACGCAACCACCTGTATCGTCTTGCCCTGGTGCTGATCGTGGCAGTAGCCGGGTTTATCTACGTCAAGGACTGGTTCGTGCCAGAAGGCTGGGATGAACAAAAGTGGTACCGCACCGGCGCGCTGGAGGAACTGAAGCTTCAGCCCATTTCATACAGCGGTAACAAGAACTGCATGGAACAATGTCACGGAAGTACGCGAAAGGATCACACCGCATTAGGCGCAATGCTGGCATCCAGTGTCCATGCCAATCTGAGTTGCGAGTCCTGCCATGGCCCGCTCTTTGAAAGCGGACATCAGAAGGCCGGTCCCGCGCTGGTTCCCCGGGATAGCGGACTTTGCCTGCGCTGCCATGACAGCGTTGCAGCCCGGCCGGTAAAAGTGGGGTTGTTCAGCGAATCCCTGATGGCGCATCAGGCTTTGGATGTAAAAAGAAGCTCGAATTGCGTGGTGTGCCACGATCCTCATGCACCGCGCAAGAAAGCCGTGGAAGAAAACGGGGGGCAGGCCAATGCCTGGCTGCCGGGCATCCTGGCGCTGGCTGAAGGTGGCTGCAACAGCTGCCACAAACCGGGCGTGCCCTTCATGCCTCTGATCAGCGGCCAGCCTGAACAATATCTCAAGGTGGTGATGCGGCAGCAGCGTGATGGTCTGCGCCATTCACTGGTCATGGGCGATCTGCTCAAGGACTACACGGACGAAAAGCTCGACACGCTGGCGAAGTACTATGCCAACTCGGTCTGGCTATCGGCAGGCGAGGGCAGTGATGCCGACTTGGCCAGGTCAGGCGCAACGATACACCAGCGGCGCTGCGCGGGCTGCCATGGCCAGGATGGACGCAGGGCCGCAGGCATGACCCCGCGTATCGCCGGACAAACCATCAGCTATTTCAAGTCACAGATGAGTGCCTACCTCGATCCTCAGATCAGGATGCCCAGCGAAGTGATGAGAACCATTGTCAAGGGACTTTCACAACAGGAAATCGACGCGCTGGCGCACTACTACGCCGCCGAACCATCAACCCCAAGGGAAGGTGAAGATCTGGAAACCGTCGTTTCCGGCTGCAATACCTGTCACCGGCCAGGATTCCGCGACATGCCGCTGATATCCGGCCAGCCTGAACAATTCATCCGGACCGTCTTGCAACAGCAGAAAGAAGGCACCCGAAGCTCACGGGTAATGGTTGATCTGCTCAGGGGCTATTCCGACCAAACCATCGCTGCCTTGTCCAGGCATTACTCGAAATCGAGATGGCTATCGACTCAGGAAAATACCCGTGCGGAACTGGTCAAGACCGGGGAGAGCCTGCACCAGGAAGCCTGCGCGGGCTGCCATGGTTCGGACGGACGCAAGGCCGATGGCATGACGCCCCGGCTGGCCGGACAACCAGCGGGCTACATCGAAGCCATTTTGCAGAAGTACAAGGATCCCAGGAGCAAACTTCCAAGCAAGGTCATGCGTGCGGCAGTGGCCACATTGAACGCAGACGACATCCGGGCGCTGGCCCAGTATTACGCTTCCAACCCTGGAAAGGATCAGTCTTCCGAAGCGGCCGCACCATCACCTACGGTGGACGTGTCGGCTTTCATCGATAAATGTGACAGCTGTCACAACGCAAAGAATGATCCAACCGACACGCCGTTGATTGATGGCCAGCCGGAAGCCTACTTGAAAACTGTCATGCTCCAGTTTCTGGATGGCACGCGGGAAGGTGAGGCCATGACCAAGCTCATGAAGAAATACGATGCTGATCAAAGTGCTGCTTTTGCCTTCCATTACGCGAAAAGGAAATGGGTATCCGTTGCCAGTGAAACCCAGGCCGAACTGGTCAAACGGGGCAAATCCCTGCATGACGCAGGATGCAGTAATTGCCATGCCAATGGCGGCAAAAAAACGGATGCTGAAACCCCCCGCATTGCCGGCCAGCCAGTGGAATTTCTGGAGAACGAGATCAAGCGATATCAGAATCCCGCCGTGAAGCTGCCTGGCAAGGCAATGCGAAATGCCGTGAAATCCCTGACAGCAGAAGACATGAAGGCGCTGGCCCACTACTATGCCAGCCAGAAGGATTGATTTGGTTTTTCGGAGAAACCGCCGCTCCGTGTTTCATGAACTGGCGGAATGCAAGCGGTTCGTGCCGCTTTTCAACCCAACGTAAAGGAGCAGTCATGCAGACAACTGAAATCACAGAGGACATGATCTTTGAATGTTTCGCCGCCGCCAGCCAGCACGCGGACATGGACAGGACCGCCGAATCATTCGTGGATGTGGAAGAGTACGAAAACCAGATCATGTACCCTGAGTTTGCCCGTTGGGCCGAGAAGGCGGGATATCCCGAGCTTGCCAAACTGTTCCGCAGAGTGGCCGGAGAGGAAAAACTGCATGCGGTATGGCTGCGCAAGCTGTATGCGGACATGGGTGTGCCAAGCCGTGGTGAAGACACGCAGCGCGCAATCGATGCGCTGAACACCATTCAGGCCAATTGTGATTCGCTGATCGCGCTGAATCCGGAAGGTGTGGTGGAAAAAGCGCTGAATGTGGCGCTACGTGTGGAAGAGCGGGAAGCTTTGGGCATCTACCCGAAATTCCGCGATCAGGCGCTGGCCGAAGGCAATACGGAAGCGGCAGAGGTATATCAAAAGGTCGTCGATTCCGAAGCGCAGCATGCCGAGTGGTTCAAGGCCGCCATTGCTGCATTCCCGAACGACTACTACGCCGCCGCCGCATGACTGAAGCTCGTGGCGCCGTCATGGCGCCAGCCGGATGGCGGGAAGCGTTGAATCCCGCCATTTATCTCATTTCCCTCCTGCCCGGGCTGGTTGTATTCATGCATGTCGGCAGCACTGGTCGGAGCGTCGTGCTGGCCGCGACGATCGCAGTCGCCCTGCTTCAGCATGCCATCAACGTGCTGAATGATGTGGCTGACTGGAAGCTGGGCGCGGATGAGGAGAAATGGGATTCGTGGGTGAGGGTGCATGGCGATACAAAAGCTGCCTTGATCCACGGCGTTCTGAGTTTCGTAGCTGGTGCTGCACTTGGACTGGCTGTGTTAATGGCAACAGGAAAACTTTGGGTGCTGGGTGTGGCAGCGCCTTTGGTCATCCTTGGCTTTTTATATAACGCAGGCCCCAGGCCGCTTTCCTATACATTCCTGGGCGAATGGGTCACCGGCATCTGCTATGGCGGCGTTTTTGCCTGTCTGTGGCTGCTGACCGGCAATGCATTCGGAATTTCCGCTGCCACCGGTTCATTGGCATTTGCCGCGCTGGCGGTTTCCCTGCTGCTGTCACACCAGCCGCCGCAAATCGAAACCGACAGGGCGGCGGGCAAGCATTCCTTCGCCGTGCGCTATGGAGCGGAAAAGACAATCCAAGTATCGCGGGGACTGTTCGTATTTTCCCTGGCCACGCTGGGAATTTCGATCTGGTCTGGCAGTGCGGAAAACTGGGTGGCTGTGTTTTTCGGAATTGCCGCGGCGTATGCCATCCATAACGTCTGGCAGCGAGTACCCAGCCCGCGCGTCATCCTGCTGCAAGCCGCGTTGGCCATCGCCATCGGCATCATGCCCGCATTAACAATCTGAGGACGCGGTAAAACTGGCGGAAGGAAGTGGGAGTCGAACCCACCCGGGAGCGGCTGACGCCCCCAACCGGGTTTGAAGCCCGGCCGCCCCACCAGGAACGGTTTCCTTCCATTGTCGTTCAAGCATGCCTGGCAACGCCATTCCTGCCAAACATTTCCGGATTGCGCAGATGATGCGTATCGCGCATGCGCCGGGTATAACCCACCCGGTCGAAAAACTCTAGGAGTTGTACGCAGCGTTTACGGCCAATGCCGGTGCGATCACGGAAAGCTGCCGCGCTTGCGCCTGCTTCCGTCTGATCTAGCTCCGTGACGATGGCCGCCAGTTCCGTCATTGCCTCCGGTGCATAGAACAGGTCGCGTATGACTTGAAACACCGATCCTTGTCGTGCCAGTTTCTGCATCAGTTGCCGCATGCGGCTTTCGTCCACGCCGCAGTGTCTGGCCAGGTCACGTACCCAGGGCGGGTCATACGGTGTTTCGAGCAGAAGGGGCCGGATGCGTTCGTAAAGAACCTCTTCTTGAGGGGTCAGGCTGACGCGGTGATCCGGCAGATGCAACCAGGGGCCGCTTCGCTTGATGCGGCCACCGGCTTGCAAACTCTCTACCAGTGCTGAAAAGGCAGAAGAGGGGAGTTTTGCCAAGAACATGCGCCGGGCACGAGTTGCTTCGGGTCCCATTTCGTCCGGAAAGCTTTCATGGAATTTTGCCAGCCCGTCTGCTAAATTTTGTTCCAATGATTGCCAATGCGATGGGGAGAAGGCCAGATTCTGATCGCCGGCGGCAATCCATTTCGCGTCCCCTGTTAACTGATCGATAAGCTTTGGATGATTCCAGGCGATAGCCATCTTATTCAAATCCAGTCCCCATTCCGACTGATCAAGCAGACGCATCAGGCGTGAGCGAGTGTCTGGCAGTTGCAGGCTAGTCAGTTCTGTCAGCCGTTCCTGTGTACGGCGCTTGCGTTGCGGCGCCCACGGATCCAGTACATGACCGCCTCCCAGCGTGTGTTTGGCATCGGCATCGCGCACGATGAATGAATCGCCATGCAGGGTGCCGATGGGCCGGTCAGGTACCAATTGGGCAAGCGTACTTTCTCCCGGTGCCAAGGTCTCGCGCTCCAGAAGGGCGACTCGGGCCATGGCATGGGCAGCACCCAGATGCAGGTGCACCGGCGTCCATTGTTTGAGTGGATGCGGCGCATTATTTGACAGCGATAGCAGTGCGTCGAAACGGCTGGTTGGCGCATGAAGATATGGTGACGTCACCCAGTCGCCGCGCTGGATTTCATCCTTGTCCACACCTGCCAGATTCAGCGCGCAACGTTGTCCCGCATGGCCTTCCGCCGCTGCCTGGTTCATTACGTGCAGGCTGCGCAGGCGCACGTGTTTGCCCGAAGGCGTAACGATCAGTCCATTTCCCACACTAACCTTGCCCGCGAACACCGTTCCCGTCACCACGGTGCCGGCGCCCTTGAGGGTAAAACTTCGATCCACCGCAAGCCGGAAGCCTTGTTCCTCGGCAAGCTTAGCGTGCTTCAGCGCCGCAGCATGAAGATGGGCGCGCAAGGCTTCCAGGCCTTCGCCCTTTATCGCGCTGACAGGAAAACAGGGCGCGCCGGCAAGCGAAGGAAAACCTGCCAGGAGGGCGCGGACTTCCAGTGCCACCTCTTCAATACGTTCAGGTGGAACCCGGTCAATCTTGGTCAGGGCAACCGCACCCTGATGGATGCCGAGCAAACCAAGAATATCGAGGTGCTCTCTGGTCTGTGGCATGATGCCATCATCCACCGCCACCACCAGCAGGGCGAAATCGATGCCTGCCGCGCCTGCCAGCATGGTGTGGATGAATCGCTCGTGTCCAGGCACATCGATGAAGCCGAGCACATCGCCGTTTTCGAGCGCCTGATAGGCGTAGCCCAGTTCGATCGAGATGCCGCGGGTTTTTTCCTCTTTCAGGCGGTCGGTGTCCACGCCGGTCAGGGCATGTACCAACGCGGTCTTGCCGTGATCGATGTGGCCGGCGGTGCCGATGATCATGGATTGGACAGTACGCTAAATTGGTTGGTGAAACCGGCTTCATCGTCCAGGCAACGCAGGTCCAAACGCAGCGCGCCATCGGCAATCCTGCCCAGCACAGGAATGGGCAAGCCGCGCAGGGCTGCCTCGATATCATTCAGTACACCGCTCTTTTTTCCTTGTGGCCGGATCACAATCGCATGGCTTTCCAGTCGGTCGATGGGTAGAGAGCCGCTGCCAATCTGGGAAAAAGCGGGCTCCGCGCCAACAGTCACGGACCATGGTTTTAATGCCAGTTGCACACTGGGCAGCAGGCGTTCGGCCTGTGCCTGGATTTCCTGGACGGGGCGGGTCAGCAAGCGCAAGGCGGGCAGCCGTTGCGGCAATCGGTCCGGATCACGATAGAGACGCAACACGGCTTCCAGCGCGGCCAGGGTGATTTTGCCGACGCGCAGTGCGCGCTTTAGCGGATTCTTCTTGATGCGTTTGATCAGGTCCGCGCTGCCTATGAGGATGCCGGCCTGCGGCCCGCCCAGCAGCTTGTCGCCGCTGAAAGTCACCAGGTCCGCGCCGGCGGCAAGGGACTCCTGCGGCGTGGGTTCGTGCGGCAGACCCCATTGCGCCATGTCGACCAGTGTGCCGCTGCCCAGGTCCACCACGAAAGGGAGATTGCGGGCATGCGCGGCCTGGGCCAGTTCCGCTTCAGGTACGCTGGCGGTGAAGCCCTGGATGGCATAGTTGCTGGTGTGAATTTTCATCAGCAGGGCTGTGCGCGGTGCGATGGCGTCTTCATAATCGCGCAGGTGAGTTCGGTTGGTGGTGCCGACTTCCTTAAGCGTTGCGCCAGCCCTCGACATGATGTCCGGCACCCGGAAAGCGCCGCCGATTTCCACCAGTTCCCCGCGCGAGACGATGACTTCCTTGCGCTGGGCCAGCGTGTTGAGCAAAAGAAATACCGCCGCCGCATTATTGTTGACCACGGTGGCAGCTTCGGCGCCTGTGAGTTCTTTCAGCAGGTCTTCGACAATATTGTCGCGGTCACCACGGCCGCCGGTCGCCAGATCATATTCGAGTGCACAGGGGTTTTGTGCAGCCAGGATCATGGCCTGGACAGCTTCATCGGGTAGCGTGGCCCGCCCAAGGTTGGTATGCAGGACGGTGCCGGTCAGGTTGAAAACCCGCCTGAGTTTTGGCGCCTGGCTTTGCGCCAAGCGTTCGTTCAGACGGCACGCAATGGAATTTTCTTCGTAGCCGGAACTGCTGGCATGGGCAGACTGGCGAAGCTCATCCAGCAGGCTGCGAAGCGCAGCCAGAACAGGCTGACGGCCATACTCAACAAGCAGAGACGCGACCGACGGCCAGTTGAGGACGCGGTCTACGGACGGAGGGCGCAGGATCTGGGCGCTATGCACGATAGACACTCCCAAGGTCGAGAAGAACGAGTTGTTTGGATGGAGGACATGGACAGTTCAGGATAGATCATGAATCGCCTGCGCCGTGAATCATCAAATAATTGATGCCGCTTTTTGCGTAGCCTTCCTCGCCCATCAATAGATCGAGCGCAAGGCTGGCAAGGTCGTCCGCGGCAGGATCGACCAGGGGATCCTTGTCCTGGTGGATGACTTTGAGATAGGTTCGGCATTCCGGGCAGGCTTCGGCGCGGACAACATCCTTTCCGCCTTCCACGCTGTAATAGCCGATGTCCTTGGTGTTGTCGCAATTGCTGCACTTGGCACGCACCAGATGCCATTCCGAGCCGCACAGGGCACATTGCAGATAGCGCAGGCCATTTTCCACGCCACCGACGCGGATCATCGAAGCTACCGGATGGCTGCCGCAGACCGGACACAGATTGGGATGTTCATGCCTGGCGATCTGATGGGCTTGAAGCTGTCTCGCCAGCCAGGTCCATTGCACCTGCAAAGCCGCGCCAATGATGGGCGCAGCCGCCAGATCCAGGCCATCCAGACGGCCTTCAAGCAAGAGATTAGCCTGAGATTCCAGCCATTCCTTTTCCTGTCCCAGAAAACGGGCAATGGATTCACGGCCGCCTGCCGGGGTCGCATCATAGAGCGTATCCGCCAGATTCCGGGCACTTTCCTGCCAGTGTGGATGGCGTGGCCAGCCGGAGGGGGTGATGGGCGGCATCGCGTATTCACGGCAGTTTGCCAATAACGTGGCATCGGGAAGCGGGATTTCAGGATGCGCATCCAGTTCAGCCTGCTGGTTTTCTACCAGCACGGCGATGAATCGAAGGTAATCTGCCAGGCTGTGTCCCTCGGCCAGTTGCTTCAGGCGCTGGGCGCGGCTGGCGAAGAGGGCGGCTGGCGGCAGCCGCAACTCGGGGATATCACCGGCGGAGCCCTCGATTTCGCCGGGTTGCAGGATGGTGTTAACGGCCATGCTATCTGTTTTTGTCCGCAACCTCTTTATACCAGCCCGGATGATGGTGTTTGGCCCACGCTGCCGTGACGGTGCCGCGCGTCATGGCGCGGATCGATCCGCGCGTCCAGTAGGACGCATAAATGTGAACGATGATGGCAAGAATGACGAGAAAGGCGGAAACGGCAT
>JADFDC010000003.1 GCA_018263115.1 Thiobacillus sp.
GATCGCGCGACAGGGTATGGATAAAGCCAACCTCTTCATAGACCGCGCGCTGGTTGAAAGGCTCTGGCCCAAGAAAACCGTCGATGTTGCCCGCGCGCAAGTTCGCCACCATGTCGGGCGGCGGCATCATGCGCAGTTCCACATCCTTATCCGGATCGAGACCGTTCTCGGCCAGATAGTAGCGTAGCAGCAAATTATGGATCGAATAGTCGAAAGGCAGGCCAAACTTCATGCCTTTCCAGGATTTTGGATCCATCTTGTCCTTGTGCTTCAAATGCAGGGTGATGGCCTGGCCGTTGATGTTCTGGATCGAGGCGACATCCACCGCCTGCCTGGCCGAACCCAGCCCCAGCGACATTGCCAGGGGCATCGGTGAAAGCATGTGCGAGGCGTCATATTCCTTGTTCAGCACCTTGTCGCGTACGACCGCCCAGCCCGCGGTCTTCTGCAGGCTGACATTGAGACCTTCGCGCGCGTAGAAACCCATCGGACCCGCCATGATGATGGGCGTGGAACAGGTGATGGGAATGAAGCCAATTTTCAAGTCTGACTTTTCGGGCTTGCCGGCCTCCGCGGCAAGCGCCCTGGCTGCCCCCAACGGGAAGAAGGAAGAGATTGCCGCCATTGCCGTGCCTGCGCCTACCGCACGCAGAAAGGCGCGTCGCGTCTGATCATCCGGAAACAGACCTCGCATCACAGCAGACTCGACAACACGTGAGACGCGCGCATCGTCATTACTCATATCCGCGTCATGGTCAACCTGTGTGTGATGGCGACCGCATGAACAACCTGACTTGTTCAACCGCGTATCGGGGTCGAAAGGGTTATCGAAGCCTGACATATGAACACTCCTGTCTGTTGAAAAAGTATTGGCGTTGCCTGCGTCTGCCATGCACCAATTCGGTCTTTCCCTCGCCTGTTTTGGTGCAGAACAATTCACCCCATGTTGTTGCCAATTCGATGAAAATCCCTGCAAACACTGAGGATTAAGCCCTCATGGTCCAATTTGGCAATTCGCTACAACCCTGTTTATTCATGAATCGTGCCAGGTGTCTATATCTGCTCATACCGATATGGACTGCAAGAGAAATTCACCGTAAATCTTTCCTGTGAAACGGGCCTTCAATCAGCTCTTGTTTTGGCATTTGATTGGTGATTGTGATTTTCAGGCGCAGTGACCTGCTCGATGATCATGCGTCTGTCAAGAAGGGCTTGATTTCAGCTTTCCTCGCTAGCCCGGTAAAATTCGCCCACATGATTCTTTATATCCACGGTTTCAATTCCACCTCCGGCTCCGGCAAGGCGCAGGAGCTGAAAAAATGGCTGGAAGCACAAGGGCGCGGCAGTGAATGGACCTGCCCCGATTTGCCGCACCAGCCTGCTGCGGCAATTGCTGAACTGTCGCGCATCATCGAGTCGTCAAAATCGCCGGTGAAGCTGATCGGTTCCTCGCTGGGCGGTTTCTATGCCACGGTATTAGCCGCACGCTTCAGCCTTCGCGCGGTGCTGATCAACCCGGCTGTGCATCCCCACCTGTTGTTGCGCGAAGCGCTGGGGCCTCAGAAGAACTGGCATACCGGCGAGGAATACGAATTTTCGCAGTCACACCTGAATGCGCTGGCGGCGATGGACGAACCCGCGCCGACACAGCCGACAAACATTTTGCTGATGGTGGAAACTGGCGACGAGGTGCTGGATTACCGCAATGCCGTCGCCTATTACCGCGACTGCCATCAGATCATTTTGCAGGGCGGCGATCATGGCTTCAGCCGCTTTGTTGACCTGCTGCCGTTTATTGATGCTTTCTAGAACCTCGAAGAAGCGGAACCACGAAGGACACCAAGGTCACAAAGAATTGCTTCGTGTTCCTTCGCGTACTTCGTGTCCCTTGTGGTTTCGCTTTTAGTCAGAAGATTTTTATGTTTGTTTTTTACGAAGAAGACGGCCAGTTCAAAACCGGCCGCGTCATGAGCGAAACCGATGCGTCCATGCAGGTGGAATCCGCTACTGGCAAACGCTCAAAGATCAAGGCCGACCGCGTGTATCTGCGCTTTGCTTCGCCCGAGCCCTCTGCCTTCATGGAGGCCGCCCACCAGAACCGGGATGAGGCAGACGCGGATTTTCTGTGGGAGGCAGCCGGCACGGAAGAATTCGATTTTCTGGCGTTCGCGGAAGACTACTTCGGCCATGCCCCGCAAGCCATCGAGGCCGCCGGCATTCTAATGAAACTGCATGAGTCGCCCATGCATTTCTACAAGAAAGGGCGGGGGCGCTACAAACCAGCGCCCGCTGAAAGTCTCACCGCCGCCAAGGCCAGCGTGGAACGGAAAGCACGCGAAGCCGCGCAGATCGATGGTTGGGTGAAGGAACTTGCCACCGGCAAACTGCCGGATTGGGGCGTGGACAGCGCTCGCCTGCTGTTCAAGCCCGACAAGAACACCTTGCCGTGGAAGGCGCTGGATGCCGCCTGCATGCAAACCGGGCTTGCGTCCATGCAACTGCTGGCGAACTGCGGCGCGTTTCCCGACATTGAAGCCCTGCACACGGCTCAGTTCCTGCTGGAATATTTTCCGAAAGGCACAGACTTTCCGGAAATTGCCGAACCGTTTGACCCGCCGGGTCTGCCTGAAGCCGAAGTATCCGCCTTCAGCATCGATGATGCGGCCACGACCGAAATCGATGATGCGTTCTCGGTGCAATTCAAACCCGAAGGCGGCGCCCGCGTCGGCATCCACATCGCCTGCCCTGCCTTGGGTATCGCGCCTGGATCACAACTGGACGACATTGCCCGCACGCGACTTTCCACCGTGTATTTTCCCGGCGGCAAAATTACCATGCTGCCGGAGAAAGTCATTTCGCATTACACCCTGATCGAGGGACAGCATTGCCCGGCTCTGTCGTTGTATCTTGACATCGCGCCGGACTTTTCCATCCAGCATTCGGAAACACGGCTGGAGGCGGTACGCATCGCCGACAACCTGCGCCACGAGAACCTGGATGCGCAATTCAACGAAGACACCATCGGCCAAGGTTCAGACTATTCCTACAAGCGGGAACTGGAATGGCTGTGGGGGCTGGCCTCGACGCTGGAAGCGGCGCGCGGTGCGGCCAACCAGGCCAACCGCCAGGATTACAACTTCAAGATAGAAGACGGCCATGTCGAGATCATCCCGCGCAAGCGCGGCAGCCCGATCGATAAAGTCGTCGCCGAACTGATGATCCTGGCCAACAGCCACTGGGGTAGCTGGCTCAAGGAGAAAAGCCTTCCCGGCATTTTCCGCAACCAGAGCCAGGGCAAAACCCGCATGGCGACCCAGCCGGGCATCCATCAGGGGCTGGGGGTGGAAAACTACGCATGGTCTTCATCGCCGCTGCGCCGCTATGTCGACCTGATCAACCAGCGGCAGATTCTCAGCCTGGTGCAGGACACCGCCCCGCATTACGGTCCGCGCAGCGATTTCCTGTTTGCCGCCGTGCGTGACTTCGAACTTACCTACGATGCCTATGCCGATTTCCAGCGCCGCCTGGAACGCTACTGGTGCCTGCGCTGGCTGATCCAGGAAAATGTCACGGCGATCACGGCAACCGTCATCCGTGATGATCTCGCTCGTCTTGATGGTCTGCCGCTGGTGGTGAAAACATCTTCGCTGCCGGCCTTGCCGCCCGATACGCCGGTTCGTTTCAAGCTGTCGAATATCGACCTGCTCAATCTCGAACTTCACGCCGAATATGCTGGCACGGTGGGGGCAGCTTCCGTAGAATCGGCCTGACATGAGTGTATCCGCCGCGCCGCCGCAACCACTTGCCACCCCTTCCGACCGGGAAGTGCGGATGGCGCTGGCACTGGTTGCGTCAATTTCCCTGCACGGCATCATCCTCTCCACGCAGTTCACGCTGATCAATCCGCGTCACTTCGAGGACCTGACGCCGCCCATCGATGTGGTGCTGGTTAACGCGCAGACACGCGATGCGCCGCTCAACGCCGAAGCGCTGGCCCAGGTCAATCTTGCCGGCGGCGGCAACGTGGACGAAGACCGCCAGGCAAAAAGCCCGCTGCCCGCAAGCGAAGAAGAGGCCGAAGCCAGCGAGGAAGAAGCGCTCGACACGCGGGTCAGGCAGCTTGAGGAGCAGGCGCGCAGGCTGTTGACGCAATTGAAGAATAACGTCCCGGTCGAGTCCGCCGAGCAAACCGCGCCAAAGCCTGCACCCACTGCTTCCGAACTCATGCAGCAGGCCAGCGAAGCGGCCAAATTGCAGGCGCGCATTTCCCAGCAATGGGAGGAATACCAGAAACGTCCCCGGCGGGAGTTTGTCGGTGCAAGCGCGAAAAGCTACGCCTTCGCCCGTTACGTTGAAGACTGGGTCGCCAAGGTGGAGCGGGTCGGCAACCTTAACTACCCGGAGGCGGCAAGGCAGCAGGGTATCTATGGCAGCTTGAGGCTGTCCGTTTCAATTTTCGCGGACGGCAAGGTGGAAAAAATCGAAATCGACAAGTCCTCCGGTTCCAGGGTGCTGGATCAGGCCGCCATACGCATCGTCGAACTGGCCGCGCCCTATTCCGCCTTTTCAAAAGAGATGCGCGCAACTGCCGACATCCTCTCCATTACGCGGACCTGGACGTTTACTCGGTCGGACCAGCTGGTGGGCACAGACTGACTCGCCTGCCACCTGGCAAAATCCGGCCGAATTGGTTGCCATGGTAGAATATAAGTAGTTGTTAATACTTCTATTCTTAATTACATAGCGTTAGAAATCGTAGCGAGCGGCAGGAGGGCAAGGCGCACGGCGCGCAGGAAGCGGAGTGTATATGGACATACATGAGCATTCCGAGCACCGGGCAACGCAGCTATCCTGACGCGCAGTAGATTTATATCGCTATGTATATTTATTGCGGGAGCAAACCATGCACTTAGGCACCACCCTAACCCAATTCATTATCGAAGAACAGCGCCACATCCCCGGCGCTACCGGCGAATTCACCGGCCTGCTGAACGACGTCGCCACCGCCTGCAAGATGATTTCCAACGGCGTCAACCACGGCGGACTTCTGGGCGTCCTCGGTGCGGCCGGCACGGAAAACGTGCAGGGCGAGGAACAGAAGAAAATGGACATCCTATCCAACGAAATCTTCCTCAAGCGCAATGAATGGGCTGGCCACCTGGCGGCCATGGCGTCCGAGGAAATGGACGAGATTTATCAGATTCCCGCAGGCAATCCGCGCGGCAAGTACCTGCTGCTGTTCGACCCGTTGGACGGCTCATCCAACATCGACGTCAATGTTTCCGTTGGTTCCATTTTCTCCATCCTGCGCTGCCCGGGCATGAAGAACGTGGAAGGCCCGACCCCGGTTGAAGCCTTCATGCAGCCCGGCACCCAGCAGGTCTGCGCGGGCTACGCACTATATGGCCCCTCGACCATGCTGGTGATCACCACGGGGCGCGGCGTCAACGGTTTCACCCTTGATCCAAACGTCGGCGAGTTTGTGCTGACCCACGAAAACATGACCATTCCGGTCGACACGAAGGAATTCGCCATCAACATGTCCAACTACCGTTTCTGGGAAGAACCAGTGCGCCGTTATGTGGACGAGTGCCTGAAAGGCAAGACCGGGCCGCGCGGCAAGGACTTCAACATGCGCTGGATCGCTTCCATGGTGGCCGAAGTGCATCGCATCCTCACGCGCGGCGGCGTGTTCATGTACCCGATGGACGAAAAACTGCGCGAGAAAGGCGGCAAGCTGCGCCTGATGTATGAAGCCAACCCCATGGCCTTCATCGTCGAACAGGCGGGCGGCGCCGCCACCAACGGCCGTGAGCGCATCATGGAGCTTCAGCCGCAAAGCATTCACCAGCGGGTGCCGGTGGTGCTGGGGTCGAAAAACGAGGTGGATACCATTACCAGCTACCATTGCTGATGTTTCCTGCCCCACCAAGAAAGCCGGCTCCCATGCCGGCTTTTTTATTTACCCTGCAAAATTAACAAATCCATCAGAAGCGGCGTGTAATATTTTGTCCTGCTCGCCAAACAAGAAAAACCATGTCGCCAAAAAAAATTATCCTGCTCAGCCTGCTTGCATTCGCCCTGCTTAGCGCGGCGACCCTTGCATATTACCTGCCCAGAATTCAGGCCCGCGCCGAGTCCGCACCCAGTGAAAATCTGCCCAATCCGCAGCGGGACTTCGTACCAGAAAACCACAAGCCCGAGATCGATCAAATCCTGCTGCAATCCATTCCAGCACATCCGGACGATGCGGCAGCGGAAACCCCGCCCGTAGCAGCCCCTCTGAAGTCCGCCCAGGACGAATCTGCCCAACCCACCAAGAAAACCGCCGCAGACCCCAAACTGACCGAGTTACTGAAACACCCTCTTGTCCAGTTTGAAATCAGCAGCAGTACCCTCACTCCCGCCAGCCGCAATTATCTGGACGAGCTTGCCGCGCTTTTGCAAAACCAGCCGCATATCGAACTCTCGATTGAGGGACATACCGACAGCCAGGACAGGCTGGGCAAAAACCAGTCCCTGAGCGAAGCACGAGCCCGCGCGGTTCTGGAATACCTGACTGGCAGGGGTGTTGCCTCGACGCGGATGGCTTCAGCAGGATTTGGCGGCAGCCAGCCCATTGCCGACAATGAAACCGCCGAAGGCCGGGCAAAAAACCGGCGGATTGAATTCGAAATACTCAGCAAGTAAAGGAGAAAACCCATGGTTGAATTGGCTGCTCAACTCGTCGTCCCTCTTGCGATTGCCACACTTATCGGCTTTGCATGTGCCTGGCTGCTGCAACGGCAAGCCTTGCAGAAATCCTGCCGCGAATGCATGGAAGCCCGCCAGCGTCTGGCAGAATTGACCGCTCAGTTCCAGGCATTCCGGGATAATGAAAAGACCATGGCCAAGCCGGAATTCCGGCTCAAGGCCTATGAGACTGAACTCCGGGTGCTTGAAAACGAACTGGAAACAATGCTGGGCGAGTTAAAAGACACCCGAATGGAAATTGAACAGCACGACAGTCACAACCTTCGTTATTTTTTCAAGCAGGCCTTATAAAGCATCAACGCTTTCTCGCGCTGCTGCTTGTGGTCCACCAACGGCATCGGGTAATTCTGACCGACCTGCACGCCGCAAGCTTTCTGGATTGACAGTGGCATTGTCCACGGGCTGTGGACATATTTTTCCGGCACATTATTTAATTCCGGTAGATAGCGGCGGATGAACTTTCCCGACTGATCGAACTTCTCCGACTGCGTCACCGGATTGAAAATGCGGAACCACGGCTGGGCATCGCAACCCACGGAAGCTGACCACTGCCACCCGCCATTGTTTGCAGCCAAGTCGAAATCAATCAACCTGTCCGCGAAATACCGCTCGCCCAGGCGCCAGTCCACCAGTAAATCCTTCACCAGAAAGCTTGCCGCCACCATGCGCAGCCGGTTGTGCATGTAGCCGGTGTGATTGATTTGCCGCATGGCCGCATCAACGATCGGGTAACCCGTCCTCGCTTCGCACCAGGCTTCAAAATGGCCAAGTGGATTGGGCCATTCGATTGCATCGAATTCCGGCTTGTAGCATTTACCTTCCGCCAGATTCGGATGGTGCCAAAGCAGTTGCTGATAAAACTCCCGCCAGATCAGCTCGGACAACCAGGTTTCCGCCCCCGCGCCGCCTGTCCCATAAGCTGTTGCTGCCAGTTCACGGATAGAGATTGTGCCAAAGCGCACATGCACGGACAGATACGACGGCCCTTTGAGGAACGGAAAATCCCGAGCCTCACGGTAACGATTGATACGGCCAAGAAAGTCTTCAAAGAGGGCCCGAGCACCGAGGGTAGCTGTCTGAACGCCCAGCGCTGCAAGATTGGTGCGCCGGAACCCGAGTGACTCCAATTCGGGCAGCGTCGCGGGCGGTGTTTTCTGAAGCCGGTCGAGATATGACCTGACAGGATAGGGCTTGAGATAAAAGCCATCGATTTTTTTCAGCCATGCATTTTTATATGGGGTAAACACGCCAAACGGCTTGCCTGCCTGGGTTAGCACCTCACTTTGTTCAAAAACCACCTGATCCTTGAACAACTGAAAGGCGATGCCATTAGAACCGAGCGAATGTTCCACTGCCTGATCGCGTTTGACCGAAAAGGGTTCGTAATCCCGGTTGCAAAACACGGCCTGTGCGCCAACTTGCCGGGCAAAATCAGGAATCAGTTGCCTGGCGGACCCGTGCAACACATGCAGCGTTGAGCCCATGGCCTCCAGTTCGGCTTTCAGGCTGGCGACGCTTTCATGGATGAATTCCACCCGCCGGTCGTCGGGCGAAGTCAGGGAATCCAGGATATCCGTGTCAAAAACAAAGACGGGGCATACCGCACGGCTTGATTTGAGCGCGTGATACAGCGCAGCGTGGTCATCCAGGCGCAAGTCGCGCCGAAACCAGATGAGGGAAACACCAAATTCAGGCATGAGGATTGCTACATTTTTTTGTGAAACAGGCCGATTTGAACCATTTTCAAATGTTCAGATTCTTAGCAGGGTGAACCCTCGGTTAGAGGATTAAAATAGCAAATGAGATGGAAACCGTTAACCTGACCAACCACTTCCTGATCGCCATGCCCAACATGGCTGACCCCAATTTTTCGGGAACGCTGACCTATATTGCCGACCATGGCGAGCAGGGCGCGCTGGGGGTTGTGGTCAATCGGCCCATCGATCTCGATCTTTCCGCCCTGTTTGATCAAATCGGCCTTCCGCTGCCCGAGAATCTTCGCAGGAAAATCGTTTACTTTGGCGGCCCGGTCCAGACCGAGCGCGGATTTGTGCTGCACACACCGCCGCAAAAATATTCCTCCACGCTTAACGTCAATGACACTGTCAGCCTGACGACCTCAAAGGATGTACTGGAAGCCGTATCCAATGGCGAAGGCCCGTCAAAATTCATGGTATCACTGGGCTACGCTGGCTGGTCTGCCGGCCAGCTTGAAGAGGAAATGGCGCAAAACGCCTGGCTGTCGGTCGAAGCCGATCCCAAGGTCATTTTCGACCTGCCGCCAGAGGAACGTCTGCCCGCCGCCATGAAGCTGCTGGGCATCGATTTCTCAAATCTGTCTGACGAGGCCGGCCACGCGTGAAAACACCGCCATTCATCTGCTACGCAGTTGAATGGCGGTGTTGTGATGTGCTCGGCATCCTCATGTATCCCTCATACACTCCGGTTCCTGCGCGCATCACGCCTTGGCCTTCAATTGCTGACGATGCCTGGGGGGATTTTGAATGAGCGGGACGGTCCTTTGCTTTGACTTAGGCCTGAAAAAAACGGGCGTTGCCTCGGGCGAACTGGAAATCGGTGTTGCCCACCCCCTGACCACCATCAAGGCAGACTCCCGCCCGGCGCGTTTTTCCGCCATCGACAAACTGATCACCGAATGGCATCCGGGCCTGCTGGTTGTCGGCCTGCCCTTGTATCCAGACGGTTCGGAACACGAGATGACGCGTGCGGCCCGCAACTTCGCGGCCGAACTGGAAGCGCGCTACGCCCTGCCTGTTTTTCTCCACGACGAGCGTTACACCAGCGCGGTTGTCGAGGATGAAATGCGCGCGGATGGCCATGGCATGGCAAAATCACGTCATTCTGTTGATGCGCTTGCCGCCCAACTCATTCTGCAAGGCTTTTTTGATGAACGCGCCACTGCCTGATACGGCAACCCTGCTCAATACCCTGGCGGAAGCCATCCGCCCGAACCTGTCGCCAGAGACAGCACTGGTCGGCATCCATACGGGCGGCGTCTGGGTCGCGGAGTGGCTGCACAGGGCGATGGGCATCAAAACTCCATTGGGTACGCTGGATATTTCCTTCTATCGCGACGATTTCTCCCAGCGCGGGCTGCATCCTGAAGTCAAGACCACCCAGCTTCCATTCAACGTCGAGGATCATCCGATCATCCTGGTGGACGATGTGTTGTATACCGGCCGCACGATCCGCGCGGCCATGAATGAGCTGTTTGATTACGGCCGGCCCGGCGGCATCCATCTGGCGGCGCTGGTAGACCGTGGTGGCAGGCAATTGCCCATCCAGCCGGATTTTGCTGGCGCGAAAATCGAGCTGCCCGCCGGAAAAAACATCCAGTTGCAGCGAAATGAACAAGGAAACCTTATACTGCTCATCCAATAATGACCCGCTCACTTCAATTGACCGCCGACGGGCAGCTCAAGCACCTGCTCACCCTGGATGGCCTTTCCCCCGCCATCCTGACCAGAATTCTGGATACGGCGGAATCATTCATCGATGTCGGCGAGCGCGAAGTCAAGAAAGTCCCGCTGCTGCGCGGCAAGGCAATCTTCAACCTCTTCTTCGAACCCTCCACCCGCACGCGTACCACATTTGAAATCGCCGCCAAGCGGCTGTCGGCCGATGTCGTCAACCTGAACATTGCTGCCTCTGCCCAGAGCAAGGGCGAAACCGTGCTGGACACCGTCTCCAACCTGACGGCCATGCATGCCGACATGTTCATCGTGCGGCATGCACAATCCGGGGCCGCGCACTTCATCGCCCAGCATGTCGAACCGCACATCTCGGTGGTCAATGCCGGAGACGGCCGCCACGCCCATCCGACGCAAGGCCTGCTGGACATGTTCACCATCCGCCGCTACAAGGGCGCGTTTCACAACCTGCGCGTGGCCATCGTCGGAGACGTGCTGCATTCGCGCGTAGCCCGTTCGCAAATTCATGCGCTCACCACGCTGGGCGTACCGGAAGTGCGCGTCATCGCCCCGCGCACCCTGTTACCCACGGGCGTTGAACAGATGGGCGTGCATGTGTTCCACGACATGCAGGCAGGCTTGAAGGATGTAGATGTGATCATCATGCTGCGCCTGCAAAACGAACGCATGAAAGGCGCGCGCCTCCCTTCCGCGCAGGAATATTTCAAGCAATATGGCCTCACGCCTGAAAAACTCGCGCTGGCCAAACCCGATGCCATCGTCATGCATCCCGGCCCGATGAACCGGGGCGTGGAAATCGATTCCGAAGTGGCGGACGGCCCGCAGTCCGTGATCCTGCCGCAGGTCACCTACGGTATCGCGGTGCGCATGGCCGTCATGTCTTTGCTGATGGGGCCTGCGCAATGAAACTGCATATCAAGGGCGGCCATCTGATCGACCCCATGAACGGCATCGACCAGCCGCTTGACGTATTTGTCGCCGCCGGAAAAATCGCTGCCATCGGCCAGATGCCCGACGGCTTCCACCCCAACAAAACCATCGACGCAACTGGCTGCATCGTCTGTCCGGGCCTTGTCGATCTCTCCGTGCGCTTGCGCGAACCCGGCTTTGAATACAAGGCCACGCTGGAATCAGAAATGCTGGCCGCGGCCGCCGGCGGCGTGACCTCGCTGGCCTGCCCGCCCGACACCGATCCGCCACTGGATGAGCCGGGGCTGGTCGAAATGCTCAAGTTCCGCGCCAGAAACCTGCCTGGCCCGCGCGTGTATCCCATCGGCGCGCTGACGCAAAAAATGAAGGGCGAAGCGCTGACGGAAATGGCCGAGTTGACCGAAGCCGGCTGCGTGGCATTCACCCAGGCCGATACGCCCATCACCGATACCCAGGTGCTGCTGCGCGCGCTCGACTATGCGACCACCTTCAATCTCCCGGTGTGGCTGCGCCCGCAGGATTTTTATCTCGCCCGCGGCGGCGTTGCGCATGACGGACCGGTTGCATCAAGACTTGGCCTGCCTGGCATTCCCGCAGTAGCGGAGACGGTAGCGCTTTCCACCATCCTGCTGCTTGCCCGCCAGACCGGCGCGCGCATTCATCTCGCCCGCCTGTCCACCCGCGAAAGCGTCGCCATGGTGCGCGCCGCCAAGCTGCAAGGCGTCAATGTCACCTGCGATGTTTCGGCCAACCATTTGCACCTTTCAGAGATCGACCTGACCAGTTTCAACAGCAACCTCTACTTCATGCCGCCGGTTCGCAGCCTGCGCGACCGTGACGGACTGGCCGAAGCGCTCAAGGATGGCAGCATCGACGCGGTATGCTCGGATCACGCGCCGGTGGACGACAACGAGAAACAGCTTCCATTCGGAGAAGCCTCGCCCGGCGCCTCGGGTGTGGAACTGCTGCTGCCGCTGACCCTGAAATGGGCGGAAGAGCACGGTGTGCCGCTCATCGACGCCATCGACCGCATCACCTGGAAACCCGCGCAGATTCTGGGCGTGCCGGGCGGCCAGCTCGGCGCGGGATCCTGCGCGGACATCTGCGTGTTCGATCCCAGGACACGCTTCACCGTCTCGCCAAAAACCCTCAAGAGTCAGGGCAAGAACACGCCATTCCTTGGCATCGAACTGCCCGGTGTCGTCAAGGCTACCGTCATCGACGGCCACGTGGATTACGAATCAAACTGAAGCACGGCCCGGCTCGCGATCATTGGGTTGCGCTGCTTTGGGGTTGGTCCGAAGCCGTGTTCTTCTTCATCGTCCCGGATGTCTGGCTCAGTCTGCTGGCAAGAAAATCGCTCGGCCAGGCACTCCTGGCCAGTCTGTTTGCCCTGGCGGGCGCGCTGATCGGCGGCATTCTCGTTTATCTATGGACCAGCCACGATCCCGCAACGGTCACCGCGCTGATCGAAAAAGTCCCCGCCATCAGTCCCGGCATGATCGACCAGGTGCGTGGCGAGCTTGAACAGCAAGGCGCGTGGGCGATCGTACAGGGCCCTCTGCAAGGCATCCCGTACAAAGTCTTTGCCAGCCAGGCTGCCGTCACCGGAATGCCGCTGGCAACCCTGCTTGCCTACTCCATTCCCGCACGGCTGCTGAGATTCATCGCGGTGACGCTATTGTGTTTCGCTGGCGTTCGTTTGCTGGAACGCTGGCTTTCGCTAGGGCGGGTGTTGCGTGTCCTGCTTGGGTGCTGGATTGTGTTTTACGGTTTTTATTTCTGGCACATGCCAGGCTGATCATCCTAAATTCCTCACCACAGAGACACAGAGGCACAGAGACAAACAGGAAACCAAGGGAGAAACTGGCCTGCTCATTCGATGGGTGATTGCAGGTCGACGCATTGTTTTACTCAGTGTTCTCCGTGCCTCCGTGTTTCAACTGAAGCTTTCAGGATCATTCCCACTCGCTGAATTTACCTTCCGCAGTCAGGGCTTCAAAGGCCGATTTCAACGCGGCCATGAATTCCGTCCGGTTTTCGATGCCACGGATTTCCTCACCAACGAATCCGTCCACGAAAAAGGGGATCGGCAGCCAGTCACCCTTGGGCAGCACCTTGCCCAGGCCATGAAGATACACGGGAACCACCGGCACATCGGGGCGCAGGCTGGTCAGGTGCGCGATGCCGTTCTTGAACTGGCTCATTTTTTCCGGCTCGCCCCGACTGCCTTCAGGAAACAGGATCAGGATGCGGCCCTTGTCGAGTTCGTCGAGCAGGGGCGCAAACAAATCGTCCCCGCGCTCCACTTTTCTTTTCAGCGGCAGGATGCGGATGATGTTTTTTGAAAACCACGCCACCAGCGGATTGCTCAAAAAATAATCCGCCGCCGCCACCGGCCGCAGCAAGTGCAACTGACTCTGTGGGAACAGGCTCATCAACAGCAGCGTATCGAGATGGCTGTTGTGGTTGGCCGCGAGAATCGCCGGGCCGTTTTTGGGAAAGCGTTCCGCGTGGCGCAGGTTCACGCCCAGCACGAGGGCGAGGAAGGGACGGACGATCAGCAGGAAGAAGAGGGCTTGGAGCCAGCGGGACATTAATGTTTGACGTAACTGGGTGGCACAAAGCGTAGCTGCCTGCCGGTCCGGTTGACGGCGTCATGCATTATGGCCACCTTGTCGAAATACCTCGGTTGTGGGCTCGAATTTTTTCTGCTTGTTGGCGACGCCTTTCGGCAAGCTCCTGATCTTGACGCTGCAAATCGTCCAATGAGACTGCATCAACTGGCATGGCAAGTGGAACCTTGAAACTAATGCGATTCGTGGCTGTGCTCGAGGCATTTGATTGGCCACCAGTGCCTAGATTGAGCAGGCCCGCGACATTTAACTTTGCCTTGCCTTCAGTCTCGGTCGCTTCAATCACGGTCACTGTGACGTCGAAGTCGACAAGAAAAATGTTCTGGCCAGAGGTAAGCGAACCAAAATGCGATTTGTCCTGCTCTTGTTTTCCAACTCGATGGGCTGGGTTTACAAAACCACCGGCGTCTCGCACTTCCGTTTGAGCCCCTTCGACGCCTGCAGCGATCTGCGCAAGTGTTTCTCTGATGAACTCCTTCAGTTCCATACGTATCTCCCTACTGGCGCTAATTGGCCATCCTCAGTAATGCAGGTAATAAACAAAATGAAAAAACAGCGGCGCGGTATACGTCAGGCTGTCCACCCGATCCAGGATGCCGCCGTGTCCCGGAATCAGTGAGCCGCTGTCCTTGATGCCCAGATCGCGCTTCAACGCCGAGATCGTCACGTCGCCGACAAAGCCGCCGATGCCGATGATGAGGCCGGCGGCGATGGGCTGCCAGCCGGCCAGCGGGGTGAGGTAAGGCGCGGCAAGCCAGGCGACGAGGGTGGTGGTGGCGACGCCGCCGACGAAGCCGGCTACGGTTTTGCCGGGGCTGACCTTGGGGATGACCTTGCGACGGCCGGCGAGCTTGCCCCAGACGAACTGCATGACGTCGTTGAACTGGGTGAGGAAGACCAGGAACAGCAGCAGCCCGGCGCTGCCCGCTGCGGGGTTGCCGCTGTCCGGCAGCGCCAGCAGGAAGGCGGCGTGCGAGAGCGAGAACACGGTGGTCATCAGGCCCCAGTGGATGGTGCCAGCGGCTTTCAGGAAGCCCTGCGTCTCGCCGACAATGACCATCTTCAGGGGAATGAGCAGGAACAGGTAGACCGGGATGAAGATGATGAACATGCCAAACCAGGCCTCAAACACCCAGAAGTACTGCACGGGAATGGCGAGGTAGGCCCAGAACAGCACGCGCCGGTCGGCGCGGCGGGTGGGGATGATGCTGAAATATTCCTTGAGCGCGAGGAAACTCACCAGCGCGAAGAAGACGATGGACAACGCGCGGTTGACCGCGATGGCGAGGATGAATAGGCCGGCCATGATCCACCACGAACGCATGCGCAGCCAGAGTTCGCGGTCGCCGGGGCCGGGTTTTAGCCATTTCTTCAGCCCGATGATCACGGTGCCCAGCACCAGCAGGGCGAGGATGCCGTAGAGGGCAAGTTTCAGGTTATGCGGCACGGGTTTCCTTCAGGGCGGCACGGGCGCGGTTGACGATGGTAAACACGAGCAGGACCAGCATCACGCCCAGGAGTGCATTGATCCAGTTGCCGGGCGCCACGCCCAGGCCGAGGACCAAGCCCAGCGCACCGAACCAGAACGCACGGTCGCTCTTGCCCATGGGGCCCTGGTACTGGCGCTTCGCGCCGATCTGTACCGCGACCACGCCGGTCATTTCCGAGATCACCGCGAGCACGACGAAGACTTCGACCAACGGCACCCAAACGAAGGGCACCCAGGCCAGCGGAAGATAAAGAGCGGTATCCGACACCACGTCGCCGAGTTCGTTGAGGATCGCACCGAGCTTCGATTGCTGGCCGAACTCACGCGCCAGCATGCCGTCGATGGCGTTGAGCCCCATGCGCAGGAACAGGATCAGCGGCAGCAGCAACAGCGGCCAGGTCTCGAAGGGCCGCCAGGCGATGAGCCCGCCGCCGATGACTGACAGCACGATGGCAGCGATGGTCACCTGGTTGGCGGTGACGCCGGCGACGGCTAGCCGCGCGACCAGCGGACGCAGCAGGGCCTGAAATTTGGGTTTGAGGTCGTAGACAGAAGCCATGACGGATTCAGGGACATGATTTGCCGCAGTATATCGCCCAATGCCGTAAAATGCGGTTTTGAAAGCGTTTTTCACCTGCTTCATGAATCGCCTGCGCGAAATTCCCTACAACTACACCTCGTTTTCCGACCGCGAGATCGTCATCCGCCTGTTGGGCGATGAGGCGTGGGCCACGCTCAATATTTTGCGCGGCGAACGCAAGACTGGCCGCTCGGCGCGCATGCTGTTCGAGGTGCTGGGCGACATCTGGGTGGTGGACCGCAATCCCTACCTGCAGGATGATCTGCTCGACAACCCCAAGCGCCGGGTGGCGCTGATCGAAGCACTGAATCACCGTCTGCGTGAAATCGAAGCCCGCCGCCAGGGCAATGATCAGGTCGCCAAATTACTGTCAGCCGCCCATGCGGCTGTCGAGAAATTCTCCTCGCAGTTCGAACGCGCCGCGAAACTGCGCCGCGACACGCTGCGTTTGCTTTCACGCTACACACGCAAGGACAACATCCGCTTCGACGGCCTGTCCCGCGTCTCGCATGTTACCGATGCCACCGACTGGCGGGTGGAATATCCCTTTGTGGTACTCACGCCCGACACCGAGCAGGAAATCGCCGATCTGGTGGCAGGCTGTATCGAACTGGGTCTGACGATCATTCCGCGCGGCGGCGGCACGGGTTACACCGGCGGCGCGATTCCGCTGACCGAACTGTCCGCCGTTATCAATACTGAAAAACTTGAACAGCTTTCCGGCATTGAAATGCTGCGCCTGCCCGGTGTGAATAGCGAAGTCGCCACCATCCACTGCGGCGCGGGCGTGGTCACCCGGCGCGTGATGGAGGCCGCGGAAAACGCCGGGCTGGCCTTTGCGGTGGACCCGACTTCCGCCGACGCTTCCACCATCGGCGGCAACGTCGCCATGAACGCGGGCGGCAAGAAGGCCGTGCTGTGGGGCACGGCGCTGGACAACCTGGTGTCGTGGAAAATGGTTACGCCTGACGCTACCTGGCTCGAAGTCACGCGGCTCGACCATAACCTCGGAAAAATTCACGATGTCGAAATGGCGCGGTTTGAAATCCGCCGTTATGCACGCGACGGCAAGTCTGAAATCGTGCCGCCGGAAATCCTGGAAATTCCCGGCGAGCATTTCAGAAAAGTTGGACTGGGCAAGGACGTCACCGACAAGTTTCTTTCCGGCCTGCCCGGCATACAGAAAGAAGGCTGCGACGGCCTCATCACCTCGGCGCGCTTCGTTCTTCATCGGCTGCCAGAATTTACCCGTACAGTCTGCCTGGAGTTTTTCGGACAAGTCAGAAGCGCGGTGCCCGCCATCATCGAGGTCAAGGACTATCTCGACGCGCATCCTTCCGCCATCCTCGCCGGCCTCGAACACCTCGACGCTCGCTATGTGAAAGCTGTCGGCTACGCCACCAAGGCCAATCGCAACCAGCGTCCAACCATGGTGCTGCTGGCTGACATCGTCTCGGATGACGAGAGCGCCGCGATGGAGGCCGCTTCGCACATTGTGCGTCTGGCCAATGCGCGCGATGGCGAAGGCTTCATCGCCGTCAGCCCGGAAACGCGCAAGAAATTCTGGCTCGACCGCGCCCGCACGGCGGCCATTGCCGCGCACACCAACGCCTTCAAGATCAACGAGGATGTGGTCATTCCGCTGCACCGGCTGGCGGATTATTCCGACGGCATCGAACGCATCAATATCGAACTGTCCATCCAGAACAAGCTGGCGCTGCTTGACCGGCTGAATGATTTTTTCGCGGGCGCCTTGCCGCTGTTCGAAGACGAAGACACGGTGGCGGACACCGGGATGACCGAGGAACGCCGCAAGCGCGCCTTCGCGCTGCTGGACAAGGTGCGCGCGCGCTGGACCTGGCTGCTGGACAATCTGGACGCCTCGCCCGCCAGCGCGGAGCTGGCCATCGCCACCACAGACATGGTGTCCGCCAGCAAACACCCCAGCGTGTTTCATGCGCTCCAGGACCACACCCTGCGGGTGTCCTGGAAACGCGAGTTGCGCAAGCCGCTGCATGAAATCTTCGTCGGCCGCGAATACCAGACCGTGCTCACGGAATGCGACCGCATCCACAAGGAAGTGTTGAAGTCGCGCGTGTTCGTGGCGCTGCACATGCACGCGGGCGACGGCAACGTGCATACCAACATCCCGGTCAACTCCGACGACTACGCCATGCTGCAAACCGCGAATGCCGCCGTTGCACGCATCATGCGGCTGGCGGAAGACCTCGGCGGCGTCATTTCCGGCGAGCACGGCATCGGGTTGACCAAGCTCGAATTTTTGTCGAAAAGCGCCATTGCCACGTTTGCCGATTACAAGGATCGCGTCGATCCCAAGGGACACTTCAACAAGGGCAAGCTGCTTGAAGGCGCCGATCTGCGCAATGCCTACACGCCATCGTTCTCGCTGCTGGAAATGGAATCGCTCATCATGGAGCAGTCGGAAATCGGCTCCATCGCAGACTCCATCGCAGACTGCCTGCGTTGCGGCAAGTGCAAGCCGGTGTGTAACACGCACATCCCGCGTGCCAACCTGTTGTACTCGCCGCGCAACAAGGTACTCGCCACCTCGCTGCTGATCGAAGCCTTTCTGTATGAAGAGCAGACCCGGCGCGGCATTTCGCTGGCGCATTTCGACGAATTCAACGACGTGGCCGATCATTGCACCGTCTGCCACAAGTGCCTGAACCCCTGCCCGGTCAACATCGATTTTGGCGACGTGTCGATTGCCATGCGGAACTTCCTGCGTGCACAGGGCAAGAAAAAATTCAATCCCGGCTCGGCGCTGTCCATGCTCTTCCTCAACACGCAGGATGCACGCGTCATCAAGTCGATGCGCAAAGGCATGATCGAATGGGGCTATGCCGGCCAGCGCTGGGCGCATGGCGTGGGCAGAAAACTCGGCATGATCCAGTCGCAGACCCGCCTGCCGCCTTCCACCACCGGCAAGCCGTCGATCCCGGTGCAGGTCATTCACTTCATCAACAAGCCCATGCCCGGCAACCTGCCGAAGAAAACCTCGCGCGCGTTGCTCGGCCTGGAAGACCCGCGCATCGTGCCAGTCATCCGCAACCCAGCCAAGGTGAACGAGGATTCCGACGCGGTGTTCTACTTCCCCGGCTGCGGATCGGAGAGACTTTTCTCCCAGGTTGGGTTGGCCACGCAGGCCATGCTGTTTGAACTGGGCGCGCAAACCGTGCTGCCGCCCGGTTACCTGTGCTGCGGTTATCCGCAGACCTCGGCCGGCCGCGCCGACCTGGGTGATGCCATCACCATGCAGAACCGCGTCCTGTTTCATCGAATCGCCAACACGCTCAACTATCTCGACATCAAGACCGTCATCGTGTCCTGCGGCACCTGCATGGACCAGTTGCTGAAATACCAGTTCGGAAAAATCTTTCCCGGCTGCCGCCTGCTCGACATCCACGAATACCTGCTGGAGAAGGGCGTAAAACTTGATGGTGTGGAAGGGGTTAAATACCTGTACCACGACCCCTGCCACACACCGATGAAGACGCACAACCCCATCAAGGTTGCCAGCACGTTGATGGGTCAGGAGGTAAAACTCTCCGACCGCTGCTGTGGCGAATCCGGCACGCTGGCCGTATCGCGGCCCGACATCTCAACCCAGATCCGTTTCCGCAAACAGGAAGAGTTGGAGAAAGGCAAGCCAGCCCTGGGCGGTGGCACAACGAAAATCCTCACCTCCTGCCCATCGTGTTTGCAGGGTTTGTCACGCTACCAGGAAGACACCGGCATCGAGCCGGATTACATCGTGGTCGAAATGGCCAGGAAAATACTGGGCGAGAACTGGATGACGGACTACATCAGCAAGGCCAGCAACGGCGGCATCGAAAGAGTGCTGCTTTGAACTGCCCGCTTTGCGATACACCCGGAGGAGAAGTGCTCTGGCAGGATGATTTCTGCCGCGTGGTACTGGTAACGGACACCCCCGACTATCCTGGTTTCTGCCGCGTGATTATCAATGGTCACATGAAGGAAATGACCGACCTGACCGCGGAAGAACGCAGCCGCCTGATGAGCGTCGTCTGGAAAACCGAACAGGCCGTGCGCGACGTGATGCACCCCGACAAGATCAACCTCGCCTCACTCGGAAATGTCGTCCCACACCTGCACTGGCATGTGATTCCGCGCTTTGAGAATGACCGGCATTTTCCGAATCCGATCTGGGGAGAAGCGAAGCGGGATGCCAGAACTGCAGCGCCGCCGAACTTGATTGAATTGTTGAGCGCTGCGCTCAAAACCGGCAGTTATTGACCCAAAGCAAATTGAATGACATCAAGCTCCCTCCCCGCTCGCCGGGGAGGGTTGGGGAGGGGTAAACGAATTGGCTCGATGCAGCAGACATTTACCCCCTCCCAGCCTCCCCCGGCAAGCGGGGGAAGTGTGTAAAGTACCTTCGTTTCACATCAGTAACCTCCATCCTTCGGGCGACTCTCTTTATCAAAGGTAAGAATCAGGCGATTTTCTCCAGCGCCTCCCAGCGTTCCAGACATTCCAGCAATTCAAGTTCGATTGCTTCCAGCCGCGCGCTCATGGCAGCGGTGTCGCTGGCTGCGTCGAGATAGGTATTGGGATCGGCAAGTTTCGCTTGCAATGTGACCTGCTCCTGTTCCAGTGACTTGATTTTCTCCGGCATGGCGTCGAGCTCGCGCTGTTCCTTGTAGCTGAGTTTGCGCTTGTCGCGGCGCGGCTCCTGTGCCGGCACTGGCTTGGGGGAGGGCCTGGCTTCCGCAGAAAAACAGGCAGTACGCGCAACACGCTCACGCTTCCAGTCTTCATAGCCGCCCGCCACGTTGATCAGTTTTCCATCACCTTCAAATGCAATGGAAGTGGTGACGACGTTATCGAGAAAAACCCGGTCGTGCGAAACCAGGATGACCGTGCCGGAATAATCCTGCAGCAGATGCTCAAGCAGTTCCAGGGTATCGATGTCGAGATCGTTGGTGGGTTCATCCAGCACCAGTACGTTAGCTGGCCTTGCGAATAATCTCGCCAGCAACAGCCGGTTGCGTTCGCCGCCGGACAGGGCGGACACCTTGGCGCGAGCGCGTTCGGGCGGAAACAGAAAGTCTTCCAGGTAGCCGATGACGTGTGTTTTTCTGCCTGCGATTTCGACGTAATCGGAACCGGGTGAAATGGTATCGACGAGGGTTGCGTTGTCGTCGAGCACATTGCGGAACTGGTCAAAATAGGCCACCTGCAAATTGGTACCGCGCTTGATGGTTCCGCTGTCGGGCTTGAGCTCGCCCAGGATGAGTTTGATCAGCGTAGTCTTGCCCGCTCCGTTTGGGCCAAGCAATCCAAGTTTGTCACCACGCAGAATGGTGGTGGAAAAATCGCGGATGAGAATGCGCTCGAGAATGGCATAGCTGACATCGATCAGCTCGGCCACGATCTTGCCGGAGCGTTCGCCTGAATCGAGATTGAATCCGACTTGTCCCAACTGGTTTTGCCGCGCTTCACGCACGCGGCGCAATGCTTCCAGCCTGCGTACGCGGCCTTCGTTGCGGGTACGGCGGGCCTCGATGCCTTTTCTTATCCAGACTTCCTCCTGCTTCCAGAACTTGTCGAACTTGCGGTTCTGTGCAGCTTCGACTTCCAGCTGTTCGGCCTTCCTGGTCTGATAGGCGCTGAAGTTGCCTGCGTATTCGCGCAAAGCCCCGCGATCGAGTTCGACGATGCGGTTGGCCACGGCGTCCAGAAATTTGCGGTCGTGGGTGATGAAAAACAGGCCACCGGAGAAATCACGGAGCAGGTTTTCCATCCATTCGATGGCGGCGAAATCCAGATGGTTGGTCGGTTCGTCCAGCAGCAGCAGTTCGGGATCGCCTGCCAGCGCACGGGCCAGCGCCACGCGCTTCTTCTGCCCGCCGGAAAGATTCTCGACCAACGCATCGGCCGGCAATTCAAGCCGGGCCAGCACTTCCTCGATCTTCTGGTTCAGCCGCCAGGCGTCGTGCGCTTCCAGTTCATGCGTGAGCCTTGCCAGTTCATCGTGAACGGCTTCGTCGCCTTCCGCCATGCGATGCACCACGGCATGGTAGGCAGAAAGCAGGGCCTGCAATTCGCCCACGCCTTCGGCGACCGCTTCGTATACGGTGTGGCCCGGCGAAAACTGCGGCTCCTGCGGTACATACGCCAGCCGCAGACCGGGCTTGCGCCAGACGTCGCCGGCATCGGGTTTGATCTCGCCCGCAATGATTTTCATCAGGCTGGATTTGCCCGTGCCGTTGCGGCCGATGAGTCCGATGCGTTCTCCTGCATCGATGACGAGCGAGGCACCGTCGAGCAACGGCCAGTGGCCGTAGGCGAGTTCGAGCTTGTCAAGAATGGCTAAAGGCATGAATGATCTACACAGAGGTAACAGAGGGAGCTGAGGAAGCGCATTTATTTTGTTCCTCTGTTACCTCTGCTCCCTCTGTGTAAGAAGGTATTTGGCAGTTAGCTATTTTACTAGCGCAAGGCGGGGTTTCTGGTCTTCGACCTTTGAAGGAATCAGACGCGTTTCAGGGAACATGGCCGAGAAGGTGCTGCCCTTGCCGGGAATGCTCTGGATATCCAGCCTGGCGCCATGACGCGTAAGGATGTGCTTGACGATGGCCAGCCCCAACCCGGTTCCGCCAGTTTCGCGCGAGCGCGAACGGTCCACGCGATAGAAGCGTTCGGTCAGGCGCGGAATATGTTCGGAAGCAATGCCCTCGCCTGTGTCAGTAACCGAAAAAACCGGCTGCCCCTCCTGTTCGAACCAGCGCAGGGTCACCTGCCCGCCTTCCGGCGTGTAGCGTACGGCATTGGAAACCAGGTTGGAAAAAGCGCTTTGCAGTTCCTGCAAACTGCCCAGAAGCCATGCCTTGGATTGAATCTCGACACGAACCGTGTGTTTTCCGCGGCTCAACGACTCTGCTTCGCGAGCAAGTTCACGCATCAAATCAGGCATCTGCACCTGTTCTTCGGCAACAGCGTTATCAGAGGACTCCAGCCGCGACAACGTAAGCAAGTCATCAAGCAACCGCTGCATGCGTTTGGTGTGATTGTGCATGATGCCGAAATAATGCTTGAGGTCGGCGTCAGCCGGCTTGTCCATCTCGCCCAGTGTCTCGACAAAGCCCCCGACCACGGTCAGGGGCGTGCGCAGCTCGTGCGAGACGTTGGCAACAAAGTCACGGCGCATGGCGTCAACACGTTCCAGTTCGGTGATGTCACGTGCCATCAGCAGTTTTTGTTCCGCGCCGAAGGGAACAAGCTGCAACGTCAGCAGGACATCGCGGTTTGCCGGGGAGCGGCAGGTCAAGGTTTTCGAGTAATCACGTTCGTTCAGAAAATCGACGAAATGCGTCTGCCGAAGCAGATAGTGGATGTACTGGCCCTTGTCGCGCACGCAATCCAGGCCTAGGTAGCGTCTTGAAGCAGGGTTGCACCACTCGATCTGATCCTGCTGGTTGAGAATGACAATGCCGTCGGGTACCGCCTCGGCGGCGTGCTGGAACTGCCCCAGCGCGCTGACCAGTTCCGATTTGCTCTGGATCTGATGTTTTTGCAGTTTTTCCAGACGGTAGAAGATGTCGCCCCAGGCGCCTGAATCACGCGGGGCGGGGCTTGATCCGCCTTTTTCAAGCCAGCGCGAAAGCCTGGCCTGCTGCCAAAGCTGGCGGAACAGATAGGCCAGCAGCACCACAACGGAGAACTTGAGCGCCGCGTTCTGGCCGCCGGCCGCCCAGAAGATCAAGGCCACCAGACCAAAGCCAAACAACGTGGTGAAAGGCCGCCACCAGAAACCCATTTTCCGTCCGCGCAGGATGAGGTAGGGGCATTATGCTACTTCTGGACGGAAAAGCGGTAGCCCGATCCCCGAACGGTCTGCACCAGATTGTCGTGACCACTTACTTCCAGCGCAAGCCTTAAACGGCGTATATGGACATCCACTGTGCGTTCCTCGACGAAGACATCGTCGCCCCATACCTGGTCCAGTAATTGGGAACGGCTGTAGACACGTTCGGCATGGGTCATGAAGAAATGCAGCAGCCGGAATTCGGTCGGGCCCAGTTCAATGGGTGTGCCGTTGCCTGTAACACGATGGCTGACGGGGTCAAGTCTGAGCCCTGCAATATCGACCTGCTCTTCGGTCATCTGCGGCGCCCGGCGGCGCAACACGGCGCGGATGCGGGAAACCAGCTCGCGCGGGGAAAACGGCTTGGTGATGTAGTCGTCCGCGCCGGTATCCAGCCCCGCCACCCTGTCCTGTTCCTCGCCACGCGCGGTCAGCATGATGATGGGAACCGGCTGGTAGCGGTTATCCGCCCGAAGCCGCTTGCACAGATCTATGCCGGACATGCCCGGCAACATCCAGTCCAGCAGAATCACATCCGGCAGGGCACTCTTGAGGTATTGCAGCGCATCCTCGGCATCGGACGCCGCCGTGACCTGATGCCCGGCCTGCCCCAGATTGAGCTTGAGCAGTTCCTGGATACCTGGCTCGTCTTCCACCAGCAGAATATTCGCAGCCATGACTTAGCCTTACGTTTTATTAACCTGCACAAATAGTATGACGGCAAAATGACAGCTTTGTGACAGCCCGATATCGCCCATCCCTCAGGTAAAATGCCGCATGGACGACAAAAACACTCAAACCCGGCAAGAAAATCGTAGCGAGCGGGCGTCAGCTGGGGAAGGCAGGAGCGCAGGAACCGGAATGTATACGAAAATACATGAGGATTCCGAGCACCGCCCGACCCCAGATCACGCCCGCGCAGTAGATTTTGTGCCGGGTTCCACCCATTTCGGCTTCAAGACCGTCGCCGAATCCGAAAAAGCCGCCAAAGTCGCTGAAGTTTTCCATTCCGTGGCGCGCCGCTATGACTTGATGAACGATCTCATGTCTGGCGGCCTGCACCGCATCTGGAAGCGCTTCACCGTCAGCCAGGCCGGTTTGCGCCCTGGCCACAAGGTGCTGGATATCGCGGGCGGCACTGGCGACATGAGCCGGCTGTTCCTGAAGGAAGTCGGCCCAACCGGCCAGGTCATCCTGACCGACATCAACTATTCCATGCTCAACGAGGGCCGCAACCGTTTGCTTAACGAGGGCACGCTCACGCCAGTGGCCCAATGCGATGGAGAAAAGCTGCCCTTCCCGAATGACTATTTTGACCTTGTCTGCGTGGCCTTCGGACTGCGCAACATGACGCACAAGGACATCGCGCTCGGGGAAATGTATCGCGTGCTGAAACCCGGCGGCCGCCTGCTGGTGCTGGAATTCTCGAAAGTCTGGAAGCCGCTGGAGCCCGTCTACGATGCCTATTCTTTCAAGATTTTGCCGAAAATGGGCCAGTTGATCACCAACGACGCGGGTAGTTATCAATACCTGGCCGAATCCATCCGCATGCACCCGGGCCAGGAAGAACTCAAGTCCATGATGGAAGAAGCGGGCTTTGAACGCGTGACTTATCACAACCTGACCGCGGGTGTGGTGGCCTTGCACCGGGGCTTCAAGTTCTGATGGATTTGTCTGGCCTCGCGCTCGCTGGCGTTCTGAACCATCTCGTCGCCCAGACGCCGGGCGGCTGCGCGGGGTTGGCGAAGCATGCCGGCCGCAGACTGGCCATTGACGCCATCCTCACCCGGCATGTCTTTCTCATCAAGGAGGATGGCCAGCTTTCTCCGGGGCAGGATGCAGTAGCCGACGCAAGCATCAAATTGACACCCGATTTGCTAGCCCGGCTACCATTCGAAGGCAAGGATGCCTTCCGTTCCGCCCCCACTGAAGGCGACGCGGAACTGCTATCCGCATTCAACGATGTGTTCCACAACATGCAGTGGGACGCCGAATCCGATCTCGCGAAACTGTTTGGTCCTGTTGTTGGCTTCAGGCTGGCGGAAGCCGGGCGCAGTTTTACCGGCTGGCTAGGCCAGGCTTCCCTGGACACGGCAAAAACCCTGGCCGAATACGCCACCGAGGAAAACCCGATGCTGGCCAGCCCGCTGGATATCAAGCATTTCAATGCGGAAGTCGACACCCTGCGGGACGACGTGGCACGACTGGAAGCACGGCTGGCAAAACTGGAAAAACCCGCATGAAATTTTTGCGGCTGCTCACCATCGGCTGGGTTTCGCTGCGCTACGGGCTGGATGATTTTCTGCTGGGCCATGCCAAAACCCGCTGGCTGCGGCCTGTTGTCAAAGGTTTGCTGTTCTGGCGCGACCTGTCCAAACCACGCGGGGTGCGCCTTCGACTGGCGCTGGAGTCTCTGGGCCCGCTGTTCGTCAAGTTTGGCCAGATGCTGTCCACCCGCCGCGACCTGCTGCCGGACGACATCGCCAATGAACTGGCGCTGTTGCAGGATCGCGTTCCGCCTTTTCCCTTTGCCCAGGTCGATACAGTTCTGAATGGCGCTTATGAACGTCCCTGGCAGGACACCTTCAGCGAATTCAATCGCGTACCGGTCGCCTCCGCTTCGGTGGCGCAGGTGCATTTCGCCACCTTGTGCGATGGCCGTCTGGTGGCGGTCAAGGTATTGCGGCCGGGCATCGGGCGCATCATCGATCACGATCTTGGCCTGCTGGATGCCGGCGCGTGGCTGATCGAGAAACTCTTTGCCGACGGCAAGCGGCTGCGCCCGCGTGAAGTGGTCGACGAATTTCGCAAGACGCTGGCCGACGAACTGGACCTGATGCGCGAAGCCTCCAATGCCGCGCTGCTCAAGCACAATTTCGAACGCTCTACCCTCACGCGCATGCCTGAGGTGTATTTCGATTACTGCCGCGAAACGGTGATGGTCATGGAGCGCATCCACGGTGTACCCATCAGCCAAAAGGAAGCACTGCAACTGGCCGGGGTCGACATACCGAAGCTTGCTCGTAACGGCGTGGAAATCTTCTTTACCCAGGTTTTCCGCGACGGCTTTTTTCATGCCGACATGCATCCCGGCAACATTTTTGTCGGCACCGAAGGCGCGGACAAGGGCAAATATCTGGCGGTGGATTTCGGCATCTGCGGCACGCTGTCCGAAACCGACAAGAATTATCTCGCCGTCAATTTTCTGGCGGCATTCCGCCGCGATTACAAACGCTTTGCCGAGGCGCACATCGAATCCGGCTGGGTGCCCGCCAATACAAGGGTGGAAGAACTTGAGGCCGCAGTACGTTCCTGCTGCGAACCGTATTTCGACAAGCCCCTCAAGGACATATCATTTGGCCATCTGTTGATGCGGCTCTTCGCCATGTCCAGAAGATTCAATGTGGAAATCCAGCCGCAACTGGTACTGCTGCAGAAAACCCTGTTGCAGGTCGAAGGTCTCGGGCGGCAGCTCGATCCCGATCTGGATCTATGGAAAACCGGCAAGCCCTATCTGGAACGCTGGATGAATGAGCAGCTTGGCTGGCAGGGCTTTGTCCGCCGCATGAAGGAAGAAGCGCCCGAATGGAGCCGCCTGCTGCCGCAGATGCCGCGTCTGGTTCATGCCTTTCTCAATCGCACGCCTGACCAGCACGAACTTGAAGCGAAGCTGGAAAAACTGGCCGAACGGCAGCGCATCAATACCCTACTTCTGATTGCCACATTCTGCCTGGCCATCTGGGCAGCGGTACTGGCGATTTTCAAATAAGCATACCCCCAACACCAGGCAGGCAGTATTTCCGCCAATTCCTAATCAATCGTCTTTCTCAGGCTTTTCCGGTTTTTCTGGCTTTTCTACCTTCTCGGGTTTTTCCGGCTTTTCGGGTTTCTCAGCCTTTTCCGGCTTCTCCACCTTTTCGGGTTTTTCCGTTTTTTCCGGCTTCTCGGCTTTTTCTGCTTTCTCAATCTTTTCTGCTTTTTCCGGTTTCTCAACGGGTTCGAATTTCTGGGCTTTTTCTGTTTCCTCATGCCGTTCCGAACGCTCATTCAATTCCCGCTCATGCGACTCCGGCTGCTCCACCTCGCCACGATCACGCTCCTCCCTGGATTCGTTTTCATGCCGCTCGCCTTCGTGGTGTGCATCCTTTCCGGGCATTGCCGTGCCCGCGCCAGCGCTGTTGCCGCTCCCCTTCAACTCGGTTTCCTTTTCCTTCGGAACCTGGTCCTTGGCTTCGCCGCGAATTTCAATACGTTCGATAACCGTCTGGCCATTCTTTTGCCGAGCCTCAACCCTCACCAGTTGGCCGGGCTGCAAGTCCTTGATGTTGCCGCCCTTGATGCGGGTATCCGCACTCAGGGCAAAATCAACGCCTCCGACACGCACCATGCCGCCGTTGCCAGAGTGGATACTGTCCTGAACCACCATACGATCAACCTTGTCCAGTAAATCCTGCTTGCCGCTCGAATCAATCCGATCGGCTTTGAAACCGCCGCCTTCAGGTTTTCCAATGGCACGGAATTCTTTTCCGGATTTCACTGAGCCAGTTCCTTCCGGCAGATGGACCCTCACACCGTTTATCGTGGCGACTCCGTTCTCGACGGTTTCCGCCTCGCCGCTGATCAAATCCGCTTCCCGCGGTTTGGCGGCATCGATCCGCGTTGCAAAAATGGAACCGGCATTCAGCCGATAGCCGCTGACCTTGATGCGGTCTCCCTGCTTGAGCCCATGTGCGCCCGGCAGGCTGACCCACTGACCCCAGACCTTGACCTTGTCGCCTTCAACAGCCTGGACGCGCCCGATCAGGGCATGCTGAACATGAATTTGCCGGGCAACCAGATTCCCGCCTTTACCCACGGCTTCTACTGCAACCATTTGTCCGACTGCGAGCTGATCCGCTGCAACGGGTGAGCCGTTGGACACCACAGGCGTTCCGGCATCGTAGTGAATTTCAAGGCCATTCACGCACACGCTGCCGAAGCCGGTAATCTCACCGACCACGCCAGTGCCTCCCGTACCCATTCCATCGTCCTGACGGGCTTGTATGCCGGTGCCGCCATTGCCGCTGCCATCACGATGCCCCGTCCCACCTGAGCCGGAACCATCGCCATCACGGACCTGTTTCCCAGTACCGCCGTTTCCGCTGCCATCGCGATGCCCGGTTCCACCGATGCCCGACCCATCGCCATCCGCCGGTTTCAAGCCCGTCCCGCCGATGCCTGAGCCATGCTCGACCGGGAAGGGCCGTCCACCCAGCGCGCAGGGATTTGCGGAAGCTTCGAGGCTTAATAGGATTAAGAGTAGTGCGAAAGACTGCCGAACAATCATGATGATTTATCCTGCTTTTCCTCTGCCGACTCGTTTGCCTGATAGAAATACAAACCGAAAGTAATCCGGTGCGTAGCCTTCAACTTGCCGAAGTCAGCCTGTTGCAATTCCAGCGCCTTGCGATTCAGCGCCTGCATTGCTTCTGCCGCCAGGGTTCTTGAATAATCTGCCAGTTGATCGGCTGAATGTTCCGTCAACTGGTCAAAATAAACGCATCGGTCGAGCATGGGCGATTGCCCTGTCGTGAGGTTGTGGCCGCTTGCCGCAAGATGATCATGAATCACCTTACCGAAATAAAACAGCTTTTCTTCCTGACCATGCGCGGGAACAAAGGCCTCGGTTCGCAGCACAACGCGCCCTTTGTCATCAACATCGGCAACCCCAAGCCTGAGCCACTCATCCAGCACGACGCGCGGGCGGATGTCCTTATTGACGCTCTGTACCAGCCGCTCGAATGAGGCATCACCACCATCTGCGGCAAGCCTGGCCAAAGGCTTGGGTCGGCCATTTGCATCCAGGTAAATCACCTCGCCCATCCATCTTGACACCAGTTGCGCGCCCAGCGAAACAGCGGGGGGCGGGCTGGACTCCGAAAGCATTTCACCACGCAGTCTTTTCACATCCTGGCGATGAATGCCAGTCAATAGACTGATCCTGCTGTCGGTTTGCGGCTTTTGGTCAAGCGGAAATTCCCGCGTAGCCACCTCGACATAAGTCAGCTTGAGCAAATTGGCCAGATAGGGAAATTGCACGCTATACGACAGCAGCAGCCGGACCAGCGGCCGTAGTATTCTCCTCAGCGCCATGACCAGCGGCAGAGGCGGCGTCACCGGACCAGAATCAATTTTGGGCTTTAGTGAAGGAAGCGGCATGCTCTTTGAAATTTCGAACGGGCTGAACATCAAACTTATGCAGACAAGTACTTAGGGTACTACGTTATCGATGCTGACTTGAATACCCTGGCTGCCCGGCTTGACCGGGCCGGCCGCGCCCTCCAGATCGCCGCTTTGCGCAGAGGCGTTGCCAGACCGCGAAATTCGCGCAACCACTTTCACCGAGGTTGCGTCTGATAACTTCATGTCCGGCGACATGCCGCTGGAATCGTCCAGGCTGAACCGCAAGGGCAGCTCGCTGGCCTTGTAGCTCGCAATGGCCAGCGGCATGCGCGGGCCTTTTTCAGCCCTGGCAAAAATGAAAACCGTGTCATCTGGCCTGACCTTGCCAGCCAGTTGTGGCGCAAGCTTGACGTTGCCGGTGATACTGGCGCCGCCCGGAGCCAGGCTGGCCGATGCAGAGCGGGCAGGCATGATGTCTGGTAACGCTGCGACAGGAGGACGGCCCTCCATCCGTGCGTGCGCTTCTTCGAGGCTGCCCTGAATAGAACGGGCAAACTCTGAATCAGCCGGGGCGGTTTGAACTACCTTTTCCCAATAGCCAACAGCCTCCTTGTAATCCTTGTGCTCGAAGGCCGCGGTGCCGGCCAGCGCCAGCGCTTTCAGGTTGGTGGGGTCGGTCTTCAGCGCCCATTTGATGATTTCCAGCGGCTTGCCATCCAGCTTCTGGCCTTGCGACATGGCCAGCGCATCGGCATAGTCCGCCATCAACTGGGCATCGGGCGGCAGCAGTGAAGCCGCCTTCTCGTAGGCCGAAGCCGCTTCCTGATAACGTCCCAGCACGTTCCAGGAACGCGCGAGCATGGCCCAGCCCTCGCCGTCAGAAGGATTGGCCTGCATGCGTTGCGCCAACTTGTCCGCGCTTTCGCGAATCTGTTCAAATGACATGCCGTGCGGGCTTTCCGGTTGAGCAGACCCGCTGGCAATAGCCACAGTGCCGGACGCAGGCGCGAGTGACGCTGCTTCTGGAGAGCCCAGTTTGAGATAGATGCCAATAGCTGCGACAGGCAGTAGAACCGCTATGACGACTGGTACCCAACGCGATTTCTCCGTCTGTCCGACAGGAATATCGTTCAGCGAAGACAACGCATCCTCGATCGCCCGTCGTCCCAATTCCTGACGTTCGGATTCGAACTGGACGGAGTCCAGAGTCCCCTTGTCCGCCTCCGATTGCAGTTCTTTCAGCTGGTCTCGGTATATCTGTGCATTGGAGCGAATGCGTGACATCTGGTTTTCGCCATCCCTGCTCCGAGTCAAGGCTGGCAAGACAAATGCCAGGCCCAATGCGACCATCAACCCCATCAAAACCAGAAACCCCGTCATGCCAGTTTCCTGCAGCCTTTCTGCTCAAACATGTGCTTGCTTGATCCTGTTAAGAGCCTCAAAAATCCCAACGATAGCCCAGCGAAAAATAATGGGTTTGTGAAATGTCCTGCGTGCCTGGGCTATCCGTGGTGGCATGTTCATAAATATATTCGCCATCCAGGCTCACGGATTCCCTGATGCGGTAACTGACTCGAATACCCGGCGTCCAGCGTTTCAATTCCGTGCTGGGGTCGGTTTGCTGCCGATAGTATTTGAGCGAAGGCTCCAGCGACCACTTGTCGCCAAGGTAGGTCGTATTGTTATATGCAATCTGCACGCCGGTGAACGAAGGCGTGGACTCAGGCGCATCGGTATAGGACAGTGAGAACACATTGATGTCGCGTCCGGAAAACAGATTGGTGCCGATGGCACGAAGCGCGTAATTCATGATGTTCCCGGTTGCCGGACTTGGATTGAGCACCGTTCCGTCATCCAGCGTCACCTGTGGAAGCGCGCCAATATTGGTCAGCCCGATATCCGCGCCAAGCTGCCAGCCTGGATTGAGCGGCGTGGTCAAACCAAACTGGGCCTGCGTGGCGATGGCGGTGGCATCCTCGGCCAGGGCTCGGATCTGGTCTTCCGTGCGCACCGTGAGCAACTGCTTGATGGATGTAGGAATGGGAATCAGCGATGTCACTACACTGTTATACAGCGCATTGTGCGTGGAGAGGGTGGGCGCACGCCGCCGGTCCAGCAGTAGGTTGAATGTGGTCTGCCCCGCGGTTTGCCACGAGCCCTGCAGCATGGCGATATTCAGGATGTCATAGCTGACGTCATAATCCACCAGCGAATACAGCGAACGGCGCTCGTCAAAGTAGCGCACCTCTCCGCCGACTGCCCGCCGGTCCAGGATGCCATCCACCTGCTGCTCGACAAAAAAGGCATTGCCGCTCCAACGGCCGGCCAGATTCTCGGCATCAAGGCTCAGCCCCCAGAACTTGCGGTCGGAATCCAGCGTAGGAAATTCCACCGGCAGGCCAAGCGCAAAATTGACCTTGTACTTGGGCATGAAGCCATAACCCAATGTCGCGCCATCAAAGCGGTTGGGCAAGCCGCTGCCGTAGCCGCTCTGGCGGCCGACTCTGGCATTGAAATTGTTCTGCAAGCCCTTGTAATCGTAATAGGCCGCAGTCAGGCGGTTTCGTGTCGGCACGGATTCCAGGAAACTCCACGTATGCGTGTCGCGCACGACGAACCGGTGATCCGCATTGACATCACGGTAACGGCCATTGAGATCGACGTTGGTGACGAGCGATGACTGATCGATGCCCGAAATGGAGGATTTTTCAACTGTGGTGGGCGTGTTGAACGCCGTCTGGGTCTGCGATTGGCCGCCGTAATAATACTGGGATAGGCTGCCGCTGAAGGTCTTGACTATTTTGGTCTCAGGAACCCGCTTCGCCACGGCATCCGGCGCACCTGGCACAGATTGCTGCTGCACATTCAATGCAGCCAGCCGCTCACGAATCCTGGCTGCACCTTCGCCTTCCGGGAACAGTTTGAGATAAAGCTCGTACTCGGTTTTTGCCTTGGCCAGTTCGCCATTGCGCTCACGTGCCAGGCCGATCAGCTCCTGGCCCTCCTGCGAATGCGCATTGGGCGGCAGGAATAGAAGCTGGTTGAACAGGTTGACTGCCTGCTCGTTGTTGCCGGCTTCCAGCGCGGCTTTGGCCTGTTTCATCAGGCTGGCTGCCTGTTCCTCCACTTCAGGAATCGCGGCCTGCTCGACAGGCGGCGCGGGCTGCGCTTCCGCTGGTGCGGGCTTCCTTGCCACAGAACCAAGCGTCTGTTGCCTGCGGCTGGCCATATCGACAACGGCCGCCTCGGTAAACACGGAAACCAACTGGCCGCGGAGTTTTTCAGCCGCCGCAGCATCCGGCAGATAGCCCAGATAAAGCTCGTAGACAGTCTTGCCATCCCTGGTCTGCTGGGACGTGAACACATCGTAATCCGCGAAGCGCGCGGGCACGGCTCTATCCCCGAGCGCCTCCTTGCTGGCGGCGCTCAACAACCTGACCGCATAACGCCTGTTGTCCTTGACCGCTGTTTTGCCCGCATCCTTGAACACGATGTCCAGGCTGCGATCGTCCGGGCCAGCCTTGATCGTGGCTTCCGTCCGCTTGCTGAATTTGACCAGCAGCTTCTTGATCTGCGTCCCCGACTGGGGCGGAAACGACACCGACACGCCGGGCAGGGAAGCAACAGGTTTGGTTTTCAGCAGTTCCTCAACCTTGAGTTGCAGCTCCGAGCCTTCCACGATCCTGAAATACACAATGGCCGCACTGCCATTCTCTGCCGCGGCCTGCCGAATGTAATGAATGCGCGCGTTGAATTTGATGCGGACAACATTGTCCGTCCTGCCCGGTTGGACCTGCAATTCCTCCATCACGTTCGCCAGCGCGGGCGGCACACCACCCATGCATAAACCCAGGCTGATGAGTGAGATGGCGGTTTTCTTTCTTGCGCATACGTGCATGGGTTGAGTCTTTCCTTTAATCATGAAAATCAGAAATCTCCGCCGGTGGATTTATGCTCGCCACTGCGTGTTTTCTTGATGGTGGTAAACGTGTTGTTCGTGTACTCATGGCAACTGCCCGAGCAATCCTTCAATTCCCCGACCGTGTACAGAATCTTGGGCGAATCCACCTTCTTGTGCGCATCCGGTTTGAACTTGCTGGCATGGCATCCCGCGCAATCCGGTTTGTAGGCGGCAAATTTCCACACAACCACCTCGTTGTTCGTGGTATGGCATGAAGCGCATGTCACGCCGGAATTGTGCGGCTTGTAGAACGGCGAGGTGTGCGTATAGGCCTTTGTGGGCGTCCAGGCCGTGGTCGTGTGGCAACTGTCGCATGAGCGGGTCGTCACAAAATGCCCGGACGATTTACCGGTAGCCGTGGATCCGTTATGACAGGTTGCGCAAGTCCCTGGAGCAACGCTCGCATGACTGAAAGTCGCAGGCAGCCACGCAGTCGTCTTGTGGCAGGAGTCGCAAGAGGCCGTCGTTGCCAAATGCGTGCCGGGCTTGCCAGTCGCGCTTGAACCGTTATGGCAGGTAGCACACGTTCCGGGGACAACACCCGTATGACTGAATGTGGCTGGCAGCCAGGCGGTGGTGCGATGGCAGGAGTCGCAGGATGAAGTCGTCGGAATGTGAGCGCTCGGCTTGCCCGTGGCGGTCGAGCCATTGTGGCAGGTCGAACAGGTGCCAGGCGCCACCCCAGTATGACTGAACGTGGCCGGCAGCCAGGCCGTGGTCTTGTGACAGCTGTCGCACGAAGCAGTGGTCGGGATATGGCTGGTGGGCTTGCCCGTTGCGGTCGATCCGTTGTGGCAGGTCGAACAGGTGCCGGGCGCTACGCCGGTGTGGCTGAAGGTTGCTGGCAACCAGGCCGTGGTCTTGTGGCAAGAGTCGCAGGATGCACTGGTTGGAATATGCGTCGATGGTTTGCCGGTGGCAGTCGACCCGTTATGGCAGGTCGAGCACGTTCCCGGCGCAACACCAGTATGGCTGAACGTGGCCGGCAGCCAGGCCGTGGTCTTGTGGCAGGAATCGCAGGACGCTGAAGTCGGTATGTGGGTCGACGGCTTTCCAGTGGCAGTGCTGCCATTGTGGCAAGTCGAACACGTTCCCGGCGCTACGCCAGTATGGCTGAACGTGGCAGGCAGCCAGGCCGTGGTCTTGTGGCAGGAATCGCACGAGGTGGTAGTCGGGATGTGCGTCGACGGCTTTCCAGTGGCAGTGCTGCCATTGTGGCATGTCGAACAGGTTCCCGGCGCAACGCCAGTGTGACTGAACGTGGCAGGCAGCCAGGCCGTAGTCTTGTGGCAGGAATCGCACGAGGTGGTAGTCGGGATGTGCGTCGACGGCTTTCCCGTTGCGGTGCTGCCATTGTGGCAGGTCGAACAGGTTCCCGGTGCAATGCCAGCGTGACTCATTGTGGCAGTATTCCAGGATGAGGTCTTATGACAGGTATCACACGCCGCGCTGGTTGGGATATGCGTGCTGGGCTTGCCCGTTGCCGTTGAGCCGTTATGGCAGGTCGCGCAGGTCCCGGGGGCAATGCCCGCATGATTCATGGTCGCGGGTTTCCATGCCGCGGTCTTGTGACAGTTGTCGCATGAAGCAGTCGTGGGAATATGGCTGGACGGCTTGCCCTTTGCCGTTGAACCATTGTGGCAGGTCGAGCAGGACCCGGGCGCCACGCCTGAATGATTGAAGGTGGCAGGCAGCCACGCCGAGGTTTTATGGCAGGAATCGCACGAGGCAGAAGTCGGCACATGCTTTGCCGGCTTGCCTTTGGCGCTGATGCCATTGTGGCAGGTCGAGCAGGTGCCCGGTGCAACGCCAGTGTGACTGAAAGTGGCTGGCAGCCATGCAGTTGTTTTGTGGCAACCGTCGCATGAAGCACTGGTAGGAATATGACTGGATGGTTTGCCTTTCGCGGTCGAACCATTATGACAGGTTGAGCATGTACCGGGGCTGACGCCGGCATGGCTGAACGAGGCCGGGAGCCATGCCGAGGTTTTGTGGCAGGAGTCGCACGAAGCCGAAGTTGAAATGTGTTTTGCCGGTTTGCCTTTGGCGCTGGTGCCATTGTGGCAGGTCGAGCAGGCGCCCGGCGCAACGCCGGCGTGACTGAATGCCGCCGGTGTCCATGCGGTGGTCTTGTGGCAACTGTCGCAAGCCGAAGTTGTGGGGATATGCCCGGAGTGTTTGCCCCTGGCGGACGATCCGTTATGGCAGCTTGCGCAGCTGCCGGCAGCCACAGTGGAATGGCCGAATTTCGCCGGCGTCCAGGCAGATGTCTTGTGACAGCTGTCGCAAGGCGCGGGGGTGGCGATGTGCCCAGCGGGTTTCCCCTTGGCCTTGCTGCTGTTGTGGCAGCTTGCGCAGGAGCCTGCCGCAACTCCCGAATGATCAAACCTGGCGCCGCTGAACGTTGTCGTGTTGTGACACGTGCTGCAAGACTGCTTGGTGGGAATATGATTAGTGGGCAAGGTCGTTGTTGCGCGCTGACTGCCCGCCGTGTGGCAGCTCGAACACTGCGTGGGCGTGCCCTTGAATACGCCACGGACGTGGCAGGATTCGCAGCGTGTGTTTGCATGCGCGCCCGTCAGCGCAAAACCCGTCGTGATGTGGTCGAAGCGGGTTTTACCCGGTTGCGCGGCAAGAGCATCGGGCAGGAAACCTGCCAGCAAACAGACCAGCAGAATCGCAATGATAGTTGCGAGCAATGGATAGCGCGTACGCTCATGGATAAACAAGTGCATCATGAGTCTCCTCTTTCCGCGGCCCGGTTGAACGGATGAGCCGCCTTCCCGCACAGCCCGTGTGTTACTGACGGGCAAACGGGAATTTCTGCCGGCATGTGCCGGATGAGCGTATCCCCTCCCACGCGGAGCCTGATCCGCTTGAAGGAGGATGTTTCGTGACATTTCTGACACTGGGGACCGTAGCTGCCATCGTGCACGTCGTCTTTTTCATGACAACTTATGCAGTTCATCGGCAGCACGGCCTTGCTGGAAACTGGATTCTTGTGACAGGCGTAACAATCCAGCGGCTTGTGGCCGCCATCCAGACGAAACCGGGTCTTGGCGTCATGGTTGAAATCCCACAGGCGCCAGTTGCGCGCGTTGTGGCAGCTCTCGCATTGCGCGCCGAGACGCCGCTTGTGCACGTCCTCCTTGTCGTGGCAGGCCACGCACTCCGTTTTCGCATCCTTGAACTGCGCTGTAATATGGCACTTCTTGCACTCGACAACGAGATGCTTGCCGGCCAGCGGAAAACGTGAACGCCCGTGATTGAAGGTCGTGCGCTTCCAGTTGCTGGCGTCGTGGCAGACTTCGCACTTCTCGCTTTGCTGCCCCTTGTGCACGTCATCTTTCTTGTGACAGGCCAGGCAGGCTGACGGCGTGTTTTTGTATTTCATATCCTTGTGACAGTCATCGCACTTCACTTCGCGGTGCTTGCCCAGCAGCACAAACTTCGTCTTGTCGTGATCAAAGCGGTGTTCCTTCCAGTTGCGTTCGCCATGGCAGTCGCCGCACTGATCACCCAGCGTGCCTTTGTGCTTGTCATCTTTTTTATGGCAGGCAAGACAGGTCATGGGCGTATCCTTGAACACCGCGGTCTTGTGGCAGGCCTTGCATTCAATTTCATCGTGCTTCCCGCGCAGAGGGAAGCGTGATTTGCCGTGATCGAATCGCGCTTCCTTCCAGTCGCGCTCGACGTGGCAGTCCGCGCATTTTTCGCCCAGGGTGTTCTTGTGCTTGTCATCCTTCTTGTGACACGCAATGCAGGCGGTTTGCAGCTTGTCGCGATAAAGATTGCCGGTATGGCAGTTGTCGCACTTCGTCTGGCGATGTTTGCCACGCAGGGCGTATTTCGTGTCCGCGTCGTGATCGAACAGAATTTCATCCCAGGCCCTGGCGTTGTGACAGGTCTGGCATTTTTCGCCATAGCGGCCCTTGTGCTTGTCATCCTTGCGGTGACAGGACACACAGGTCGTGGGCGTGTTTTTGAAGGCATTGTTCTTGTGGCAATCCTTGCATGGCACCTTGACATGCTTGTCTTCCAGCTTGAATTTGGTCTTGTCGTGATCAAACCTGGCTTCCTTCCAGTCATTTTCTGTGTGGCAGTCGGCGCACTTGGTGCCCAGCTTGCCTTTGTGCTCATCATCATTCTTGTGGCAGGCGATACAGACCGTCTGCGCGTTCCGGTATTTGGCGCCGGGCCGGTGGCATTTATTGCATTCCGTCTCCGCGTGTCTGCCTTTGAGCAGATAATCCGTCTGCCGGTGGTCAAATTTCTTTTCATCCAGTTCAACCACGCGGGCATCCCTGCCCTTGTGGTCGGTATGGCATTCGCGGCAGAACCTGTCTTCCTTTGCCCTGCCGTGATAACCCTGTTTCAGCGAGACATCCCGCGCAACCTCCTTATGACAATCACCGCACAGCGCATCCTGGCCTGCCCGGTTGAAACGGACATGGCATTTGTTGCACTGGCTTTCCGTCTTGGCATGGCCTTTTATGACCTTGCCCGGCATCAGCACACTTTCCAGCGAATCCGCCCTGACACCGCTGGCAAGCGGCAGCATCAGCATCGCCAGCAGGACAAGCCATCCCGCTATTGCCAGCACGGCGCGCATAGTCTGCATCCGCGCCACTTCCCGCAGATGATTCATCAATACATGTGCACCGCAACCACATGCGCGATTGCGCTCAGGACCAGCATGTAAACCAGCGGCACATGCAAAACGTGCCACAGTGAAAACAAGCGTTCGTAGGTGCTGAAATGCGCGACGTTCTGTACGCCCCGCAGATAGGCAAGCACCACCTGCAGTGCCGCCTTGGACCTGCGCTGGGTCTTGGCCTTGTCCCAGCCTCGCGCGCGCGCCTGTTCAGCATAGAGGCCTTTAAGTTCCCGCGAGCAGTTCAGATAAACCACCCAGGCACGTACCGGCAGCGTGAGAAAGGCCCACGCGTCTGAAACAGGATTGCCGCGTTTTTGCAGCACACAGGATTCAAAGGCGGCCAAGGCGGCTTCCACCCTGGGCGCAAAAGACAGTTTGGACTGGACCTCCTGCGAGTTCAGGCCTGAAATCTCCCGCACTTCTTCCAGACTGGCCCGGTGTCCGTACAGGCCATGGTGGATTTTTGTATAAATGAAACGGCCGATGATGCCGCTGCCCGCAACCAGGGACATGCTGGCCAGGGCAACACCTGCATTGATTGAACCAACCTGAAACCGGGAATGCGCCAGGATGAACAACGGCCCCAGGATGCCCATCGCCATGTGAATGGCAAACCAGTATTTGGCCGGACCCAGACCGCGCATGAAACGGAAATGCTTGCGCAGCGGATAGAGGAACAGAACCAGCATCATGATACCGCCGGCCAGACCCAAGTTGTAGCCGGTTTCCGAACCCGGTTTATAGTCGCCCCAATAACCGATCAGCCAGGCCGCGCCGATCAGCAGGGCAACGGCAAGCACGAAACCCAGGGGTTGGGGATCGTGACGTACATGTATCTTTTGGGGAAAGGCGGGAGACTCGCCAGCCCGGACGTTCAGTATTAATGTTTCCTGCATGTTGCGATCTTGATTTTCTGCCGTGGTTGAATGCATCTGTGTTGAACAACTAACGGATGCATGACGTGTTAATTTACCCCATTGCGTGTAAAAAGTTCACACGTTTTTTTAAATTACATTGATTATTAAGGGGATTTTTTTGAAATTGCCGGGTAAAATCTGTCCATGCAAGGTGTTTTCTTAAAAATGGAAATGGCCGCGATTCATCAGCGGGCCGCCAAGTTCTGAAATGAGCGCATCCATCCTGACAGGCATACTTCTGTATGTCATTCCGCTGGTTATCGTCTTCTTCCTGTATTTCCGGCGCCGGGCAAAGCGGGCGATCCGGCACGCGGAAGCGTTGCAGGAATCGCGCGAAAGCGGCCTGACCGAGCCGGTCAGCCTGCACCCTGTCATTGATCCCGTTCGATGCCTTGGTTCTTCCTCCTGCGTGCGCGCCTGCCCGGAAGGATCGCTGGGCATCATCAACGGCAAGGCTTATCTGGTGAACCCGACTGTTTGCATCGGGCACGGCGCCTGCATGGCGGCCTGTCCGCTGGATGCCATCAAGCTGGTGTTTGGCACGGAAAAACGCGGCGTGGATATTCCCTATGTCACGCCAAAATTCGAAACCAACGTGCCGGGCATTTTCATTGCAGGGGAACTGGGTGGCATGGGTCTGGTGCGCAAGGCCGCGGAACAGGGGAAACAGGCCATCGCCGCCATCAAGGAATTACAGGGCAGCGGCAAGGACCTGGACGTGGTCATCGTCGGTTCGGGCCCAGCGGGAATCACGGCCGGCCTGGGCGCCATCCAGCACAAGCTGCGCTATCGCATTGTCGAGCAGGAGGATTCGCTGGGCGGAACGGTCTACCACTATCCGCGCAACAAGATCGTGATGACGACGCCGGTCAATCTGCCCCTGGTGGGCAAGGTAAAAATGGCTGAAATCAGCAAGGAGGCCCTGCTTGAATTCTGGCATGGCATCGTCGGCAAAACCGGGCTGCGGATCAGCTTCAATGAACGCATGGAAGAAATCCGGCCGGATGGCGAAGGCTTTGTTGTCAAGACATCGCGGGGCGAATACGCCACCCGCGCCGTGCTGCTGGCGATTGGCCGCCGCGGCACGCCACGCAAACTGGGGGTGGAAGGCGAGGAACTGCCGAAGGTTGTTTACCGGTTGATTGATCCCGAACAGTACCAGGGACAGAAAGTGCTGGTGGTGGGCGGTGGCGACAGTGCGCTGGAAGCGGCACTGGCCATTTCGGAACAGCCGGGGACGGATGTGACATTGTCTTACCGGAGCGATGCATTCGGGCGCGTCAAGATCAGGAACCGCCAGCGGCTTGAGGACGCCCAATCGAATAAGCGTGTCCGGGTCATACTCAATTCCAATGTACTTCGCATTGATCCCGCCACCGTCCTGTTGAAATGCGCGGAAGAACAAATTGAACTGCCGAATGACGCCGTCATCATCTCGGCGGGCGGCGTGTTGCCGATTGATCTGCTGAAAAAAACCGGTATCCGGTTCGAGACCAAGCACGGTACAGAATAATGTCGCACCGAATCCCTTACAATTGGCAGTGTTTTATCCTGCCTCCAGGTACTCCATGACCAGAACAATAACCGCCATCCTCGCCCTGCTCGTCAGCTGCCAGGCATTTGCCGAAGACAACCGCCTGAGCCTGTCCACGGGTCTTGACTACAGCGTGGGGGATTACGGCACACCGGACGATAATGAAACCTGGTTTCTGCCGCTCAACCTTAAATACCAATCTGGTGATTACAGCTTCAAGCTGGGCATGTCCTACCTATGGGTACGAGGCCCGCAAAATGTGACGCCAGATGGCGAACCGATTCCTGGCGGCGGCGTTGTGACCACCACCCATGGGTTCGGTGATGTGACCGCGTCACTCACCGCCGACATACTGAATGAAAAGAGCCATCCATTCGGGCTTGACCTGACCGGCAAGATCAAATTCGGCACGGCAAGCGAAAGCAAGGCGCTTGGCACGGGGAAAAACGACTACGCGTTGCAGGCTTCATTCTATAAATCACTAGCCGGATGGATGCCTTATCTTGACATTGCCTACCGCTGGAAGGGTGACCCGACTGGCATCAATTACCGGAATGTCTGGTATGTGACAGCCGGAACCAGCTACCGTTACAACAAGATCTGGTCGGTGGGCACGGACTACGCATGGCGCGAGAAGCTGACACCCGGTGGTGACGAAATCAGTGAATCCACGGTTTACGCCAACTACAAAATCAGTAACCACAACAAACTCAACTTGTATGGCGTGGCAGGCTTTTCCGATGCCAGTCCAGACTGGGGACTGGGTTTCATGCTGACACACGTCTTTTAGCCCGATCCCGTCAAGGCGTTGCTAAAATCCCGGGAGTCCCGGGATTTTTATTTGGAGCGCCCATGAACCACACCCTGCTGGGTTTCGTCATCCTGTATCTGGTCGTGTCCATCGGCATCGGCATGTATGCCGCGACCAAGGTGAAAAATACCGAAGACTATGTGGCGGCGGGCCGCTCCTTGCCGATGTTCATGGTCATCGCCATGGTGTTCGCCACCTGGTTTGGCGCGGAAACCGTGCTGGGCATTCCCGCGACCTTCCTCGATGAAAACCTGGGCGGCACGATTTCCGATCCCTTTGGTGCCTCGCTCGCGCTGATCCTGTTCGGGCTGTTTTTCGCCCGCAAGCTTTACAGAATGAACCTGCTGACGCTGGGCGATTTCTTCCGCAAGCGCTACAACCGGCCGGTTGAAATCGTCATTTCACTGGCCATCGCCTTGTCCTATCTCGGCTGGGTGTCGGCACAGGTCACCGCGCTGGGACTGGTGTTCAATGTTCTGTCAGACAACGCCATCAGCCAGTCCGAAGGGATTCTGATCGGCGCGGCGGTGGTGTTGCTATATACGCTTTATGGCGGCATGTGGTCGGTGGCGCTGACCACCTTTGTGCAGATGACGATCATTGTCATCGGCCTGCTGTGGATTTCAAAACTGGTGGGCGACATGCCGCAGGTCAATGGCATCGCGCCGGTGGTCGACCACGCTGCCGCCGCCGGCAAGTTCCAGTTCTGGCCCGAGGCCAACTTGGCGGCCATCATCACTTTCATCGCCGGACTGCTGACCATGGGCTTCGGTTCGGTGCCGCAGCAGGACGTGTTCCAGCGCGCCAACTCATCCAGAAGTGAAACCGTGGCGGTTTGGGGTACGGTGATCGGCGGCACAATGTATTTCCTGTTCGCCGCCGTGCCGATTTATCTGACCTACGCCGCGACGATGGTGGACCCGGCCATGACAACCGAATTGCTGGCACAAGACGCGCAGCTGGTGCTGCCAAGCTTCGTCAAATCGCATTTGCCGCTTTTCGCGCAGATCATTTTTTACGGCGCGCTGTTGTCGGTGATCATGTCCACGGCTTCCGGCACCCTGCTTGCCCCATCCGTCACCATCTCGGAAAACATCATCAAGGAATTCATGCCGCGTCATCGCATGAGCCAGAAAAAGCTGCTGTGGATCACACGCAGCGTGGTGCTCGGATTTTCAATACTGGTGGTTGCGTACTCGCTGTGGGCGCTGGAATCGGAAACCAGCATTCATCAGATGGTGGAGAACGCTTACAAGATCACCCTGGCCTGCGCCTTCGTGCCGCTGGTAGCAGGGCTCTACTGGAAACGCGCCACCAACACCGGCGCCGGACTGTCCATCGTGCTGGGGCTCGCAGTGTGGATCGTGATGGAATTCGTCGCACCCGAGACCGCGTTGCCGCCGCAGTTCGCTGGTTTCATCGCCAGCGCCATCGGCATGGTCGCTGGCTCGCTGGGGCCGCAGTTGAAAGTGGCCAGGCAACATCATTGATCGCCTTTTTGAAAATCTGCCATGGCGCTTCTTGAACTCAGAAATCTGACGCGACGCTTCGGCAATCTCACCGCGATCGACAACGTCAGCCTGTCGGTCGAAGCCGGTGAATTCTTCACCCTGCTGGGCCCCTCCGGCTGCGGCAAGACCACCATCCTGCGCATGATTGCCGGCTTCGACTTGCCGGACGGGGGCGAGATCCTGCTCGACGGGAAAGACATCGCCGCCACGCCGCCGGAGAAGCGCCCACTGCATACTGTGTTCCAGAGTTACGCGCTGTTTCCGCATCTGTCGGTTGCTGACAATGTCGCCTTCCCATTGCGCATGTCGAAAGTGTCTGAGCAGGAAACCCGACAACGGGTGAAGGAAATGCTGGAAACCGTTCACCTCGCGGATAAGTCCGATGCCTTTCCGCATGAACTTTCAGGCGGGCAGAAGCAGCGGGTGGCGCTAGCGCGCGGGCTGGTGAACAAGCCGCGCCTGCTGCTGCTGGACGAGCCGCTGGGCGCGCTGGACCACAAGTTGCGCGAGGAAATGCAGATCGAGCTCATCAACCTGCAACGCAATGTAGGCGTCACTTTCGTCTTCGTCACCCACTCCCAGCCCGAGGCGCTTGCGTTGTCTCACCGCATCGCCGTGATGAACGAAGGCCGCGTCGAGCAGATGGATTCGCCTGCCAACATTTACAGCCGGCCCAGTAACCGTTTTGTCGCAGACTTCATCGGCGACATCAACATGATGAACGCGCAAATCGATGTGGTTGACGGGATGCAACTCCGACTGTCGGTTGCAGGCTTGGGCGCCATAGTTGCGCCAGCCCACATCGAAACAAGTACTGGCCAGGCAGGTGCCTTCGCCATCCGCCCCGAACAGGTCGTGATCGGAGCACCTGATGAACATGCAGAACTGGCGAACCGTTTTTCCGGCACCCTGCGAGACTTTCTCTATGTTGGCGATGTAACCACCTACAAGGTCGAGGTCACCAATGGCACGCTGATCCAGGCGCTACTGCCCAATGCCGCGCCCGGCAAGGCCCGCTTCTTTGAATTGGGCGACAAGGTAACCGTCGCCTGGTCATCAGAATCGGGAATGTTCCTGCATGAATAGAGAACGCATCACCCGCTGGCTGGTCTCCGGTCCACCCTTCGTATTCATGGTGGTGTTCTTCGTGCTGCCGGCGCTGATCATGGTGGTGGCCTCGTTCCGTTTTCCCGGCGAGCATGGCGGGCTCGCGCCTATGTTCGAAAACGGAACCTGGCAGTTCACGCTGGAAACCTACCAGTTCTTTTTCAGCGATTTCATCTACACGGAAATTTTTCTCAAGTCCTTTTTAATCGCCGGTCTGACCACCGTCATCTGCATCGCCATGGCCTACCCTGTGGCACTCCTTATTACCCGCGTGCCAAAACGGTTCCGGGACGTGATGATCCTGCTGGTGGTGCTGCCTTTCGCCAGCAACTTCCTCATCCGCGTGTATGCCTGGATGATCATCCTTGGTCCGCAAAGCGCGTTCAGCATCGCGATCAACAGCGTGGTGACAGCGTTCGGTTTCGAACCGGTGACGCTGCTGTTTTCGCCCTTTGCCGTCATCGTCGGCATGGTCTATGTACACTTGCCCTTCATGGTCTTGCCTCTCTATACCAATCTGGAAAAGCACGACCCCATCCTGCTCGATGCCGCGCAGGACCTGGGCGCCAATGCCTGGAAACGATTCTGGAAAGTGACCTGGCCCTTGTCTCTGCCCGGCGTCTATGCCGGCTCGGCGCTGGTGTTCATCCCGGTGCTGGGTATGTTTGCAGTGCCCGACATTCTTGGCGGCACCGGCGACATCCTTATCGGCAACCTGATCAAGGAACAGTTTCTCGGCACCCGCGACTGGCCCTTCGGTTCCATGCTGTCGATCATGCTCACCCTGGCGGTGCTTGCCATTGCAGCGCTGGCGATGCGCTTTTCGCGCAAGAGTTTGAGCTATGCGTAGGACATCACGTTGGTTGTGGTTCGCCGCCCTGCTGGTGTACCTGTTCCTGTACCTGCCACTCACAGTTGTTGTCATCTATTCCTTCAACGACTCGCGCCTCAACGCCGAGTGGGTGGGCTTTACCTGGCGCTGGTATGAAGTGCTGTTCCAGGACGAGGAAATGATCCAGGCCGCGGTCAACTCCATCCTGATCGCCGTCGGCGCCAGCTTCATCGCCACCCTGCTTGGCACCATGGCCGGCATCGCCATCCACCGCTACAAGTTGAAGGCGCTGCCGTTTCTGGTCATCACGCCGGTGGCGATGCCGGAAATCCTGCTCGGCGTCTCGCTGCTGCTGTTCTTCATTCAGGTGCTGCATCTCACGCTGGGTCTGCTGTCGGTGCTGGTCGCCCACATCACTTTCTGCGTCGGCTTTGTCGCCATCGTTGTGCGCGCGCGGCTGGCCGGCATGGACGAAAGCATTTTCGAAGCCGCGCGCGACCTGGGTGCCACACCCTGGCAGACCTTCAGGCTGGTGACGCTGCCGCTCATCCTGCCTGCGGTCATCGCCGGCGCGCTGATGTCCTTCACCCTCTCGATCGACGATTTCGTCATCACCTTCTTCACCGCCGGCGTGGGCGTATCGACCTTGCCGCTGCAAATCTATTCCATGATCAAGATCGCGGTAACGCCCGAGGTCAATGCCGTCTCCACACTCCTGATGCTCGTCACCCTGGGCATGATCCTGCTCGCGGCAAGGTTCGACAAGACCGTGCTACGAGGGCAAGAATGAAAACTTCTTTCACCACAGAGGCACAGAGGCACAGAGGGTTCATGAAAAAGCTCTTCTCCGTGTCTCTGTGCCTCTGTGGTGGATTCCTCTTTTTTCTATTCACGAACACTGCCTATGCCCGCGACGAACTGCATCTCTACAACTGGAACAACTACATTTCCGACGATACCGTCGCCCGCTTCGAGCAATCCTGCCGCTGCAAACTGGTGCAGGACTATTACTCGGACAACGAGGAAATGCTGGCCAAGCTGGCAGCCGGGGCTTCGGGCTACGACCTCATCGTGCCCACCGGCAATGCCGTCGAATCGCTGATCAAGTCAAAACAGTTGAGGCCAATCAACAAACAGCTTCTGCCCAATCTCAGGAATATCGACCCGGCCTATCTCAATACTGCGTTCGATCCCGGCAACCGCTATTCCGTCCCCTACGCCTACACCATCACGCTGATCGGCTACAACGCCCAAAAGATGCGCGAGCTGGATCTCCCAACCGACACCTGGGCGGTGATCTTTGAACCCAAATACCTGAAAAAACTGAAAGGCCGTGTGACCGTGTTGGATTCACAACGGGAGTTGATGGCCGCGGCGCTCAAATACCTGGGTTACTCGGCCAACGACACCGACGAAGCGCACTGGCGCCGCGCCCGCGACCTGATCATCCGCGCCAAGCCCTACTGGGCAGCGTTCAACGCGTCGAGTTATATAAAAGAACTCACCATCGGCAACATCTGGCTGGCCCACGGATATTCCAACGACATGTTCCAGGCCCAGCTGGATGCGAAAAACGCCGGCCGGCCCTTCACTATCGCCTACGCCACACCGAAGGAAGGCGCTGTGCTGGCACTGGATTCGATGGTGCTGCACCAGACCGGCCCGCGCCCCGACCTCGCCCACCGTTTCATCAACTTTATGCTCGAAGGCAAAAACTCCGCCGAACTGACCAACCTTATTGGTTCCGGCAATCCCAACCGTGACGCCATGCACCACATCGACCTCGCCATTGCAGCCAACAAAGCGGTCTTCCCTACGCCCGAGATTCAAACCAGGCTGGAAATGCTGAAAGACCTCGACCGCAATCAGCGGCGGGTGCTGTCAAGGATATGGACAGAGATCAAGGTCAGGTAATGCCCAAAGAGTCTCCCATTCAGCCAAATAAGTATTTGTCGGAATAGTTTACATTCGTCAAAAATTATATATTCCATATAAAACAACAAGTTATAAATATCATGTACGCGGTATCCCCATACCTTGACACCTGAACCTTGTCGATAAATTTACTTATGCAAAGAGTGTCTTTACCAGACTCTTTATCTATCCATATGTTTTTAAATGATTAATAATTTTGGCACAGGCATTGCTTAAGTTTGGGCAAGAAATTTTTCTTGCGAACTTTATTGTGAAGGGGGACATCATGAAATTCACTAAAAAGACCCTGGCTGCAAGCATGGCGGCTACCGGTCTGTTCTTGGTCGCAGGCGCCGCGCAAGCCGGTGCCGTCATTTCCAACGGCACCGTCCGGTTGGGCATTAATGATGAAGGCGCCCTCAACTTTGGTGGGGTCGGCCTGCAATCCGTCGCGACCGGCTCCGATTCCACCTATCCTGGCTGCACCTGCGAGGGTTGGGGCGTGGGCATCGTCAATTTCGGCGGTCCCGGCGTTAATCTCAGCGCCGGGCAGAACACAGCTGTCGGCGGGACTCAGAACCTGAGCCTGGTAAGCTTCACTTCCACGGCAAGCACTGCGGTATCCGTGGTCAATGTGCTGTCTGCAACCGGGGGAACCGTCCTGCGGGTCACTCATGATTATCATCCCATCGCCGGCACACCTTACCTCTATCAGGTTGACGTCAGCATCACCAATTTGAGCGGCGCTGACCTGACCGCTGGCCAGTTGGTTTATCGCCGTGTCATGGACTGGGATATTCCCTTCCCTGGTAGTGAACAGGTTGATATGTATGGCGTTCCCGCCGCGTTGGGCGTGGCCAACGGCAACAACGTTCGCCGCACCGACAACAACGGCTTCAACTCATACGACCCTTTCTCGTTCAACAGCTATGGTTGTCAGGACGTGAATTTCACTAACCTGCGTGGCGGCGTTGCTTGTCCGGGCAGCGCATCGTCAGGTACTTCAGCTAGTAGTGATCAGGGTGCCCTGTTCGACTTCGAATTCGAAGCCCTGGCCGATGGCGCCACCCGCACGTTTGTTACCTTCTACGGTGTTGCACCGACCAAGGCGGATATGGATCTTGCCCGCGCCCTGGTTGACGGTGATTCGAGCGACATCGAGATCGGTCTGTATTCTTATGGCTATCCCACTGCAGATACTTTCGGCATTCCGGCCGATCCTGCCACCGGCGCACCAAACACTTTCATCTTCGGCTTTGGCGCTGCTGGTGGTGTGCTGGTTCCGCCAGATGAACCGAACCCCACTCCAGAACCTGCATCTCTTGCTCTCTTGGGTTTGGGCTTGGTTGGCATGGCAGCAGCAAGGCGCCGCAAGCAAGCCTGAGGGTTGCACTAACAAAAACAAGGCAGCACAATGGACCCCACCCCATACAGGGTGGGGTTTTTTTATTCCCTATTTTTAAAGCAGGAAAATCATGACCAGCCGCAAACTCTTGTTGGCTCTTTGCCTCGCAGTTGGCTATACCAGCCCTGCATCAGCCATTCTGATTGGCACCTCTGATATGCCGCGTATGCAGGCACGCGCTCAGAACCCCGCTCTCAGCCGTCATATTGAGGGGCTTCAGGCACTTGAAAAAAATGATCTGGCTGTTGCCGAGCAGGCTTTCCGTGACAGCATGAATCTTGATGCCACAGCACCACAGCCACTCCTCGGTCTGGCTGACTTAGCTCTTCGAAAAAAGAATACTGCAGAGGCTTGGGCCTGGCTGGAAAAGGCGCTCAAACTTGCCCCCCAGAATGCGCTAGTTCATCAGGCCATTGGTCGCTACCACTTTGCCTCTGGACAACATTCAAAAGCTATAGAAGCGCTGAAAAAAGCCGAGCAACTCAATCCTAGCAGCGCCTTGATTCCGATTGATCTAGGCGAAATTTATATGCAAGCGTTGCGTAAACCTGATGAAGCTGCCTCAGCTTATCGACGCGCTCTGAACATCGACCCCCAACATGCCGGAGCACATTATGGTTTGGGTACCGCGCTGGCTACCTCTGGCAAACTTGTTGATGCTGAAGTCGAATTCAACAAGGCTTCCTCCCTGTCACCAAACAACCCTTTGCCCGGTCAATCACTTGGCAGGCTTTATATGCAGCAAGGTCAAACCGACAAGGCAATAAATGCCTTTGACTCGGTTTTACGTGCAGCGCCAAATTTCGTACCTGCCTTGCTCGACAAAGGCGACATTTACCTGGGCAAAGGAGACCTGAACCGCGCGCTCACCGAATTTCAGAAGGCAGCCAAGGTTTCGCCTAATAACGACATGGCCCATTTGAAACTTGGGATGGCTTATCAAGGCCAGGGGCACAGGACTGAAGCAGAAAATGCTTATCAGATGGCCATAAAAATTAATCCGAAACTGGCTTTGGCGTATAACAATCTGGCATGGATGGCCACTGAAAGCGGCAAGAACCTGAATCAGGCAGAACAATGGGCTAAGACGGCTGTGAAGCTGGGACCGGGCGTTTCGAGTTTCCAAGACACTTTGGGTTGGGTATACCGCTCTCAAAAAAAGCCTGCCCTGGCAGAGCAGACCTTGCTAAAGGCAAGCGAAATGAAACCTGCATCTGCCGAAACTTTTTATCATCTGGGGATGGTTTACCTGGATCAAAACAAGAATAAGGAAGCTGAAATGGCATTTCGCAAAGCCCTGTCCATTCAGAAAGATTACATGCCTGCTCAACAAGCGCTGGCGAAACTGAGCCGCAAAAACTAGGATATCTGGTCAGTCATCGTAGCCAAATCGATCGATGAAGGGTTGCAGGATCGGCATCATGGGCTCGAATTCCCTGGCATAACGCTTCCATCGATATTTGGCGTGCTGATAAATCGGCTGGGTGACCTGATGATAGCTGGGTGTATTGATGACACCGCTCTGCTTCGCATGCTCGGTATGATTTAACACCGCTTCATTCCATCCCACCCCAAGAAAATCCAGGAGTGCCCGAGTCTCCTTTTCAAAGTCTGTTACCAGGTCTTCATAGCGGATAGCGTGGTAGCGCAGTGGCAGGACACGTATAAACTCCTGCCACAACCCCATCACCGCTTCGTAGGTCTTTATGGTACTTCCCAGGGTGGAAAAGCTCGACATTGCCTCGTTGGCTGTAAAGCTCTGCATGAAGCAGCTAAGACAAACATCGCAGGGATGGCGCAGGGCAAGGATGAACCGGGCATTGGGAAAAACCCGCCAGATCAGGGGGATACGTATCAGGTTCAGCGGCAGTTTGTCGACAAGCATCGTTCCGGGACGACGCTCCAAATGACGTGCCACCTCTGTGAAATAGGCATTTCGCAGCTCACTGATTTGTGCGGAATCAAGTTCTGCAAGCGCTTCCTGGCGATCGCCCAGCCAACCCTGTAAAACCTGTTCCATGGCGGCGGCGGCCGGCATTTCCTCCAAAGTCTGCAGCGCTGGATGACAATCAAGAATCTGCTCCAGCAATGTAGTGCCGGAACGAGGGAAACCTACCAGAAAAACAGGTGATTGATCGTCCATATAAGGCTGATTCGACATGACCTTGACCAGCCGATCACTTAAGAATTGACTGGCCGACCGAATCCTTTCCAGATACCTGCTCGCATCACCTTCACCATATTGGGTCGCCAAGGCAAGGCGTCGGTTACCTTCCATAAAAAGCGGAAAAGCCTTCTCAGCATCTTTAAGCCCGTCAAAAATCTGACCTTGCAGAATCAGAAACTCTCCCGCCATTCGATGATCCAGGCTTTCTGGATCAACCTCTTCCAGAATCGTCAAGGCTTCCCGAAGCTGTCCTTCGGCCCTTGCCACCCTTGCAGCCACCAAAGCCAGCGCCGGGGTTTTGGATATCGACAGCCCTCGTCTGACTTGTGCTTTAGCTTCTTCCACTTGCCCGATCTTTTCCAAAAAGGCGGCCAACCTGGCAATGATCTCAACTGAATCAGGACGTGAGCACACTGCGCGTTGAAGAAACAATAACGCCTCCGCTGCCTGGCCCTTCCGTTCAGCCACATTGGCGAGATTGATCAACACTTCGGCGGCGTTAGGCCGGAGCTTCAACGCTTGCCGTAAAGTCTCATTAGCCTCATCAAGCTGATCCAGCTTGGTCAATACAGCCGCCAAGTTGATCATTGCCTCGAAAAAGTCCGGCTTCAGCGCAATAGCCTTGCGGTAACCGATCAGTGCCTCATCCAAACGCCCTGTGTGATGAAGAATATTGCCTCGCAAGTAATGGACAAGCGCGAAACCTGGGTCAAGCTTAAGTGCCTTGTCGTAGCAGGCCAATGCCTCTTCCATCTTGCCTTGATATTCGAGAGCAATTGCCAATGTGTAGTGCGCTAGAGCAAGAGTTGGCTGCAAAGTTACAACCTGGCGACCACACGCTTCCGCCTCCCTGCTGTTCCCCAAGCGCCGTTGAATCGCACTTAACTTCATCCAGGCTTCAACATCCATCTTGTCCGTTCGGCAAACCGACTCGTAAAGTACGAGAGCTTCCTCCAGACGGTTTTCTTTCGCCAATTGATCTGCCTGGCGTTTCTTTAGATGTGTCAGCTGATTTCTCTTGGCCATGATTGATTAGGAAATATGATATCCGCACACACAATAGCAGACACGCTTGGAGTGCTGGTACCAATGTACGCCCATACTTGAACGGAATGCGTTGCCTGCCAAGGCAAACGTGGGGCCAGCAATATCAATAATAATTTCTATTTTTTACGAATAATGGCGTGGTCATCACACCGAGCCTGCCGCTAAGACGCAATGGTGATACAGATGGCGATGCCACGATTTTTGGTAATTTCGCTGGCAACAAAACCGATGCGCCGCACGTTGATGTCGCGATGCTCTCGCGAAAAACCAAGTTCTGAGGAGAGATGGTGGCGGACGATGTCGCCATCCAGCAGCGTGACGGGCCGGCCGCCCATTTCCATTAGCCGGATGGCAAGTGCACGCGCAATGGTTGATTTGCCGGCACCTGATAAACCCGTAAAAAACACGGTAAAGCCCTGCTTCTCTCTGGGCGGGTAGGCGCGATGCATTTCGGCGACAACTTCAGGAAACGCATACCACTCGGGAATTTTCAGGCCTGCTCATGCGTTGTCTGAATTCTTCGCCACTTAGCGTCAGGGGGATGACGTCATCAGCCCCGGCATCCCATCAAGATTATGGCACCACCAACATCTTGATATCTCCAACAACTGGGCCATCTCCCATACCAGACAACCAGAGAGCTGACGCTAAGCGTTGAAAAACCCATACCCCAGGATGTCACGAGAATAGTCAGAGATCAGACAAAATAAGTGACTTTCGAATGTCGAAAAAATTTACTGCTTCAAGAATTGATTGCATTTACCCATTCCTCAATCCACACGTATAGATTACTTAACTCTTTGTATTGAATATTGAATTTTACATTAACCTTAGATTAGGCATGGTCTATGCTTTCAATTTAGTTAACACTCTCTGCCTCAGCAAATTGCATGTAACCTTCGCTGCAGATAGGGAATATTTTAGAAATCCTTCAAGGAGGTAAGTATGAAACTAACGAAAATTGTAGCCAGTTTGGCTGTGGCCATGGGCTTGGGTGTTTCTGGTAGTGCCAATGCCTCCTTGATAATTGGCGGCGACGCCGTGGATTTCGCTTCTGCAACCAGTATCGTCGATATAGTTTTTGTTATCGATACAAGCGGCAGTATGAGTGACGACATTGCCTCAATAGGAGCTAAAGCATCATCTGTTATCACGAATCTGAGTTGCCCCGACATTGATTGTTATGTTCGTGCCCGCTTCATGGGCATTACTGGTACCAGCGGGATTTTCAATGAAACGGTAAGCGGCTATGTTACTGGCAAGGGAGGAACCCCAACTTCAAACAGTTCTGAAGACAACGGTCCTGCAGTTGTCGATTTAGTCAATTATTATGATTGGGCTACTGATGCAGGGGCCGGTCAGCAAAATTTTTGGGCAATCGTCACAATTGGCGATGAGGGCACCGAGAATGGCTCACCAGTAGACCAAGCTGACTGGGATGTAGCCTTCCTGGCAAACCAGGCCGCCAAAAACGATGGCATCTTTCTTTTTGCCTGGGTTGCGGATGATCCTGCCACCCCAGCAGTTCCCCCTCTCTTTCAGACAATGGCGGTAGGCGGTAGCGGGGGCATATCTACAATTTACAGCTTCTCGGATACGGGCGGCGCCTTCATTTCCGGCCCCCTGACTGATGTAACTGTCGAGCAGCAGCTTGAAGATATTATTTGCCTGACGGGTGGCGGTGGTACCGGAGGCGGTCCTGCCGGCGTCCCAGAACCAGCCTCTTTGGCTTTGCTCGGTATCGGGTTGGTTGGCTTGGGTGCGTTACGTCGCAGGCAACGCATTTAGATATTAAGGTTATCAAATGAAACAAGAACGGCAGCAATCGCTGCCGTTTGTTTTTGGCAAAAATTACTATCGCAAATACCCTTCGTGCTCCAGCTTGAGCAGGATGCGCTGCACGGCTTCGTCCACGGTCAGGCTGGTGGTGTCGATGGCGATTTCGGGTTTTTCCGGCACTTCGTAGGGGTCCGACACGCCCGTGAATTCCGGAATCAGCCCCGCCCGCGCCTTGGCATACAACCCTTTTCGGTCGCGTGACTCGCAAGTTTCAATGGGCGTAGCCACATGGATTTCGAGAAAACCTCCCACAGCTTCGATCATGGCCCGCACATCCCGCCGGGTCTGCCGGTAGGGCGCGATGGGCGCGCAGATGGCGATGCCACGATTTTTGGTAATTTCGCTGGCAACAAAACCGATGCGCCGCACGTTGATGTCGCGATGCTCTCGCGAAAAACCAAGTTCTGAGGAGAGATGGTGGCGGACGATGTCGCCATCCAGCAGCGTGACGGGCCGGCCGCCCATTTCCATTAGCCGGATGGCAAGTGCACGCGCAATGGTTGATTTGCCGGCACCTGATAAACCCGTAAAAAACACGGTAAAGCCCTGCTTCTCTCTGGGCGGGTAGGCGCGATGCATTTCGGCGACAACTTCAGGAAACGCATACCACTCGGGAATTTTCAGGCCTGCCTTCATGCGTCGCCTGAATTCTTCACCGCTAAGTGTCAGCGGCCGGGCATCTTCCGGTACCTCGTGCTCGGGCAGGTATTCGTCACGATCTTCCACATACAGCATGCGCGGGAAGGGAATGACGGTCACGCCCAGTTTATGGGCTTCGGAAACGATATTCACGCCGTCGTGATCGAGCCCTACGTCCTGGCCGCGGCGGCATTGTCCATCCGCTTCATGTTCGCCGCCCATGATGACATGGGTACAGCCATAATTGCGCGCAACGATGGCACAAAGCAGCTTCTCGCGCAAACCCGATGCCCGCGCGGTAACAGGCAACATGGCCAGCTGCGTGGTGGCGGAAGGGAAACGCGGCAGCAACGCCTGGTAGGTGCGAATCAGTGTGAAGTAGCCGGCATGGCTGGCGAGGTCGCCGCCGCCATAAGGTAGCAGCAGCAGGTTGGCTTCGTGTTCGATGGCGCTGCGCAGACAGAATTCAAACTGCGCCTTGTGCATGGGCTGTCGCGCCATATAGGCAACGATCTTGCGCCAGCCTCGCCGGGCAAGCTGGGCGCGGAGCTCGCCCGGTGCAAGGCGAAGCGGTGCAAAATCATGGTGCTGCGGCATGGAAATACCTTCGATTTTTCCGCCCACCAACCAGCTTCCTGCAATCCGTTCCACGCCTTTTGGCGCGGGAGATTTTTCGAGCAGATCCTCGGTTTGCGCAATATCCAGCTGCCACAATTCACTGATGGTCAGCACTGCCAGCATGAAGCCTTCGCCATCGCGCAGGGCCACTCGATCGCCTGGCTTGAACTGGTTGGCCTGCTTGTCCTTTAAAGCAAACGTCACGGGCATCGGCCAGGGCGTGCCGTCGGCAAGCGCCAATTTTTCCAGCACGCTTTCGTAATCCGCCCTGCCCATAAAACCAGTGAGCGGTGAATAGGCGCCTCCCAGCAACATTTCAAGCTCACCGATCTGCTGCCAGTTGAGATCGAGGGATGGGAGGTTGAATGCCTCCTTCTTCAGCATTTCGGCATGCTCGGAAGAGACCAGCAAGTTGACCAAGCTTCCACCATGCGGCGCTATTAAATGATTCAACACTTACCCCTTGTAAACCTGGAAAAACATAGTGACGAAGCGGTTGTAATCCGCATCGGGCAGATGGTTGATGCCCGCCGCGCCCTTGCGCCCGCCCCCGGTTTCGAACTGGCTGCAGATTTCATCCGCGCCGGTTTTATTGGCAAGCGGGGCTCGCACGCTGACGACAAATCCACCCTCGGGCCTTTTTGTTAGCACGGCGTGTGCCAGATTGGGCGAGGATTCAGCCAGCCGGTTGCCCAATACGCCGGAAATGCGGCGCGCCCATTTCTCTGCGGGCAACACATAAATTCTTCCGGAAGGGCGTTCCTCCTCTGACTTGGCGCCGTCCGCGCGCGCCATGTCGTCGGCAAAACCGTTTCGCAATACCTGAAAAGCGGGTTCGGAAGCGATGAAGTCAAAAGGATCAACATATTGATGCACGATGTTGTACAAGGCATCCGGTGAGTAATGCAGATCCGCCAGCGTCTCGCCATAGCCGTTGTAATTCAGGCATTCGCCCAGTTCGCGCAACTGGTCAAGCCGGGCTTCATCAAAGCCAAGCGGCATTGCCGCCTTTCGCGCGGATTGCGCAAGGTTGTCGCCAAACACCGCCGTCACTGCCCAGGGCAGATGCTTGCCCGCGAGGTAGTCGTTTACAAGCAGGCTGGTGCAGGTTTCCGGGCTGGTATCGATATACGCTTCAAAATTTGGATGAACAGGAATCTCGCCTGGCTGATGGTGATCGAAGTAACGCACCCTTGCACCTGCGGCCAGCACAGCATCCAGCGCCTCGCGGTTTTTCGACAGGGCCACGTCCAGCACGGTGACTTGATCTCCTGCCTGCGCCTTGACGCGTTTTAACAGGCTGATATCGCGCTTGGGGCCCGTCACCAGCTGTGAATCCGCCGGCTCCACCAGTCGGAGTTGATGCAATGCGCACAGCCCATCCGCATCGCCGTTGAAGACATCAATAGTCCTGATTGACATGGTTATTCATTAATTTTCAAGATTGTCATGATTCGTGCGACATGACAATTTCGCCATCCCTGCTTTCGTGCGATTGAATCCTATCACGATGCGGGCCATGCTTTTTGTGCCTTGACCTGACTGTTTTGAGCAATGGTTCACTTCCAGAACCCGTATTCGACACCAGCATCGTGACCATTCCCAGCAGATAAAACAGGAAAACGACACGCGGAACATCAACCAGCCCACCGACCAAGCCAACCGACATATAGCTGACCAGGATACTGAATGCCGCTACCCCCCAAAGTCCACCTTTGCCGGCATACCTGACAGCTGCAAATACCGACGAGAGCAGAAAGGCAATAAACCCCGCCAGCCCCAGCCAGCCCTGCTCAAAAAATACGTTTACCCACAGATTCTTGATATGCCACGGCATGTGCTCGAAATCATAGTAGGGGAACCATCTCTCCAGCGCACGAGAGAAATTTCCGTTCGCAACCAGTTCCTTTCCATACTGATCCTTGATGCTGACAAACTCGATCTCCAACTTTGTGCCCGTACGCTTGTCGCCGCGATACTGGTAGTTCATGAGTTCAAGCAATAACGGCCGTCTGCCAAATGCCGCGCCATCTCCCAGCGCATCCATTTCAAATGGCCAGACAATGTTCTGCCACTCGCCACTTGAATTCTTGAGCGTCTGGTTCATCGAAACACATTGCGGGTTCCAGTCGAATGGGACCAGAATATGTCGGCGACAGATGCGCACACGCAAATTGGCGCTCACGTCATCGGTCCGTGCATTCATGGTCAAGGTGTAAGAATTCCATGCCGCGAGACTGATGCGCTGGCCGAAAGTCAGATCCTCGCCCCCTCCCAGCACCAGAAGAGTTTTCCCGTTTTCCCGATGAAATCCGTAATTGCCGTGCTCACCGGACTTGGCAAACAAGTATTCCTGCGGAAATCGACCTGTTCCCATTCCAAACGCCTGGGTAGCCCAATCGTTCTTCATGATGTCCAGGGCTGCTTTCCAATGCTGGCCGCGGCCCGCGACATCTTCACGATTGGTCGAGAACCGCGTTTCCATGCGCGAACCAAGCAAGGCTGGCACCACGACGGCGCTTCCCCCAACTACTAGCAGCAGTAACAATACAAATACTCTGGGGCGAACAACGTTAACAAATCGAGCTCCCGACCAGTATCCGCTTGTTACCGCCAACACCGACAAAATTGTCGCGATCGTCCAGGCGCTAGCGGGTTTATTGGCTACCCACTGGCTCGTCAGCATTCCACGCGCTATGCCATAACATGCAGCAACGCCGAACATGGCCACAAGCGCAACGCCCAAATATTTCTGCCTGGCCGCAACTAGATAACCTGTCAACATGGCACCGCCCCAAGCCATCAAAATAGCGCCCAAGCTGATTACGCCACCTTTGGTGTGGATGTAACTTAACGCCACGGGGACAAGCAGACTTGGCATTAACAATAATGGTGCTTTCTGCGACATCGGGTTTTTCTGGCGTGACCACCAAACCAGAAGAATGCCCGCAACAAGGCCTGCCGCAAGAGCGAGGTAGCTGGCACGGGAAAACGTGGTCACAGCCGCATACAAGGCGGACATCAATGTCAGTGAAGCGATGGCAACACCTGTCCTTGTGCGAGCAAGCATGACCGCCAGCAAACCAAATGGCCATACCAGCGCGATAAACCCATCGATCGCTTCGCCACCAGTATGCATTTCCGAGAACAAACCCGTGATCCGGTAGGGGGTTGTGAAATCCAGCAAATTGCCGAGTATCTGATACCGAGTACCAGCCTCGGCAATGGCATGGAAAACATGCCGTTCCCACATGGCAGCGATGCCTACAACCGCTCCCGCCAGTGCCAGGCCCCAGGCAAGACTAGTTAATGCCTTGTCTCTCTGGCTGTGTAATAAAGCCGAAATGGCAGGCAGCAACAGCAAAGCCCAGAAAAATCCCTTGGCAAGACGTAGTGCGTTCCAGTGGCTGTAGTAGCTCGATATTTCAATGTGTCCCCATTCTGGTGTCGGGATGAATCCCCTGGCAAATCCTGTCAGTGTCGCGAGTGCAAGCAACAAGATCGAGAGCCATTGCGCTGGTGTCAATCGAGCCTGCATGCCATACAGGCCTCGAGCCAGAAACACAGCCAGCGTCACCCCCAGTAAAAGATCGTAGTCATCGAGATACAGGCTTCCACTCCATGGCGCGAGGTTGATCAAGGCAAGCCATACTGGAACCACGAGCAGCATTAAATGCGGTCGCCAAAAAACAGCGATGGCGTAGGCCGCTAGCCCCAATGCCAGCTCGAGCCGCGCAAACGGGTAGACAACTATGCCCCATGCCGCTGCGAAAAACACCGGCATGGCCAGCAATCGTGATGTGATTGAAATGATGCTCGCCGACATTAAGATTTGACAGACTATCTCGGGTACAAGCGTAATAAATTGTGCTTACTTATCCCTGGAAGGATACCGGCACCGATCTCTAGTTTGTCGTCTATGCCCGGGATGTCTCGCCAGACTGGCTCAGCGTAACCCCTGGTCAGGAATTTAGAAGGCTGCTTCAAGCCAAAATCAGCACCCTCATCAGGGGTAAACGGATCGTTCAATAATTGGATGGCATCGTCATAGGAATATTCGAGATTGCCAGCCCGCACGCCCCCAACAACCGGCTCCTTGGCAAATACCAGATTTCGGGAAACACGCTGCTTCCAGCGCTTATCAATTGAGTTGTTACGAATAGATATTGCCGACCCGCGCGTGATAATTGTATTGAAGCTTATTTCTACATGACGGGGAATGTCGTTATGCGGCTGGATATGTATTGACGGTCCGTATGCATTCACAAAAACATTCTTGTAGAGTGCCAAATTCCCCTCGCCTTGGAATAGTGCTTCACTTGGATTGTGCCAGAACAGGTTTGAATGGATAAGATATCGATCTTCGCTTCCCTCTCCCTCTATGGGCCAGTGACCAACAAGCACATTGGGACGCGCATTTGTGCCATTAATAGAATTTTCCTTTGAGAAAATATTATTGCTGATGATGGTGTCATGCCTTGATTCAGATTCCGGCATTACTTGTGGTCGCTTCTTCTGATGCTTGATCTGCAGGTTATATCCCAGCGTTGCCAGTATGACATTGTGCTCAATCACACCAGCCACAAACGGATCCGTTCCATCGGAGTCCCCGAAATACATTCCGGTTCCAACACGCTCGATCAAATTGTTGCGTACCACCCAGCCAAACGTGGGGCATTTGGTCGAAATACCCACGTTCTGCTGTGATGCAGCGTAATCATGAATGTATAGATTTTCCAGTGTGACGAAGTGCGCGTAGCTGCCATGCCCTTCAGCCTTAACGGCATCCACGGGGTGATTGCGGCCATCCAGTTCCAGATTACGTATAACCAGATGCCGCACATTGGCCAGGCTGACCGTATTGGCGCCTGCGCGTGCGATGAACCGTGCAGCCGGCTTTGTTCGCGGGCCTTCAATGACAATAGGGTGATCAGGAAGGCCTTGCATATCATGCAAAGGCAATCCTCGAAAATAGTCGCCACTCTCTAAGAGAAGCCGGTCACCAGGTTTTAACAGTGCGAGATAGCTGCGATAGTCGTCCGGACCGGCCTTGAAATCCACCGCCATAACATTGCCTAGCAGGCATGACATTAAGGCAAAGCCCGGCAGCAGCTTTCCCCGATTCATGGTTTAATCACTAAGGAAGCGTATCCGGAGCATCGCCCGGCAGTGCATTCAGCAACAAGTCCAGCTTATCCCTGAGTTGACGAGCCAGACTGACCACGCTCTGCCGTCCGGTATCGATTACAAGGTCAGCCACCTCTCGATAAAGCGGATCACGTTGGGCATACAAGGCTTTCAACTTTGCCAAAGGGTCATCAGTCTGCAGCAGTGGACGGTTTTTATCATGCCGCGTGCGTTCGTAAAGCTGTTCCGGACTGCCTCGAAGATAAACCACCATGCCACGTGACTTGAGCAACTCGCGGCTGGCCCCAGAAAGAACCGCGCCACCACCCGTTCCCAGAACTATGTTTGACTGCGCCGTCAGCAAATCAATAACGAACTCTTCACGCTTGCGGAAACCTGCTTCGCCTTCAATTTCGAAAATAACCGGAATTCGCACCCCGGTGCGCGCCTCGAGCTCCTGATCCGAATCAATGAACGTTTTGCCAAGTTGCTTGGCTAGTTGCCTGCCAACCGTGGTTTTCCCCGCGCCCATCAAACCAACGAGAAAAATATTGTCCTGTTTGCTCATTGCGGCATTGTAGCTGAGCTGAGCAGGCAAAAAAATAACGCCCCCGAAGGGGCGTTATTAGAATTGAAGTAATTCAACGTAATGACAACCGTTCGTCAACAATGCGTGGAGTCAGAAAAATCAGCAGTTCTATTTTTTCTTCCTGCTTGTTGCTATTTTTAAATAAGTTACCCAAGAAAGGAATGTCGCCAAGAAAGGGGACTTTTTCCAGATCATTTCTACTGATCTCCTCAAAAATTCCTCCAAGGACCGCAGTTTCACCATTATTCACCCTAACTTGGGTTTTTGCCCGTTTTGTTTCGATCGTTGGAGCAACCAAACCCGCTGCCTGCACAACTGGACCCCTCGCGTCTTTCTGGATTTCCACATTTAAAATGATCGAATCATTATTAAGAATTTGGGGGTCTACAAGCAAGCAAAGAAAAGCATCTTTAAACGTAACAGTTGTGGTTACTCCCGCAGTTGAAGCTGTTTGAGTAATGTAGGGAATTTGCTCACCCTGCAGGATAACTGCCGGTTTCTGATTGGAAGTTACGATTCTTGGGCTTGAGATCACCTTACCACGATTATCCGCCTCAAGAGCCTGAAGCTCCAGACTTACCAAATTCCCAGTAGCGATGTTCAATAATGTCAGGCCAAAGCTGCCAGGGGTAGAGCTGCCCGATACGGGCAGACTAACGTTTGGAGATGCAGAGCCTCCGGCACTACCGGCATTAGCAATAGCCTGAGAATCAAACAAATTCGAACCAAAGCCTATACCAGTACTGCTCCCGCCAATTTTAGCAACGCCACCTCCTGCGACACCAAGCCTCGCTCCTAACTGACGACCCCATGTCGAGTCTGCAATCACAACCCTCGCTTCAATCATTACCTGTTTGGCAGGAATATCTATCTTGGCCAGCAAATCGCGCACTTCCTGAATTTTTCGCGGAGTGTCAGTAATTATTAACGTATTGGATTTTAATTCGTAAGTTGCACGACCACGCTTGGATAGCATTTTTTGGTCAGTTTTTCCTTCGCCCTGCTGTGATGCCTGAGCGACAGCCGCTCCGCCAATTCCTTGTGCTTGAGCAGAGCAATTAACCGAATTATTTGTTGCCGAATTTAAAAACGCACCAGCCGCGAATCCATAAAGCATGGTTTGTGCTTCATCTGCTCGCATATAATTCAAGGACACATATTCGGTAATAAGTGGCTCAAGATCAGAAACTGCGGCTTTGGCTTCAAGTTCAAGTTTTTCCTTGGACAGCAACTCATCCTTTGGTGCAATCCAGATGACATTGCCGCTAGACCGCTTGTCTAATCCTTTGGTTTGCATGATCAGATCCAGTGCCTGATCCCAGGGAACATCCTTCAGGCGAAGCGTCAGGTTGCCAGCTACCGTGTCACTTGCCACGATATTCAGACCGGTGAAGTCAGCGATCACCTGTAGAACAGAACGCACTTCCACATTCTGAAAATTGAGTGACAGTTTCTCGCCTTTATAAATCGGCTTGCCGTCCGGTGTTTTCTTGGTACCGTCAGTTGATGGCTTGACCTCGACGATAAACTGGTTGTTGGTCTGGTATGCAGAATATTCCCAGCCGCCTTTGGGCTCGATCACCATGCGAGTGTTCTCGCCCAGTGAATAGCTCTCGACAATCTGGACGGGGGTTGCGAAGTCAGCGACATCCATCCGGCGTTGCAGAGCTTTTGGCAATTCTGTGTCAATAAAGTCAACGATGACGCCTTTGGCCTGCTGACGGATATTGATTCCAGTTTGCGTATCCGAGAGGGTTGCAATGATCTTGCCTTCGCCATTCGGACCACGGCGGAAATCCAAGTCCTTGATGGCATGCCGAGAGCCGCTTGGAGACGCTTCCGCAAACTGGGGCGAAGCATTCACTGAAGCAGTAGCAGCAACGGTGTCACTCAAACTGACCAGCAGCGTTTTGCCATCTACCTTGGCCTCGTATTCAACTGGCTTATTGAGGTTGAAAACCAATCGAGTGCGCGTGCCGGCTTGAACCACATTGACCGATACCAATGGCCCGAAATTCGCCTCAACCATATTTTTACCCATGGCATTGCCAGTATCTGCAAGGTCCAGTGCAATTCGAGGGGGATTGCCCACCGTAAACCCCGCGGGCGTGCCGGTTAAAGGCTGTTTTAGTCCGATGCGAACGACCGTCTTGCCACCTGGCAAGGTGGCAGGTTCAACGCTTACAACAGAATTGGATGTAGGCGGGTTGGCGGCATGCGCGGAAAAAGCTGCTGCCAGCAACAATACTGCACTCATCCAGAAAATCCGGGGCAGTTGGAAGGGGGTGAGGGTTACTCTTTTCATATCATCCTCATTCTTGCAAAGTCAGGGCACTGGTTCGTTCGGTCCAATCGCCCGCACTGTCCTGGACGATCTCTTTCAAATTGATTTCGCTTTCGGTAATTTTGGTTATCAGGCCAAAATTCTGTCCCACGTAGTTTCCAACATGGACATGGTAAACACCCTTGTCAGGTGCGGCGACGACCGCATGGGTAAGTCCTTTCTTGCTGACCACGCCCACCATCTTCAGAGTTTCCAGTGAATAGGCTTCGAGCGGTTCTTTCGGGCGGCTCAGGTCCGGCTGCAAGCCACCACCTCCGCCAGCGGGTGAAAGTTTCCGAGGCTTGAAAGGATCGGGGATGTCAAACGCCTCGTAATTAAAAGGTTCATACGGTTTGATCTGGGGTAGCGGCTCGACTTTTCCTTGCATGTCCTTGCCGGTTTCCGCGACAAATTTTTCCAGATCATCAGTGCCTATTCCCCCACAAGAAACGAGAAGCAGTGAAATGGCAATTGTGGATAGGCGCCGGCTTATCATTTGCCACCCCCTTTCTTGTCTTTCTTCTCTTTCTCATTGGCCTTTTTAGCGGCATTGATTTCTTCTTCGTCCAGATATCGGTAGGTCCTAGCTGTAGTGTCCATAATCAGAACACCGTCTTTATTTGGTTCAATTGCGATATCGTGCAACGTGACAATCCGCGAAAGCTTTGCCACATCGCTGGTAAACGCCGCGATGTCATGGTATCCGCCCATCACTTTTACCTTGATAGGCAGTTCCGCATAGAACTCGCTCTGCGTTTCCGATTCCGGCTTGAACAATTCAAACTGCAATCCACGGCCAAGGCCAGCCTGGTTGACATCGGTAATCAGCGCATCCATTTCCTGTTTGTTGGGTAATTGCTTTAGCAACGCTCCAAAGGATTGCTGAATGTCCGCCAGTTGTTTCTTGTAGGCTTCCAGATTGACGGCCTGCCCCTTCTTGGTGGTAAAGGACGCGCGTAATTCCTGTTCCTTACGCTGACCGGTTTCGAGTTCCTGAAGACCTGGTTTCCAGAAAAACCACCAACTTGCCCCAACAATTCCCACAAAGCCGATCACCAACAGACCAAGCTTCGCGCCAAGTGGCCAATCAGCAACCGTCTTGAAATCCAGTTTATTAAGTTCGTCAAGGGTCATGACTGACTCCCTTTGTCTTTATTTTCACCTTCGGTTTGTTGCTTGGTTTGCTTGACAGACAGGTTGAATTCGTTTGCCCGCAGGTTATTTACCGTTGCTGATTTGATCTCGATCAATCTTGGATTTTCAAACCAGGGAGACGCATCGAGATTTCGCATCAAGGATGAAACGCGCGCACTTGATTGCGTATATCCCTGAAGTTGAATATCTGCTCCCGTCTGCTTAATCGCTTTTAGATACAACCCTTCCGGCAACTGGCGGATCATTTCATCAAAAAGATGAACCACTTCTGTCCGGTTGGACTGTAGCGTTTCCACCACTTGCTTGCGTTCCAGCAATGCCTGGGTCTGTTCGCGGATTTTCTTGATTTCGCCTATCTGAACATCCAGTTTGGCAATTTCCTGTTCAAGGTAGCGGTTCCGGTTTTCCTGATTTGACTGCCGGGCGGATATCAGGGTCTGGCCCAGTACAGCCACGCCAACTGCGCCCGCCAAGGCTGCCACTAGCATGAAATTGAATTGGCGGCGGCGTGCAGCGCGCTTAAGTTCACGATGGGGAAGAAGGTTTATGCGAATCATTGCGCGTCAAACCTCCTCATGGCAAGGCCGCAGGCCACAAACAGGGATGGCGCATCCGCAGCTAACTGTTGGGGTCTTACCTTGGCACCGACTGCCATGTTTGAGAACGGATTGGCGATCATGGTCGAAGTGCTTGTCCGTCCGGCCACCACTTCGTCGATACCCGGAATCATGGCTCCACCACCCGCCAATAGAATATGGTCTACCTTGTGGTATTGGGTTGAGGTAGTAAACAACTGCATGGCTCGGCCGACTTCCATGGCCAGTGTTTCGCCATAAGGGCGCAATACTTCAATTTCGTAACTCTCGGGCAATGTGCCCTTGCGTTTGGCCAGTTCTGCTTCCTCGCTGGTCATGCCGTAACGGCGAGATATTTCGTGGTTCAGCTGATTTCCGCCAAAGCCATGTTCACGCAGATAAACAGACTCGTTGTTGTGCAGAATGTTGATATGCATGTTCTGGGCGCCCACATCGACGATTGCGACGGTCTGGCCTGCACCACCATTCGGCAGCAAATGGGCAATGCGATCGTAAGCGCCCTGTGTTGCATAGGATTCGACATCCATGACCAGCGCTTTCAGTCCCGCAGCTTCCGCGACCGCGACCCGGTCTTCGACCTTTTCTTTTCTGGCGGCCGCAAGCAACACCTCAACATCATTCGGGCTGCCAGGGGACGGGCCGAGTATCTGGAAATCCAGGTTGACTTCGTCCAGCGAGAACGGAATCACCTGGTTGGCTTCGCTTTCGACCTGATTTTCGAGTTCAATCCCGCTCAATGTGGCCGGAACCAGAATCTTTTTGGTTATCACCGCCGAAGATGGCAGCGCCATCGCCACGTTCTTGACCCGGGTACCCATTTCCTTCCAGGCATGCCTGAGAACATCGGCAACCTGTTCCATATTGGCGATGTTGCCTTCGTTTACCGCCTCTTTTGGCAGGCTTTCAATGGCATAGCGCTCGACACGGAACAAATCCTTGCCAGCTTCGGAAATCTCCACCAGCTTGATCGAGGTGGAACTGATGTCCAGACCCAGCATTGGCGGGGTCTTGGTTGTAAATCCATCCAGGCTGAATTCGAATTTCAAGGATTTTCCCTTTGTTTATAGCCGGTTAGCTGAAATAATTAGATTTGTGTTTAAATCCTAACAGCAACCCGCCAATAAGCACAAACATTTTCCTGGGAGTCCGAACCACAATCGACATTTGTGTTCAAAATCCGACACTCATAACGCCTATAATCCTGACAAACTTTAGGGGTTCACTTGCATGTTTTCAAAATGGTGGCACTACGCCCTGGCGCTGCTTCTGGGATTGGGCGTAGTTGGCACGGCACTTGGCGGCCTTGCCGCTGCGCTCATTTATCCCAATCTGCCTTCGATTGAGAGTCTAAGGGACTACAAACCCAAGATACCGCTACGTATCTATTCCAGGGATGGCGCGCTGCTGGCTGAATACGGGGAAGAACGCCGGGCCTTTTTGCCAATTGAACAGATTCCTCAGGCCATGAAACAAGCCATCATCGCGGCCGAAGACGAGCGTTTTTACGAGCATGGCGGCGTGGATACGCTAGGGGTACTCCGTGCCGCGGGAGCAAATATCGTTTCCGGCGGGGCATCGCAAGGTGCCAGTACCATCACGATGCAGGTCGCACGCAACTTTTTCCTGACACGAGAGCGAACACTTACTCGCAAAATCTCCGAAGCGCTGCTTGCTATCAAGATTGAACACAACCTATCGAAAGACAAGATTCTAGAGCTTTATATCAACCAGATTTACCTTGGCCAGCGTGCTTACGGATTTGAAGCGGCCGCCCGCACCTATTTTGGCAAGGGGCTGAAAGACCTTAGCCTGGCTGAAACCGCCATGCTCGCTGGTCTGCCCAAAGGACCTTCTCTTTACAACCCGGTGGTCAATCCACGACGAGCCACGGCCCGTCAGCACTATGTGCTGGGACGCATGAAAACCCTGAAATTCATCAATGACGCCAGCTATCAGGCCGCGCTCAAGGAAAAACTCGTTATCCGCCGGGAAAAGCGTGTGGTCGACGTACCTGCTGACTACGCCGCGGAAATGGTCAGGCAGACGCTTGTCCAGCAATTTGGCGAAGAGGCTCTTTACAGTACAGGTTTCAAGGTTGTCACCACCATCAAACGCAGGCATCAGGAAGCCGCCAACCAGGCCTTGTGGCAAGGGGTGCTGGACTACGATCAGCGCCACGGCTACCGAGGGCCCGAAAAATCTTTTAACCTGCCAAAAGACGCCGAGGAGCGCGCCAAAGTCATTGAGCAGTCATTAAAGGGTGTGGAGCCAGTAAACGCCCTACTGCCCGCCATGGTGATCTCCGCCCATCCCACAACCGTGAAGGCCTTGCTTGCCACAGGCAGGGAAATTGAAATAACTTCCAGCGGACTCAAATTCGTGGCAGGCTGGCTTGGTGACAAAGCCAAATCCGGCAAACGGATTGCCCATGGGGCACTGATTCGCATTCAGCAAAACAAGGACAAAAGCTGGAAAATCATCCAGCTTCCAGAGGTAGAAGCCGCCCTGGTCGCTATAGACCCGGACTCAGGCGCCATTACCGCACTGGTGGGCGGGTTTGACTACAATCGCAACAAGTTCAACCATGCCAATCAGGCTTGGCGTCAACCTGGTTCCAGCTTCAAGCCCTTTGTCTATTCGGCGGCCTTGGAAAAAGGCTATACACCCGCAAGCATTATTGATGATGCTCCTTTGAGCCTGACCGCCGATGAAGCGGGCGGCACGGCCTGGGAACCGCAGAATTACGACGGCGGCTATTCAGGTCCGGTCCGCATGCGTACTGCCCTGACAAAATCCCTCAATCTGGTATCCATACGGATTCTGCAGGGCATCGGCCCCTATTATGCAAGGGACTATATCCGGCGTTTTGGTTTTGATCCATCTCGCCACCCGCCTTATCTGACCATGGCTTTGGGTGCGGGCTCGGTCACGCCCTTGCAGCTGGCAGGCGCTTATTCGGTTTTCGCAAATTCCGGCTACCGGGTCAGCCCCTACCTGATAGATAAAGTCTACGATGGGCATGGAAAGTTGATCATGCAGAGCCGGCCGCAAACCGTCACGTCCGGCGCGCCCCGCGTGCTTGATCCGCGCAATGCCTTCCTCATGACCAGCATGATGCAGGATGTCGTCCGCCGGGGCACTGCCGCACGTGTCGGCCAACTGGGACGGAGCGATCTGGCCGGAAAAACCGGCACCACCAATGACCAGAGAGATGGCTGGTTTGCCGGCTTCAGCCCCGATCTGACCGCAGTGGCATGGATCGGCTTTGATCAACCCAAGTCATTGGGCAGCGGTGAAACTGGCGCACAGGCAGCCTTGCCCATCTGGATGAATTTCATGTCTCGTGCACTCTCAGGTGTGCCGCAGAAAGGATTCAGAATCCCGTCTGGCATTGCCTCCGCGAAAATCGATCCTGCGACCGGCCATGCCATCCCGGACGAAGCAGAAGGAATCACCGAGTATTTTTATCAGGAAAACATGCCCAGTCAGGCGGACAATGACTCTCCCGTCATCGAGGAAACGCCCCTGGAAGGTTTCGCCATATGAAAACTTCTGACATGCGCCGCCGGATAGCCCATGAAGCGGCGCGTCTGCTCGCCGAGGATGGTGGCCTGGATTATGGTTTCGCCAAGCGCAAGGCCGCGCGTCAACTAGGCGCAGCGGACAGCCGGCATCTTCCCGACAACCGCGAAATCGAAGAGGCCTTGCGCAGCTATCAAGCGTTGTATCAAGGGCAGGAACAACAGGACAGGTTGAATTTGCTTCGAGAAATTGCAATTGAATACATGGAACTGCTGTCCGATTTCGATCCCCATTTAACCGGCTCTGTTCTGAATGGCACCGCAGGCCGGCATTCCGATATCAACCTGCAACTTTTTACCGACAACGACAAGGAGCTGGAGTTCTACCTCATGAATCGGCAAATTGCCTGCAAGCGAAGCGAAATCCGTCTGGATGGCCAGATATACCCGCATTACTCATTGGAAGATGCACGGGCAAGTATTGAGATAACGGTTTATCCTTTGAACGAGTTACGGCAGATGCGCCGTAATCTCGCGGATGGCACACCTCGCCGCATTCGTTTGCAGCAAGCTCGCAACCTGTTACAAACAGGGAACTGAGCAGTTCATTTTTCGACAGTTGTGTTGTCATTTTGCCGTCTTTAAACGAAAGAAGCAGCGCTAATTGGATGTAGCGGCCTGGCACAAAAACTGCAATTTCTGTAACCGCCGTCACATCAACCTCCTGCAATGATCCGATTTTTCCGGCACTACGTGCCCGCAAGCATCCTGTTACTGGTAATCGCCGAGGCAATCATCCTGGGCAGTGCCATTTATCTGGGTGCGGGTATTCGTTTTTCAGGTGATACGCCCCTGATCCAATCAGCAGACCCTTTGCTACCCACTGCTTTGTTATTCACCGTCACCATGTTGCTTCTCATGGCGGCATTTGGTTTGTATGACATCGAATGGGGTTGGGGCATCAAAAACCTGCTGCTGCGGTTGGGTCTGGCATTCGGCCTTGGTCTGATGATCATGGCCCAGCTGTTTTACTTCATTCCCTCGCTTTCGCTCGGCCGTGGCGTTTTTCTTCTGGGATTTGGCGTCTCTCTCGCCGGCGTTATTCTGGCCCGGCTGGGTTATCTGCAATGGGCCAATCTGAATACACTCAAATCGAGAGTGCTGGTGCTGGGAACTGGCAGCCGCGCGGCCAAGGTGGAGGATATTCTGGCCAAAAGAGGGCCATCCTGCGGCATTCAGGTTGTGGGTTACATTCCGGCGGGCGGCACACATCATTTTGTTCCCCATGAACGCATCCTTCAGACAGACTCCCCACTGTCCGATTTGGTCGACCGGCATCAGGTGAATGAAATTCTTCTGGCCGTCCGGGATCGCCGTGGTGGTGGTTTACCCATCGCCGACCTGCTCGAATGCAAACTGCGCGGCGTGCGCGTTACCGAACTCTCAACTTTTTTTGAACGCGAAAACGGACATCTGCAACTGGACTCCATGAACGCCAGCTGGATGATTCTGGGCGAGGGCTTCCATCAGGGCATGTTGCGGGATACGGTCAAGCGCGTTTTCGATCTGATCGTCAGTCTGATGCTTTTGGCGGCCACTTCGCCCATCATGCTGATCGCGGCGATTCTCATCAAACTGGAAAGCCACGGCCCGGTTTTTTACCGGCAGGAACGGGTTGGCCAGCATGGCCGGCCTTTCTCCATTTTCAAGTTCCGCAGCATGCGAGCGGATGCCGAAAAGGACGGTCGCCCCCAGTGGGCGAAGAAAAACGACAACCGTGTCACACTGGTTGGGCGATTCATACGCCGCACGCGCATCGATGAACTGCCGCAAGTATTTAACGTATTCATGGGCGAAATGAGCTTTGTCGGCCCGCGTCCAGAACGTCCCTACTTCGTGGCCGACCTCAATCGCCAGATCCCCTACTATGGCGTACGGCATACGGTAAAGCCCGGCATAACTGGCTGGGCGCAGGTTCGCTATCCCTATGGCGCCAGTATTGAAGATGCATTGGAGAAACTACAATACGACTTGTACTACGTGAAAAATCACAGCCTGTTTCTGGATTTGATGATACTGACCCAAACAGCCCAAGTCGTCCTGTTAGGCAAAGGCGTACGCTGAGATGATCAACCTGGCCGCATTCGGTTACGGCCTCGCCGCGCTGGCATTCTTGCTGTTAACCGCAATCGGCTTGCACCAGTGGCGGGCGTGGCGCCATTTCACTTTGTTTGCCATTGCCAACCTGCTTACCGCCTGCTGGGCGCTGGCTTCATCCCTTGAAGCGCTGTCTCTTGGCAACCCGGCTTCCTCAAGTCTGTTTCTGGAGACGTTGCGCAATGTTGCCTGGCTTGGATTTCTGCTGCACATCCTCGAAACACGGCGGCCCGAAGAAGAAAAGCGGCCGGCATTTCTGACCTTCCTCATCATAGGCGGCCTAGGTTTGCCCATGCTACTTGTTACAGACATGGCCATTATGATGGGATCAGACACACTCCCGCGGCTAATTCCCGGCTTGCGCCATACCCTTTGGCTGTTGACCAGCCTGACCGGACTGGTACTGGTGGAACAGGTTTACCGTGGCGCTCGACCCGAAGGCCGCTGGGCGTTGAAATTCTTGAGCCTGGGACTGGGCGCGCTCTTTGCCTATGATTTTTACTCTTACACCCATTTAGTGTTATTCCACAGTCTGGATGATGAAATCTGGCAAGCGCGCGGATTCGCGGTTGCCCTGATCGCGCCCCTTCTGGGATTGGCCGCCTCCCGGCAAGACACAAAAAGCACCAACCTCGCGCTTTCCCGCCGCCTGGTATTTCATGGCACCACACTGATAGGTGCCGGTGCCTATCTGCTGGTCATGGCAGCGGCAGGATATTACTTGCGCACACGTGGTGGCGACTGGGGCCATGTGCTGCAGACCGTTTTCCTGTTCGCGGCGCTGATGCTGCTGGCGGTGGTGCTGTTTTCAGGCACGCTTCGCGCCCGTCTCAGGGTATTTCTCAACAAGCATTTCTTTTCCCTGCACTACGATTATCGGGAAGAATGGCTCAAGTTCACCCGCCTGTTGTCTGAAGGCCAACCTGGTGAAAGGCTGTGCGAGCGCGCCGTGGAAGCCCTGGCCGGACTGGTGGAAAGCCCAGGAGGCGCCATCTGGCTAAAGGAAGCGGATGGGGATTTCAGGCGGGTTGCCTACTGGAACATGTCCGATCTGGAGGGCGACGCTCTTGGCGACGCATCACTGGTTGACTGGTTAAAAAGCCAGCAGTGGGTCATCAATCTTGATGAATATCGCGTCAATCCGCAACGCTATGAATCGCTTGAACTTCCACCATGGTTGCACAACCACCGTGACGCGTGGCTGGTGGTACCGTTACTGATCCATGACGAGATACTGGGTTTCGTGGTGCTGAAACATTCGCTGGGAAATATTGTGTTCAACTGGGAAGTCAGCGATCTTTTGAAAACCGCCTCGCGCCAGGCCGCGATTCATCTGGCGCAAATGCAGGTCAACAACGCCCTGGTGGTCGCCCGTCAGTTTGAATCCTTTAACCGCACCACGACTTTCGTCATTCATGACCTGAAAAATCTTGTAGCCCAGTTGTCCCTGCTTTTGTCCAATGCCGCCAAGCACAAACATAATCCGGAATTCCAGGAAGACATGCTTACCACAGTGGAAAGCTCGGTAACCCGGATGAACAAGGTTTTGGCCCAGCTCCGCCGCGCAAGCGAGCAGAGCGGCAACCAGATTGTCGATTTGATCAAGCTGTTGCCGGAAGTCATCGAATCCAAGCGTGCATTCAAGCTCAAACCCGAATTGCTGGCCGAATGCAACCAGGCTTTCGTGCGGGCTGATCCGTCTCAACTGTCACGCGTCATCGGCCATGTATTGCAAAACGCGCTGGAAGCCACGCTGGAGCAGGGACACGTCACACTGAAAGTGGCATGCAATGTTGAGCGCGTGAGTCTGGACATCACTGACGATGGTGCCGGCATGACTGACGATTTTGTCCGCGATCGGCTATTCCGGCCCTTTGATTCAACAAAAGGAGCAGGCATGGGCATTGGCGCCTACGAATGCCGCGAATATGTCCGCAGCTTGGGCGGACAGGTGCAGGTTGACAGCGCACCGGGCAAGGGAACGCGCTTCAGCATTCAATTGCCTGCCGCCAACGAAAATACACAAACCATGGGAGTCGCGGCATGAACGCGGAAAAACAATCCATTCTGGTTGTAGAAGACGATCCAGGCCTGCAAAAGCAGATCAAATGGAGTCTGGAACAGTATGACGTGACCACGGCCGCTACGCGCGAAGAGGCTGTCAATCAATTGCGCAGGCAAGAACCCGCCGTCGTCCTGCTTGATCTCGGTCTTCCGCCCGATCCCGATGGCGCGACCGAGGGACTCGCAGCGCTGGAACAAATCCTCGCTCTCTCACCTGCCACAAAAGTCATTGTCGTCACCGGCAACCTGGATCGAACCAATGCAGTCAAGGCGGTTGGGCTGGGGGCGTTTGATTTTTTCCAGAAGCCATTTGACCCCGATGTGCTGGCAATCATGGTCAGCCGTGCTTTTCACGTTCACAGCCTTGAAGTGGAAAATGTTCGCCTGCGCAGTGCCGCAACTTCGCCGTTGCAGGGGCTAATCACCCATGACGATGCCATGCTCAAGGTTTGCCGCATGGTCGAGAAAGTCGCGCCTTCCAACGCCACGGTTTTGTTGCTTGGCGAGTCCGGCACCGGCAAGGAGGTGCTGGCCCGCGCGGTCCACTCCTTGTCGCCGCGCGCCGACAAGCGCTTTGTCGCCATCAACTGCGCCGCCATCCCCGAGAACCTGCTGGAATCGGAGTTGTTTGGCTATGAGAAGGGCGCGTTCACCGGCGCCAGCAAAACCACGCCCGGAAAAATCGAAACAGCGCATCAGGGCACCTTGTTCCTGGATGAAATCGGTGATTTGCCATTGCCCCTGCAAGCAAAGCTATTGCGATTCCTGCAGGAGCGCGTCATCGAACGACTTGGCGGACGATCCGAAATCCCCGTTGATGTCCGCGTTGTCTGCGCCACCCACCAGGATCTGCAAGCCATGATCCGCGAAGGACGTTTCCGCGAAGACCTGTTTTACCGGCTTACCGAAATTACTGTCACCATCCCGCCGCTCAGGGAGCGCCACGGTGACGCCATCCTGCTGGCCCAGGCTTTCCTTGAACGCCACTCCCTGGAACAGAACCGCAACCTCAAGGGTTTCACGCCGGATGCTCTGAAGGTGTTGGACACACACACCTGGCCTGGCAATGTCCGCGAAATGGAAAACCTGATCAAGCGTTCTGTGATCATGGCCGACGGGCCGATGGTCAATGCCGAGGATCTCGGATTGAACCCCAAGGCATCACAAGAAGAGCCGCTCAACCTGCGACAAGTTCGCGATGAGGCAGAACGCCGGGCTGTCATACGCGCAATGGCTCGCACAGGCGACAATGTCGCTCAAGCCGCCGAATTGCTCGGCATCAGCCGCCCAACCCTTTACGACCTGATGAGCAAGCTGGGCTTAAAGTAGGGAGTTTGCCCGCCATGGCAAGTAGCTGTTGTATGCTTCTTGCTCCGGCCTAACCCGCAAAGAAATACTGGTTCGATTCGCCTGGAGAGTAGTTCATGATTAACAGTAATTCCCGTCGCCACCACCTGATCAAGATGTTCTCGGTCAGCATCATGCTGTCACTTTCCGGTTGCGGCGGTGAAGATGCGCATGCACTGGTCGAGCAGGCAAAATCCGCGCAGTCAAAAGGCGATTTGAAAGCTGCGGTCATCCAGCTCAAAAGCGCCATCCAGGCTGACGAGAAGAACAGTGAAGCGCGCCTGCTGCTTGGCAAGCTTTATCTCGCCCGGGGCGAGTATGCCCCGGCCGAGAAAGAGCTTTCCCGTGCACGGGGATTGGGCCAAAAACCTGAAACCATCAACCCACTGCTGGCCCAGGCATTGATGGGCCTGCGCGAGTTTCAGCGCATCATCGATGAACTGCCCGTACCCGAAGAAAGCAGTCCGGTTCGCGCACAGATGCTTGCCGCCCGCGCGCAGGCCTATCTCGGGCTTAAACAGCCTGAAGAATCGCGAAAAATTCTCGACGAAGCACTGAAAGCCTTTCCAACCGAAGCGGAGCTTCATTTCGCCCAGGCGAAACTGCATCTGGTTGATCGCCAGGTTAATCAGGCCCTGGGCAGCCTGGATCAGGCCATTCAACTTGAGCCCAAGCAATCAAATTATCTGTTGCTAAAAGGTGAGATTCTCAAGATGACCGGCAAACCTGCCGAGGCCACAAAGATTTATCAGGCCATCATCGGCAACGACCCTGATAATGCGCCCGCGCATCTCGCGCTTGCCACGCTGGCCATCGGCGACAACCGGCTGGATGATGCCCGCAAAGAAGTCGATACTGTTCTTAAAAGTGCTCCCAACCACCTCATTGCACGCTATACACGGGCGCTGATCGAGTTTCGCAGCAACCAGGCTGCCAAAGCCCACGACGATCTAGCGCCGGTACTTAAATCCGCGCCCGATTATTTGCCCGCCAACCTGCTGGCAGGCGCGGTTGAATATTCACTTGGTTCAATGGAAACCGCTGAAACACACTTGAAGAAAGTACTGAGCGCGGCACCCGGACATGTTTATTCACGACGTCTGCTGGCTGCGTCATTACTAAAACGCGGTCAAGTCGATGCAGCAGAAGAAACGCTCAAGCCACTTGATCCATCCCAAAGCCAGGATGCTTCCACCCTCATCGTGGCGGGTGAAATCGCCCTGGCCCGAAAGAATTACCCGCTGGCCGAACAGTATTTCGCCAAGGCATCGGCACTCAAGCCAGATAGCGCCGCGATACGCACCGAGCTTGGACTCGCCCGCATGGCGCAGGGCGATGCGCAAGCCATCACTGATTTCCAGGCCAGCGCTTCTCTTGATGCCGACAGCACCCGGGCTGACACGCTTCTGATCATGAACCACCTGAAGCGCAAGGAATTTGACCAGGCGCTTGCCGCCATCAGCCAGCTTGAAAAGAAAATGCCCGGCAGCCCGCAGCCTGCAAATTTCAGGGGGGCCGCCTTGATGGGCAAAAACGATCCAGCCGGTGCACGAAAGCAATTCGAAAAAGCATTAAGCATCGACCCGAAGTACTTTTCCGCGGCAGCCAATCTTGCCCAACTGGACATGAAGGAAAACAATCTGCAGGCCGCCAAGTCGAGATTCACATCCGTTCTCAAGGCCGACCCGAAAAACCTAAATGCCATGCTGGCGCTTGCCAGCATCGAGGCCAGGGCCAAAAACGAAAGCGCCTACCTCGACTGGTTGAATAAAGCCGCGCAGGCCGACCCCAATGCCATCCAGCCACGAAGCCTGCTTGCCCAGTATCATCTCGGCAAAAAAGAACCCGCGAAGGCACTCGCCCTCGCCCGCGAAGCCTACAATGCCAACCCCAAGAGCACCGCCGCGCTGGAATTGCTTGGCAACGTCCAGCTTGCCGCCGGCGAAAAGCAGAATGCCAAGGACTCTTTCGGCAAACTGGTTGAGCTTGCACCGAACTCTTCCTCCCTGCATTATAAGCTGGCGCAAAGCCTGATTGCGTTGAACGAACTTGAGCCCGCGCGGAAGAACCTGAGCAAAGTGCTGGAACTGGACGAAAACCATCTCCAGGCGCGGCTGGATATTGCGCAGCTTCTGATCAAAACCGGGCAGGTCGCCGAAGCCCTCAAACAGGCCGAAATCATTAAACGCACATCGCCCAAGGATCCGCTAGGCCTGATGCTTGAAGGCGACATCCTGATGAGCCAGAAAAATTTTGCCGGCGCGCTCGCAGCCTATGATCAGGCAGGCAAAATCCAGCCCGGAAACGCCATTCTGCTAAAACAGGCCGCGGCGCTCAGATCGTCCAACCAGCTCGCGGAAGCTGACAGGCGCCTTGCTGCCTGGCTGAAAACCCACCCCGACGACCACGCCATCCGGTTGGCTTACGCAGAGTCCAAAATCGGAGCAGGGCAATATGCCGATGCGGCCAACCACTATCTTTACCTTAACCAGAAACTGCCCGGCCAGCTTGCTGTTCTGAATAATCTGGCTTACGCCTTCGCCCAGCTAAAGGACAAGCGCGCCGTGACTTATGCGGAACAAGCGTACAAATTACAACCCGGCAATGCCTCCGTACTTGATACCTACGGTTGGGCCCTTTCACAAACAGGACAAGCCGCAAAGGGTGTTACTTTTCTTCAACAGGCTCTGTCAAAAGCCCCTGATTCTGGCGACATTCAGTACCATTATGCGGCAGCACTTGCCGCAAACGGAGACAAAACACGCGCCCAACTCGAGCTTAATGAACTTTTGAAACGCAGTAAGAAATTTTCCATGGAAGCTGAAGCAAAAACACTTCTTCAGCAATTATCCAGCAACCCATGAGAACGCGCCCATGCATCCCTTTTCATTCCGTTTAACGCCTATTACGCTTGCCATTTCATTAGCACTTGTTTCGTCTTCTGTCTTTAATGGCTGCAATCGGACCGACAGCCTTACCCCCGAAGAGCACATTAAGCAAGCCAAAGACTTACAAAGTCAGGGGGACTTCAGGGGAAGTCTCCTTGAGTTAAAAAATGCCGTACAAAAGGACCCCAACAACGCACAGGCACGCTGGCTTTTGGGACAGACCTACATTCGTTTCAAACTAGGTGATAGTGCGCTAAAGGAACTCGAAAAGGCCCAACAGTTAGGCGTAAACAGCGACTCTTTAAAACCTCATTTCGTCAAAGCACTGCTTTTGACTCGTGAGTATCAACGTGTCCTGAACGAAGTTCAGTCTGACCCTGCGGCATCCCCAAAGGAGAATGCCTCAACCCAGCAAATGAGAGCTGATGCATTGATGGGGCTTGGCAAGATAACCGAGGCATGTGATATGTATAAGTCCTCAATCCAACTGGATCCGGATCTTGCTCCCGGCTACATTGGATTGGGCCTGTGTGAGTTCATTAATGGCCGCACTGATACCGCACTACAAAATGTTCAGCAAGCCATCAGGCTTGATCCCAAAAACCCGGACAATTGGCTTGCACTGGCATCATTCGAAAAAACGCTTGGCAAACAGGAAGAAAGCCTCAAAGCATTTGATAAGGCAATCTTGATAGATAAAACAAACCTGGACGCCCTTTCAGGACGTGCCACGATTCTGGTCGCGCTGAATCGAACAGATGATGCCAAAGCCAACATAGAAAAGCTACGTGCTCTTTATCCGAATCATTATTTAAGCAAGTACCTCGATTCTCTTATCGCCTTTCAATCCAAAGATTTTCCCAAGGCCAGAAGCCTTCTGGAAAGCAATCTGAAAATTGCGCCAAGCCACATTGACAGTCTCATTCTCCTGGGTTCCACATATCTGGAATCCAAGGATTACGAACTTGCCAAGCAGTCATTCAATACCGCACTTTCACTTAGATCTGCTTCCATCCCCATCCGCACCTTGCTTGCGCACACCAATTTGTTCTTGAAGCAACCTAAAGCCGCTTTGGATATTATTAGCCCCATCCTTCAGACGCCTAATGCCAATGCCACCCATTTTGGTCTGGCTGGCGAGGCGTTGCAGCAGCTCGGTCGCCATCCAGAAGCCCAGCAAATGTTCAGCCGTGCGATGACTCTAACGCCAAACAGCAGCATCCCAAAACTGGCGCTCGGCAACAGCATGATTTTGCAAGGGCAACTGGATAGCGGCCTTGATTTGCTCAAGAACGCGGCACAATCGGCTTCCGGCCCTGAAGCTGACCTAAGCCTTGCCCGTACATACCTTGGCAGTCAAAAACCGCAAGCTGCCCTTGATGCATTGGCAAATGCACGAAGGAAATCACCGAAAAGCATCGAGGCCCTTCTTTTAAGTGGCGCCGCTCATGCCCAGCTTGGCGACTACAAGACCGCAGTAAAATTTTATGAGGATGTGTTGAAGCTTGAGCCGCAAAATCTTACGGCAACCCTGACAACAATCGAATTGTTTGCCCGCACCGGGAATAAAGCTGAAGCGGCTCGAAGACTGGACAAAGCGCTTGAAGCACAGCCAAAAAACGAGCACTTGCTGCTGGTCAAGGCTTACTTCAGCAAGGAGGCAGGAAACCTCTCCGAAGAGCGCGCGCTCATTGAGCGTGCCGTTTCCAGCAATCCTGACGCCATCCGGCCCAAGGAGTTGCTGGTACAGCTAGAGCTTGCTGCAAACAACCCTCAAAAGGCGTTAAACATTGCCCAGGAAGCTGCCTATAAGTTTAACAATAATACGCGCGCTCAACTGCTGCTCAGCAATACTCAATTAGCCACCGGGCAATTTACCGATGCCATCTCCGGGTTCAAAGGACTGATTGCCAACTCACCGCGTAATGCAGACTTGCACTACAAGCTCGGGATGGCACAAATGGGCCTGGGTCAATTTGACGCGGCACGAAAATCTTTTCAGTCTTCGCTCGAATTGGCACCAGATTCGAGGGCTGTTCTGGTGGCACTAGGCAGCATGGAAATCAAAGCCAACAAACTGGATTCCGCATCAGCTATTAGCCGCAAGCTTATTGAGCTCTATCCAAACCATCCGGCGGGGTTCATACTCCAAGGAGACATAGCACTCGGCCGAAACGCAACCGGCGAAGCTGTTGCTTCCTACGAAAAAGCCATGTCATTGAGACCTGGCGGAATAATCGTCACCAAGCTGGCGCAAGCATACCGCCAGACAAAGAATCTGAGACAGGCCGAAAGCATTCTCACTACCTGGATTGCAAATCATCCAAACGATCTTGACACAAGAGGAGCACTTGCGGAAATTCTTGTTGCTTCCGGCAGGACGACAGAAGCTATCAAGCAATACGAATCAATTTCAAAACAGGATCCTGCCAATGTTGCCATCCTAAACAACCTTGCCAGCTTATATCATCTGGCTCGTCAGCCTAGAGCGCTGGAAATTGCACATGCCGCGAAAAAGCTGGCACCAGATTCAGCTGTGGTATTGGATACACTCGGCTGGATTCTTGTGACTTCCGGCAATCTTGAAGAAGGGAAATCTGAATTGGAAAAAGCCACCCGGCTTGCGCCTGGCAACCCGAGCATTCGCTATCACTTCGCCTATTCACTAGCCAAAACCGGGGAAAATCAGCGCGCCAAAATTGAATTGCGCAATTTATTAAGCAAAAATGCCAATTTCCCCGAACGTAATCAGGCTCAAGCACTTCATGACAGCTTGTAAATCTAGCGGTCAGTTATCGAGCCCAATAATTACCCCGTCTGTTAGAACCAGCATCCTCCAGAAGTATGTCATGACTCCTGGGCTCGCATTTAAAGCTAAGGCAAAAAGCCGCACATTCATAAATGTGCGACACTCCAATAAAAAAAGCCCTGCGAAAGCAGGGCTTTCAAATTTATGCAGCCGGACTATTAGCTTGCACGACGGCGAGCAGACCAGCCCATGCCCAGCAAACCCAAACCCAACAGGGCGATCGTGCCTGGCTCAGGCACAACATTCATCTGGTATTGGAAGTCGCTGGTGGAAGTGTAACCATTAGTTATACCCTGTGCGCCCTGAATGGAGCCGGAACCAACCACATCTGTTCTGCCATCACCAGCGCATGTGTACACAAGACCGGGAATGCAGGTGAGCCCCTGATCATTGATGATGTAGCCCGTGTTATTGGTCAGCACACTTAATGAGTACAGGAAAGTACCGATGCCGACACCCTGAGGAACACCCAACAAATTGGTATTCTCTGGAGCCCCACCCAAACCGGTCTTCCACTCATCGTCAGCATCGTTGAAACCCAAAGTCAGCCAAAGCGAACCGCCACCAGCAGTTGTTGCATTGGCTTCGCACGTTGCAATGTCTGGACAACCCGGAATATCAAGATTCGTACCGCCGGTATAAAAGCCGATTGCCGCACCCGCGCCAAGGCCATTTACACCACCCGCCACAGCACCAAAAGTGTAGTTGAATAACCCAGGTGTAGCCGTGGCGACTTTTCCAGTCACAACCACTTCAAAAATGCCCGTCAACTCTGGGGACAGGCTGTTTTGTGAAGAGGAAGCACCGCCGATTTCAACTAGCGTGTTGATTTCAACAACACCACGCAGAGAATCACCGATGTCCAGCAGACCATTGCCGTTCAGATCAATGTTCAGTTTTTCCATGTTGTCATCTTCCAGACGCGTATTCTGGTACAGGAAGAAAGCATTCGCGGACGTTGCCATCAGGCCGCCTACTACAAGCGCAGAGGTCAGGGCGCTAAGTTTTGCAATTTTCATCATTCGCTCCTTGGTTAAGATTGCCCGGGCATCTGCCGGTTGCCCGATATAAAGCATCTGCCGTGCCAACCCTTGAACGAACCACTCAACACACTGAATTTAATAGGTAATTATTTTTCTGGTCCCATGCCGCCACAGGGCTTTTCAAACAGTTTGTAAAAAATTCCGACAAGAGGATTAGCGTGGAAGAGCCCGATCCAGCAACAGTTGCTTAATCCGCTGAATCGGCCCTCGCATGCCCCAGAAATAGGTTTTCTTGCGAAAACGTCTCAGCATGGCATCAAACTGGTAGATGGTTGGTGCTGCCATGGGGCGGCCCTTCCCGGTCAATACCCCGGTCACTTCCGTGGCCATGACACCAGCGATCATGAAAGGTGCAGCCCCTACAGAAGGTAGGCGCCGTCCTTCAAAATCCGGTCGCGATCGATCCAGGTATTTGAACATGAAGGGTTTTGGGGCAATGCCGGCAATGAGCGCAATGACTCTTTGGCGCGCTGACATATCCGGTCGAAACCCGAAATAATCCTCGAATTTCATGCCATTGGGATCAAACATGATCAGGGTAAAGCCAAACCCCAGTGGTGGAGCGGTCAGAACCCACAACCCGCGCTTCCTGGCGTTTGAATACAGCAGGAAACGTTCTTCGAAACAGTAAAAATCAAGGGAGTCCACAACCACATCGACCCCCTCCAGAAAATCGTCAATGTTTTCGACATTGATGCCGCCATCAAAAGTAGTGATTTCGGCCTCTGGATTGATCGACTGGATGGTTTCCCTGGCGACAGCGGTTTTCGCCCGCCCGATGTTCGGCATGGTTGCCCCGCTTTGCCGGTTAAAGTTAACCAGTTCAAAGGTGTCGGGGTCGGCCAAGTGAAATCGACCAATGCCCATGCGTGACAGGGCAAGCACTTGTGCGCCGCCAGTCCCACCCAGCCCGGCTATGGCAACACGTGCATTTTTAAGCCGCGTCTGCTCCTCCTTGGAAAGGAAGCCGAGATTGCGGCTGAATGCCTCGAAATAGTCGTATTCCATCTGCTCGCCGGAAATCCGGTTATTTGATGCCGACCAGAATGCCGTGATCGATCGGCAAGCCCTGATCCATTCTCACCGTTTGCTTGAATCCCACGTCGCGAAGGGCGGTTTCATAATCCTTCCATGGATGCAGCATGCCCTCCCCCGTGGCAATGGCCAGAAAATAGGGAGAACCCAGCGCGGTGCTGAGCGGGCCCCGGTCGTCATCGTTGCCCATCATGTTGAAAATCACGACTGCGCCACCTTCCGGCAACGCATCAAAGGTACGTTTGAGCAACGTGCGGTTTTTGTCCATGGACCAGATGGTCAGAATGTGGCAATACACAACGCAGTCCGTATCGGGCGGAAACGGGGTATCGAAAAAATTGCCTGGCCATGTTCCCACGCGATCCGACATGCCATGCTTTTCGATGTTTTTCCGGGCATGCTCGCATACTGAGGCTGAATCGAAAACAGCCGTTCTCAAGTCTGGATACGCACGGGCAATCGCCATGGCATTGGTGCCATCACCACCGCCCGCATCCACCACGTGCCGGAACCTGCTGAAATCCATGGCCTTGGGCAGAAATTGATTTGCCTGTTTTGAAAGCCCGCTCATGGAATCCTGGAAAATCCTTTCCAGCCGCTTGTCATGAGTCAGGCGTTCATACAGCGTAGGTTCGCTGCCCGGGAAACGCGCCAAGCCAGCATTGCGGTTTTCTTTCAGTGATGTAACAAAGTCCATCATGCCCGGGTAGACAATGTGCGCCTGCCAGCCAAGGATTGGGGCGACGAAGCCCGGCTTGCCGCTGACCATGCGCTCCTCGGTTACCTGAGCATTGTTATATCGCCCATTTTTGAGTTTGATGACACCCAATGCTGTCAAGCCAATCAGCAAAATCCGCGCTGGCTGACGTTCCAGCTTTAATGCCAGGGCAAGTTCATCCAGTGTCTGACCAGGTTTGGCAGAAAGGCTGTCATAAAGGCCAAGCTCAACACCTGCCCACAGGAGCTGAAATGCCGTATGCCCCCCTGCAATCAAAACAAGCCGTTCCCAATCAATTTCCTTAGGCGTATAGGACAAGATCAACTCCTGATTGAAGCTTTGCACATAATTTCATCTATCGGCAAACGGCCGGAGAATTCAATTTTTCCAGCTGGGATTCCCACCCTCATCAAACAATGCAAGGTTCTATTTTTTCCAAATTTTTCATGAACCTGCATTTTGATGTTTTCTGCCTGCCGCATGCATTGCAGGGGGACACCACCCGACTCAATTCTGCCAAGAAGATCGGCTACGACATAGTAAGGGTGAGCCGACAGGCCCAATTCGGTTACCTTTAACCAAACCTTCTGCAAGCAACGGCCCGCTTCAAATATTGAGGCTTTCTCGGACGGCCCATAAATTGCAATTACCAAAGGCGTTTTCTGAAAATTGATCGCTTCAATTGACGCAAATAATTTGTAAACCTTGAAACGGTTTAGCCATTGCATTCTATTCCAGTTTGACATGAGCTTTAACAGGCCCACCCCCCCCGGAGGCAAGGCTAGCGTCTTGACATTCAATCCTTCAATCAAATCTTGCAGAGCGTTCCCATAGCGCAAGCTTGATGCAAACCACTCGTTGACTTCGCGGGTCTGAAACCGAACTTCCGAGGCTTGCCTGACCCATGCAGCAAGCGTTTTAATCTCCGCTCCGGTGATGGCGTTAACCTTGGCTTGCCCAACATGACAAGCTTCAAGTTCTGGCAAAACATGTGAACTGATTTCAGGAACATAAGGTAGTCGATTTGTATGCCTTCTTTTCCATGTCGGGTTTTCCGGGAAGCCGTCTGTTTCCAGGTGTTCTGCCAGGCTGCCGTGAATAAAGACATCATCCGGCCCGGGCGCGCAGAAATTCCAGGATGACAAATCCAGGCCCAAACTCTTGGCCGCTGAAATCAAATTCTCGGCTGCCGCACCAAGTGCCATGATGGTTGCATGATAATCAACAGGGAATCCGCCACGCCGGGCTGCTCGGCCTGTCAGGACATCACCATCCCATTCAAAACACCACGGCTGTGAATTGTCTGCCGATGGCGCACATCCCGCTGCCTCGACAAGATAAGCCACCAACGGTGGCAAATTGATTGATCCAGGCAATCACTCGCCTCTTAACAAACGCTGGGTAATACCCAATTCGTCTTCTTTTGAGAACCAGTAGGGATAGATATTCTTTACACCTTGTGCAGAAGAGCCAAGGCCGCCGTATTTTTTCACTTGTTCGTCAGAGTAAGCCAGATCCAACTTAAGCAAAACTGCCGGTGCATTTACTCGAGGACATAACTTTTCGTCGCCAAATGGCTCGAAGCCAATCATTCGCTGATAAAAAAGTGCGTGTCGCGGGTTGATCTCAATTAAAAAGTCCGTTGCGTGGTGAATATTGCGGCCATATATGACCGAGAGATGAAACAAGGCCCCCAATACCTGCTTAGATTTAATGTCCGGATCAACCGCAAGTTTGGTTACATCGCATAGTCTGCGCCCCTGAGCCCTGAGCCTGTCAGCTTCTAGCTTATATAATTGATCAACAACCAAGCCATCTGGGGAATCCACCCCAAGGGTCAGTGTGCCAACTACTTTCTCATCCTGGTAAGCAACCAGGGTAATTTTATTGGGATCCTGGTTTAGTGACGGCGAATCGTAGCCGCGCCAGCTGTACATCTTTTCAATTAAAAGACTGGCTGATTTTCTTCGATCTTCCGTATTTGCCAAACGAACCTTGAACTCCTGGCGAATGGTTTGCGTAGCCTCGTTAGACAAATCCTGACTCTGATCAATACACAAGTCCTTTAGTCTGTATGGTGACTGGAAAGCGATAATCGTTTTATCCCATTCGTCCGGATCCCGGCGACGATTTTTAAATCCAAAAGGATGTTTAGGAATATCCGGCATTTGTTGGTTTGAATTAGGTATACGTAGTCTGATCACGCTCGTCATCCTTAAAGCTTGATTCTGATATTTCTAATTTCGGCAGCAATTCAGGACAACTTAATACGATTTAGCAATGTCAGTCTTTAATCTTTGAGCCACCTTGCCGCTTCCAGCGCAAAATAGGTCAACACCCCATCCGCTCCAGCCCGCTTGAAGCTTAAAAGGGCCTCCCTGACGCATGCCTGCTCGTTAATCCAGCCATTCTGGCCGGCAGCTTTCAGCATGGCATATTCCCCGCTGACCTGATAGGCGAATGTGGGGGCGCTGTAGGCGTCTTTCACCTTTTTTACAATATCCAGGTAAGGCATGCCGGGCTTGACCATGACCATGTCGGCGCCTTCCTGCAGGTCCAGCCCCACTTCCCACAGGGCTTCGTCGGAATTGGCCGGGTCCATCTGATAGGTGTATTTGTTGCCCGCGCCCAAGTTGGCGGCAGAGCCGACGGCGTCGCGGAAAGGCCCGTAAAAGCTGGAAGCGTACTTGGCAGCATAGGCCAGGATGCGGGTGTGGATATGCCCCTCCGCGTCCAATGCCGACCGGACTGCGCCGATCCGGCCGTCCATCATGTCAGAAGGGGCGACGATGTCCGCACCCGCCTGGGCATGGTTAACCGCCTGTTTTTGCAGAACAAAAACAGTTTCATCGTTCAAAACATAGCCCTTGTCATCGATCAGGCCGTCCTGCCCATGGCTGGTGTAAGGGTCCAGCGCTACGTCGGTGATAATGCCCAGTTCCGGAACCGCCTTTTTGAGTGCGGCCACCACACGGGGAACCAGTCCATCCGGATTAAAGGCTTCCTCTGCGCCTAATGACTTCAGGCTGGAATCGATGACCGGAAACAAGGCCAGCGCTGGGATGCCCAGTTTTGCGCATTCCTCGGCGACAGGCAGCAATAAATCCAGCGACAGCCTTTCCACGCCGGGCATGGAAGCCACGGCTTCGCGGCGGCTTTTACCATCCAGCACGAAAACAGGGTAGATCAGGTCGGCTGCAGATAACGTGTTTTCCCGCATCATGCGGCGGGAAAAGTCATCGTGCCGCATGCGGCGCATGCGACGGCCGGGGTAAGCGCCAAAGGGGAGGGCCACAATATTCTCCAGAAATTTTCCGGAACTATTTTACGCCCCCCTTCTCTATGTTTGCAGATGGCGTTTGCTGTCTCCCGCTTCTCCTCCCTGAGCGGGAACCTTCGATTCCAGAAGGTCTTTGACCCGGCCCCCCTTTGGCCGGGTTTTTTATTTCTTCATTCCACCGCAAGCCAGTTATTGATAACGCCTTCGGCCTCGTCAATGCCTTGTTTCGCCAGGCTGGAAAAAAGCTGCACGCTGACCTGAGGCGCATCTTTCAGTGCCTTTTTCACCTCCAGCAGGGTTTTATTTGCTTCGCCGCGTGAAAGCTTGTCGGCCTTGGTCAGCAGGATATGCACGGGCAGGCCACGAGGCAGAAACCAGTCAAGCATCCGTTGGTCAAGCGGCGTCAGCGGGTGGCGAGCATCCATGATCAGCACCAGTCCGGCCAGTGCATGACGTGTTTGCAGGTAGGCTGAGAGCACGTTTTCCCAGCGCTCACGGATTTCCGGCGGCACTTTGGCGTAGCCATAACCAGGCAAATCAACGATATAACGCCCATCATCCACAGTAAAAAAATTGATCAGTTGTGTTCGACCGGGTGTCTTGGAAACAAAAGCCAGCCGCTTGTGTCCTGCCAGCGTGTTGATGGCGCTGGATTTGCCTGCATTCGACCGCCCGGCAAAGGCGATTTCGACCCGGCTTTCAGGAAGTTGGGCCAGGGTGGCTGCGGATGTTGCATAAGAAAGTTGGCTAAAGAGAGGCATTGCCTTGGCAGGTATATTCAAATTCGCTAAAATTTCGCCATTTTACGCGCTGTATTTCGCGTTCACGTCACTTATATCTCCCAAGGAGTTCTGGATGAAAACCCAACTGGCAATGTTGTTTGCCGCTGTTCTGTCCGTTCCGGCTTTCGCAGCTGAAGCACCGACACTATCCGCCAAAGGCGATCCCAAGGCCGCTGAAGCAATTGTCAATTCCGTTTGCGCGGGTTGTCACGGCGTGGACGGCAACAGTGCCATTCCCGCCAACCCCAGCCTGGCCGGCCAGGGTGCGGAATACCTGAACAAACAATTGGCCAACTTCAAGTCTGGCGAGCGCAGCAGCGCGGTCATGATGGGCATGGTCGCCAGCCTGACGCCGGCGGACATGAAAAACATTTCCGCCTATTTCAGTGAAAAATCCGCCAAAGCCGCCACGGCCAAAGACAAAGCCAAAGCAACCCTGGGCCAGAAAATATACCGAGGCGGCGTGCAGGGCTCCGGTGTGCCCGCCTGCGCATCCTGCCACGGCGCCAAGGGCGAAGGCATTCCCATCCAGTTTCCCCGTTTGGCCGGCCAGCATGCCGACTACACGCTTGATCAGTTGAATAAATTCCGCGCAGGCGAGCGCGCCAACGATGCCGCCAAAATGATGCGGGTGATTTCCGCCAAGATGACGCCGCAGGAAATGGAAGCCGTGGCGCAATACATCCAGGGCATGCGTTGATTGTTGGGATATTCAACGTTTAAAAAAGGCAGCCTGAGCTGCCTTTTTTATTCTCCTGAATTTTAAAAACATGGTTCTCCGTACCTTTGTTACAAAACACTTGACGGCTTGTGGTTGATTTTGGCCCGGTTTTAAAGAAACAATAAGCCCACCCCTGCAGTATTTGACGAGGCGCATTTCTTTGTAAAACCATGGACAAAACCCTGATCCAAAGTCTGGTCGACGCGCATCCCGAGCCTTTTGCGCTGGTTGATGAAAACTATTTCATCGTCGCCTGTAACAGAAAATACGCCGAGTCTTACACCCATCTTGCGCCGCATGAAATCGTTGGCATGAAATGCCACGAGGTTTCACACAAGAGCGAGTACACCTGTGACATCAATGGCGAAGAATGTCCCCTGTCCAAGGTATTCAAGGACAAGGAAGCCATGCAGGTTATCCATCGTCATCTTGATCGCGACCATGCGCCTGAATACGTTGCCATTCATGGCAGCCCGGTGTCCGACGACAGCGGCAAGCTGCTCTATATGGGCGAAGGCATGCACCCCATCAGCAAGGAAGTGGATCTGGTTTTCGACGAAGAGAAAATGGTTGGCTGCTGCCCATCGTTTACGCGCGTGCTGGACAATCTTTGCCTGGTTGCCGGTACGGATTCCACCGTGCTTATTCATGGCGAAACCGGCACAGGCAAGGAACTTGCCGCCCAGTTCCTGCATCGCAAATCAGCCCGGTCATCAGGTGAACTGGTCGCGGTGGATTGCACACAGTTCACGGAAGAAATGTTCGTCAACGAACTCTTTGGCCACGAACATGGCGCTTACACCGGCTGCGTGGGCATGAAGAAAGGCCTGGTGGAACTGGCGCACAAGGGCACGCTGTTTCTGGATGAAATCAGCGAAATGCCACTCTCAATCCAGGCCAAGTTTCTTCGTGTGCTGGAAACTGGCACATTCCGGCGGCTTGGCGGCACCAAGGAAATCAAGGCGGATTTCCGGCTGATTGCCGCCAGCAACCGCGAACTGAAGGATATGGTTGGAAAGGGATTGTTTCGCGCCGACCTTTTCTACCGCATCAATTGCATGCAGGTTGAGCTACCCCCGTTGCGCCATCGCAAGGAGGACATCCCTGAACTGGTGCGCCATTTTCTTTCCCGCAAGATCATGGGGAAGCATTCGGCTTCCATCAGCCAGCCAGCACTGGAAGTGCTCAAGCGTTACAACTTCCCCGGAAACATGCGCGAACTGAAAAACCTGCTTGAACGAGGCGCGTTGCTGGCCCGCGGCGGGCTGATCGAGCCCGAGCATCTGCCTGACGAGGTCCGCCACTACAACCCGGCAAATGATCGCGACACCCTCGCACGCGAACACGAATTCGAGACCCATGCATGCGATACCTGCGATCAGCCTGTCACGCCCGAGCTCATCCGGCATACGCTGGAACATTTCCGCGGCAACCGGCGGCTGGCCGCCAAAGCCCTGAAAATCAGTGAGCGCACCTTGTACCGGCGACTGAAAGAGTTAGACCTCGTTGCCTGAGGGGTTTTTTCTGCCAGCAACTGCCATGACACTGTCTGGCAGTTGAGTTGTCAGACACGCAAATCCGACCCGTCAAAAAACACCCTTGCAAATCAATCAGTAACCTGCCAAATGATTTGGCACAAACCCTGCATTGCCCTCCGGCAGCCCAAAAAACGGGCACGGCAAACCGGAGGAAACAATAATGAAACATGCACTGCACTGGTCCTTGCATCATCGCCTGACACTTCTTGCACTCGTCTTGATCGCCAGTCTGGCAGCCGTGCTGGCGACGACACGGATTTCCATCGCCGAGGGCGGTATCGCTTTCCCCTATTACCCGGCTTTTCTCAAGGTGGAAATGAAGGCAGAGGGTGCGCAACCCATGCCGGAAAACTGGCAGGACCCACAAATTTGCGCCGGCTGTCACCCGCGCCAATACAAGGGCTGGAGCACCTCAATGCACTCCATTTCTTTCAAGGATCCGGTATTCCAGGCGGAATGGGCGCTGGCGCACAAGGCCACCGACGGCAAGACGCTCAATCATTGCGGCGGCTGCCACACCCCAATCGGCGTTGCCACTGGCACGGTCAAGTTTGATCCTTCGCTTGGCAAGCACGGCGGCTTCACGGCAGCGCCTATCGCGGAAAAGGGTGTGTCCTGCGACGTCTGCCACACCATATCCGGAACGACCGCTGTTCACACTTCTACGGGCAATCCCGGCAACGCCTCGTTTGTCATGTCGCCTGGCCGCGTCAAACGGGCAACGCTCAAAGACTCCAAATCGCCCTTCCACGATACCGAGTACTCCGAGCTGCATACCAAGTCGGCGTTTTGCGCCAACTGCCACAACATTTTCCACCCGGATAATCGCTTCCCGGTCGAACACACCTTCGATGAGTGGAAGGCTTCGCCCTATGCGCAAAACGGCATCCAGTGCCAGGACTGCCACATGGTGCCGGTGGATACCGCCATACGCGTGGCGGATGAAATGAAGCCTGCCAAGGATCTGGCTGATCATGGTCTGGGCGGCTTTGCCGGCATGGGTGCAAAGAACAAGCGTGACATCGTCCACGATCATGGTTTTGTGGGTGGCAACACCGTCATCGCCGAAGCGCTGGGTGTCAAGGGCGCATCGGAAAACAAGGCCGAAGCCCTCAAGCGTTTGCAGAATGCCGCCGAACTCGACTTCGAAATCGTCCCGGCGAAGGGCGGCGCCAATATGCTCAAGGTCAAGGTCACCAACAAGCGTGCCGGCCATCATTTACCGACCAGCCTCACCTTCATCCGCCAGATCTGGCTTGAAGTTCACATTACTGACGATCAGGGCAACGAACTGCTCAATTCAGGCGTTGCGAAAAACAACCATGTTCCTTCGGATGCGGTCACGTTCATCAACCGCTCGGTGGACAAGGATGGCAAGCCGACCATCAACCCGTGGGAAATCGCCAATTTCGATCACCTGAACACCATTCCGCCCAAAGGCTTTCGCTACGGCGTATATGCCTTTCATCTCCCGCCAGCCGCCAAGGGCTTCAAGGTACAGGCCAAACTGCACTATCAATCCTACGCACAAGGCGTTGCAGACAAGTTGCTGGGCGAAGGCAAGCTGACCGTACCAACCGTGGTGATGAAAGAACTGACCCGCGATTACAGCGCGGCGGATATGAAAACCGCCCTGTCAACGACAGCAAAAATGGCAGCCCGCTAATGACATACGGAGGCACCCAGATGAACAAACTGTTGAAACTTTCCACCATTGCCAGCCTTTTTCTCGCCATATCCGGCGTCCAGGCTGGCGATGCAGCCGCAGGTAAATCCAAAGGCATGAAATGCATCAGTTGCCATGGCCTGAAAGGCATATCCAGCAACCCGCAATACCCCAGTATCGCCGGCCAGAAGGAAGCCTTTCTGGTTTCGCAAATGGAGGCCTTCAAGAATGGAAGCCGGCCCGTAGCCGCGAAATCGGCCCTGTTTGGCGGGCTTAACACCGGCGATTTCGGCGACCTCGCGGCGCATTTCGCTTCGCTACCCGCCGGTTCAGCCAGCAGCAAGGCCGAAGCGGCAGTGCTGGACAAGGGCAAGGCTGTTTATGAAATGTGTTCGGGCTGTCATGGGGCAAACGGTGAAGGTGGCGATGCTGGACCTCGTCTGGCTGGTCAGCATTCCGCCTACTTGATCAAGCGTCTGGGGGATTACAAAAGCGGCGCTGCTTCGGACGAATCCATGAAGGGAATCGTTGGCGGCATGTCAGACATCGACATGGCTTCCGTTTCGGAATTTCTTTCCTCGCTGAAATAATCGTCCGGGCGATCAGTGCAAGCAATCAAGCAGCTAGGATTGTTGATGGCCGCCATGCTTTCAATGTCGGCCGGTTTTGCCGAAGAGTGGCTCCCCCTGCCAGCCAATTCGCCAGTACCGGACGACAACCCGCAAACCGCCACCAGGATTGAACTGGGCAAGCAGCTGTTTTTCGATCCACGCTTTTCTTCGACTGGCACGGTATCCTGCAACTCCTGCCACAACCTGATGTCGGGTGGCGACGACAGCCGCGCAACGTCGATAGGGGTTCACGGGCTTGCCGGACCACGCAACGCACCAACGGTGTGGAATGCCGCCTTCCACAGCGTGCAGTTCTGGGATGGGCGCGCCGCCAGCCTGGAAGAGCAGGCCAAGGGACCCGTGGTCGCCCAGGTTGAAATGGGCATGCGCTCACTCGATGACGCAATCAGCCGGGTTCGAAGAATCCCGGGGTATGTCGATCAGTTCAGGCAGATATTTGGTGGCGACAATCCAGTGTCCGTGGATAATGCCGCCCGCGCGGTTGCCGCTTTCGAACGCACGCTTATCACACCCGGCAGTGCTTATGACCGCTATGTCATGGGCGACAAAACCGCAATGAGCGAACAGCAGCAACGCGGCATGAAACGTTTCAACGCCTTGGGCTGTACCGGATGCCACCGGCCTCCCGCATTTACCGGCCCCTGGCTTCCCGGCGGCTTTTTCGTGACCTTCCCTTTCCATGACAGCCCCTACGTGGCGAAATACAAACTGCGTGACGACATGGGACGCGAAGCCGTCACCGGCAAACCAGAAGACAGGCACAAATACCGGGTACCGACGTTGCGCAATGTCGCGCTCACCGCGCCATATTTCCACAACGGCGGGGTCGCTACGCTGAACGAAGCCGTTCAAGTCATGGCAGCCTCGCAACTCGGCATAAAACTGGACACTGGAGAGTCAGCAGACATCGTGGCCTTTCTCAATACCCTGACCGGCCCTTTTCCTGAAATCGCGCTTCCCCGGCTGCCGCCCACGCCAGGGGAAAGCGTGATCCCGGTCAATTGAGCTTTCTGCCATGACATCTGACACACATCTGACAAGACAGAATTTCATGTCACGTTTGCCAGGGGTGATCTTCGTTCAGTTCTGATTTGACTCATTTTTTTCCATGTTTGCTCATGGCATAAATTCTGCTCTTTACCGTTTCTTCGGCATTGAGCCGTTGCAGGATTCGACAAAATAATTTTTTAGGAGGAAGACTCATGCATCGTGTTTCTGCTTTACTCGCGGCACTCATGCTGGCGATCCCGGCCATCTCAAGCGACTCAACAGCCGCCGAACCGCCTGTCGGCAAACTTATCTATCTGCCCGCGCAGCCTGCCAACATTCCCGCCAACATGGTTGCGGTACCCGTTGCCATCTGGTCCAACGGCCAGATTTTCATGCAGTGGATGTTCGTGCCAGCGCAGGCCATAGCTTCCATGCCAGCGCTTGCGGGATCAGCGCCCGCCATCCTGTCGCCCGTCACAAGCGCAGTAAGCGTTCCCGCCACCGCCGCGACCACAGCAGCCTCAGCCGCGACTGCCATGCCGGCTGCCGCCGCGTCCATTCCAGCAGCAGCAGTTTCTGCCCCCAGCGTTGCCACGGCTGCCGCGATCAACGTGGCCGGCAAGTTTACCGGCTCGACCGTGACCCACGCGCGCTCCATGGCAGCCACCTGTTATTCCTGCCATGGCACGGACGGCAAGAGTCATTCCGCCATTCCGCCACTGGCCGGCATGGATAAGAGCTATTTCATCGAACAGATGAAGGATTTCAAATCAGGCAAGCGCGAAGCCACGGTCATGCATCAGCACGCCAAGGGCTACACCGATGAAGAATTCCAGCAAATGGCGGAAATCTTCGCTGCCGTCAAACCCTGAGGAGAAAATAATGAGCATGCAAAGACGTGATTTTCTGAAAGCATCCGCAGCCGGTTTGGCAATTTCCGGACTTCCACTTCGTGCTTACGGCAACGCCGCCAAGGCAAAGGTGGTGATTGTCGGCGCCGGCTTTGGTGGCGCCACGGCCGCCAAGTACATCCGAAAATGGGATCCCAGCATTGATGTCACGCTGATCGACCGTGAAGGCAAATTTGTTTCCTGCCCCTTGTCCAATCTGGTGCTGGCCGGATTGAAAACCCTGGACAACATCACCAGGACATACGACGGCCTGAAGTCACATGGCGTGAATGTCGTGGTCGATGACGTGACTGCCATCGACACAGACAAGCGTGTGGTGACAACCGCCAAGGGCAGCTTCCCCTATGATCGGCTGATCCTGTCACCCGGCATTGATTTTCGTTTTGATCAAATTGAGGGCTACGATGCCAAAGCGCAGGAAACCATCCTGCACGCCTGGAAAGCCGGCCCGCAGACCCTGAAGCTGCGCCAGCAAATGGAATCCATGCCGGACGGCGGCCTCATTGTTGTCGGCATGCCGCTCGCGCCTTACCGCTGTCCGCCCGGCCCTTACGAACGCGTTTGCCTGATGGCCAACTACCTCAAGCGCGCCAAACCAAAATCCAAGATCATCATGCTCGACGCCAATCCCGATGTGGCGTCGAAGAAGCCGTTGTTCATGAAAGCATGGGACACGTTGTACAAGGATTGGGTGGAATACCGCCCCAACAGCAAGGTACTGAAAGTCAGTGCGGACAACATGACAGTCAGCACCGAGTTTGAAGACTTGAAAGCCAGTGTAATCAACGTCATCCCTCCGCAGCGCGCGGGACATGTGGCAGAACTGGCCGGCGTGCGCACGGACTCGAATGGCGTCTGGTGCCCGGCCAGCTTCGTCACCTACGAATCCAAGTCAAAGCCCAACGTGCATGTGATCGGGGATTCGCTGCTGTCCAACTTTCCCAAGTCGGGCCACATGGCCAACAACATGGGCAAGGTGTGCGCCAATGCCCTTGTCGAAATGCTCAATGGCCGCGAACCCAACCCCATCCCCATCGTCGCCAATACCTGCTACAGCGCGGTGAGCGAGGACAAGGCCATCCACGTCGCCACCGTGTTCCGCTACGATCCGGTCAAGGACCAGATGACCGCGCAGCCAGGCGGCGGTATATCTGCCGATCTGTCCGAAGTGGAGTCGGTCTACGCCGAAGCCTGGGCAGAAGGCATCTGGGGTGATGTGTATTCCTGATTTTTGTCTCCTCCGAGACTCCCGGCGGGATCCCCTTCCCGCCGGTTTTTTTAAACTATTGGCCCAATTTTCCAAATTGGAGGATAGTGAACCTCCCCCAACCCTCCGTTAAGGAAAGATGATGAAATCGCAACTGAAACTGATCCCTGCAATTACCCTTGTATGCGCCAGTGCCGCGTTTGCCCAAGGCCCCACGCCCGCCACACCGGAAGCCTGGGCCGCAAAAATGACCGATCCGACCCAGAATGCATCCGCGTTCAGAGACCCGCGCGCTTTCATCCAGTGGAGCAACGCCATGGCCAACCCGGCCATGATGCCAGCCATGGGCAATGCCATGATGGACCCTGGCATGTACGCCCGCATGGCCTACGGCATGATGAGCCCCGGCGCGTTCCAGAATTACATGCAATTCACCGATCCCAATGTCGCCATGCGCTGGATGGGCGCCGGCATGGATCCCAATTTCTACATGGGCATGACCGCGCCGATGATGAATCCCGCCACTTACACGAACTGGATGATGGCGCCAATGGATCCCCGCATGATGAACATGGGCATGCAGATGATGAACCCTGCCATGTATACAAACTGGATGGCCGCCCCCATGGACCCGAAAATGATGGGCCTGATGGCGGCTCCCATGAATCCGCAGGTTTACGGTAACTGGATGGGCGCAGTCGCCGATCCGCGCACTTACCCCTTGATGCAACAGTTACAGATGCCGGCTGCCGGCGCCGCACCTGTTCCCTTCCCCCTGCCGGCCAAGTAATTTTTTTACAGGAGACCTGCATGAATGCAATGCGCAGAAATGTACTGAAGGGCGCGGGAGGATTTGGCGCGCTTTCAGTGGCGGTGGCCGCTGGCCTGCTCAAGCCTACCCGGGTGCTGGCTGACTGGAACCAGTCAGCTTTCAATGCCACGCAAAAGGATGCAGCCTTGTCCGCCATTGGCGGCGAGGGTGCCGAATCCTCGGACAAGATCACGGTCAAGGCGCCCGACATTGCTGAAAACGGCGCGGTCGTGCCGGTTGAAATCACTGCAAACCTGCCAGGTCTCGAATCCATAGCCATTTTGAGCGAAAAGAACACCAATCCGCTCGTGGGTCTCTACAAGATGACCGATACCGATGGCTACCTCTCCACCCGTATCAAGATGGGCGCCACAGCCAATGTTCGCGCGATCGTCAAGGCAGGCGGCAAGACCTATACCGCCGCCAAGGAAGTCAAGGTGACGGTGGGCGGCTGCGGCGGCTGATTTCACCAGCCGATCCCCTCATTACGGTTAATTTTCAAGGAGAGACACATGTCTGTACCAACCAAAATCCGCGCAAGCATGGCCGGCGGCGCTGCCGAGGTCAAAATTCTCATGACTCATCCCATGGAAAACGGATTGCGCAAAGGCGCCGACGGCAAACTTGTGCAGGCGAACTTCATTCGCAACGTCACCATTACCATTGCCGGCAAGACCTACCTCGATGCCCAGTGGGGCGGTGGCATTTCCAAGGACCCCTACCTGGCATTCCGTGCCAAGGGCGTCAAGGCAGGCGACAAAATCGTTCTGGCCTATGAGGACAACGCGGGCGGAAAAGGCTCGACGGAAGCAACCGTCGGTTAAGGCAAGGCTTTAAAACGCCGGGCTGACGCAGCCATGCTCTATGGAAGCACCAGTCCGGCACAGTTTCTTGAATTTTGCCGCTTTCCCATGATCAGGAATACCGTAGGGGACATGCCCGGTTTGCGCATCATAAGTACTATTGGGCGCGATGATGCCTGGCTGTATAGTTACGCGCTGATTACCCCTAAATGCATCTTGTTTCAACAGCCCTTGTGAAAACCCATTTCGGAGGAAAACATAAATGAAAACCCTTTACCCTTTGCTCAGCGCCGCGCTGCTAACGCTTTCATTGCCGTCGCATTCCGCGGATCCCGCGCCCGCAGCCCCGGCCAACCCCTACCTGCAAGGCAACCCCTACCTCCAGAATGTTCCCACCTACATGCCATTTGGCATCACCCTGCCTCCCAAACAGCCCGCCTCCAAGCCCTGGACCATGAACCGCAGCATCAGCAAGGAAGAAAAGTCCAAGATGATGAAGCAGATGATGCCGATGATGAACATGGGCATGAAGATGGACATCAAGGACACCATGAATTACATGACCACCAAGTACAAGGCGAAAAAGGACATCGCCTTTGACGATGTGGTTGAATCGATGAAGCTGCGTGCCAACTCGCTGAACTTCAAGCTGGTGGGCCACAGCCCCATGTGGAAGGACATCCAGGCCGTGCTGGGTGACACCGAGTCTCCACGCATGGAAGTGTTCCACTTCTGCGATATCAAGGCCGGCCGCGAAATCATGAAACTGGCGCCGGAATCCATCGTTTACCTGCCCTGCCGCATCGCGGTGATGGAAGATGCTGAAAAGAACGTCTGGGTACTGACGCTGGACTGGGACATTGCATGGCTTGATTCCGTCAATGGCAGCATGGGCATCAGCCCGGAACTGGCCGCCATGGCCAAGGATATCCACGACAAGATGGACAACATCATGCAGGCTGGCGCCAACGGCGACCTGTGATGTTGCGCATGATTTTGCGGCGCAGGCCCATATGAACGCAGTGAATGTTTAGCAGCGAAGCAATGGCCGAAGCCTCAATACTCGCGCGTAAAGGGCGGCCTGTAACGGCCGGCCGCCCAATATGCCCTGACCCAGAAACCAAGCAAGAACGACCTGAAATTTCACCCTGCGAGGAATCATTATGAAACGTAGCGCACTGCCTCTACTGGCCGCCATCCTGGCGGCACCCGCTTCTCATGCGCAATTTGGCGGCATGGTGAATCCGGCGATGCTGATGAATCCCATGACCATGGGCATGATGAATCCGGCGATGCTGATGAATCCCATGACCATGGGCATGATGAGCCCTACCATGATGGCCCCAATGGGCGGGTTCGGCGGCATGAGCCCGGCACAATACATGGCCAACCCCTATCTGAATCCGACCAGTTCGCTGATGCCCTTTTTGAGCACGCCGTCAGGTTTTGGTAATCCCTACCTGATGCCGGCCCAGCCCCCCCAGCAGCAATCGGGGTTCTTCCCATTCATGCCAACTCAGCCCGCGCCCGCAGCGCCGGCTTACAGTGCGCCCCAAGCCGGGTTCTTCCCGATGATGCCTTCAGCCGCACCAACGCCAGCCCCTGCCTACGGGTATGGCATGCCTGCTTACACGCCTGCCCAGGCGCCCGCTCCAGCGGCAGCGACGCCAGACATGAGCGCTTTCATGTCATTCTTTCCGGCAATGACCGCCCCTCAGGCCGTGCCACAGCCTGCCCAGCCAGCCGCCGCGCCTCAAGCTGCCACTCCCGCGCCCGCGACCAATATGTTTGATGCCGCGGCCTGGGCGCAAATGTTCCCCAACTCGGTACCGCCAACGATGCAGCCACAGCCCGCCACAACCGTGCCTGCCGCCGCACAGGCCGCACCCCTGGCGCCACAGCCCACTCCTGCAACAACGCCCAATTACTTCGATCCCAACATGTGGATGCAGTGGATGGCTCCGGCTGCACCCAAATAAACATCGCACCAGCACAAAAAAATCGCCCCGGAAAACGGGGCGATTTTTATTCAGCGGGCATTAATAGGGTCATCTGAGATGCGCAAATGCACGCCGGGCGGCTGCCATGGTTGTGGCAATTTCTGCCTCACCGTGGGCAGCTGAAACAAACCCCGCTTCAAATGCAGAGGGCGCAAGATACACGCCTTCCTGAATCATGGCGTGGAAAAAGCGGTTGAAACGATCCTTGTCGCAGGCCATGACTTCGGCATAGCTTCGCGGCGGCATGGGGCTGAAATACACGCCGAACATGCCGCCCACGCTGGCCGCGCTGAAAATCTCGCCCGCTTCGCTTGCCGCCTGCGCCAATCCTTCGACCAGACTCAATGTACGCGCGGCCAGCGATTCGTAAAAACCCGGCGCGCGAGTCGCCTTCAATGTGGCAAGGCCAGCCCCCACCGCCACCGGATTGCCTGAGAGCGTACCTGCCTGATACACCGGGCCAACGGGCGCCAGCCGGTCCATGATGTCGCGCCGACCGCCGAACGCACCGACCGGCATGCCGCCGCCGATGACCTTGCCCAGCGTGGTCAGGTCCGGAACGATGCCATACAGCCCCTGCGCGCCTTGCGGCCCGACCCTGAATCCGGTCATGACCTCGTCGAAGATCAGTACCACACCATGCTTTGTACACAGTTCGCGCAGGCCTTCCAGAAAACCCGCCGCGGGTTGGATCAGATTCATGTTGCCGGCCACCGGCTCGACGATAATCGCGGCTATCTCGCTGCCGATTTTCTCAAGCGTGCGTTCCACGCCCGCGAGGTCGTTGTAATCCAGCACCAGCGTCTGCGCGGCCACTTCAGCAGGCACGCCGGCCGATGTCGGATTGCCGAAAGTCAACGCGCCAGACCCGGCCTTCACCAGCAGGAAATCGGCATGGCCGTGATAACAGCCTTCAAATTTGATGATCTTGCTGCGGCCGGTAAATCCCCGGGCAAGACGAATCGCGCTCATGGTCGCTTCGGTACCCGAACTGACCAGTCGGACTTTTTCAAACCCGGGCAGCAGGCTGGTCAGCAGCTCGGCCATTTCCAGTTCGATTTCGGTCGGCGCGCCAAAGGACAGGCCCAGCGCGGCTTTCTCCTGCACCGCCTTCACCACATCGGGATGCGCATGCCCCAGAATGGCCGGCCCCCACGAACCCACGTAGTCGATATATTCGCGGCCATCCGCATCCCATACCCGCGCGCCCGCGCCGCGCGTAAAAAAGCGCGGCACGCCGCCCACGGACTTGAATGCGCGCACGGGCGAATTCACGCCGCCGGGAATGACTTTTTGCGATTGTTCAAACAGGGTGTGATTGCGGTCCATGGCTTTCCATTCAACTTTCGGTTTCTTCAACAAACAAGGTATTCAACTGGCGCGCGGCCGATTCGATATCGGGTGCGTCAAACAAGGCCGATATCACGGCCACCGCATCGGCGCCGGCATCTATCAGTGGCTTGGCATTATCCACGGTTATGCCGCCGATGGCGACGATGGGCACCTGCAAACAGTTTGCAGCCTGACGCAACAAACCAATCGAGGCTTTTACCGCCTGTGGCTTGGTGGGCGAAGGATGAAAACTTCCGAACGCGACATAATCCGCGCCTTGCGCCTGGGCAGCGCTCGCGGCCTCAAGATGTTGATAGCAGGAAGCGCCGATGATTTTTTCCGGGCCCAGAATCAGCCGCGCCTCGCGCAGGCCGCCGTCCTCGCGACCGAGATGGACACCGTCCGCGCCGATCAGATCCGCAAGCCGGAGGTCGTCGTTGATGATCAGCGGAACATCGTAGCGCTGGCACAATGCCAGCAACTCGCTCGCCTGTTCATGACGCAAAGCCACATCACCGGTTTTTTCGCGATACTGGACTGCAGCCACTCCCCCTTTCAGAGCGGCCTCTACCCTGATCAACAACCGGGCTGTATCTGAACACTCAGGTGTAATGGCGTAGACGCCAGAGGGAAACACTGATCTAGGCATTACCCTGAACGGGCGTCTCCTGCGCCCAGAAAAACCGGTCGGGGATATACTGTCCCATGCCCGGGCGAAACGCGGCCTTGAGGGTTTCGTAAGTATATTCCTGTCCATCCCGCACTGCGCGCTTCAGTTCATTGCCGTATGCCAGGCCGGCCGCGATGGCCGATGCCAGCGTGCATCCGGATCCGTGATAACTGCCAGGCAGGCGGTCCCAGGCATCCGTCTGCACAACGCCATCGACGCCATACAGCACGTTGTACACGCGCGGGGTGTTGTCGTGAGTGCCGGTAATCAACACCGATTCGCAGCCCATTTGAATCAGTCGGTTCGCGCATTCCTCCAGGGGAATGTCGTCTTCCTCGCCTTCGATCATGGTCAGCAGGCGGGCTTCAATGCTGTTGGGCGTAATCAGGGTGGCTTGCGGAATGATCATTTCCTTCATCGCCGCGATCATGTCTTCGCTCGACAAGTCATCTCCGCGACCGGAAGCGAGGACAGGGTCCAGCACCACGGGAATATCGGGGTAGTCGGAAAGAATCTCCGCGATGACCGCAATGTTTTCCACGCTTCCGAGCATGCCAATCTTGAAAGCCTCAACCGGCATGTCTTCCAGCAGCATGCGCGCCTGGTCAGCCACCCACTCGGCATCGATGGCCGACACCCCATCCACGCCAGCGGTGTCCTGGACCGTGATGGCTGTCACCGCGGTAAGCGGATGACAACCCATGCCGGCCAGAGTCAGAATATCCGCCTGCATGCCGGCGCCGCCGGTCGGGTCGGAAGCGGCAAAAACAAGAACCATCGGGGGACTGGATGACATTATTCTTCCTGAAGAACCAGCGCACAGCTGGTTTAGAATCTGGCTTGAATTCTAACCCAATAACTGCCCGCCCCCATGAGCAATCCCCCCGAATACAAAACCTGGATGTGCCTGCTTTGCGGCTTTATCTACGATGAGGCCAAAGGCTGGCCCAAGGATGGCATTGCTCCCGGCACCCGTTGGGAAGACATCCCCATGAACTGGACCTGCCCGGACTGCGGTGCCAGAAAAGATGATTTCGAGATGATCAGGGTTTGAGTTGCAACGTCAAACGATCAAGGGTCGCGTTTCGCGTCTTCATTCGCAGCGCATGCCATCCCTGAACCACGCCATGACGTCCTTTTCCCATTCCGCGTAACCACCCGGTACGCGATCCTTCTGCCCGCCGGGCGTCATGCCGGAATCGATCGCCCAGCGCACGCGGCCATCATGCAGAAGATGGTCCAGCAATTGTTTTGCGTCGCCGCGCATGTTGTTCTTGAACAGCTGACAGGTCGCTTTCGCATTCATGCCGGTGTAATCGAATTTCGCCTCGGGTGCCATCCATTCGCTGTTTTTCAGACCAATCACGGCAGGAACATGACACTGTTTGCAAAGATAGCGCGAGCGATGGGACGTGTATGCGCGCCCGTTGTTTTTGCGGCTATCGAACTGGTGGCATTGCAGGCAGCGATCGTGATGAAACTTGGCCTGCAATTGATCGCCAAATTTGACCGGGGCGGCCTGTGCCAGGCTGCACAACATCACTGTCAAAATCAGAACTCGCATCATTGCTGCAAGGACCTGAGAACCGGCACGGCCAGTCCGGCCCGGTCCGCGCATGCCAAAGCCCGTGCCAGACGCGCTGGCGCGGATCGGCCTGTGCAGCCATGAGCAGGATCGCCTTCAAATGCTTCAAGCATGCCGGCAATCAATCTGTTGCGATCGTGTTTCACGCCCGTCAGGCTATCCTGGATATCCATCACTTCATTGGCAACCAGCCTGGCAAAGGTCTCGTGGTTCTGCCACAGTGACTTGACCGTACCACCTGTCTTGAAGCCGGCAATATTAGTGGTCAGGATATAGAGATTCTTTCTGACCAGTTCAAACATCAATTCGCTTCCCCCGTTCACTTTCCGCGCAGGCAAATCGATTGACGCCAGCGCCTTAACCAGCAATTCCACCTTTGGCCCCGCAACAGGAGATTCGATCAACGGTTTGGCGTCAGTGCCTTTTTTCTTTTCGAACCATACGGATATGACAGTGGGATCAACTATTCCAAATGCCTCCCAGTCTCGCGGCAGCAATTCGTTCTGGATCAGGCCCACGCGGCATTTCCATGTTTCCGGCAACGCACCCAGAACCTGATGAAGATCTGGTTCGGCGACCGCCACCAGCACCAGTTCAGGCGCGGGAATTTCAGCGGCAATCGCATCTACGCTATCGCCACGGTTCACCGGAATGACGCGATAACCAGTTCGCAGAAGCCCGCCCGAAAATACTCGTCCCAGTTGCCCCAGGCCAATGATGACAACCTCTTTCATTTGCACGTTGATCAACCCAACGATTTCTAAATAAGCATATTCTAACGTATGACCCTGGCTGAATTATTTCGGGCCGATTTATTCCCGCACGTCATGCATTTTTCACGCGGATGATCCAGAATGCAGGCATGTCAATCACGCTTGAAAATCTAGCCCGCCAGCTCGGCATCGCGCCGGGTTACCACGACATTCAGGGCGAATACCATGCCGCAACAGAACAGACCTTGCGCAGCCTGATCGCAGCCATGGGCATTTCCTGTGGAAGCGAGGCGGAAGAACAGGCCAGTCTGTCGGCCCTAATCGCCTACAACCAAAGGCTGCCGGCCTGCAAAGTGATTGTCGCGGGTCATGACCCGTGGGAAATCAGGCTTCCGGACGAAGCCGGCATTTCACATCATGGCTGGGAAATTCATCTCGAAAATGGCGGCACCCACGAAGCTGTTCGCGCTAACAACTTGCTGATGCTGCCGGAATTGCCGACGGGTTATCACAAGCTGGTGACACATGACCGGCAGGTGCAAATGCTGCTGATCGTCGCGCCTTCGCGATGCTACCAATCCGGGACGATCGAAAAAGGCGGTAAAACCTGGGGCGTGTCGACTCAGCTCTATGGGCTCAGAACGCATTCTGACTGGGGAATGGGCGACTACACATCACTGGCCAGTCTGGTGAGCTGGGTCAGCGAACAGGGTGGCGGCATCGTAGGCATCAACCCCCTGCATGCGCTGCCCATGCATGACCCGGAACACGCCAGTCCCTACAGCCCGGTCAGCCGTGAATTTTTCAATCCGTTTTATCTCGACATCACAGCGATTGAGGAGTTTTCCAGCTGCATTGAGGCACGCGAGGAATTTGCCGAGCCGCATTTCCAGACACGGCTGCGCTGGCTGCGCCAGCAGGAACTTGTGCATTACATCGATGTGGCCGCCATGAAGCAGCCACTTCTGGAAATGCTTTATCGCCATTTTCGCGTCAAGCATCTGGAAACCGGCGATACCCGGGGTCAGGCTTTCCGAGCCTATCAGTCTCAGGGGGGCGAGGCCTTGTTCCGCTATGCGCTGTTCTGCGCGTTGCAGGCACATTTTCACCACCTTGATGCCCACATTGGCGGCTGGCGTGACTGGCCGGCGGCCTATCACGATTTTCACAATACCGCCGTTGCTGCGTTCGCGCGCGCCAACATCGAGGCAGTCGAGTTTTATCAGTACCTACAATGGCAATGCGAAACCCAACTGGCTGCCGCCGGCAAACAGGCTTGGGACAGGCAGATGCGAATCGGCCTGTATGGCGACCTGGCAGTCGGCGCGCACCCTTCCGGCGCCGATACCTGGATCGAACCCGCCTGCTTTGCAAAAGGCGCTTCAATTGGCGCGCCGCCCGATGCTTTCGCGCCCCAAGGGCAGGATTGGGGCTTGCCGCCCTGGATTCCATATCAATTGAAGGCTGATGGCTATGCGCCTTTTATTCGCATGCTGCGCGCCAACATGCGCTTTACAGGCGCGCTGCGCGTCGATCACATCATGGGCTTATACCGACTGTTCTGGGTCCCCGCAGGCATGACGGCCGCTCACGGCGCCTATGTGCATTACCCGCACGAGGATTTGTTCGCCATCCTGGCGCTGGAAAGCCATCGCAATTTTTGCGCGGTGGTCGGCGAGGATCTGGGCACGGTGCCGGACGAAGTTCGTGAACTCATGTCGCGTTACGGGCTGCTTTCAACGCGGCTCATGATGTTTGAAAGGCGCTGGGACGGCGCGTTCAAGTCACCGCAGGAATTCCCGGTTGCGGCCGTCTCCAGCTTTGGCAGTCATGACACGCCAACCTTCAACGGATACTGGACTGGCCGCGATCTTGAATGGCGAAACGAGCTTGGCACTTTCACCAATAGCGGCGAACATGAATCCACCCGCCACCAGCGTGAACGGGACAAGGTATTGCTGGTGGAAAACCTTGAGGCGAACGGCTGTTCGCCACCGGATGAACTGGAAACACCTTCAGCGGCGCTGGCCGCGTCGGTCTATCGCTGCCTTTCCAGAAGCGCATCAGCAATTGTGCTGATTTCTGCGGAAGATCTGCTGGGAGCTTTTGAAACGCCAAACATTCCCGGCACCATTGATCAGCACCCCAACTGGCGGCGGCGCCTGTCGCTCTGCCTGGAAAACTGGAGCTTGCATCCTCGCGTAGAAGCCATCCTCGATGCCGTGCGCAACGAACGTTAACAGTGTGATAAAAACTACTGCGAGGGCGTGATGCTGCGTCAGAAACCGGCTCGAAATGCTCATGTATACCGCATACACTCCGTTTTCTCGCCGGTCCCTTCCTTGCCTGACGCCCTCTCGCTACGTTTTTCAACACCCTGCTAATACCCTCATTCAGGAATGCCGGCTTTGCCTCGACGCGCTGCCAAGGCCTGGATGCTGGGCCACGGGCCTGTCAAGCAGATAACCCTGAACCATGTCGACGCCAAACGCCTTGAGCATGAACAGCACCCTCTCATCCTCGACATATTCAGCGATGACGATTTTGCCCAGGCCTTTTGCCATGCCTGCCATGGCTTTGACGAAAACCTGATTGTCGGCATCCGCATGCAAATCGCGAATGAACGATCCGTCGATCTTGAGCGTATCCGCCTGCAAATGTTTCAGGTACGCGAAAGAGGAAAACCCCGTACCAAAATCATCCAGGCAGACGCCGCAGCCAATCCGTCTGAGTGATTCAATCAAACGCTGGGCATCATGCAGATCCGCCACGGCGGCGGTTTCAGTCAACTCCACAATAAACCGTGCGGGCTGCACGCTATGCTGTTGCAGCATTTCTTCAATGTAGAGCGGCAGCGTCGGCTCCGAAAGCGTGCGGGCGGATACATTAACCGCGATCCCTGGCACGTCAGGATGGCCAGCCAGCGTTCGTATCGCTTCGCCGATCACCCAGCGGTCTATGTCCAGAATACGGCCGGTCTTTTCCGCGGCCGGAATAAAATTGGCCGGCATGATGAGCTGGCCGGGGTTGTTTGCATCCACCATCCGCACCAGCGCCTCCAGATGGGAGAGCCGTCTTCCTTCCAGGTAATAAATACCTTGAAAATGCAAGCGCAACAGTCCCTTGTCCAACGCCTGGATAATCCGCTCACTCCAGGCCAGGCGTTCAACCGTGGTACGGGTAGCTTCGGCATCCGCCCGGTAAACCCGCCACGTGTTTTTTCCGGCCTGTTTGGCCTGATACATGGCAATGTCTGCCTTGGCCACCAGTTCATCCTCGTCCGCCGCGTGCTCGGGAAAATATGCAATGCCGATACTGGCAGTCAGTCTCAGATTATTGCCTTCATACTGGAAGGGAATCTGAGCGACCGCCTTGATCACGCGTTCGGCAAGCGCTTCGGCTTCATTTTCCCCCGCGTGCGGAATCAAAATGGCGAACTCATCGCCGCCCAGCCGCGCGAAGACTTCGTTGCGGCGCACGAGCGCATTCACTTCGCCCGCAACACGAATCAGCAATGCATCGCCCGCGCGATGGCCGAAGTTGTCATTGATCTCCTTGAATTCATCAAGATCAAAGAAAACCAGCGCGCACCGGCCTTGCTGACGCCTGCCATCCCCCAGCATGCGAGACAACTCAAACTGAAACCGGTGCCGGTTGAACAGGCCGGTCAGCGCGTCGCGCTCGGCAAGAAACGCCAGTTGCTCCGCGGTCTGACGTTCCCGAGTGACATCCTCATATATCCACAAATGCCCGGCAAACCGGCCTTCCTTGTCCCGGACGGGGTAATCGTTTTCAGTGAACACCCTTCCATCGGCAAGCTGGATTTCGTAGCTTTCAGTCATTTCCAGTGTTTCCAGCACCGAAAGCAGGTGATCCTTGAAATCGTCCGGGCGGGCCAGAACATTGGGGGACCTGAGCAGCACCTCATTAACCGGCATGCCAATCAGGAGACTGCCTTCGTCTAACGTCCACATGCGGTTGAATGCGGGGTTGTGGTAAATCACGCGCCCATCCGGTCCGACAAAAAGAATGCCCAGATTCATGGCCGACAACAGCGAAACCAGACGTGCCTTCTCCTGTTCTGATTCAACGAGATAGCGGGTTTGAAGGCTCTCCGCCTGACGCAAATCGGCGATGGCATTTCTGAGGGAAGCCTCGACATTTTTGAGATCGTCAACGTTGTGGATGCTGGCGCGCAGGCCGATGTAATTGCCCTGTTTGTCATGAATCGGCAACCAGTTGGCATTTGCCCAGAAAATGCTCCCGTCCTTGCGGCAGGCCCTGAACAGATAACCGCTCCCAGAAGTTCCATGCAAAGCCTGACGCAGTTGCGACTCCGCCGCGCCCCGATCTTCGGAGAAAATAATGCTCAACGGAAATGTGTTGTCCGCCATGCATTCGGTAACGGAATAACCCAGCATGCGTTCGGCTGAGGGGTTGATCCACAACAGCCTGCCTTCCGGCGACAGCCAGAATTCCAGGTCATAGGTGTAATCGGCGATGGCATGAAAGCGCGACTCGTTTTCCTGCAGCCGCGACACATGCCCCCGCACCGATTCGCTCATGTGATTGAAGGCAGCCGCAAGCTGGTCGATCTCGGGCTCGCCCTGCAGGGGAATCTGCGCCCGATAATCTCCGCCCGCCATGCGGGTACTTGCTTCCTTTAAAGTCTGAAAATGGCGGGACACCCACACACCCGCGATCAACAGGAAAGCGCCGCTCGCCAGCAAGGCCATGAAAGCCAAACCGGCGCTTTGCAGGTAGGCATTTCTGCGGGCTTTCTCCAGTGACCGGCCAGAAAGGCTGAATGTGGTTTCACCAAAAACGGAGCCTGCCAGCTCCACTTTCCCGGAAGCCTTGAAGTGTTTTGCACCATCCTGCGGACGGTTGAATTCCGCCACGATTGCGCCTGACCGGTCCCTGATCGTTACCTGGACCAGGTCCTGGCTCTGGCTGATTTGCATGACGATATCCTGCACCGTTGTCAGATCACGCTGCGCAAGCGGGCCCGCCAAGGCAGCGGACAACAACTGGTTGATATCGATCACACGATTTTGTATCTGCGACGCAACGGCATCCTCGACCAGACGGCCGCTGTTATACGTCAACCCAAGCAGCAGAAGTGCCTGCGCCAGAAGGGCGAGCATGAACAATCGCGTCCGCAGACTGGTTTTATTCATTTCGCCGTCGGATCCTTGCCGGCATAAAGCCGCTGTTTTACCTGCTGGCCATCTGCATCAAACTGGCGAAGTTCCCACCCGCCAATCTTGCGCAAGCCTTCAAATCCCCCGCGCGCCAGAAAGTCTTTGCCTTGGGATGACTGCATGAAATCCTGCAAGCCGCCCCGTATGGCCCATTCCTGGGCATTGCTGACGCGTGAATTGACCAGATACACCTGACTGGGGAAACCCGCCGTAGTCTTGATGATCCGCAGATTTTTCCGCATGGCTTCGGGCAATCGCTGGAACGGAAGTCCACCCATTATCGCCGCATCACATTTTCCATCATGAACATGCAACGCGGCATTGTTGTGCGACCCTGCCTCCAGCTTGATGTAATGGCGCCCCCCCTGCAAACCTGCTTTGGCCAGATCACTTTCCATGCGCATCACGGTTACCGCCAACGGGTCGCTCATGGCAATGGTTTTACCTCGCAGATCGCCTGGCTTTTGATACCTGCTGTCTGCCCGAACCACCAGAATGCCTTCGGTATTGCGCTGATACACAAAGAGCGGGCGATATGCCTCTTCCTTGTGCGCCAGCCAGGCCAGATGTGGCGCGGTCAATACCAGATCGTACTCTCCAGCCTGAGTCCGCTCGAAAAACGTTTTGAAATCCGGCGCGGTATGCAATGTTACGGGGCGCCTCAAGTCACTCGACAGTGCAACGGCAACTGGCTGATAGGTTTCGACCAGTAGTCTGGGCGACAGATTGGGGAATACGCCGAATTTCAGTTCGGCTTCTTCCGCGCGTACCGGCATTGCAGCAAACAGGCACAACATGAAAAATAAAATGTGTCGCATGGCTTCGTACTAAACGCTACCGGTAAAGGCGTGTGTCCCTAGGGATTGGCTGGACTGCGAACTTCATTCTAAGCTCAGCGGCATAAGCATCCAGACTCTTTAATTCCTTTTCGGTAACACGCGCTAGCACAGGATTGCCTTCCTTGCGGAAACTGTCGCAAGCCGCCCGCAGTCCGGCTTTCCGATGGTTTTGCATGCGCGGATTGGCCATCAGGTAAAGTTGAGGAATATTTCCAACCTCCACCAGGATATCCAGTTGGTCGAGCTCGGCCTGACGTGTCAACGAAAGGCTGGACAATGTCGTCACTGCGGCGTCAGCCTGGCTGGTGATGACGGCATAAACGCTGCTGGCCAATCCACCGGTTTCCAGCCACTCAATATCGCTCTCCGATACGCCACGTTCCCTGAGCCAGCGCAGGGCTGCGAGCGACATAAGCAAATCGCGGTCATGCGTCGCGATTACTTTTCCTTTCAGTTCAGACGGCGCCCTGATCACATCCTGCTTGCGCGTAATCAGATAAACCGTATTGTCGGGCATGTATCGTGCCAGGGGCTGCCAACGGTAATCGACCTGAAGTAGTCGGCCAAAATGGGCTGGAATCAAGGCTACATCATAATCGCCGCGGATCGCCCGTGATGTGTAATCCTCGACCGACGGCGCCGTTTCCAGCTGAACCGTAGCCTGCAACGCCTTTTCAAAATGCCTGCGCAACGAGTCATAGTAAGCAACCAGATGCTGGGGCGAGTGGAAAGGAAACAGCCCGATCCTGATTGCCGGTCGGGTTGCCGCATCTGATGGCGCGCTGGCCAGCGTCAGCAGCGCCAGTAAAAAACAAAGCATCAAACGCACGGATCTTCTCCAGGGGTGATTGATATTGTTGTTTCACCCTCCGCGCCACGGGACACCCATCTGATGTCCCATCTCCGGTAAGCCGTTTCTTTGTAGTTATTGGGAAGCGCTGAAAAATCAGCACCTCCCTGCAAAACGAGTCTTCGATTTGCCGCTCAATGGCGCAAGCCATTGAAAGCGAAAATATGCGCGGAGAGGTGCCGCGCATAGTTCTGGATGATTTTACCGCAGGGGAAAATCAGCCAGATTCACAGGGATTTCCGAAAAACCTTGGAACGGCGCTGATAATTGTAGAGCACCTGTTTGCGCTTGGGCAGCGCCTCGGGTGCTGTTTCGATAAAACCGCGTTCCTCAAACCAGTGCTCCGCACGCGTTGTGAGGACAAACAGCTTCTGCATGTGCTTTTTCTTTGCCAGGGCTTGCGCCGCTTCCAGCAACCTGTCCCCAAGGCCACGCCGCTGATAATCCGGGTGCACCGCAAGACAAGCCATTTCGGCTGCCTTTTCTTCAGGGAAAGGGTAAAGCGCCACGCAGCCGACGACGATGCCGTCGGACTCCAGCACCAGAAACTGGCCGATTTCCATCTCCAGCCGCTCGCGTGAGCGGCGAACCAGTATGCCCTGCTGTTCCAGCGGTTCGATCAGGTTAAGGATTCCGCCCACATCGTCGATCGTGGCCTGCCGAATGGTTTCAAGCGGCGTAGGAGTCACCAGCGTGCCAACTCCTTCGCGGGTGAACAGTTCAGCCAGCAGTGCGCCATCCCGATGCCGGGAAATCAAATGTGCGCGTTTTGCGCCTTTCCTGCAGGCGTCGATTGCCGCTGGCAGGTAGTAGCTGACGTCGTCTTCAAGTTTGTGCTTTTTGCCCAGCAGTTTTTGCGCGTCGCTGACCGTCAACGTGGAAATTATTTTGCGCTTGGCGTCGGTAATGCCGTCCGTTTCCATGAGGAAAATCAGCTTGTCTGCGGCAAGCGTCGCGGCCGTGTGCGCCGCCACATCCTCCAGGGTGAGATTGAAAATCTCGCCCGTGGGCGAATAACCAATGGGAGACAGCAACACGATTTCGCCATCGTCCAGCCGCTTCTGAATGGCTTCGGCGTGGATTTTTCTGACTTCGCCGGTATGTTGCAGATCCTCGCCATCGAGCACGCCGATGGGTTTGGCCGTGACAAAATTTCCTGCCGCGACACGGATATCGGAACCCGCCATGGGCGTATTGGCCTGGCCCAGCGATAGCAGCGCCTCGATTTCCACGCGCACGATGCCAACCGCTTCCTTGACGCTGGCCAGGGCCAGTTCGTCGGTTATGCGCAGACCATGGGCATAGCGGATTTTCGCGCCGCGCTCCTTCAGTTGCACATCGACCTGCGGGCGGGCGCCATGCACCAGCACCAGTCGCACCCCCAGGCTGGAAAGAAGATTGATGTCATGCGCGAGGCCCACAAACTGGCCGTCGGACACCACCTCGCCGCCAAAGGCGATAACAAAGGTCTTGCCCCGGAACGCATTGATATACGGCGCGGCAGCGCGGAACCAGTGAACGAAAGAAGTGAGGTCGTTATTCATGGCCTGACTGTACCTCCATGCGCAGCGGAAACAAAGCCTTTCGGCCGTTCACGTGGCGTAATCACCCCACAGCACCTGCATCGCCGCAACAGCCGCCAGCGCGGCGGTCTCCGTGCGAAGTATGCGCGGCCCCAGGCGAACCGGCAGAAATCCGAAGTCGCGGATCAGTTCGGATTCTTCGGGTTCGAATCCGCCTTCAGGACCCGCAACCAGCCAAACCGGCCCAATTGGCGGCGGCAAGGACTTAAGCGATGTCTCGGCCTCGGGCGACAGAAACAGCTTCAGCCCCTGGGGTGCCGTTGCCAGCCACTGCGGTATGTCCAGCGGCGGTGCCACAATCGGCAAATGGTTGCGCCCGCTTTGTTCGCAAGCTGCCATGACGATGCCCTGCCAATGCGCCACTCTTTTTTCCGCCCGTTCCATTGAAAGCTTGACCACGCTGCGCCGCATGGCCAGGGGCTGGATGGCGGTGATGCCCAGTTCGACCGCTTTTTGCAGCGTGTAGTCCATGCGCTCACCGCTTGAAATGCCCTGAGCCAGCCGGATATCCAGCGGCGACTCGCGCTCGATGTCGCGCCACTCGCGGCAACGGGCAATCACCATGTCCTTGTCCACCCACTCAAGTACAGCGGGGTACTCTCCACCATGGCCATTGAACAGCACGACCTCGCTGCCCTTGACCAGCCGCAGGACGCGTGAGGCATGGTGCGAGGGAACCGGCGGCAGTTCGATTTTTGCGCCGGGGCCAAGGGGCAGATTAACGAAGAAACGCGGCATGTTTTGAAGTTGGTGCAGTTAGCGCGAGAATGACATCTTTCAAGTGTAACGTCCTCTCCGCGTCTTGGCCTTCATGTGTTCGATAAGGTTCTGAAATATGGTCTCCCTCACCACCCCCGTTTGTTACTTTGGCTGGAAGGCTGTCGATTTCAATCTGCCCGGCGTAGACGGTCGTAACTGGACATTAAAAGATGCCATGGGGCCTAATGGCCTGCTGGTCATGTTCATCTGCAACCATTGCCCCTATGTCAAAGCCATCCGTCCAAGGCTGGTACGTGATCTTGCGGAGTTGAAGGACAAACACGGCATCCATGCCATCGCCATCATGAGCAACGATCCCGCAGAATATGCCGAGGATTCCTTCGACAACATGAAAAAAGTGGCGACGGAATTCGCTTTCCCCTTTCCCTATGTCTGGGATGAGACCCAGGACATCGCCAGGGCTTACGGCGCGGTCTGCACACCGGATTTTTTTGGTTTCAACCGCAATCTTGAATTGCAATACCGCGGCCGCTTTGACGAATCGCGCAAGGAAACCGCCCCCGAAGGCGTGCGCCGAGATCTGTTTGAAGCCATGAAGGACGTGGCCCTCACGCAAAAAGGCCCGGCCGATCAGATTCCCAGCATGGGTTGCTCCATCAAGTGGAAGCAGCCATGAGCCAAAACCTGAAACCGGCCCTGGGTCAGGTTCTCGCGCTGGTGCGCGAAGTCGCCCGGGCGGAAATCACCCCCCGCTACCTGCGAGTGGCACACACGCACAAAAACGATGGCAGCCTGTTCACCGAAGCCGATGAAGCCAGTCAAAAGGCTCTGGCCTCGGCTCTGCCCGGCATCATCCCCAGCCCGGTGCTAGGCGAGGAGATGACGGAAGTGGAACAGCGGGCCGCCTGGGCGGCAGGAGAAAATGGCTTATGGTGTATCGACCCCATCGACGGCACATCGAACTTCGTGGCAGGCATTCCCTACTTCGCCATTTCCATTGCATGGCTCAAAAACGGCCAGCGCCACCTGGGCGTGGTTTACGACCCAGTTGCCGATGAATGCTTTTATGCTGCCCGCGGCCATGGCGCTTTTCTGGACGGCGAACCCTTGCCCATCCGGACCCCGGTCACGGAACTGCGCCGCGCCATGGCGGGTATCGAACCCAAACGTCTGACAAAAGACCTGATGGCCCGCATGGTTGCCGATCCGCCCTATGCCTCGTTGCGAAATTTTGGCGCTTCAGCACTGGACTGGTGCTACACGGCGGCTGGGCGGTTTGATGTTTATGTCCACGGCAACCAAAAGCTTTGGGATTACGCGGCAGGCGCCCTGATCCTCGAAGAGGCGGGCGGCAAGCTGTCTTGCCTGAAGGGGCCCTTTGATGAAGGCGCGATATGGGAAAGGTCCGTCATCGCCTCTGCCAGCCCGGCATTGTTTGACCATTGGCACGCTTGGCTAACCAGGCAATAACATCAGCCAAATCAACGATAAAAACATTTTAATCCCTTGCAAAACCCTTGTTTATAGGGGTATCTGGACCTTCCACGCGCAAATCCAGGCTTTCGGTCCCATTCCTAGCCAACCCGTCTCTTGCCTAGGAAGAAACGGTCGAGGATAATTAGAAGTTCCGTCCAGGCTGCTTTGCCCCACAAAGGCAGCAAGATTGAGAGCCTGGCAGGCACGTTTACCCCCTCGTGCCTCAAATTAATAAATTTTAGTAACTGAAAATTCCGGCCAGACCTTCTCTCCGGGCAATTAAACACAGCCCTGCGGGAGATTTGCCCAGAGTTTTTCATTACTTAGCTAGCTTTAGCGCTTAACTTTTGAGGACACTATGGCAACTCGTACTGATCTCGCCAACGCCATCCGCGCGCTTTCAATGGATGCCGTTGAAAAGGCCAAATCCGGCCACCCCGGCGCCCCCATGGGCATGGCGGAAATTTCCGAAGTGCTGTGGAACCACCACCTGCGCCACAATCCTACCAATCCCAAATGGTATGACCGCGACCGTTTTGTGCTTTCCAACGGCCATGGTTCCATGCTGATTTATTCCCTGCTGCACCTGACCGGTTACGACCTGGGCATTGAGGACCTCAAACAGTTCCGCCAACTTCATTCCCGCACCCCCGGCCACCCGGAGTACGGCTATGCACCCGGCGTGGAAACCACTACCGGTCCCCTGGGTCAGGGCATTACCAACGCCGTCGGTATGGCGCTGGCCGAAAAGCTGCTGGCCGCCGAGTTCAACAAACCTAGTCACGACATCGTCAATCACCACACCTATGTGTTTATGGGTGACGGCTGCATGATGGAAGGCATTTCCCACGAAGCCTGTGCCTTGGCCGGTACCTGGAAACTGGGCAAGCTGATCGCCTTCTGGGACGACAACGGCATTTCGATTGATGGCCACATCGAACACTGGTACACCGACGACACGGCCAAGCGCTTTGAAGCCTACGGCTGGCATGTCATCCCCAACGTGGACGGCCACGATTTCGTTGCGCTGGAGAAAGCCATCACCGAAGCCAAGGCTGAAACCGGCAAGCCCACGCTGATCTGCTGTAAAACCATCATCGGTAAAGGATCCCCCAACAAAGCGGGCACGCACGACGTGCATGGCGCTGCGCTGGGCCATGAAGAAGTTGAAGCCACCCGCAAGCACATGGGCTGGAATCATCCTGCGTTTGTAATCCCCAAGGACGTATACGAAGGATGGGATGCGAAAACCAAGGGCCAGGGTCTGGAAACCCTGTGGAACAACAAGTTCGCTGAATATTCCAAGGCCCATCCCGAACTGGCTGCCGAATTCGAGCGCCGCATGAACGGCGAACTGCCGCTAAACTGGGACAAGCATGTTGCCGACAAACTGGCCGCGATCAACGCCAAGGCCGAAACAGTCGCCACCCGCAAGGCCTCGCAGATCGCCATCAATGCGCTGGCTTCCGCGCTGCCTGAATTCGTCGGCGGCTCGGCCGATCTGACCGGCTCCAACCTGACCAACTGGGAAGGCTGCCACCCCATCCGCCACGGCAAACCCGGCAACTACATCAGCTACGGTGTACGCGAATTCGGTATGTCACACATCATGAACGGCATGGCGCTGCATGGCGGCGTGCTGCCTTTCGGCGGCACTTTCCTGATGTTTTCGGAATACGCCCGCAACGCCATCCGCATGTCGGCGTTGATGAAGCAGCGCGTGATCTATGTGTTTACCCACGATTCGATTGGCCTGGGAGAAGACGGTCCCACCCACCAGCCGGTGGAACAGACCGCCACCCTGCGCATGATCCCCAACATCGACGTCTGGCGTCCCTGCGATACCGTGGAAACCCTGGTCGGTTGGGCAAAGTCTGTTGAACGTATGGATGGCCCTACCTGCCACATTCTCTCCCGCCAGAATCTGCCGTTCATTGCGCGCGATGAGGCAACGATTGCCAATATCCGCAAGGGCGGCTACGTGCTGAAGGACGCCGCCAACGCCAAGGCCGTCATCATTGCTACCGGTTCCGAGGTTGAACTGGCCGTCAAGGCGCAGGACATGCTGGCTGCCGAGGGTATCGCCGTGCGTGTGGTGTCCATGCCATCGACCAACACCTTTGACAAACAGGATGCAGCCTACAAGGCCAGCGTGTTGCCCAAGGGTCTGCCGCGCGTTGCAGTGGAAGCCGGCGTCACCGATTTCTGGCGCAAGTATGTGGGCCTGGAAGGCGCCGTGGTCGGCATCGATCGCTTCGGTGAATCCGCTCCCGCACCCGCGCTGTTCAAGGAATTTGGTTTTACGCCGGAGAACGTCGCCGCTGCGGTGAAGGGCGTTTTGTAAACCCCATTCACCACAGAGACACTGAAGCACAGAGAAAAACTGATCTTTTTAGGTTTTTTGTGCCTCTGTGCCTCTGTGGTAATCGTTTTTATGTTTATTGTTTAGGAGACTGAGACATGGCAATCAAAGTAGGTATTAACGGTTTTGGCCGCATCGGCCGCATGGTGTTCCGCGCTGTCGCCAAGGACTTCCCCGGCATCGAGATCGTCGCCATCAACGACCTGCTCGAACCCAACTACCTGGCCTACATGCTGAAGTACGACTCCGTGCATGGCCGCTTCAATGGTGACATCAAGGTCGACGGCGGCAATATGGTTGTCAACGGCAAGAAAATTCGCCTGACCGCAGAGCGCGATCCCGCCAACCTTAAGTGGAACGAAGTGGGTGCCGACATCGTGATCGATTGCACTGGTTTCTTCCTGACCACCGAGTCGTGCGAAGCCCACCTTAAAGCCGGCGCCAAGAAAGTTGTCCAGTCCGCCCCTTCCAAGGACGACACCCCGATGTTCGTGTACGGTGTGAACCACGCCACTTACGCCGGTCAGGCTATCGTGTCCGCAGCATCCTGCACCACCAACTGCCTGGCCCCCGTGGCCAAGGTGCTGCACGACAACTTCGGCATCAAGCGCGGGCTGATGTCCACCGTGCATGCTGCCACCGCCACCCAGAAAACCGTTGACGGTCCCTCGAGCAAAGACTGGCGCGGTGGTCGTGGCATTCTGGAAAACATCATTCCGTCTTCCACCGGCGCCGCCAAGGCTGTGGGCAAGGTCATTCCCGAACTGAACAAGAAGCTGACCGGCATGGCTTTCCGCGTCCCAACTTCTGACGTTTCCGTGGTCGACCTGACCGTCGAGC
>JADFDC010000040.1 GCA_018263115.1 Thiobacillus sp.
GTCGGTCGCAAGATCGGCATGACCCGCGTTTTTACGGATGATGGTGTGTCCGTCCCCGTGACCGTGCTGGACGTGTCGAACAACCGCGTTACCCAGGTCAAAACCGAAGACACCGACGGCTATGTCGCTGTGCAGGTTGGTTTTGGCGTGCGTCGCAACAGCCGTGTGAATAAAGCGCAGGCCGGGCATTTTGCCAAGGCGGGCGTCGATTCGGCGGAAGTCATGCGCGAATTCCCTGTATCTACCGAGTTGGCCGCCCAGTATCAGCCGGGTTCAGCTGTTTCTGTTGAAATATTTCAGCCTGGCCAAATGGTGGATGTTTCCGGTATGACCCAGGGTAAGGGTTTTGCGGGCACCATCAAGCGTCATAACTTCAAGTCGCAGCGTGCATCGCATGGCAACTCGCGCTCACATAATGTGCCGGGCTCCATCGGCATGGCGCAGGATCCTGGCCGCGTGTTTCCCGGCAAGCGGATGGCGGGCCACATGGGGGCGGTTAACAGTACCGTGCAGAATCTGGAAGTCGTGCGAGTGGACGCTGCCCGGGGATTGTTGCTGGTTAAAGGTGCCGTACCGGGCGCCAAAGGTGGTCAGGTTGTTGTGCGTGCCGCCGCAAAAGGGGGTGCGTAATGGATCTGGTCATTATCAACGATCAGGGTCAGCAAACCGCAAGTCTCGCGGCGAGTGACGAGACATTTGGCCGTGATTACAACGAGTCGCTGGTTCATCAGGTTGTAACGGCATTCCTGTCCAACGCGCGCAGCGGCAACAGCAAGCAAAAGGATCGTGAAGAGGTCCGGCACAGCACCAAAAAGCCGTGGCGCCAAAAGGGCACTGGCCGTGCGCGCGCGGGTATGACGTCCAGCCCGATCTGGCGTGGGGGTGGCAAAACCTTCCCGAATACGGGTGAGGAAAACTACACGCACAAAGTCAACCGGAAGATGTACCGTGCCGGCGTGGCATCCATCCTGTCGCAGCTTGCCCGTGATGGCAAACTCAAGGTGGTCGAATCGCTTGGCATTGATACGCCCAAGACGAAATTGCTGGCGCAGAAACTGAAGGGCATGGGTTACGACACCAAGGTTCTTATCGTTGCGGATAGCGTGGATGAAAACCTGTGGCTGTCTTCCCGCAACCTGGCCAACGTTTACGTGGTGGAACCCCATCAGGTTGATCCATGGAGCCTGGTCAAATTTGGCAACGTGCTGATGACCAAGGCTGCGGTCAAGCAAGTCGAGGAGATGCTGTGATGAGCGCGATGAATCAGGAGCGTCTGCTCAAGGTCATTCTGGCACCGGTGGTTTCCGAAAAGAGCACACGGGTTGCTGACAAGGAAAACCAGGTTACTTTCAAGGTCTTGTCGGATGCAACCAAACAGGAAATTTCCGCCGCAGTGGAAATGCTGTTCAAGGTTGAAGTAACCGCCGTGCAGACATTGAACGTCAAGGGCAAGGTTAAACGCAACAAGTTTGGCATGGGTCGCCAGAAAAACTGGAAGAAAGCCTATGTCAGCATCAAGCCGGGTCAGGAAATAGACCTGGCGGCGGCATAAGGAAGCACATCATGGCACTGGTTAAAGTCAAACCAACCTCCGCTGGCCGCCGTGCCGTCGTCAAGGTGGTCAATCCCAATCTGCACAAGGGCAAGCCCGTGGCTGCCCTGGTGGAGAAGAAGAACCGTACTGCGGGCCGCAACAATAATGGCCATATCACCACGCGTCATATGGGCGGTGGCCACAAGAAGCAGTATCGGATAGTGGACTTCCGTCGCAACAAGGATGGCGTCGTTGCCAAAGTGGAACGCCTGGAATACGACCCGAACCGTTCTGCTCATCTGGCGTTGCTGTGCTACGCGGATGGTGAACGCCGTTACATCATTGCACCGCGCGGCATTGCTGCTGGCGCGCTGTTGATGAATGGTGCCGAGGCCCCCATTAAGCCAGGCAACTGCCTGCCGTTGCGGAATATTCCGGTGGGTACCACGATTCACTGCATTGAAATGCAGCCAGGCAAAGGCGCGCAGATTGCGCGTTCAGCAGGCGCTTCCGTGCAACTGCTGGCGCGTGAAGGCAGCTATGCTCAGCTGCGCTTGCGTTCAGGTGAAATTCGCAGGGTGCATGTGGATTGTCGAGCAACCATAGGCGAGGCAGGCAATGAAGAGCATAGCCTGCGTTCGATTGGTAAGGCAGGCGCCAACCGTTGGCGCGGCATCCGTCCAACTGTTCGTGGTGTGGTTATGAACCCGGTTGATCACCCGCACGGTGGTGGTGAAGGAAAAACGGCGGCTGGTAGGGATCCGGTCAGCCCTTGGGGTACGCCGACCAAGGGTTACCGCACCCGCAAGAACAAACGCACGTCCGGCATGATCGTGCGTCGCCGTCACGCCAGTTGATTGAGGTAAGAGAATATGGCTCGTTCCGTTAAAAAAGGTCCTTTCGTGGATGGCTACCTGATCAAAAAGGTAGAAACCGCGCAAACCAGCAATGACAAGCGTCCGATCAAGACATGGTCGCGCCGTTCCACGGTGCTTCCCGAGTTTATCGGACTGACCATTGCCGTCCACAACGGCCGTCAGCATGTTCCGGTGTTCATCACCGAGAACATGGTTGGACACAAGCTCGGCGAATTTTCACTGACCCGTACGTTCAAGGGTCATGCCGCCGACAAAAAGGCCAAGAAGTAAGGAGAGAAATGATGGAAGTATCCGCTATTCTGCGTGGAACACGCCTCTCCGCCCAAAAGGGCCGGCTGGTGGCTGATCAGATTCGTGGCATGCCGGTCGACCGGGCACTGAATATTCTGGCGTTCAGCCCGAAGAAAGGCGCAACGATCATCAAGAAAGTGCTGGAGTCTGCGATCGCGAATGCCGAGCACAACGAGGGTGCGGATATTGACGCGCTCAAGGTCAAGACAATTTATGTTGACAAGGGACCCAGTCTCAAGCGTTTTACCGCGCGGGCCAAGGGGCGTGGCAATCGCATCGAGAAACAAACCTGTCACATTACAGTGACGGTGGGGGATTGATATGGGACAGAAAATTCATCCAACCGGTTTTCGTCTGGGTGTGCAGCGCACCTGGACAGCAAAATGGTTTGGTACCAACAAAAATTTCGCAAGCACCCTGAATGAAGACATCAAGGTTCGTGAATACCTGAAGCGCAAGCTGACGGGTGCGTCCGTCAGCAAAGTGCTGATTGAACGCCCGGCCAAGAATGCCCGCATCACCATTTTCAGCGCTCGCCCGGGTGTGGTGATTGGGAAGAAGGGCGAAGATATTGAGAAACTGCGCACCGATCTTGCTCGCATGATGTCCGTGCCGGTTCATGTAAATATTGAAGAAGTGCGCAAGCCGGAAACCGACGCGCAAATTATTGCCGACAGCATTGCTCAGCAACTGGAAAAGAGGGTGATGTTCCGTCGCGCCATGAAGCGCGCTATGCAAAATGCTATGCGTCTTGGTGCGCAGGGCATCAAGATCATGAGCTCGGGACGTCTCAATGGTATCGAAATCGCGCGTACCGAGTGGTACCGTGAAGGCCGCGTGCCGCTGCATACCTTGCGCGCCGATATTGACTATGGCTTCGCGGAAGCACGTACCACCTACGGCATCATCGGCATCAAGGTCTGGGTGTACAAGGGTGACGCGCTGAGCCGTGGCGAACAACCCGTCGCAGCCGAGCCGGAAAAGCGTGGCAAGAAATCAGGAGTGAAGCATGCTGCAGCCAGCTAGAAGAAAATACCGTAAAGAGCAGAAAGGCCGTAATACCGGCCTGGCGACTCGTGGCGCCAAGGTCAGTTTTGGCGAGTATGGCCTGAAGGCCATTGGCCGCGGACGCTTGACTGCCCGCCAGATTGAGGCGGCGCGTCGCGCCATGACCCGTCACATCAAACGTGGCGGCCGGGTATGGATTCGCATTTTCCCGGACAAGCCGATTTCCAGAAAACCTGCTGAAGTCCGGATGGGTAACGGCAAAGGCAGCCCGGAATACTGGGTGGCTGAAATTCAGCCAGGTAAAGTTTTGTATGAGATGGATGGCGTGGATGAAACACTGGCGCGCGAGGCTTTTAAACTCGCTGCGGCCAAGCTGCCTATCCAAACCGCCTTCGTGACCCGCATGATCGGAAGCTGACATGAACGCCAAAGAACTGCGCGGCAAATCTGCCGACGAACTTAACAAGGAACTGGACGCATTGCTGCGGGCGCATTTTGCCTTGCGCATGCAAGTGGCGACCCAGCAATCCAACAAGACCGCTGATCTGAGCAAAATCCGTCGTGATATTGCACGGGTCAAAACCGTGATGCGTGAAAAGGTTTGATCATGACAGAAGCGAACAAAGTAGTACGTAGTCTGACGGGCCGTGTTGTGAGCGACAAAATGGACAAGACTGTTACCGTTCTGGTCGAGCGCCGCGTCAAGCACCCGGTAATTGGCAAAATCATCCGCCTGTCCAAGAAGTATCATGCGCACGACGAAAACAACGAGTGCCATGAGGGGGATATGGTTGAGATTCAGGAAGGACGCCCGGTTTCAAAGACCAAGTCCTGGCGCGTATCCAGGTTGATCGAGCGCGTGCGCACCTGATTTTCAGGTTAAGTACTTGTATGGCGGGACTGTCTCTGATATAGTTCTGCGTTTTCCCCGTACCGGAACTTCTGGTGCGGTTCTTCCCGATAACACGGGATCCAAAACTGGCCGCCAGGGTTTCAGACCGATGGCGGGTTAAGTTGGAGAGTGAACAATGATTCAAATGCAGTCCATGTTGGACGTAGCGGATAATACTGGCGCTCGCACCGTGATGTGTATCAAGGTGCTGGGTGGAAGCCATCGGCGTTATGCCGGAATCGGTGACATCATCAAGGTCAGCATCAAGGATGCTGCCCCGCGCGGTCGCGTCAAAAAGGGCGATGTTTATAACGCCGTGGTGGTGCGCACGGCCAAGGGCGTTCGACGTCCTGATGGTTCGCTGGTCAAGTTTGACGGCAATGCGGCTGTATTGCTGAACAACAAGCTGGAGCCGATCGGTACCCGTATTTTTGGGCCGGTGACGCGTGAGCTGCGGACTGAGCGGTTCATGAAAATTGTATCGCTGGCGCCGGAAGTGCTGTAAGGAGATCGACATGGCACGTATTCATAAGGGTGATCAGGTGATGGTTCTCGCCGGCAAGGACAAGGGCAAGCGTGGCGTTGTGTTGCGCGTGGCCGATGCCGAGCATCTGGTGGTCGAAGGCATCAACCGGGTCAAGAAACATCAGAAGCCCAATCCCTATCTGGGTCAAACGGGTGGAATTGTGGAAAAGGAAATGCCCATCCACATTTCCAATGTTGGTTTGTTTAATCCCGCCACGCAGAAAGCCGACAGGGTTGGCTATAAAGCGCTTGAAGACGGTCGCAAAGTCCGATTCTTCAAATCCAATGGCGAAATGGTGGACGCATAAGAGGCTGATATGGCACGTCTGCAAAGTTATTATCGTGAGACAGTGGTGCCCGAACTGATCAAGAAGTTCGGTTACAAGTCTGTCATGGAAGTCCCTCGCATCGAAAAAATCACGCTCAACATGGGTGTGGGCGAAGCAGTTGCTGACAAGAAAATCATGGAATTTGCGGTGGGCGACATGCAAAAAATCGCTGGCCAAAAGGCTGTGGTGACGGTGGCGCGCAATTCCATCGCGGGTTTCAAGATTCGTGAAGGCTATCCGATCGGATGTAAGGTGACGTTGCGTCGCAACAGGATGTATGAGTTCCTTGACCGTTTGGTTACGGTTGCGCTTCCAAGGGTGCGTGACTTCCGTGGTATTTCCGGTCGCGCTTTTGATGGGCGTGGCAACTACAACATGGGTGTGCGTGAACAAATCATTTTCCCTGAAATCGAGTACGACAAGATCGATGCGCTGCGGGGCATGAATATCAGCATTACCACCACCGCGAAAACGGATGAAGAAGCCAAAGCGCTGCTCGCCGCTTTCAAATTTCCGTTCAAGAATTGAGGTAGGCATGGCTAAATTAGCTTTGATCAACCGTGAAGCCAAGCGCGCCAAGATGGTCAAGAAGTACGCTGCAAAGCGTGCCGAATTGAAGGCGGTTATCGACAACGCCAAGCTGTCGGAGGAAGAGCGCATGAATGCTCGTCTGGCGCTGCAAAAGCTGCCGCGAAATGCCAGTCCGTCACGCCAGCGCAACCGTTGTCAGATCACTGGACGGCCGCGTGGAGTGTTCAGCAAGTTTGGGCTGGCCCGTGCAAAAGTGCGTGAATTTGCCATGCGTGGCGAAATTCCGGGCATCGTAAAAGCCAGCTGGTAAGGGAGAAAGCAAATATGAGCATGAGTGATCCCATTGCCGATATGCTGACCCGCATCCGCAATGCCCAGGCTATGGAAAAAGTGGTTGTTCGCATGCCGTCTTCCAAGGTCAAGCTGTCCATCGCGCAGGTGCTGAAGGATGAAGGCTATATTGACGGATTCGTTATCAAGGGTGAAACCAAGCCCGAGCTGGAAATCCAGTTGAAGTATTACGCTGGTCGACCCGTCATCGAAAAGATCGAGCGTGTGAGCAAGCCCGGCCTTCGCATTTATAAAGGCGCAGAGGATTTGCCCAGGGTCATGAATGGCCTTGGTGTGGCTATCGTATCGACTTCACGTGGAGTGATGACCGATCGCAAGGCGCGCGCTCAGGGCGTAGGTGGCGAAGTATTGTGTGTAGTGGCGTAAGAGGGGCTTGAAATGTCACGCGTAGGCAAGAACCCTATCCAGTTGCCCAAGGGTGTAGAAATTTCTTTGGGTGAAATGATTACTGTCAAAGGCCCCTTGGGCAGCTTGACCCAGAAGGCGCCTGCCAATGTCAAGGTGTCTGTTGATGCTGGCGTTGTCAGTTTTGAGGCGGCAGACGAGAGTATTCAGGCCAATGCCATGTCAGGCACGCTTCGCGCGTTGCTTAACAATATGGTGAATGGTGTATCGAAAGGTTTTGAAAAGAAGCTGAATCTGGTTGGCGTGGGTTATCGTGCCCAGGCTCAGGGGGACAGCCTGAATCTTTCACTCGGCTTTTCACATCCCGTTGTGCACAACATGCCTGTGGGTGTCAAAGCAGAGACGCCAACCCAGACTGAAATCGTGATCAAGGGAATTGATCGCCAGAAAGTGGGCCAAGTGGCTGCCGATGTGCGCGCATACCGCCCGCCAGAGCCCTATAAGGGCAAGGGCGTCCGGTATTCCGATGAAGTGGTGGTCTTGAAAGAGACCAAGAAGAAGTAATAGCTGCCAAGGAACGTAAACGATGAATACCCAGCAAGTACGAGTCCGTCGCGCGCGCAAAACCCGCGCCAAAATTGCGGCCGTCAAAGCAATCCGGCTTTCGGTGCACCGTACCAACTGCCATATTTACGCACAAATCATTTCCGCGGATGGCGGAAAGGTTCTTGCCTCGGCTTCAACCACCGAGAAAGAAGTTCGCGCCCAAGTGCCTAATGGTGGTGATAAAGCTGCGGCTGCCATCGTTGGCAAGCGTTTGGCTGAAAAAGCCAAGGGCCTGGGTATCGAGAAGGTCGCTTTCGACCGCTCGGGTTTCAAGTTTCACGGACGCGTTAAAGCGCTGGCTGATGCCGCACGTGAAAACGGATTAGTCTTTTAACAGGACACGAGAATATGGCTCGTAACGAGAATACCGAAGAGCGCGGCGACGGCCTGCGCGAAAAAATGATCGCGGTTAACCGTGTTTCCAAAACGGTTAAGGGCGGCCGTGTGCTGGGCTTTGCCGCCCTAGCGGTCGTTGGTGATGGTGATGGCGGTGTTGGCATGGGCAAGGGAAAAGCCAAGGAAGTACCGGTTTCGGTGCAGAAAGCCATGGAAGAAGCGCGCCGTCAGATGGTCAAAGTCAATCTCAAGAACGGCTCATTCCACCATCAGGTGATTGGCAGGCATGGCGCATCCGTTGTGCTGATCCAGCCTGCTTCGGAAGGTACCGGCATCATTGCGGGCGGAGCAATGCGAGCTGTTTTCGAAGTGATGGGCGTACAGAATGTGCTGGCCAAGTGCCTGGGGTCGACCAATCCCTACAACGTTGTGCGAGCTACCTTGAATGGTCTGTTGCAATTGTCCACACCATCAGAGGTGGCAGCCAAGCGCGGCAAGTCCGTGGAAGAAATTCTGGGGTAAACCATGAGCGATAAGAAACTGAAAGTTACCTTGGTGAAGAGCACGATCGGCACGCTGAAAGCGCATAAAGCCTGTGTTCGCGGCTTGGGTTTGCGTCGCATGCATCATACAGTCGAGGTTCAGGATACCCCGGCCAATCGCGGCATGATCAACAAAGTCAGTTATCTCGTGAAATGCGAGGGGTGCTAATGGAACTTAATAATCTGAAACCTGGTGCGGGTGCCAAACACGCCAAAAAGCGTGTGGGTCGCGGCATTGGATCCGGTCTGGGCAAAACGGCAGGCCGTGGTCACAAGGGCCAGCATTCGCGTGCGGGCGGGTATAAAAAAGTGGGATTTGAAGGTGGTCAGATGCCCCTGCATCGCCGCCTGCCGAAGCGCGGATTTGTATCGCTTTCCGCAACTGATACGGCCCAGGTGCGTTTGTCAGACCTTGACAAGATCGCTGCTGGCGAAATTGATTTACTTGTATTGAAGCAAGCTGGTGTGGTTCCTGCAATAGCCAAGTCGGCAAAGCTAATCCTGTCTGGCAAGGTGGAAAGGGCAGTGAAACTGAAGGGTATTGCTGCCACCAAGGGTGCGCGCGCTGCGATTGAAGCGGCGGGCGGCACCTTTAGTGAATAAGGTCGGCGGATAAGGACGGATTTTGGCAACAGCGTCTTCAGCAGCGGGAGTGACAAGCAAGTTTGGTGATTTGAAACGCCGCTTGTGGTTTTTGCTGGGTGCGCTGGTCGTGTACCGCATCGGCTCGTTTATTCCTGTTCCCGGAATTGATCCGGAACAGCTGAGGCAATTGTTTGATTCCCAGTCAGGCGGAATACTGGGCATGTTCGACATGTTCTCGGGTGGTGCGCTGTCGCGGGCTTCTGTGTTTGCGCTGGGTATCATGCCGTACATTTCGGCGTCGATCATCGTTCAGTTAATGACATCCATTTCTCCGCAGTTGGAAGCGTTGAAGAAGGAAGGTGAAGCGGGACGCCGGAAAATTACCCAGTACACTCGCTACGGAACGGTTTTTTTGGCCCTGTTTCAGTCGATTGGCATCTCTATTGCGCTGGAGAGTCAGGGAGTGGTTATTGAACCCGGCATGGGTTTCCGGATTATTGCGGTGACCACACTTACTGCTGGCACGATGTTCCTGATGTGGGTAGGTGAGCAGATAACCGAGCGTGGCATTGGCAACGGAATCTCCCTGATAATTTTTGCCGGTATTGTTGCCGGGTTGCCCAGTGCCATTTCGGGCACACTTGAACTGACGAGGACTGGCGCGTTCTCGATACCTCTGGTGCTGATGCTGTTTATTGGCGCCATTTTGGTGGTTGGATTTGTTGTGTTTGTCGAGCGCGGGCAGCGCAAGATTCTGGTTAACTACGCCAAGCGGCAGGTCGGCAAGGTTGTAATGGGTGGACAAAGTTCGCATCTCCCCTTGAAGCTGAACATTTCAGGGGTGATACCGCCGATTTTTGCATCCAGCATTGTCTTGTTCCCGGCGACGCTGGCTGGCTGGTTCGGTACGAATCCGAGCATGAACTGGCTGAAGGATATTGGTGCCGTGCTGTCACCTGGTCAGCCGGTCTATATGTTGATTTATGCAGCAGCGATTGTTTTCTTCTGTTTTTTCTATACCGCCCTAGTGTTCAATCCCAAGGATACGGCGGATAACCTGAAGAAAAGTGGGGCCTTCGTTCCCGGTATCCGGCCTGGTGACCAGACGGCTCGCTACATTGACAAGGTCATGACCAGGTTGACATTGGTTGGCGCGATCTACATAACCTTGGTATGCCTGCTGCCGGAAATGCTGATTGCCAAGTGGAATGTGCCGTTTTATTTCGGCGGCACATCGCTGCTGATTATTGTAGTGGTGGTGATGGACTTCATGACCCAGGTACAGGCCTATGCCATGTCCCATCAGTATGAAAGCTTGTTGAAAAAAGCCAACTTCAAAGGTGGCTTGGTAGGTCGCTGATGTCGAAGGAAGACGTCATCCAGATGCAGGGTGAAGTTGTGGAAAACCTGCCCAACGCGACTTTCCGGGTGAAACTTGAAAATGGATATGTCGTTCTAGGGCACATATCAGGAAAAATGCGGATGCATTACATCCGTATCCTGCCAGGCGACAAGGTAACTGTTGAATTAACGCCATACGATCTGACCAAGGGCCGGATCGTATTCAGGGCCAAGTAAGTTTGACCGGGTAACCGGAATAGGAGAACGAACATGCGAGTGCAAGCGTCGGTAAAGAAAATCTGTCGCAAATGCAAAATTGTGCGCCGCAAGGGCGTGGTTCGGGTGATTTGTGAAGACCCGCGCCACAAGCAGCGCCAAGGCTAAGGTTTGGTGATTTTGGGTTAGCGGGTATATCAAGCCCGTCTAACGTGATATAATTTTCTGTTTTCTGTACGGAGTACAGCCGAATGGCCCGTATTGCTGGGGTAAACATACCCAACCATCAACACACGGAAATCGCGTTGACCGCCATTTATGGCATCGGGCGCACCACAGCACGCAAGATTTGCGAAGCTGCGGGTGTAGCCGTCAATGCGAAAATCAAGGATCTGACCGATGCGGATATGGACAAGCTGCGCGAGGGCGTGTCCAAGTTCACGGTCGAAGGTGATCTTCGCCGTGAAGTAACCATGAACATCAAGCGGCTGATGGATCTCGGCTGCTATCGCGGTTTGCGCCATCGCAAAGGCTTGCCGGTACGTGGACAACGTACGCGTACCAACGCGCGTACCCGTAAGGGCCCACGCAAGGCGATCAAGAAATAAGGATAGATAAATGGCGACCAAAACCGCTTCCACCCGAGTTCGCAAGAAGGTCAAGAAGAGCGTTGCCGAAGGCATCGTTCACGTTCACGCCTCCTTCAACAATACGATCATCACCATTACAGACCGCCAGGGTAACGCCTTGTCGTGGGCAACCGCAGGCGGAGCCGGCTTCAAGGGCTCTCGCAAGTCCACGCCGTTCGCGGCACAGGTGGCTGCCGAAAATGCTGGCAAGGCCGCTCTGGAATATGGCGTCAAAAACCTTGAAGTTCGAATTAAAGGCCCCGGACCCGGCCGTGAATCATCGATTCGCGCGCTGAATGCCCTGGGATTCAAAATCACCGCTATTTCGGATGTGACGCCTGTTCCGCACAATGGATGCCGTCCTTCGAAAAAGCGCCGTATTTAACAGAGGTCGAACATGGCTCGTAACCTTGATGCCAAGTGCCGTCAGTGCCGTCGTGAGGGGGAAAAACTCTTCCTCAAGGGCGAAAAATGCTACACAGAAAAATGCGCCATCGAACGCCGCAGCTATGCGCCCGGCCAGCATGGCCAGAAAAGCGGTGCCCGTCTTTCCGGCTATGGCTCGCAATTACGCGAAAAGCAGAAGATTCGTCGTATTTACGGCGTGCTCGAGCGCCAGTTCCGCCTGGTATACAAGGAAGCCGACCGCCGCAAGGGCGTGACGGGCGAGATGCTGCTGGGCCTGCTGGAAAGCCGTCTGGATTCTGTGTGCTATCGCATGGGTTTTGGCGCTTCGCGTACCGAGGCTCGTCAGGTAGTCCGTCATAACGGCATTCTGGTGAATGGCAAGCGCGTCAACATTCCTTCCTATCAGGTCAAATCTGGTGATGTGGTTGAAGTAAGCGAGCGTGCCAAGGCCCATTTGCGTGTCAAAGGCGCTGCCGAGGCCGCTGAAAGCCGTGGATTCCCCGAATGGGTGGAAGTCGATGCCAAGGGCTTGAAGGGAACATTCAAGGCCATGCCTCAGCGTTCCGAGTTGCCGCCGACGATCAATGAATCGCTGGTTATCGAACTTTATTCCAAGTAATTAGCTGACTGGTTTTAAATTCTCCAAGTATTTGGTCACGATGTTTTAAGGACACAGCCTCCATGCAAGCTGCCGCGGATTTCCTCAAACCCCGTATTGTTGATGTTGATCGTGTGACCCCGCTCCATGCCAAGGTGGTGATGGAGCCGTTTGAACGCGGTTATGGTCACACCCTGGGCAATGCCCTGCGCCGTATTCTGCTTTCGTCCATGACGGGCTATGCGCCGACCGAGATCAAGATTTCGGGTGTTGTACACGAATATTCTACCCTCGAAGGCGTGCAGGAGGATGTGGTTGACATCCTGCTCAACCTCAAGGGAATTGCATTCAAGCTTCACAACAAGGCTGAAGTTCGCCTCAAGCTAGCCAAGGATGGTGAAGGGGTTGTGACAGCGGGTGATATTCAGTTGGGTCATGATGTCGAAGTCATGAATCCCGATCATGTCATTGCTCGCCTGACCAAGGGCGGCAAACTGGATATGGAAATCAAGGTGGAAGCCGGTCGGGGTTATCAACCTGTTCCGGCCCGTAAGGTGGATCAGGATTCGCGTGGCGTGGGCTCCATTCTGGTGGATGCGTCTTTCAGTCCGGTTCGCCGCGTGGCCTATGCGGTTGAGAGCGCCCGAGTTGAGCAGCGTACCGATCTGGATCGCCTGGTGATCGATATCGAAACCAATGGCGTGGTTGATCCGGAAGAAGCGGTTCGTACTGCCGCACGCATCCTGGTGGACCAGCTCTCTGTATTCGCCGATCTGAAAGGCACGGAATCAGCTGCCGCCGAATCCGCGCTTGCGCCGCAAGTGGATCCGATTCTGTTGCGGCCCGTGGACGATCTGGAGCTGACGGTTCGTTCCGCCAACTGTCTGAAGGCCGAAAATATCTACTACATCGGTGACCTGATCCAGCGCACCGAAACAGAATTGCTCAAGACGCCCAACCTGGGCCGCAAGTCCCTGAATGAAATCAAGGAAGTGCTTGCCTCCAAAGGTTTGTCTTTGGGCATGAAGCTTGAAAACTGGCCGCCGGCTGGTCTCGATAAACCCTGAACTGAATTTTAAAAGAATAAGTGCGGCGCGGTGTGGCAACTGCGCTAGCCCAAGAAAAATGGTTTTTGAAAGGAAAATGCCATGCGTCATCGTCAATCGAATCGCAAACTAAATCGCACTACAAGCCACCGGCTGGCAATGTTCCGCAACATGAGCAACGCGCTGCTCAAGCACGAAGTCATCAAGACCACGCTGCCCAAGGCCAAGGAACTCCGCCGCGTTGTTGAGCCCATCATTACGCTCGGCAAGTCACCTTCGCTGGCCAACCGCCGTCTGGCGTTTGATCGCCTGCGTGACCGTGACATGGTCACCAAGGTTTTCGATGAGCTGGGCCCTCGTTATTCCAAGCGTCCCGGTGGTTACATCCGTATTCTCAAGTTCGGTTTCCGCGTGGGTGACAATGCGCCCATGGCGCTGGTTGAACTGGTGGATCGCCCCGAAGTGGCAGAGGAAGTCACTGCCGCCGAATGAGCGATAGACAGTAATCGCAACAATAAAAGCCGGGCACCCCTGGCTTTTTTACTTTTGCGCGCTTGCCAATTGAGAAGGAAGTGCCCATATTTCCCTTACCGCACAGGAGGGAAGCATGATTGTACTGTTCACGGACTTTGGAAATCACGATCCTTACGTAGGCCAGGTCAAGGCAAGGCTGGAGGAACACGCGCCCGGACAGCAAGTGGTTGATCTGCTCCATCAGGCACCTGACTACAACGCACATGCAGGCGCACATCTGATTGCTGCCTTTGCTCCAACATTTCCACCGGGCACTGTTTTCATGTGCGTTGTTGATCCGGGTGTGGGTACTGAGCGTAGTGGCACGGTCATCCTGGCAGGGGGAAGGTGGTTTGTCGGACCGGACAATGGCCTGCTGTCGATTGTTTCAGCAAGAAATCGCGACAGCAGAATCTGGCATATCAACTGGCAGCCTGAGGGTGCTTCATCAACCTTTCATGGCCGTGATATCTTCGCAGTGATTGCCGCGCTTGTAGCCAAGGGTGAATTCCCTGCTGACAAGCTTGAAGAAAAACCAAGGCTCAATGTCGAATTCGACAAGGAAGATCTGGATCGCGTGATTTACATCGATCACTTTGGCAATGCCTGGACAGGAATCCGGGGCGCAGGTCTGCCGAAAAGTACACGCATCATGGCAAGAGGCGGCGAGTTCAAGCATGCGGAGTCGTTCGGCTTTGTGGGCAAAGGTGAAGGCTTCTGGTTTGTCAACAGTGTCGGTCTGCTGGAGTTGGCCATCAACCGTGGCAGCGCGGCAGAAAAGCTTGGAATAAAACTTGGCGATGTGGTGCAGGTTTTCAGGCCAAACTGAATCAACAAAATAATTCACCAACCTAAATCACCAACCTAAATCAGTAGCGCAAGCCTGAAATCATTCACGTTTGTGCGAGTTGGCCCGGTCATGACAAGGTTATCCAGAGACCGGAAAAATGCCTGTGCATTATTCGAGCGCAACATGTCTTCCGCGTTCAGGCCCAGTTCAATGGATCGCGCAAGCGTTTCGGGTGTCCAGATGGCACCAGCATTGTCCTCTGTTCCATCAATGCCATCGGTATCGCAGGCAATAGCCCAGAAATTTTCTACCCGTGCCATAGCCAAGCCCAATGTCAATAGATATTCCGCGTTGCGCCCGCCATGCCCGGATGGGTTGCGCACGGTGACGGTTGTCTCGCCACCGGATAGCAGTGCAAGCGGCCAGTCTGTGCGCAAGTCGTATTCCCTGAGCATGGCTGCGTGCTGGCTGGCAACTTCGCGGGCTTCCCCTTCGACTTCACCAAGGTTGATTACCTGAAATCCCTGCGAGTACAGAAATAGTTCGGCCGCTTTCAGCGACTGCACAGCGCTGCCAATGACATGATTCACGACATTATTGAATGCGGCATCTCCTGGCTTCGGTGTTTCCGAAATCTCGCCTCGCAGTCCGCGTCGCAGATGATTCAAGACCGAATTGGGAGGGCTAATCGAATAGCGCGTGAGCGTGGCGATCGCATCTTCATACGTGGAAGGGTCTGGCGCGCACGGGCCTGAAGCAATATGTGTAGGGTCATTGCCCACCACGTCCGAAATGATGAGCGAAACAACAGGTGCCACTGAAAGGGCTGCCATCCGCCCGCCGGAAAATTGCGTCAAATGCTTTCGTACGATATTGATTTCCTGGATCGAAGCACCGCTGGCCAGCAACGCATGGGTCACATTACGCAAGTCATTCTGGCTGATGTCTTCTACCGGCAGCGCAAGCAGACTTGATCCGCCGCCTGACAGCAGCACTATCAGCAAATCATCCTGACCAAGTTGCTGAATTTCCTCCAGCATGTCTTTTGCTGCCACGGCGCCCCGGTCATCAGGCAGAGGATGGCCGGCTTCCTCGACCTTGATACGCGACGTTGGCAAACCATGTCCGTATCGGGTAACCACCAGGCCGGATAAAGGCGCGTCAGCCGGCCAGTTGTCCTCGACAGCCTTGGCCATGGGCGCAGCGGCTTTGCCGCCGCCTGCCACCAGCGTTCTACCCTTGGGCGGAGCAGGCAGTCTGGCTGGGACAAGAAGCTGCGGGTTGGCAGCATGCAAAGCAGCCTCGAAGGCCAACTCAAGCAGGTTGCGAATCGTATTCACGCGGGTAGTCTGCTTTTCGGAATCGTTGCCGGCAAGAAAATAATTTATGGATCCTTGTTGACAGGGCGGATTACTTGTTTATAATGCTAACCATTCTCATTATCATTAATTCAAATGAAAGACGAATCAGCAGGCCAGGGCAAACATCCCGTTGAAGCTTTCGACCTTAGGAATCCGCTACCCGTGGACAGGCTGCTCAGCCACCTTGGCTATGTCCATATCGCCTTCAAGGGCCAGATTTACACCCTGCGCCAGACGCGCAACGACAAACTCATCCTGACCAAGTGAGGTAACAAACATGTATGTATGCATTTGCCGCCAGGTCACCGACCGTGACATTCATGAGGCCGTCGCCCAGGGCGCATGCCGCATGCGCGACTTGCGTGAGCAGTTGGGCGTCAGCATGCAATGCGGCAAATGCGCAGGATGCGCTCATGCCGTGTTGAAAGAAGCGCGCGAGTGCTGTGGTGAGGAGGGCTGTCCTCAACCCGCCTAGTTTTTCTGCAGAGCGTGGTCATACGCTTTCTCCAAGCAAGCTCCTCCGGAGCTTTTTCTAGCCAGCCAGTCCAAACCCTCCGGGCAAGCCAGCAACATTTTTTGTCTTGCACGGAGTTGTCATGAACCAGTTACATACTGCCCCTAAGGAATGGGCCAGTCACACCGAACTGATGGCAGGTGCCATCCACCATCTGCGCAACGCCATGGAAACAGGATCGCGCCGCTCATGCGCCGTTGCCTGCATGCTGTTTGCCTGCCTCGCACAGGATGAAACGCTGGGCGATGCCTTGTGCGAGGAGTGCAAGGATATGGGCGAATGCCTGGAGGGTTTGACTGAACTCACGGCTTGGGGAAATCAGCCTTGATTGTGAAAATGAATGTTGGGATGTCGGAGCATTCACCTTCCTTGCTAGGTCTCGTAGTGTTGCTGCATGCAGGACTGACGCTGGCAATGTTAGTGAATCATGAGTCGGACGTGAGGTTGCAATTGGCGCGCCCTTTAAAAGTCAGCCTGATCGAACTCCAGGACGAGGCGCCCAAGCCGGAGTTCAAGCCCGAGCCGCCCAAACCCATCCCGCCCATGCCGGTTGCGAAGCCGCTGCTCGCGCCACCCATCCTGAATGTTGAAAAAATTCTGGAGCAGGAACCGCCACGCGCCATTCCGGTTGCCGAAATCAAACCGGTCAGCGAGCCTGTTCCGGAAGTGTTGCCGCCTCCCGCACCGGTTATGGTCGAAGCGCCCAGACCCGCGCCGCCGCCCACACACGTGATCGAGCCGCGCTTTGATGCGGATTATCTCGACAATCCAAAGCCGCCTTATCCAAAGCTGTCAAGCAAGCTGGGGGAAACCGGCAAGGTGTTTCTGAGGGTTCTGGTCAAAACAGATGGCACGGTCAAGGAACTCGAATTGCGCAATAGCAGCGGATTCGAGCGGCTTGATCGATCAGCCTTGAACACCGTTCAAAACTGGCGTTTTGTCCCGGCGCGGCAGGGCAGCAAACCTGTCGAGGGCTGGGTCATTGTTCCAATCAATTTCACTTTTGGGAGTTAAACATGGAAACCCCTGATGTTCAGGTTCAACTGGGCTTTGCCCATTTTCTTGCGCAGACCGATGGCCTCGCCAGATTTCTGCTGCTGGTGCTGCTGGCCATGTCGGTCATCACCTGGTATCTCATCGCAACCAAGACGCTGGCCAACTGGCGCATGCGCAAGAGCGCCAGCGCTTTTCTTGCCCGCTTCTGGGATGCGCCGGGACTGGCGCCGGTGGCGGAACACCTCCGCACGGCAGGTGTGCACGATCCCTTTTCGCACATGACCCATCATGGTCTGCAGGCGGCCGAGCAATATCGCAACAAGACCGGTCAGCGGCTGATCGAATCCGGCTCGGCGGACGAGTTTCTTACCCGCGCGCTGCGCCGCGCCATCGAGCAGGATACGGCGCGTCTGGAATACGGCCACACCATGCTGGCGTCGATTGCATCGAGCGCACCTTTTGTCGGGCTGTTCGGCACCGTGTGGGGCATTTACCACGCCCTGGTCAACATCGGCATGAGCGGTTCGGGCAGCCTCGACCAGGTGGCCGGCCCGGTGGGCGAAGCGCTGATCATGACCGCGCTGGGTCTAGCCGTCGCGATTCCCGCGGTGCTCGCCTACAACTTCTTCAACCGTTCCAACCGCATGGTGCTGACCGAACTCGATGGCTTTGCCCACGACCTGTTTGCCTTCATGTCCACCGGTGCGAAGGTTCAAACACCTGTTTCGAAAAGCGGGCCCATTGTGCTCAAGGTGAAGGAGGCATAAATGGCATTCGGCGGACTGACCCAGACCGGCGCGCCCAGGGACGTGGCCGAAATCAACATGATTCCGCTCATCGACGTCATGCTGGTACTGCTGGTCATTTTCATCATTACCGCGCCGCTACTTACCCATGCGGTCAAGGTCGATTTGCCTCGGGCTGTCAGCACGCCCAATCCAATTAAACCAGAGACGGTCAACCTGTCGATCAAGGCGGATGGAACGGTTTACTG
>JADFDC010000041.1 GCA_018263115.1 Thiobacillus sp.
GGACACGCTCAGCCGAGATGCCAAATTCCGCCGCCAGGTCATGCAGGGTGGCTGACGAATCTTCCTTCAGCCAACGCGCTTCTATGATGCGCCGGCTGCGCGGATCAAGACTGGACAAGGCCTCGCTCAGACCCTCATGCTGCAGGCGCTCGGTCTGCTCACGGGCCAGAACTTCAACCGGGGAATCTTCCGGGCTGGCAAGATAGGCGATGGGGCTATAGGATTCCTCGCCGTCATCCACGGTGGGGTCAAGACCGATATCCTGGCCGGACAACCGGGTTTCCATCTCGCGTACTTCCTCGGGCTTGACGCCCAGCGCCTTGGCAATTTTCGCGGTTTCCGTGGCGCCCAGACTGCCCAGTCCCTGCTTCATGCTGCGCAGGTTGAAAAACAGCTTGCGCTGAGCCTTGGTGGTGGCCACTTTGACCAGACGCCAGTTTTTGAGGATGTACTCGTGAATTTCCGCCTTGATCCAGTGCAGCGCAAAACTCACCAGACGCACGCCGCGATCCGGGTCGAAGCGCTTGACGGCTTTCATCAGACCGATATTTCCTTCCTGGATGAGGTCAGCCTGCGGCAGGCCATAACCCATGTAATGGCGGGCAACGCTTACTACCACGCGCAAATGGGATACCACCAGCTTGCGGGCGGCTTCTACATCCTGCGTATCGTGCCAGCGGCGTGCCAGATACTGTTCTTCCTCAAGCGAAAGCAGGGGGTAACGGCTCACGCTCTGGATATAGGCTTCCAGGCTGCTGGCGGAAACGGAAGGCATCAAGGCAGTAGTCATATTTCAAAAACCTCCATGGCTATTTTAGCACTCCAGGCTTCTGAGTGCTAAACGACCGGGGAGTTCCAAAATTTAGGGGTTAATCAACCCGGCGAAGAGACCGGCTGACGGCAACCCATGCGCCAAGCCAGCTGAAAAGTATGGCTCCGCCAAGAATGAGGCCGCCATTGAGCGGAGTGAGTCCCAACAGCTGAAAGGGAGAGCCATACAGGGAGGCCAGTTCGCCGACCGGGGCGGACAGCAGCGATTGCATCAGAATCAGGATGGCAAACGCCATCAGGCCACCCGAAGCGCCCTGCAGGGCGCCAAAATACAGAAAGGGCCGGCGGATGTAGCGGTCGGTGGCGCCAATCAGGCGGCTGACTTCAATTTCATCCTGGCGTGTCAGGATTTGCGCCCGGATGGCATTGCTGGAAATGGCGACCAGCGCCACCCCGAAAAGGGCTGCCAGCAACAGCGCGATACGCTCACCAATGCGCAAAAAGGCTTGCAGACGCTCTGCCCAGGCGCTGTCGAGCTGAACATTGTCCACACCAGTCAGAGCAGCCAATTCCTTGCGCAGGCTTTCCATGCTTGACGGGCTTGCCTCGTTGGGGGTCAGAATCCAGGCGTCGGGAAGAGGGTTTTTGTCCAGGCCAGCGGTAATGTCGGAAAGCCCTTGAGACTTCAGGGTTTCCAGTGCGCTTTCGCGGGAGACAAAACGGCGCTTTGACAGCTTTGGGTGGCTTTCAAGTTTCTGTTTCAGTTTCTCGATTTCTGCCGTGGTGGCCGAATCGGAAACGAACAGGCTGATTTCCGGCTGGGCGGGCATCTGCCCGGCCAGATGATCCAGATTGACCAGTGCCAGGTAAAGCCCGGCGGGCAGAGTCAGCGCCACGCCGATGGCCAGCGCGGTGAAGAAGCTGGAAAAAGGGGTTCGCAACAGCCGCCTGAGGGCATCGAACAGCGCAGTACGATGGTGCGTCAGCCAGTTTTTCATGCGATTGCCGCCAGTTTGCCGTGATCCAGATGAACGAGCCTTCCGCCCAGAGCGGCGATGGCGCGTTCATCATGAGTGGAAATGATGAGCGTGGTGCCCACCTGGTGAAAGTCGCGGAACATGGCCATGATGTCGGCGGCATACCCGGCATCCAGATTACCGGTGGGTTCGTCCGCCAGCACCAGCGCGGGACGGCTGACGACGGCACGGGCAATGCAAAGGCGCTGCTGCTCGCCGCCAGACAGGGTAATGGGCAACGCCCTTTCCTTGTTGAGCAGGCCCACCTTGTCCAGCGCAGCCCTGGCTCGTTTCATTGCCTCGCGCCGGTCGAAGCCGGATATGGCAAGCGGCAACAGGGCATTTTCGATGACATTGCGGTCGAACAGCAGTTTGTGATCCTGAAAAATCAGACCGATATTCCGCCGCAGGAAGGGCACGGCATGTCGCGACATCCTGCCGACATTCTGGCCATTGAGCGACACCACGCCGCTGGTCGGCCGTTCGATGGCAGCGATGAGTTTCAGCAGGGTGGATTTGCCCGCGCCGGAATGTCCGGTGAGAAATACCAGTTCGCCTCCGGCAATATCCAAGGTGATATTTTCCAGCGCAGTGTGGCCGCCGGGGTAGCGCTTGGAAACCTGTGAGAATTGAATCATGTCCGGAATGGGGTCATTCACCGAGCAGGGCTTCCACAAACTCGCGTGCGATAAATGGTTTCAGATCGTCCAGGCTTTCGCCCACGCCGATGAACCTGACCGGGATGGGCTGTTCCGGATTCATTTTCGCGGCGATGGCGGCAATCGCGCCGCCGCGGGCGGTGCCGTCCAGTTTGGTGATGATGAGTCCAGTGACGCCCAGTGCATCGTCAAATGCCTTGACCTGATTGACCATGTTCTGTCCGGTATTGCCATCCAGCACCAGCAACACTTCGTGCGGGGCAGCATCATCCAGTTTCTGGATGACGCGTTTGACCTTTTTGATTTCTTCCATCAGATGCAGCTGGGTCGGCAGCCGACCGGCGGTGTCGGCCAGCACGATGTCGATTCCCCGCGCTCGCGCCGCGTTGACGGCATCGAAAATCACCGAGGCGGAGTCGCCTTTTTCCTGGCTGATGACGGTTACACCGTTGCGTTCCCCCCAGACCTGCAACTGCTCGCGCGCTGCAGCGCGGAAAGTGTCCCCCGCGCCCAGCAGGACGGATTTGCCTTCGCTTTGAAACAGCCTTGCCAGCTTGCCGATGCTGGTGGTTTTGCCCGCGCCGTTGACCCCCGCAAGCATGATGATGAAGGGTTTGGCCGAGCCCACGTCGAGCGGCTTCTCCAGTGGAGTCAGCAGGCTGGTGAGAGCGTCCGACAAGGCAGATTTGAGCGCCGCCGCATCCTGAAGGTGCTGCCGGTCGACAGTTTTACGCAATGCTTCAAGAAGTGTTTCAGTTGCCTCCACACCCACATCGGCGGAGAGCAGGATGGTTTCCAGTTCCTCATAGAGCGACTCATCAATTTTTCGGCCTGCGCCAAACAGGCCCGCGATTTGGCCGCCGAATTTTTCGCGGGTTTTGGCCAGACCGGCTTTCAGACGCAGGGCCCAGCCTGGCTTGGGAACAGGAGCTTCGCTCGCGGGGGCGGCCTGGCTTGGGGTTTCTATAGAGCCGGATGAGGATTTTTTTAGGAAACCGAACACAAATAAAACTGTCTGGGGGAAGTTGGGAAGTCGTTATATCTTATCATTTGGGCTTGTCTGAAATGGAGTTTGCCGTGCAACTAGTTAAAGCACTTCTGTTAATGGGCATAAGCGCTCCTGCGCTTGCCACCATCACTGACGTCACGTTGGACAATGGCCTTCGCGTGATAATCAAGGAAGACCACCGGGCACCGGTAGCTGTATCACAACTTTGGTACAAGGCCGGCAGCATGGATGAGTTCAATGGCACCACCGGCGTGGCGCATGTGCTGGAACACATGATGTTCAAGGGTACGGCAAAAGTGCCCGATGGACAGTTCTCCAAACTGGTCGCGGCGGCGGGCGGCCGGGAAAACGCCTTCACCAATCGCGATACCACGGTTTATTTCCAGCAGTTGCAAAAGGACAAGCTGCCTGTCTCTTTCGAACTGGAGGCAGATCGCATGGCCAATCTCCAGCTCAAGGATGAAGCCTTTGCCAAGGAAATTCAGGTGGTCATGGAAGAACGACGCATGCGCACGGAAGACAATCCCCATTCCATTGTCTATGAGCAGTTGATGAGCGTGGCTTATCAGGCGCATCCTTATCGCCGGCCGATCATCGGCTGGATGGATGACCTGGAAAACATGTCGCCGCAGGATGCGCGTGACTGGTACAGCCGCTGGTATGCGCCCAATAACGCCACGCTGGTTGTCGCGGGAGACGTCAAGCCGGATGAAATCATCTCGCTGGTAAAAAAGGAATTTGGACCGATCGCGAAAAAAACGCTGCCTTCCCGCAAGCCACAGGACGAACCCGCGCCGCGTGGTGAGAAACGTATTACGGTAAAGGCGCCTGGCAAACTGCCATTTATCTTGATGGCGTGGCATGTACCTGGATTGCGTGATCCCGACAAGGACAGCCAGCCATGGGCATTGCAGATTCTGGGTGGCGTGCTGGATGGCAATGATTCGGCAAGGTTGAAGAAAAGTCTGGTCAAGGAAAAGCGAATCGCCGTAGAAGCTGGCGCCAGTTATGACGGCTTGAATCGCGGCCCGGGAATGTTCTATATGGAAGGCACCCCCGCCGAAGGCAAAAAAGTCGCCGATCTGGAAAAAGCCCTCAAGGCCGAGTTGAACCGTATAGCCAGCGAAGGTGTGAGCGAGGCTGAACTGAATCGTGTCAAGGCACAGGTGATCGCTGCGGATGTTTATCAGCGCGATTCGATTTTTTATCAGGCCATGCAGCTTGGCGAACTGGCAGTTTTGGGTTTGCCGCTGGATTTGCTGAATACGCGAGTGGAAAAACTCAAATTAGTGACGGCTGAGCAGGTCAGGGAAGCGGCAAAACTCTTATCGGACGACCGTCTGTCCATAGCGGTGCTCGATCCCCAGCCCCTTGATGCAGCGCCCAGAAAATCCACAGTCACGGGAATGAGACATGCCAATTAAGCTGATTCGATTTTTTTTATTTCTGCTGTGCGCGCCGTCCTTTGCTGGCGTGACGATCCAGCATTGGACGACTTCGCAGGGCGCACGTGTCTACTTTGTGGAAAACCATGACATACCGATGCTGGATGTGGCAGTTGATTTCCCTGCCGGAAGCCGGTTCGACCGCCCCGAAACAAACGGGCTGGCCCGCCTGACGCATGCCATGCTGGACCAGGGCGCGGGTGGATTGAACGATATTCAGATAGCCCAAAAATTTGCTGATGTGGGCGCGTTGCTGGGCGGCACATTTGACCGTGATCGTGCAGGGGTTTCATTGCGAACACTATCGAGTAGGCAGGAACGCGAAGCATCCCTTTCATTGTTCATGACGATTCTGCATAAGCCGGAGTTCCCGCAGTCGGTCATGCAACGCGAGCGTGCGAGAATCATTGCGGGTCTGCGCGAGGAAGAATCTCGTCCCGATGAAGTGGCGGACAAGGCTTTTTATCAGGCCTTGTATGGCAGCCAGGGTTATGGATTGCCGGAATCAGGAACGGCTGGCAGCCTGTTGAAGCTGAAGCGTGATGATTTGCGTGCCTGGTACAAAAACCGCTACCGCGCCGGCGATGCTGTCATTGCCCTGATTGGCGATATCTCCCGTGGCGAGGCGGAACAACTGGCCGCGCAAATTTCCGCCGGCTTGCCGCCAGGCACTGCGCGCCAGGAGGCTTCCTCGCCCAGGGCGCCCGGAGCTTCCACCGAAAAGCGGATTTCTCATCCATCCACGCAAAGTCATGTGCTGATGGGCATGATCGGCATGGCACGAAGCGATCCGGATTATTTTCCCCTGTACGTTGGCAACCATATTCTGGGTGGCGGCGGTTTCGATTCGCGCATGTTGGGTGAGGTGCGTCAGAAACGGGGATACGCCTATTCCGCGTACAGTTATTTTCTGCCCATGGCGCAGCCCGGTCCGCTCCTGATCGGTTTGCAAACCAAGAATTCCCAGGCGGATGATGCCCTGAAGGTGGCGCGCGAAACCGTATCCGCTTTCGTGGCGGAAGGACCGACGGAGGCCGAACTCACTCAGGCAAAAAACAATCTGGTTGGTGGGTTTCCATTGCGCATCGACAGCAACAAGGAAGTCCTGGATTACCTGCGGGCGATCGGCTTTTACCTGTTGCCGCTGTCCTATCTGGATGACTGGGTAAAGAATGTCGAGGCCGTCACCCTGGTACAAATACGGGAAGCCTTCAAACGCAGGGTAGATCCGGCAAAACTGAGCGTGGTGATCGTGGGTGGCAACACAAAATAAGCGTTCTGGCCTTGCCAATCAAATTCGGCTTATCGGGGGGGATTTCCGTCGCAGGCGCCTGCATTTTCCTGATGCGCCGGGATTGCGGCCCACCCCGGACCGGGTCAGGGAGACCCTGTTCAACTGGCTGGGACAGGATCTGACGGGGATGGCATGCCTGGATGCCTTTGCCGGAAGCGGTGCGCTGGGATTTGAGGCCGCCTCTCGCAACGCATCGCGTGTCGTCATGCTGGAATCCAGCCGCGACGCAGTGGAAGTCCTGAAGAAAAATCAGGAAATGCTCGATGCCAGGCAGGTGGAGATTGTCGAGGCCGACGCAATATCCTGGATGAAGCGTTGTCAGGCGCGCTTTGATTTGGTTTTTCTGGACCCCCCTTTTTCGGGCAATCTGATGGAAGAGACCATGCCACTTGCGGTGGGATTGCTCAATACCGATGGCTGGATGTATGTGGAAGCGTCGGCGCGTATTATTCCGCCTGATGGGTTTATCATCCATCGTGAGGGAACAGCCGGACTGTCCCATTTCGCACTTTTGAAAAGAGCCTGAATTGCTGAAAGCTGTTTATCCTGGCACCTTCGATCCCATTACTCGTGGTCACGAGGACATCGTGCGTCGGGCGTCGCGCCTGTTCGATGAAGTCATCGTGGCCATTGCCGAGAACCGTAATAAAACTCCCTTCTTTTCCATGCAGGAACGGGTGGAAATGGCGCGCTTGGTGCTTTCGGATATACCGGGTGTTCAGGTTCAAGGATTTACCGGTTTGCTAATCGATTTTGCATCGGAACACAAGGCGCATACCGTTTTGCGCGGCCTGCGGGCGGTTTCCGATTTCGAGTATGAGTTTCAGCTGGCGGGCATGAACCGCAACCTCAGGCCTGACATTGAAACCATCTTCATGACGCCCTCGGACCAGTACATGTTCATCTCATCCAGCATGGTGCGCGAGATTGCCCGGCTGGGCGGAGATGTCAGTGCTTTTGTCCACCCCTTGGTGGCGGGCAGATTAAATGAGAAAATAATTTCAAGTACACAACCGTAGCAAGGCATCAACCATGGCTTTAATGATTACCGACGAATGCATCAACTGTGATGTGTGTTTGCCCGAATGCCCTAATGAGGCGATTTCGCAGGGGGATGAAATCTACATCATCGACCCCAACAAATGCACCGAATGCGTGGGCCACTTTGATACACCGCAATGTGTCGAGGTCTGCCCGGTTGATTGCATCCCGAAGAATCCTGACTATCCCGAAACGGAAGAGGAACTCAAGGAAAAGTATCAGAAGCTGACAGGCAAGGCTGCCTGACCAGAATCAAGCGGCATAAAAAAAGCCCGGCATCTGCCGGGCTTTTTTGATTTTAAAAACTTATGCGGACTGGGCGTAGGCCTGTTCGCTCTGTATGGCTGAATTAAGTGCTTCAATGACCTGGTTGTTGATGTAGGCCAGGGCTTCGAGTTGTGCAGCCGCGGCATCGGAGCTTGTTTCCAGCTCCTGGATGCGGTGGTCCAGGGTTTCGGTGGCTTCGTGTATGCGCTTCACGCTTTCCAGGCGGCGCTTCAACTGCAATTGATGCTCGCGAACCTGGGTATCCATCGGCGCCATCAGGGCCCGCATCCAGCCCTCGGTTTCGCGGTTGGCGATTTCGTAGGTTTTGACGACTTCGCTGGCCAGCGTTTCGAAAAACTTGGCTGTCAGGAGATGCTGTTCCTGGGTAATCATGTGGAATACGGTGTTGAATCGCTCGTCGAACTTCCGTTCCAGCCGCTGAATTTCCTTGTGGAACTTGAGCATGCTGTGAATGGGTGGGCTGACCGAGGCGAGGCCATGTTCTTCGCTGAATTTGCGGTACATGGCGGCCATCATGGTCTGGATTTCGTCGACCTGGCCGGCGGCCTGGGTCAGGTTCTCGCGTATGACCCGGAAAAACTCCTTCATGGCCGCGCGCATGCCTTTGGTGAAGTAGCTTTTTTCCATCGACAGACGCGTGTTGTGCACGTGCGAGCGCAATGTCTCCATGCCAAGGGTGGTTCGCAACGTCTGGGCATGGTGAGAGAACACATTGCGCAGTGCCTGAAACTGCCCCAGACCCTTGTCAAAATTCAGCTTGTCCTGATTGGCCTTGACCATCATGTGTGAAATGACGTCCTTGTTTTTGCCACGCAGACTCTCCAGTTCCTCGATCTGGTCCTGAATATTGGCCAGCCGGGCTTCGAGCAGTTCGGTGGTTTTAACGATCACGTCCTCGATCGAAGCTATGGTCGATTCCCGTACCAGTTCCTGCTTGTAGGGGATCAGCTCGCCGGTCATGGCCGCTTCCAGTTGCGGCATGCGGCTGCGCTGCAACAGGTCATCCTTGCCCTGTACTTTTGCGACCAGAGCCTTTTGCGCGGACACGGGATAGATCTGTTCGACAGGGAGTTCCAGCCGGGTGGCGGTTTCCTTTACCTGCTTGTTGATCTCGGCATCGATCTGCTCAGTGGTTTTCAGTTCATCCCACAAACCGTCGATCTTGTTCAGCACCACCAGCCGGCCACGGCTGGTGCCCTGAAGCGGTGAAATATAGTTGCGCCAGATATCGATGTCGCTGCGGGTTACGCCGGTATCGGCCGCCAGAATGAACAGCACGGCATGAGCATTTGGCAGCAGGTTGAGCGTAAGTTCGGGTTCGGTGCCGATTGCATTCAGGCCGGGCGTATCGAGAATCACCAACCCCTGCTTGAGCAGCGGGTGGGGGAAATTGATTAACGCATGCCGCCAGCGGGGAATGTCGATGCTGCCCTCGCGCTGGAGGCTTCGCTGCGTTTCCTCGTCGTTGGGGTCGATAAGTCCATATTTGCGGGCAGTCTCGCCTGACACTCGGGTAGTTTCGGACAGACGCTGAAGCGCGGCCGCCATCTGGTCGACTGACTCGACATCCAGCAGAAATTCGGTCCACTCGTCGGGCCGACGTTTGAGATCGGATACCGTATCGGCGCGTCCCTTGGTGTCGATGGGCAGAAGGCGGATAAAGGGTGGACTGCCTTCTTCGAAATACAGCTCGGTCGGGCACATGGTCGTGCGCCCGGCAGAGGAGGGCAGGACACGCTGCCGGTAATCGGAAAAGAAAATCGCGTTGATCAGTTCGGACTTGCCGCGCGAGAACTCGGCCACAAAGGCCACGTTGAGGCGGTCTTCATTCAGGCGGTCCAGCAGCTGTTTAAGACGCAATTCGGTTTCTGCATCCCCCAGGTCCTGGGCGTTCATCCAGTCGCGCAAACGCATGATGCGTTTGGACACATGGTTGCGCCAGGCGCTGTAGTGCTCAAATTCGGTAGCCAGGGTGCTCGACATGCTTGTCTTTGCCAGTTTCAATCGGGGGACCGGATTACAAATCACTGTGAATAACGGACAGATTGTAAACAATTTGATGGCCGCCGGTCAGGCTAATGTCAAGATACTGGACGGAATTGTTATTGAGGGGAAACTCAAGTACTTGAATTTCCCCCCAATAACCCGCCGAGGTTTAATTGTTATTGATCCGAAACCTGGCGAGTCTGACAACGAATTAGGGATATACGCGGTCTGTCGCTCAATTCTGGTTCATTCGTTACGGATCAATAACTGGCTGATTTGTTGACTATTTCTGGCAGGCTGGACAGTAAAAAGTTGAACGCTGCCCAATAACACGCCGCTGGATCGGCGTTCCGCACACCTTGCAGGGGAGTCCCGCCCGGTCATACACCTTGGTGTGCAACTGGAAATAGCCCAGTTCGCCATCGGTTGAAACGTAGTCACGCAGCGAACTGCCGCCGGCTTTCACAGCGCCTTGCAGGGTGGTTTTAATCGATGCAGCGAGTTTTTCGCAATCCGGCCGGGCCAGGCGCCCCGCCGCGCGGCCAGGGCGAATACCGGCCCGGAAAAGCGATTCGGATGCATAAATGTTGCCGACGCCAACGACGACGTGGCTATCCATGATCAGATTCTTGACAGCGGTTTTGCGGCCGCGACTGGCGGTATAAAGTGTGGCGCCGGTAAATTCCGCATCCAGTGGTTCCGGTCCAAGATGGGAAAGCAGGGGATGAGAAGCCGGGTCGCGGGTCAGCAGAACCGCGCCAAAGCGGCGCGGGTCGCGCAATCGCAATGTCAGCTTGCCGGCAAAGCACCAGTCCACGTGATCGTGAATTGAGGCGGGTTCCTTGGGTTCCACAAACCGCAGGCTGCCGGACATGCCCAGATGAACAAGCTGGTATATCCCGCCAAAGTCGAAGATCAGATACTTACCGCGTCGGCGGATATCCAGCAGCTTGCGACCGGCCAGTTCATTGTTCAGGTTATCCGGCACAGGCCAGCGCAGGCGGGGATCTCGCACGAACACCTGTTTGAGCGTTTTGCCCGCCAGTTTCGGCACCAATCCTCGACGGGTGGTTTCTACCTCGGGAAGTTCGGGCACGGGCGGTTCTTAGCCCAGGGCTACAAACGCAATTTCGTCGCCGTCCTTGACGGGCGTGCCGCCTTCGGCAAATTTTCGGTTGACGGTGATCTTGAGGCCGGGATTGTTGCGCAGGTAGCGGGCCCAGATTTCGCCACGCAGGGAAAGAAAAAACATCAGGCTTTGGATGTCCTGAATATTGGCAGGAAGGTCAATTTCATCCGAAGCTCGGTCGAAGGCATCGACCAAGCTGCCGAAATATAAAATCCGGATCATGGGTTTCGATAAAATGCAGTGGCTATTGAATGCATTTTATCCTCATGTCCGCCTCATTTCTTGAATCCCTCAATGCTCCGCAGCGCGAAGCCGTGACGTTGCCGCATCAGTCCGCTCTGATTCTGGCAGGCGCCGGTTCAGGAAAGACGCGCGTATTGACCACGCGCATCGCATGGTTGATTTCGACGGGGCAGGTTTCACCGCTGGGGTTGATGGCGGTCACCTTTACCAACAAGGCGGCCAAGGAAATGCTGACGCGAATTTCCGCCGCGCTGCCGATCAATACGCGCGGCATGTGGGTGGGAACATTCCATGGCCTGGCGAACCGTCTGCTTAGAGCGCATCACCGCGAGGCGGGGTTGCCGCAGGTGTTTCAGATTCTGGACACGCAGGATCAGGCTTCCGCGATCAAGCGATTATTGAAATCGCTGAATGTCGATACCGAGAAATACGAGCCGCGCAAGGTGCAGTGGTTCATCAACGGCAACAAGGACTCCGGACTGCGCGCGAAAGATATCGAGGTGCACGATGAATATACCCGGCGGCTGGCCGAGATTTTCGATTTGTACGACCAGCAATGCCAGCGCGAGGGTGTGGTGGATTTCGCCGAGCTGCTACTGCGCTCGTATGAATTGATGCAGCGCAACGAGCCGCTTCGCGCGCATTATCAGGCGCGCTTCAGGCACATCCTGATCGACGAATTCCAGGATACCAACCCGCTGCAGTATCGCTGGCTGAAACTGTTCGCCGGGCAGTCCACGGCGATGTTCGCGGTTGGTGATGATGATCAGTCCATCTACGCGTTTCGCGGCGCGGAAACTGCCAACATGCGCGAGTTCGAGCGCGAGTTCGCCCAAGGTCGCGTGATCAAGCTGGAGCAGAATTACCGCAGCCACGGCAACATCCTGACCGCGGCCAATGAACTGATTTCGCGCAATCGCGAACGTCTGGGCAAGAGTCTGTGGACCGACGCCGGAGCGGGCGAACCCATCCGCGTGTTCGAGGGCTATGGTGATCAGGACGAAGCTGGTTTTATTGTCGATGAGGTCAAGACCCTGCATCGCGAAGGCAGCGCGCTGTCGGATATTGCATTGTTGTACCGTTCCAACGCCCAATCGCGCGTGCTGGAACACGCGCTGTTTTCCTCGCACATTCCTTACCGCGTTTATGGCGGGCTGCGGTTTTTTGAACGTCAGGAAGTAAAACATGCGTTGGCCTATCTGCGCGTGCTGACTTTTCCGGATGACGATGGCGCATTTCTGCGCATCGTCAATTTTCCCACCCGCGGCATCGGCGCGCGCAGCCTGGAAAATCTGCAGGAAGTCGCCAAATCCGGCGGTGTGTCTTTGTGGGTGGCAGCACAGGCGCAAAGCGCGGGGAAAAAAGAAGCGGCCAAGGGACTGCCCGCTTTTGTCGCGCTGATGGACAAGATGCGCGAAGCGACCGAAGGCCTGGGCTTGGCCGAAACCCTGGAGCACATCATCCAGGCTTCCGGTCTGGCGGATTTCTACCTGAACGACCGCGAGGGGCAGGACAGGTTGGAGAACCTGAATGAGTTGGTGAATGCCGCGACGGCGTTCGAGCAGGATCCCGAAGCGGTGGTGGAAGAAGGCCAGAGTGTGATGGAAGCCTTTCTGGCGCATGCCGCGCTAGAAGCAGGCGAGCATCAGGCTGGCGCAGGAACGGATGCTTTGCAGCTCATGACCGTGCATGCCGCCAAAGGCCTGGAATTCCACAGCGTGTTCATAACCGGGCTGGAAGAAGGCCTGTTTCCGCATGAGCAAAGCTTCAGCGATTCGGACGGCCTGGAAGAAGAGCGCCGGTTGATGTATGTCGCCATCACACGCGCGCGGCGGCGTTTGTATCTCACGCACGCGCAATCGAGGATGCTGCATGGCCAGGTGCGCTACGGGTTGCCGTCTCGTTTTCTGTCCGAACTGCCGGAAAATTTATTGCTGCCATTGAACAGCCGGCGCGCAGCCTGGGTGGCCGAACCGGCGTCAACGCCAGCTTATTCGGCAAGTCAGGGCACTGGGGGGTTCTCGGTGGGGCAAAGCGTCACGCATCCCAAGTTTGGCGCGGGCATCATTCTCAACTTCGAAGGCCGTGGCGGCGATGCGCGCGTGCAGGTCAAATTCCGCGAGGTCGGCGTGAAGTGGCTGGCGATGGATTATGCCAAGCTGAGCTCGGTTTAGTTCTTTGAGGCGAACATCGCCTGGTAGCCCAGATAGGCCGACCCCAGCATGACGGGCATAACGACCAGCATGCCAAACAGCGGAATCAGGGCGATCAGCAATACGGGGAAGAATGCCAGTCCATTTACAAGCAATGCAGCCCAATTTCGCAGGCAGGCCTTGAGGCTCAAGCTCATTGCCTGAAGTGGCTGGGCGTTGCCGAATACGATGAGCGCGGGGGCGTACCATGTCGCGGCAATGGCGGGGATGACCAGGGCAGTACCCAGTAACAGCAGCGGCAGTTTGCCTTCAAGTTGCCCTGCAATATCCTCTGGCCGAGCACCTTGCTGCAGGCTGTTAAGCAGGGCTTCGTAGTCCACACCCAACAGCTTCATCACGAACAGAATGGCGATCAGGATAGCCAGATAAATGGCGCCTACGATGGCGAGTGGGAATGCGTGCGCACCAAAGCCCCCCAGTAATTGCGGCAACTCTGGATCTTCACCTTCATCGATGGTGCGGAAAGCTCGCATGAAACCGGCAACGATCAATGGCGTCACAATTTCAGACAGGCCGGGTCCCGCGTAAGGGATGAACTGGAGTATCAGCAAAGCTCCCAGAAAAACGCCTGCCGCCGCCGCCAGCATCAAGGGACTTTTTGCAAAAAGTTTGAATGCGCCAGTTACCCATTCGAATCCTGCGCGTGCAGGAACGCTGCGTGGAAGTTCCTCGTGCATGAATCAGAAGGTATGGATCACCCATTGAGGTACTGCCGACGGCGCGACGGGCCCGTCGTGGCGGGTAAACTGTCCCCGTCCGGTTTGGTCGATCAGATAGTATGGCTTGCCCTTGGGCGGGATGACCCGAACCATGTAGAGCTTGCCGTTCAGGCGATATTCCTCGACCCGTTCCCGCCCTTTGTTGCGGATGGTGATTTCGGGTTCGCCAATGTCCTTGTCTGTGGGCGCGCCATCAGGCACCGGCACCGTGCCTTTTGGCGGCTGTGGCGCTTTATCGGCAGAGAACGCCGACAGGCTGGCTACAAGCATGGTCATCACAAACAGATTTTTTTTCATGGTGTTAATCAAACCGGGGTTGCTACTTCCAGAATAGGATAGATCGAGGTGAAAGGTCATAGATTAAGCTGGATTTCACGTTCTGTCAGGGTTGGCGAGAAGCCGCGTTTCTCGTAATGATTGAAGATGGCTTCAACCACGTCGGCCGGATTGTCGATGAGCTGGATCAAATCCATGTCCTCCGGGCTGATCATGCCTTCTTCAACCAGCCGGTCGCGGAACCAATCCAGCAGCCCAGACCAGAATTTTGTTGCGACCAGGATAATCGGAATGGACCGGGTCTTGCCGGTTTGCACCAGCGTAAGCGCCTCCATAAGCTCATCCAGGGTGCCAAATCCTCCCGGCATGACCACATAGGCCGAAGCATATTTGACGAACATGACCTTGCGAGAAAAAAAATGCTGGAAAGACTGGCTGATGTCCTGGAAGGGGTTGGCGTGCTGTTCATGCGGCAACTGAATGTTGAGACCCACGCTGGGCGACTTTCCAAAATAGGCACCTTTGTTGGCCGCTTCCATGATGCCGGGGCCGCCGCCAGAAATAACCGAAAAGCCCGCATCCGAGAGTTTGCGGGAAATCTGCTCGGTCAAAATGTAGTAGGCATGGTCAGGCGGGGTACGCGCGCTGCCAAAAATGGAGACAGCCGGGCGGATTTCGGACAGCCTTTCGGTGGCTTCGACGAACTCTGCCATAATGCCGAACAACCGCCAGGATTCACGGGCTGAATAATCGATTTCCGCCGCGCCGCGGGGATCGGCCAGGTCGGGCAATTTATTCTTGTGCATTGAGATTCCCTTGTGAACGACGCTCAAAAAACACTGTTGCTGGTGGATGGTTCATCCTATCTTTACCGTGCCTTCCATGCCTTGCCGGACCTGCGCAACCGCCACAACCAGCCTACCGGCGCCATTTATGGCGTCATCAGCATGCTGAAAAAGCTGGAAAAAGACTACCCGGCAGATTATATCGCCTGTGTGTTCGACCCCAAGGGGAAAACTTTCCGCGACGACTGGTACCCGCAATACAAGGCCAACCGTCCGCCCATGGCCGAAGATTTATCGGTACAGATATCACCCCTGTTTGAAGGCATCCGTGCGTTGGGTTGGCCGCTGGTGGTGGTGGATGGCGTGGAGGCTGACGATGTCATTGGCACGCTGGTCATGCAAGCCGCCCGGCAGGACATTCGCAGTATTGTTTCCACCGGCGACAAGGACATGGCACAACTGGTGAATGCCCATGTCAGGCTGGTCAACACCATGAGCAACGAGACGCTTGATGAAACTGGTGTTGCCGCCAAGTTTGGCGTGCCGCCTGAACGCATTGTCGATTATCTGGCCCTGATTGGCGACAGCGTGGACAACGTGCCGGGCGTGGAGAAAGTTGGACCGAAGACGGCGGTGAAGTGGCTGAATGAATACGGCACACTGGATCGCATTGTTGAACGTGCCAGCGAGATTAAAGGTGTGGTAGGCGAAAACCTCAGGAAGGCACTGGACTGGCTGCCAATGGGCCGGAAGCTGGTCACCATCAAGACGGATGTGCCATTGCCGTTTGAGCTGGAAACCCTGAAGAAGGGCTTGCCAGACCGGAAAGCCCTGCTGGCGTTTTATGAAACCCAGGATTTTCGCACCTGGCTTCGTGAGTTGCGGGACGCAAGCTCGTCAGCAAGTCCGCTTCCATCCGCCCGGTTTGAACCGAATGGTGATGCGGGGGAAGTGAGTGATCCACCCGCGCTAACCACTGCGCCCGCAGATCACCGGGCTGCGTATGAATGCATACTCGATGATTCACAACTGAGCGCATGGCTGGAAAAAATCAGCCAGTCGGCCCAGGTTGCCTTCGATACCGAAACGACATCACTCGACCCGATGACGACCGAACTGGTAGGCATGTCGTTTTCAGTAGCTAATGGCGAGGCCGCCTATCTTCCGCTGGCACATCGCTATCCAGGCGCGCCCGATCAACTGGATCGTGCGGCAACACTGGCACGTCTCAAGCACTGGCTGGAAAGCGAACGCCCGCAAAAAATCGGCCAGAACCTTAAATACGATCGTCATGTATTGGCCAATCTGGGCATTCAACTAAGCGGCGTTGCTCATGACACGCTGCTGGAATCCTATGTCGCCGAATCCCATATGCCACATGATCTGGACAGTCTGGCAGCGCGTTATACCGGGTTGCATACCTTGAGTTACCAGGATGTGACGGGCAAGGGTGCCAAGCAGATCAGTTTCGATCAGGTGTCGGTCGATACCGCGACGACTTATGCCGCCGAGGATGCCGATGTCACCCTGCGGGTGCACGAAGCGCTATATCCTCAAATCGAAGCCTCGCCAGGATTGAAGACGGTATATCAAGACATCGAATTGCCCGTGTCTGAAATTCTGTTCCGCATCGAACGCACGGGCGTACTGCTGGATCGGGACAGGCTTGCGGCACAAGGCCGGCAACTGGGCGAGTCCATGCTGGCGCTTGAAAGTCGGGCCTTTCAGCTCGCGGGCAGGCCTTTCAACCTGAATTCTCCCAAGCAGATTCAGGAAATATTTTTCACCGAAATGAAACTGCCGGTGATCAAGAAAACGCCTGGCGGCCAGCCCTCCACTGACGAAGACGTGCTGGAAACGCTGTCGGCAGATTATCCGTTGCCTAAAGTCCTGCTCGAATACCGAGGCCTGGCGAAACTCAAGTCGACTTATACCGACAAACTCCCGCTGATGATCAATCCAAAAACCGGCCGGGTGCACACCAGCTATTCGCAGGCCACGGCGGTAACGGGACGTCTGGCGAGTTCCGATCCGAATTTGCAGAACATTCCGGCGCGCACCGCGGAAGGCCGCCGGATACGCGAGGCATTCATCGCGCCGCCAGGGTCGGTCATTATTTCGGCGGACTATTCTCAGATTGAACTGCGCATCATGGCGCATTTGTCCAATGATGCCGGGCTGCTCAAGGCCTTTGCCGAAGACCGCGATATCCATACTGCCACGGCGGCGGAAGTGTTTGGCGTGCCGCTGGAAGATGTCGGTGCGGACCAGCGGCGCATGGCCAAGGTGATCAATTTCGGATTGATTTACGGCATGTCGGCATTCGGACTCGCCTCTCAGCTGGGGCTTGAACGCAGCGCGGCGCAGGCTTACATTGACCGTTATTTTGCCCGCTATCCCGGCGTGGCGGATTACATGCAACGTACCCGCGAGCAGGCGCGTTCGCAGGGATATGTGGAAACGGTGTTCGGCCGACGGTTGTATTTGCCGGAAATCAACTCAAAGAATCCCGCGCGCCGTCAGGGTGCCGAACGTGCAGCCATCAATGCGCCCATGCAGGGGACAGCCGCCGATCTCATCAAGTTGTCCATGATCGCGGTCCAGGACTGGCTGGATTCTGAAAGCCTGAAAAGCAGGATGATCATGCAAGTGCATGATGAGCTGGTACTGGAAGTGCCGGAAATGGAACAGGAAAAGGTCAAAACCCACCTGCCGCAACTCATGGCGGGTGTGGCAAGCTTGAGTGTTTCCTTGAGGGCGGATGTGGGGAGCGGGTCTAACTGGGAAGCAGCCCACTAAATTGTGAGTGGTGGTGGAGCGCGCTTACTTGCCCCACTGATAACTGAAAATGGCCTGGAAATTGACCGGCGTCCAGTTGGGCAGGTTGCTATCGTTTCCAAGCGCCTGATTAGCACGCAGTTCCCAGCGCAGGGCGTCCTTGTTGTCCAGCAACCAGTTCTGACCCAGACCAAGAGTAATCACAGGCGGGGTGAAGTCCGTTTTGTTGCCGGTGTTGACATGCATGCCGCCCATACCGCCGAGCAGGAACCATTGCATTTTCTGCTGTTGGGTAAAGAACCACTCGATACCACCCTGGAAGGCGGTAATGCTGCTTTCCGACATGC
>JADFDC010000042.1 GCA_018263115.1 Thiobacillus sp.
CGACAAGGCGGGTGTTGCGCTTGACAGCACAGCCATCCAGGTCAATGGCCGCTGCCAAACCTCTCAGCCAAACATCTTCGCTGTGGGTGACGTCATCGGCGGCTACATGCTGGCGCACACCGCTGCCACGCAGGGCCGCGTGGCAGCTGATACGATCCTCGGCCACGATGCCGAGTACGATCAGGACAAGGACTGTGCCGTGACTTTCTCGCGACCGCAGGCCGGCTTTGTTGGCTTGAGCGTGTCCCAAGCGAAAGCAAAAGGCATCGATGCGGTCGAAGCCAAGATGCCCATGAGCATCGACGCCAAGGCGATGATCACCGGCGAAACCGAAGGCATGATCAAACTGGTGGCCGACAAAGCCACCGGCCGCATCATCGGTGTGCACTTCCTCGCCGACCACACCGACACCCTGATTGGTGCAGGCGTGATGATGGTCGCAGGAGACATGACGCTGACTCAAGTCGCCAAAGCCATCTTCCCGCATCCCACGCAAACTGAACTCTTCGGTGAGCTGGCGCGTCGAATTTTGGCGCGACTGCGCAGGACGACCAGAAAATAGCACCTCTCAAAGCCCTGCTCGCGCAGGGCTTTTTTGACTGTCATGCCGGAAACCCAAGCAAATCTGACCAGAATCCTTGCCGCGCTGAAGGGCCTGCATCGAGCCTTTCCCATTGAGCAACGCCTGAAAACCCAGGCCTGCGACAACAGCCGGGAAACCTATCTCGCTGCACTGATGCGCTGGATGCGGACCTCTTCCGCGCCCGCGCCCGCCGGTTTCGATGCCGAAGCGCTGGAGGAATTGATGGCATTGGACGCGTTGTATTTTTCCGAGGACGAGCAGGCCATTGGCGTCCCGCCTTTCTGTCCGGTCGAAACCGATATTGCCGTACATTTCCCGCACGAGAAGTTGCATGCCGTGTCAGCAATCGACGCCCTTGCTCTGCCGCGCATCCTCAATAGTGCCGCCACCATCGAAACCTTCTGCCCGGTCAGCGGCCAGCCCATTCAAATACGGGTGGATGCCCAAGGTGCGCCATTCGAAAGCGACCAGGACAAGGCTATTGTCGTCTTCCGGAAAATCAGCGTTGACCCGAAGCACTATGTCGCCGATGTCGCACCGGGTATTCGCTTTGTGCATCCCGCGCTGGCCAGCCAGTTTCCCCAGCAGTTAACGCTGGCGGAAGCGGCAGCCGTAACGCATGGTTTCTATGCCTTTCAACGAAAAATGTTCCAGCCATGACAGCGAATCAACCGCCTGAACTGGACAAGGTTTTCGGCTCGGCCTTCCTCCGAGTCGGCATCCTGCTGGGCCTGGTTCTCGCCGGCTACCTGTTCTACAAGCACGCCACCAAGCCTGAAATGGAAATCATCAGCGCCAATGAAGTTCGCCTGCAACGCCAGTCGGATGGCCATTACCACGTCAATGGCGCGATCAATGGCAGACCCATCCGGTTCATGCTGGACACTGGCGCCAGCATGGTGAGCGTCTCCGAGAGTGTGGCAAAACAGGCCGGATTGGAATGCGAACAGGATGCCATCTTCACCACTGCCAACGGAAAAATAAAGGGCTGCGTGGATCGACAGGTTGAAGTCGCCTTTGGCAGTTATCGGCTCTTTGACGTGGACATCGCCATCATGCCCAATATGGATGGAATCGCGTTGTTGGGCATGAATGCGCTGGGGAAATTCAATCTCCAGCAGTCAGACGGAACCCTGGTCATTCAGCACAAGCAGCCGGAATAACCCGCTTGCTCGGTTAAAATACCATATTGATCGCTTCATCCCGTTGACATGTCCTCCCTGGAACAAGAAATCCACCGCAGGCGTACGTTCGCCATCATCTCGCACCCGGATGCGGGAAAAACCACGCTCACAGAAAAACTGCTGTGGTACGGCGGTGCCATCCAGGTAGCGGGGGAAGTGCGCGCGCGCAAGGCCAGCCGCCATGCCACGTCGGACTGGATGGAACTGGAAAAACAGCGCGGCATCTCCGTCACCTCCTCGGTCATGCAGTTTCCATATCGTGAACACATCATCAATTTACTCGATACGCCCGGCCACGAGGATTTTTCGGAAGATACTTATCGTACGCTGACCGCAGTTGATTCGGCGGTAATGGTGATCGACTCGGTTAACGGCGTGGAAGCACAGACCATCAAGCTGCTGCATGTCTGCCGCATGCGCGACACGCCCATCATTACCTTCATCAACAAGCTGGACCGCGAAGGCAAATCGCCCATCGACCTGCTCGATGAAATCGAGTCAGTGCTCGAGATGCAGTGCGCACCCATGACCTGGCCAATCGGTATGGGCAAGCGCTTTCGTGGCGTGTACCACCTGTACGAAGATAAGGTGCTGGTATTCGACCCGCAGGCCGACAAGGGCACGGGAGAAATCATTTCGGGCCTGGATAACCCGCTGCTCGACGAACACATTGGCGATCAGGCGGAAGAGCTGCGCATGGAAGTGGAGCTGGTGCGCGGCGCCTCGCACACGTTCGACCGGGAAGCCTATCTTTCCGGCAAGCAGACGCCGGTGTTCTTCGGCTCGGCTGTCAATAATTTCGGCGTGCAGATGCTGCTCGATGCCATCGTCGATCTGTCGCCCGCGCCGAAGGCCCGGCCGACCGAAACACGCGACGTGCAGCCGGATGAACCCAAATTCTCTGGCTTCGTGTTCAAGATTCAGGCCAACATGGACCCGCGCCACCGCGACCGCATCGCTTTCGTGCGCGTGTGCTCCGGCCGCTTCGACCGCGGCATGAAGATCAGGCAAATCTCGACCGGCAAGACTCTTGCAGTCAACAACGCCATCACCTTCATGGCCCAGGACCGCAACACGGCAGAGGAAGCGTATTCGGGCGACATCATCGGCATTCCCAACCACGGCACCATCCGCCTGGGTGACACGTTCAGCGAGGGCGAATCGCTCAAGTTCACTGGCATTCCCTCTTTCGCGCCCGAACTGTTCAGAAAGGCGCGCATCAGAAATCCACTCAAGATGAAGCAGTTGCAGAAGGGCCTGCAGCAGCTTGCCGAGGAAGGTGCGACACAACTCTTCAAGCCACTGGCGACCAACGACCTGATTCTCGGCGCAGTCGGCGCGCTGCAGTTCGATGTCGTCGCTCACCGGCTGGAAAACGAGTACGACGTGGACGTGGCGTTCGAGCCATGTGAATACGCTACCGCCCGCTGGCTGCGCGGCAACGACTCCGACCTCAAGCAACTCACTGACAAGTACGGCTATAACGTCGCCCTGGATGGCGCCGAGGAATACGTATACCTCGCGCCCAATCGTGTCAACCTGCAACTCACGCAGGAACGCTTTCCAGAAGTGAAATTCCTGGAAACGCGCGAGATTTACTAATGTTTCGCTACGCGCTACTTCGTCCTCTTCTGTTTTCGTTGCCCCCAGAAGCCGCGCATGACCTGACTATAGCGACACTGGCCAGAGCGGGAAGACTGACTGGATTGTGCTGCTGGAAGGCAAAAGGCAAACCCGTGGAAGTCATGGGGCTAACCTTTCCCAATCCGGTGGGGCTGGCAGCGGGATTGGACAAGAATGGCGAAGCCATCAACGGGTTGGGTGCGCTGGGCTTCGGCTTCATCGAGATCGGCACAGTCACCCCGCGTCCGCAGCCGGGAAACTCCAAGCCCCGCATGTTCAGGTTGCCCCAGGCGCACGCCATCATCAACCGCATGGGTTTCAACAACGATGGCGTCGCCGCGGTCGTGGAAAACGTCAAGCACTCCAACTACAAGGGCATACTTGGCATCAACATCGGCAAGAATGCCGATACGTCAATCGAGCGCGCTAATGATGATTACCTGGCCTGCCTGTCTGCGGTCTATCCACATGCCAGCTATGTCGCAGTCAATATCTCCTCGCCCAACACCAAGAACCTGCGCGACCTGCAAGGAGCCGATGCACTGGATGTTCTGTTGTCGGTGTTAAAAAAACGGCAGGATGAGCTCGCCCAGATGCATGGCCGATATGTGCCCATCGCCCTCAAGATCGCGCCTGATCTTGAAGCGGTGCAAATCACGGCGATTTCTGATTTATTGCGGCGCCACCGCATGGATGCCGTCATCGCCACCAACACCACCCTGGATCGCGACCGTGTTGCCCATCTTCGTCATGGTCAGGAAGCAGGCGGTCTTTCTGGCGTGCCGGTGCGCAATAAATCCAATAACGTCATACGTCAATTGAAAGCCGAACTGAAGGACGAGGTGCCCATCATCGGTGTCGGCGGCATTTTCTCGGGCAAGGACGCGCAGGAAAAAATCGCCGCTGGCGCCAAACTGGTGCAGCTTTATACAGGATTGATTTACCGCGGTCCTGGCCTGGTTAAGGAATGTGTCAAGGCTCTCAACGGACAATCTCACGGCTGATTTCCCGCTGCCGGATGGCAAGCTTTGCCGCGCTGTGCTAGCGTTGCTGAATTCCTGAAATTCATTCTTGCTCCATGCGACTACCTCTTCTTTCCAGCATGTTGCTGGCAACACTTTCTACTTTCGCAATAGCAGCGGGCATCGATTCGTTTTCGCCTCAAGGCGAAGTCAAGGGCGTGCGCCAGGTATCTGTCCGGTTTACGCATGAGATGGTGCCGCTGGGCGATCCGCGACTGACAGAGCCCTTCAACATCGACTGTGCTGAAAAAGGCAGCGGGCGCTGGGTGGATGGACGCAACTGGGTGTACGACTTCGAGCGTGATTTGCCAGCGGGCGTGCGCTGCACGTTTACGCTCAAACCGGACAGCAAGGCACTGGATGGGTCGATGCTGGAAACCGCCAGCAAGTCCTTCTCTACCGGCGGCCCGGCGGTACTGGCATCTTTTCCGTTGGAAGGCAGTGAAGCCATCGACGAAAACCAGATTTTCATTCTGGGACTGGATGCGCCGGCCAAATCATCAAGCCTGAGCAATCGTGCATGGTGCGTGGCCGAGGGCGTTGGCGAAAAAATTCCAGCGCGTCCGGTGGATGCCGCCACGCGAAAAAAGGTGCTGGAAAATGCCCGTGAATTTTTCGCCGACTATGGCTATGCGATCGACCTCTCCACCGCGCAGCGATTCTTTCTCCGCATGCCCGGCGGCACCGTCAGGGAAAAAATTCTCGCCGCATCCAGCCAGCCCGATGCACTGGTCGTGGTCCTGCAATGCGCGCGCCGCCTGCCTGCGGGCGCAAAGATGGATCTGATCTGGGACAAGGGTATCGAGTCAGTATCCGGTGTACCCACCAGCACAACTCAAAAACTGGCCTATCAGGTACGGCCTGCCTTCTCCGCCAAGCTGCGCTGCGATAAAACCAACGCCAAGGCTCCCTGCCTGCCCATCCTGCCCATGACCTTGAGCTTTACCGCGCCGGTGCCAGTCAAGCTGGCTGCCGCCATTTCCCTGACAGGCTCGGGCAAGAGCTGGAAACCGGAAATCAGCAAGGACGATCTGAAAGCGGGTACAACTCAAACCCTGACCTTCAAGGGCCCTTTCCCGGAAGCGGCTCAACTCGCCCTCAAACTGCCCAGGGGATTCAAGGACGATGCGGGACGAGTGCTGGCCAATGCCAAAAAGTTTCCGCTGGCCATCAAGACCGATGCCGCGCCGCCGCTGGCAAAATTTGCCGCATCGTTCGGTCTGGTCGAACGCCACGCTGACCCCATGCTGCCGCTGTCCCTCCGCTCCACGGGCGAGATGAGCAAAAGCCACGCCGTGCTGAACGGCGAACGGCTGGTCACGCAAAAGCCAATGGAAGTCATTTCCTGGCTAAAGCGCATTCAGCAGCTTGACCAGAACAAATGGGAATACGACAAGAAAACCGGCAAGGATGTAGTCAAAAAATATGGCGCCGAGGAATCCATTTTCGGCCCGCAGCACAAAATTCAATCCTTCCCCCTGCCCAAGCCGTTGCCCGATCGCGAAATGGAAGTCATCGGCATTCCGCTGAAGGAACCGGGCTTCCATGTCGTTGAAGTCGCCAGCCCCAGACTGGGCGAATCGCTGATGGCGAAGAAGAAGTCCTACCACGTTCGCGCGGCGGCACTGGCCACCAACCTTGCCGTGCATTTCAAGCAGGGACGCGAATCCTCCCTGGTGTGGGTGACGGCACTCGATACGGGCAAGCCGGTACCCGGCGTGGATGTCGCTGTGCGCGATTGCGGCGGCACGATACACGCGCAAGGCAAAACCGGCATCACCGGCATGCTGAATATCGAAAAGGATTTACCGGATACCAACGGACTGCCTGGTTGCATGAATAGCTGGGACAGACAGTATTACGTCACTGCCTTCAAGGACGGCGACTTTTCCTTTGTGCTGTCCGACTGGAACGAAGGCATTTCCACCTGGCGCTTCAATCTTTTTCAAAACAGCTGGCAAGGGCCCTACATCGCCCATGCTGTGCTGGACCGCAGCCTGTTCCGCGCCGGCGAAACAGTGGGCATGAAACTTTTCATGCGCAGGAAAGCGGTAAATGGCTTTGCCTTTGTCGACAAGGACAAGCTCGGCAAGGAAATCATTCTCCAGCACGAAGGTACGGGCGACGAGATCAAACTGCCGGTAAAGTGGGACAGTCAGGGCATCGCCGAAGCCAGTTTCGCTCTGCCGAAAGAAGCCAAACAGGGGCGTTATGCCATTCTGCTGCCGCATACGCTGCGCGGGCAGGAAACCCGGCTGGAAGCCGGCAGCTTCCGCGTTGCCGCCTACCGCGTGCCGACCATGCGCGCTTCACTGTCGGGGCCGAAAGCGCCAGCGGTCAATGCGCAAAGTCTGGAAATCGACACCCAGTTATCGTACCTCGCGGGCGGCGCGGCCAGTTTCGCGCCGGTGAAGCTGCGCGGCCAGTTGCAGGAAAAAACCGTGCGCTTCGAGGATTACGAGGAATGGGCTTTTGCCAACGGTGCGGTCAAGATCGGCAAGGAAGACGAGGAACAGGACTGGCACATTGGGGAATACGATGTCGACGGCGAGACAGGCAGTTCGCCTACAGCCAGGACTATCAAGACCCAGTCTCTCAAACTCGATGCGGGTGGCGCGGCGCGGATAAAGGTCGCCGACCTGCCCGCCAGCGAAACCCCGCGCGATCTGCTGGCCGAACTGGAATACCGCGACGCCAACGGCGAAACCTTGACTTCAGCCACGCGCATACCGCTTTACCCTTCTTCCATCCTGCTGGCAATCAAGCCGGACTCCTGGCTGCTGTCGAAAGACGGGCTGAAATTTACCGTGCGGGCGGTAGACGTGCGCGGCAAGCCGCTCACCGGCGTTGAAATCAAAACCGAAATTCTCAAGCGCGACTGGTACAGCCACCGCAAGCGGCTCATCGGCGGCTTCTATGCCTACGCGCACGGCCGTGAAGTCAGCAAGGTTGCGGATGCATGCGCGGGCAAGACCGACGACCTGGGCCGCTTGTCCTGCGAAATCAAATCTCCCGCTACAGGCGACTTGATATTGCAGGCGCGCGCGAAGGACACATCAGGAAATGAAAGCGCCGCCCATGCCGACACCTGGGTGTCAGGGCCGGATAGCTGGATACAGGTATCCGACAATGACCGCATGGACCTCGTACCGGAAAAACGGAAATACGACATCGGCGAGACGGCAAAATTACGATTGGCCCTGTCATTTGAAACGGCTACGGTACTGATCAGCGTGGAGCGCGAAGGCGTGCTCGACGCCTGGGTCACCGAGGTCAAACGCGATTCGCCAGTGATTGAAGTACCGATCAAGCCTCACTATGGCCCCAATGTGTTCGTCAGCGCGCTGGCCGTGCGCGGGCGCATTGCCGGCATTGCGCCCACCGCCATGGTCGATCTGGGCAAACCTGCCTTCCGCATGGGCGCCACCGAACTCAAAACCGGCTGGTCCGGCCATGCCCTGGACGTCAAAGTCACCACCGACAAACCCAAATACCGCGTGCGCGAGCGGGTCAAGGCAAAAATCCTCGCCACCCGCCCCGATGGCAGCACGGCCAGAAATGGCGAAGTCGCGATCGCGGTGATTGACGAAGGCTTGCTGGAACTGCAGGCAAACGATAGCTGGAAACTGCTGGACGCCATGATGGCGCGACGCGGCATCGAGGTTGAAACCAGCACCGCGCAAATGCAGGTGGTAGGCAAGCGTCACTACGGCCGCAAAGCCGTTGTAGCGGGTGGCGGTGGCGGCAAGCAGTCTGCGCGGGAACTGTTCGATACGCGGGTTTACTGGCAGGCACGTGTGAAACTCGACGACAGGGGCGAGGCCGAAGTCAGTTTTCCGCTCAACGACAGCCTGACTTCATTCCGCATCGTCGCAGTGGCCAGCATCAATGTCGGCCGCTTCGGCACCGGCGAAACCTCCATCCAGACACAGCAGGATTTGATTTTGCAATCCGGCATTGCGCCGGTTGTACGCGAGGGTGATGCTTACGCCGCCTACACTACAGTCAGAAACGGTTCCGAACGCGCCATGAAAATCACGGTCAAGGCGGCCATCAGTGGACTGCCAGACCCCGCGCAGCAAACCATATCACTGAATGCAGGCGAAGCGAAGGAACTTGCCTTTCCGGTTGTCATTCCGCATGGCGTCAGCAAGCTCAACTGGGAAATCAGTGCCGTTGAAGAAGGTGCGGATAAAAATGGTGGCGCGAAAGATCGCATCAAGCTTTCGCAAACCGTTATCGAAGCTGTGCCGGTACGCACCTTCCAGGCAACACTCCTGCAACTCGACAAACCCGTCAGCATGGTCACGCAGATTCCGGCAGATGCAATCCCGGGGCGCGGCGGCATTGGCATAAAGCTTCAGGCGAAACTTGGCGACGATCTGCCCGGCGTGACCGAATACATGTCGCGCTATCCCTGGACCTGTCTGGAGCAGCAGGCATCCGTCGCCGTTTCCCTTCAGGACAAGACCCGCTGGAACAGCATTGCCGCACGCCTGCCGCTGTACCTCGACCGCGATGGCCTGGCAAAGTACTGGACCGACCTGCGCGAAGGCAGCGATACGCTCACCGCTTATCTGCTCAGTCTTTCGCACGAAGCTGGCTACGAAATACCCGACGAGACCCGCATGCGCATGATGCAGGGTTTGATCAATTTCATCGAGGGTCGTGTGGTACGCCTCTCGGTGATGAACACTGCAGACCTGGCCGTGCGGAAAATCGCCGCGATGGAATCGTTGTCGCGCCATCTCAATACTGGCCCCGATGCCGGCTTCAAATCGGAGTGGCTCGACAGCTTCAGCCACACGCCCAATCTCTGGCCTTCCACCACGCTGCTCGACTGGATCGCCATTCACCAGCGCATCACCAGCCTGCCCGAGCGGGAAGCACGACTCAAGGAAGCGCAATCCATCCTGAAAAGCCGGCTGAATTTCTCCGGCACGATCATGACCTTTTCCACCGAGCGTAACGATGCCTGGTGGTGGCTGATGTGGAACGGCGACGTCAACGCCAACCGCCTGCTGCTTTCAGTCAACGATGACCCAGCCTGGAAAGAAGACATTGGCCGGCTGGTGCGTGGCAGTCTCTCCAGACAGCACAAGGGCCGCTGGCATACCACTGTGGCCAACGCCTGGGGGACACTGGCGATGAAAAAGTTTTCCGCAAAACATGAAGCGGTACCTGTATCCGGAAAAACTTCCGCCGAACTGGCAGGAAAGGCCTTTGCCACCGACTGGAAACAGAACGAGTCTTCTACCCTGCTGCCCTGGAACAAGGAAGCCGCGCCGCTCAAACTGGAACACACAGGCCATGGCAAGCCCTGGGCAACCATTTCCAGCCTCGCCGCAATCCCGCTCAAACAGCCGCTGAACGCCGGCTATCGCATCACCCGCACAGTCACGCCCCTCGACGCCAAATCCCCCAAGGGTTGGCATCGCGGTGACGTCTATCGTGTGCGGCTCGACATCGATGCGCAGACCGACATGGGCTGGGTAGCGGTGTCCGATCCCATTCCCTCAGGCGCTTCCATTTTGGGGACCGGCCTGGGCCGCGATTCGGCGATTCTCGCCAGTGGTGAAAAACGCGAAGGCTGGTTCTGGCCCGCGTATGAGGAACGCACGCACGACAGTTTCCGCGCTTATTACACCTGGGTGCCCAAGGGTCAGTTCGCGGTTGAGTACACCTTGCGGCTCAACAACGAAGGCGAGTACAAACTGCCGTCCACGCGTGTAGAGGCCATGTATGCGCCGGAATTGTTTGGCGAGTTTCCGGTCGCAGATATGGTTGTGAATCCATGAAGATGCAGGTTGGAACGCAGAGGCGCGGAGACGCAGAGGAAAACCCTGCAACGAGAGGGTTGTATTCAGCGTTGATTAGAAACAAGGAAGAAAATTACGTTCGCATTTCTCTGCGTCTCTGCGCCTCTGCGTTCATTCTGTTCTTCGCATCGCATACCGCTGTCGCCTCATTGCCTACCTTCGACACGTTCAAATCCCAACATCACGTTTCCGAGGCCTGGCTGCTGGATCGAAATGGCGAGCGCCTGCACACGCTGCGCATGGACGACACCATCCGCCGTCTGCCCTGGGTCAAACTGGAAGCGCTTTCACCCGCAATGCAGGAAGCCTTGATCGCGTCGGAGGACAAGCGCTTTTACGAACATGGCGGCGTCGACTGGAAGGCGGCACTGGGCGCGGCATGGGACCGCCTGCTCACCGACAGCAATCGAGGCGCTTCAACTATATCCATGCAGCTTGCCGGTCTGCTCGATCCCAGGCTTGCGCGCAATACTGGCGGCAGAAGCTACGAGCAGAAATGGGATCAGATGCTGGCCGCACGCGAGCTGGAAAAGAACTGGAGCAAGCCACAGATTCTGGAAGCCTACCTAAACGCCGTAACATTCCGAGGTGAACTGTCCGGCATTAATGCAGCAAGCTGGGGGCTGTTTCAAAAACACCCTTCGGGACTAAGCAAGACGGAAGCCAGCCTGCTGTCCGCGCTGCTGCGCGGACCGAATGCCAGGCCGGACAAGGTCGCAGAGCGTGCCTGTGACGTGGCGGGAAAACTTTCTCCACCACGCCCGGATTGCAAAAGCATTACCGCGCTGGCGTGGTCTTCGCTGGTAGCCAGTCCGCGCATCCCATTCCAGAACCAGATCGCCCCACATGTTGCCCGGCAGGCATTGAAGAAGCCCGGCCAAGTCGTCAAAACCACTCTCGATGCCAATCTCCAGCGCTTTGCCTTGCGCATGTTGCAACAGCAGCTTGCTGAACTGAAAGCGCGCCAGGTGGAAGACGGCGCGGTCGTTGTGCTCGACAACCAAACCGGCGAGATACTCGCCTACATCGGATCCAGCCTGACCACATCGGATTCACCCGATGTCGATGCCGTTCGCGCACCGAGACTGGCCGGCTCGACGCTCAAGCCCTTTCTGTATGCACTGGCCATTGAACAAAAAGTCCTCACCGCCGCCTCGCTGCTTGACGATTCGCCGCTGTCGGTGGAAACCGCAGGCGGCCAGTACCTGCCGCAAAACTATGACCGTGATTTCAAGGGCTGGGTGTCGCTTAGAACCGCGCTCGGCTCCTCGCTCAACGTGCCTGCCGTGCGCACGCTGGTGCTGCTGGAGCCAGAGCCTTTTTACGACCAGTTGAAAAAACTGGGCTTCTCGACCCTGACGCGCGATGCCGATCACTATGGTTATTCGCTGGCTTTGGGCGGCGCAGAAGTGACATTGCTTGAACTTGCCAATGCCTACCGCGCGCTGGCGAATGGCGGCAAGCTCGGCGCCTACACTTTCTCTCCCTCCCCCTTGAGGGGGGAGGGCTGGGGTGGGGGTGACATCACCAAAAAAAGGCAGGTGCTGGACCCCGCCACCGCCTGGATCATCAGCGACATCCTCGCCGATCGCGAAGCCCGCGCGCTCACCTTCGGCTTCGACAACGCACTCGGCACATCCGGCTGGTCCGCCGTCAAAACCGGCACCAGCAAGGACATGCGCGACAACTGGTGCGTAGGCTATTCCGATCGTTACACCGTGGGCGTATGGATCGGCAACGCTTCAGGCGAACCCATGCACGATGTCTCCGGCGTCACCGGCGCTGCGCCAATCTGGCAAGCCATCATGAACAATTTGCATGCGAGACAGCCCAGCCGATCGCCGGTGCCTCCCAAGAAAATCGAATTGCAACATATCAGGTTCGAGCCCGCCGTCGAACCGCCGCGCCGCGAAGCCTTCATCAAGGGAACCGGCATGGCCGTGGTCAGCTTGCCTGAAGCCGCCATTGCCCCACCACGCATCATCGGCCCTGGCAATGGCGCCTTGCTGGCGCTCGATCCAGACATTCCAGCAAACAGGCAGCTTGTGCGCTTCGCCGCACGCCCCACGCAACCAGGGTTGAAATGGCAAACCAGCGGGCATCCACCGATCGCATCCGGCAACAACGGCGAACTTCGCTGGATGCCAACGCCCGGCCAGCACGTTATCCAGTTGCTGGACGAGAACGGCACGCTTCTCGATGAAACACGTCTGACTGTGCGTGGGTCGATTCAGCGGATTGACAACGCTTTGAGATAGTTTTTGTGCTCCTCGCACTGAACGATACTTGCAACGGTGTGCGGCACTTGACTGATCAGAGCGGTGCAAGCGTTGGCAGCCTCTTCTCTGTTCATTACTAATCCGCCCAATTCCATTCGTTGAGGACATCCGGAAATACCTATGACATCACTTGGCGTTTCAGTCGCGCCGGGCGTGCGCTTGCGCACACCCAACACAATGACTCCCGGGCACTCGCAGCCGGCGCCTGGAATGCCTGTCCGCATGCCAGACAACGGTTTGTTATCAGGCGCAGCACCATTCTTTGCGGCTCTTCCCAACTTACAGGTTTCACAGCCTCGTGCGCGCACGCATCGCGGCATAGATCGCATCCGGTGCAAAGCCTGTGGCGCAGGCGGTACATGGGCAATTCACCCTCAGCCAACTCGATCGCCCCATGTGGGCAAACTCGCGTGCAGGCATGGCAGGCGACACAGCGCGAAGCATCGATCCGGACATGCCATGGCAATATTCCTTCGTAAGCTTCCGGCAGGAGTTCTCCAGGCGGACTGATATTGACCTCATCAATATTCCCGCCACTCGTCAAAGCCTTTACCGGCCGTTTGCGCAGGGCGGCAAAAAACCCACGGCGCGATGCCTGAACGGCACGAGGCCCATCGACCAGCTTTTGCCAGACCGCCGGTGAAACTTCGCGCAGCACGATAAGCGGCAGTCCACTCTCCGCAAACCCGGCATTCAGGGAATTAATCCGCGTAGCCAGGCGGCTGACATGGCCGCGTTCACACTGATCACATGCGCCGTGCCTAGTCAGCCAGACTCGCCGCCCTTCGCGCCAGTGACGCAACAACTCATGAACACCGATGCAGTGCAGGCAGGGAATGCGCGCCACTTCGCCCGAGTCGCCGCTCTTCTCGCAGCGAACAAGCAGCGCGTCCGCTTCAGCCACCTGGCGCTGTTCCAGTTCAAGCGGCATGTGAATCGCCTGCTCGGGACAGGCTGGCGCGCACAAGCCACAACCGTCACAGGCCTGTGCCTCGAAGCGCAAGGCGGATTCACCCAGTATCCATGCGCCGCGCGGGCAAGCCGTAACGCAGGCGTCGCATGAAGCCGCTGGCAGCTGCGCATGCACGCAGCGCGTGACGTCCAGTTTGGGCAGCGTAACGCCAGGCATCAATTTACTGCTTGAGCACCCAGGCAATAACCGCTTTGAGGTCGTCGTCGCTGATTTTTTGCTGAGGCGGCATGGCGGTCGCGCCCCACACGCCCTTGCTGCCATCGCGGACATGCTTCGCGATGGTCGCAGCGGCGCTCGCATCGGATTTGTACTTGGCCGCAACCTCCTTGAACGCCGGGCCAACAAGTTTCTTGTCAACGCCGTGACAGGCCATGCAGCCGTTTTTCTTCGCCATGTCTTCGCTGGCCATGGAGGGGCCAGCGACCAGACCCGCGGCAAGAACAAACAGTGAGATTGTCTTCAGCTTTTGCATCATCTTTCTCCTTGACAAATCGTAATCGTGCGGAACACTCACCACGTTGGCGCGGCACCCGGCATGAACTTGAGCGGCACGGCCGGTGCGGATTGCACCTTTACACGCGACTCGACCTCATCCGTGCTGGGCCGGGCTTCGCCCAGTACGTCAGCTAGCACTTCACGCAGTTCGTCGCAATACGCCCAGGTCAGCCAGGCAGCCGCAGCATAAAACGGCGTGGCACAACGTTTGGCGACTCGCTCGCCGAATTTCGGTAGCCAGCGCAGCAGATGCTCGTCCATGAAACGCGCGCCTTCACGCAAGCTGTCCTCTCCGTCGCTCTTGGCAAGCCATGCGATAAATTGCAGTTCCACAACCAGATGATCGTCCGCGCGATTGCGCCAGTCGATCACCCCCAGCCCGTGCTTGCGATAAATTTCACGAACCTGGAACATCGGCGCCTGCATGGCGAGGTTTTCCTCATCCAGCCAGACTGACTCGTAGGGCGAAGCGCTGATAGCGTGATTGAGATAAATCGCCGCGTAGTCCGCCGCCAGTTCGTCGGCCTGATCCCGCGTCAGCGGCGGCGCATATTCAGACAATGCCTGCCTCATGAAGTCGAGGGATTCGAGCCCGTGCTGATTAACCAGGCGCAGGCCCAAGCTACCCGGGAATTGCTGCCAGGCCAGATCGGAGAGCAGTTCATCACCCGCCTCCGCATGGTGCAGGCAAGCCAGCACGGTCAGGTCAGCATATACCGCCTCGCATAGCTGACTGATCAAACGTGCACGTTCCGGATCGCCACTGGGCTGTGAACCATCCATGTCAGACCGTTCCCTTGCTGTGTGCAACAAATACGATCGATGGCTTGGTCAACTCGGGATTGGCCATATTTTTGACCGCGGCCACCGGCTTTTCGTGCGCGGCCATCGCTTTGGTCACCCAGGTGCCGGCCCTTAGCTTGTCGATGTCGCCGATGTCGAGCACGCGCATCATGCAAGCCTGCACGCAATAAGGTTTGCGCCCGGCGTCGATCTCATCCACGCACATGTTGCACTTGGAAACGATGTTGCGTTCCGGTATGAATTGCGGCGCTCCATAGGGGCAAGCCGCCTCGCAGCGTCTGCAGCCAATGCACAGGGTGGAGTCAATGTCGACGATGCCGTCCTTCTTGCGTTTGAAAATGGCGCCCGTCGGACAGGTCGGCAGACACGCGGGTTCGGCACAGTGATTACACGACATGTTGACCTTATAGGCATACACATCGGGAAAAGTGCCGCCCTCGACATACATTACATTGCGAAAACGCGGCCCCGGTGCCAGTCCGTTCTTGTCCTTGCAGGCGATCTCGCAGGCGCGACAGCCGATGCAATCGACATTGTTGTGGATAAACCCAAGCTGCATCTCGGGCGCAACGGGAATATAGACTTCCTTTTTATGGCGTTTGACAGCTTCCTTGATTTTGGCCAGATCTTTCTCTTCGGACATTTTTCGGCCTCCTCTCAGTTATCGCGGCGGAACACTTGCGACCGCGAAATGGCTGTCTTGTCCCATCCCGGGTTGTGTTCCAGATCGGTTTTCTTGATATTCACCAGCACGGTGTTATAGGCAAACGCGCCTGCTGGACTAGGCTCATCCAGAGTCAGAAAATCTGGATTGCCTCCGCGGTCGATACCTTTGTTGTCAAG
>JADFDC010000043.1 GCA_018263115.1 Thiobacillus sp.
GAAAACCCGTGTGATGTCGCTGCCCGACACAGCCGAAATCTGCGGATGCAATGGCGTGTGCAAGGGCACCATCGTGCAGGCCATCGTCGCGAAGAAGCTGTTCACGCTGGATGAAGTGCGGTCGCACACCAAGGCTTCCTCTTCCTGCGGCTCGTGCACCGGTCTGGTGGAAACGCTGTTGTCTGCCACCGTTGGCGGCGACTACTCCGTCGCGCCATCGAAGAAGCCGATGTGCGGATGTACCGAGCACACGCATGACGAGGTGCGCGCGGCGATCCAGGCAAACAACCTCAAGTCGATGCCGGAAACCATGCGCTTCCTCGACTGGAAAACGCCGGACGGCTGCAACAAGTGCCGCCCCGCGCTCAACTACTACCTGCTGTGCGCCTGGCCGAATGAATACGTGGACGATGCGCAGTCGCGCTACATCAACGAACGCGCGCACGGCAACATCCAGAAGGACGGCAGCTTCTCGGTGGTGCCGCGCATGTTCGGCGGCCTGTGCACGCCCGCCGAGCTGCGCGCCATCGCCGACGTGGCGGACAAGTTCAAGGTGCCGGAAATGAAGGTCACCGGCGGCCAGCGCATCGACCTCTTCGGCGTGAAAAAGGAAGACCTGCCGGCGATGTGGAAGGACTTGTCAGAAGCCGGGTTCGTCTCCGGCCATGCCTACGGCAAGGCCATGCGCACGGTGAAAACCTGCGTGGGCGCGAAGTGGTGCCGCTTCGGTACGCAGGACTCGACCGGACTGGGCGTGAAACTGGAAGAGCTGACCTGGGGTTCGTGGATGCCGCACAAGTTCAAGCTGGCGGTGTCGGGCTGTCCGCGCAACTGCGCCGAAGCCACCATCAAGGACTTTGGCGTGGTGTGCGTGGATTCGGGTTATGAACTTCACGTGGGCGGCAACGGCGGCATCAAGGTGCGCGTCACCGACCTGCTGTGCAAGGTGGAAACGGAAGCGCAGGTGCTGGAATACTGCGCCGCCTTCACCCAGCTCTACCGGGAGGAAGCGCATTACCTGGAACGCACCGCGCCGTGGGTGGAGCGTGTCGGCCTGGCACACATCAAGGGCAAGGTAGTGGAAGACGAAGCCAGCCGCAAAGCCCTGGCCAAGCGCTTCCTGGTCTCGCAAAAACCTGCGCAGGTCGATCCGTGGAAGGAACGCACCGAGGGCGAGCTGACCCGCGAATTCACCCCCATCGCCGTGCTGGCATGACGGAAAAGGACAAGGACATGAAGATGAACGAACACTGGATCGAAATCGGCCGCGTAGAGGACATCCCGCGTCAGGGTGCCCGGGTAGTGAAAACGGATGCCGGAAATATTGCCGTTTTCCGCACGCTGGAAGACGAGGTCTTCGCCCTGCGCGACAAGTGCCCGCACAATGGCGGCCCGCTGTCGCAGGGCATCGTCTCCGGCAAGCGGGTGGCCTGCCCGCTGCACGACTGGAAAATCAACCTCGACTCCGGCATCGCCGTGGCGCCCGACGAAGGCTGCGCCGCGCGTTACCCGGTGAAGGTGAAGGACGGCCGCGTGAGCCTGTCGCTGCTGCCCGACACCGGCTGCCCCAATCTGTAAGGATTGACATGCTGTTTGGACGCAACAAGAAGAACCCGATCAAGATCGCCGACAAGGGCGTGGTGGAATGGAAGTACGCTACATGCGGCTACTGTTCCACCGGCTGCTCCATCGAGGTCGGCCTGAACGCCGAGGGCACGCCGGTCGCCTCGCGCGGCGTGGCCGATGCCGATGTCAATCGCGGGAAGCTTTGCCTGAAAGGGATTTTCGAACACGAGCTGTTCGCTTCCGCCGGACGGGGTACGCGTCCCATGATGCGCGGCCACTGGCATGAGGCATGGCAGTCCGCCAGCTGGGACACCGCGCTGGACAAGCTGCATGACGAAATCCGCCGCATTCAGGAGAAGTACGGCCCGGACTCCTTCGCCATCATCTCTACCGGCCAGTTGCTGACCGAGGAGTTCTACACCCTGGGCAAACTCACGCGCGGACTCATCGGCACCAACAACTACGACGGCAACACAACACTGTGCATGGCATCCGCCGTATCCGGCTACAAGCGCAGCTTTGGCTCTGACGGCCCGCCGGGATGCTACGAAGACTTCGAGCACACCGACTGCCTGATCGCCTGGGGCTCCAACCTGCCGGAGCAGCATCCCATCATCTACTGGCGCATGAAGGAAGCACAGGAGAAGCGCGGCTTTCCACTCATAGTGGTCGACCCGCGCGTGACCATGCTGGCACAAAACGCCCACATGCACCTGCCCATCACGCCGGGCACCGACGTGGTGCTGATGAACGCGATGATGCACGTGATCTTCAAGGAAGGCCTGCACGACCAGCGCTACATCGACGCCAACACCACCGGTATCGAAGCCCTGCGAGCCGAAGTTGAAAAATACGATCCGGTGACTGCTTCCAAAATCTGCGGCATCGACGAGGATACCATCCGCGTGGTGGCGCGCACCTTTGCCAAGGCCGGGGCTGCCATGCAGATCTGGACCATGGGCATCAATCAAAGCACCCATGGCTCGGACGGCGTGGTGGGCATCAACAACCTGGCGCTCATCACTGGCAACATCGGCAAGCCCGGCGGCACTTCGCTGTCGATCACGGGACAGTGCAACGCCATGGGCACGCGCGAATGGTCGTCGTGTTCCGGCCTGCCCAACTTCCGTTATCTGGAGGTGCCCGAGCACCGCGAGGAAATCGCGAAGTTCTGGAATGTCGATGCGGAATTTTTTCCGAAAAATCGCGGCATGTACCAGACTGACATCTACCAGGCCATGGAGGCCGGACAGATCAAGGGACTGTGGCTGATCGCCACCAACCCCATGTCTTCGCTGCCTAACACGGCGCGCATCCGCAAGGCCATGGAACAGCTCGAATTCTGCTGCGTGCAGGATTGCTACGAAGACACCGAGAGCGCGCAGTATGCGCATGTCTATCTGCCCGCCGGTACCTGGGCAGAAAAGGACGGCGTTATGACCAATACCGAGCGCCGCATCAACCGCGTCAAACCCATCGCCCAGCCGCCCGGCGAAGCCAAACCCGACCTGTGGATATTCAACCGCGTGGCCGAACGTTTCAACAAGGACGGCAACGTAAATTTTCCGGAGACCGCCGGGGAAATTTTTCTGGAGATGGGCCGCATCTCCAAAGGCCGCTTGCTGGACATCTCCGGCATGGATCACGAATTGCTGGAACAGAACCGCGGCGTGCAGTGGCCCTACACTATCGAACAGAAGGAGCGAGGCGAAGCGCCCCCCAGCGGCGGCAAGCGCCTGTACACGGAAGACGGCCGCTTCAGCTATCCGGATGGCAGAGCGAAGCTCATCCCCCTGCCCTTCATCGACAACAACGAAGTGCCGGACGAAAAATTTCCGGTCTGGCTCAATACCGGCCGGCTGATCGAGCACTGGCACGGCAGGACGAAAACAGGAAAAATCGGCAACAACAACAAGTACAGCCCGATCCCCTTCATCGAGATCAATCCCGATCTGGCATCGGAACTCGGCATTGCGCGCGGTGAATACGTGCGCATGGTGTCGCGCCGCGGCGATGCGGTGGCCATGGCCCAGCCGACGCAGCGCGTGCCAAAGAACATGGTGTTCCTGCCGTTCCATTTCCATGATTGCGCCAATCGATTGACCCTGGGCCTGCTGGATCCGCATTCTCGCCAGCCGGCCTACAAACAGTCCGCGATACGCATCGAGAAAATCGCCGACCAGTTGGCAGCGGCAAAGCTAAGCATGGAAATGAGAAAGTTCTGATGAAGCCTCATTGCACGCTGTTCGCGCATGTTTCCACCCTTGATAAAGGGGGGCAGGGGGGATTTTCCCGCCCGGCATCCGCACTTCAATCGCAAATCCCGCCCAGCCCCCCTTTATCAAGGGGGGAGCAAAATCAAACCCCTCAAGGGCTGCCTTGATCCAGAGACTCGCCATGTTTCCCATCCGTCCCAACGAACCCGACTACGCGCTGCTGAAAGACCCGAGCTGTCACACGCACAACCGCTACGGCAAACCCATCGAGACCGTGCCGCAGGGCCACCAGCTACGTGGCAACAGCCTGAAGATCAATGGCTGCAACGAAGTGGGCATGAATCCCAACCGCTACAAGCAGCACGGATTTTTCTTCAACGCCGACAACTGCATCGCCTGCCACGCCTGTGAGGCGGCCTGTTCGGAAAAGAACGACAACCCGGCACACATTGCTTTCAGATCAGTAGGTTTCGTCGAGGGCGGTGTCTATCCCAACATGCAGCGCATGAACATTTCGATGGCCTGCAATCATTGCGACAATCCGGTGTGCCTGAAGGGCTGCCCCACCCGCGCCTACACCAAGTTCGCCGAATACGGCGCGGTGCTGCAGGACCCGGACATCTGCTTCGGCTGCGGCTATTGCACCTGGGTGTGCCCGTACAACGCGCCGCAGCTCGATCCGGTCAAGGGCCAGGTGACGAAGTGCAACATGTGCGTGGACCGGCTCGAAGTCGGCCTCAAACCCGCCTGCGTCTCCGCCTGCCTGGGCAAGGCGCTGGATTTCGGTGTCATCGAAAACATCCCCGAGGGCCGCACTCAATGCAAAACTGAAATCCCCGGCTTTCCGCGCACCGACATCACCCACCCCAACATCCGATTCCAGCAGACGCGCGTGCCGCAGCGCGACATGATGCGTCTGGACAGCATGCCACTCAAATATCACCGCGACGACGCGAACGGCGGCTTCCGTCCGGAAGTGGACGCAAAACACGGCTTCACGCGCGAATGGAATCTCGGCAAGCTGCTGGGCTCTCACGAGAACGCTCACATCGCCTTCACGCTTTCCGTGCAAACGGTGATGGGCGCATTCCTGCTGATGATGCTTGGAAGCCTGTTCAGCACTTTCCCCATGGCTGGCTTCGCCAGCGGCCAAGGCGCGCTGCCGGCGCTGGGCATCATGCTGGCTTTGATGGGCTTCGGTCTGTTCAAGCTCAACATGCACCTGGGCAAGCCGCACCGTTTTTATCGCGGCTTCAACAACCTCAGGCATTCGCCCGTCAGTCGCGAAATCGCGGGGGTGTCATTGTTTTTTGCCGGATTGGCAGGGTTCAGCTTTTGCGCATTGCTGGAAACGTTCGACGTGCTCCCGCTTCCGGACTGGCTGCCGGCGCTGTTTGCCACACTGGGTCTGCTGGGTGCTGGTTTCGGTGGTTATTACATGTACAAGCTTTACCGTATCTCCGCCCGCCCGTTCTGGAATCACTGGCATACCGGCGCCGCCTTCGCCGGTACGGCACTCAGTCTGGGCTCGCTGCTGCTTGCGCTGGTCGCGCTGGTCTCTGGAGTATTGACACCCGGTCTGGGCAAGACGCTGGCAGGCATTGCCCTGCTCGGCCTGTTCATCGAAGGCATCGGGCTGGTCGCCCACGCACGCGACTTGCAGGGCAACGGAGATGAAGGTGCGGTTTCCTTCTATGAGCAGACCACCACCCATGGCAACGCCTACTGGTTGCGCAATGGCCTGCTCACCGTTGCCATGCTGCTATCACTTGGCCTTGTCCTGTTCGGGGGTGGCATGATGATGGATATGGTGCTGTTTGGGTTGCTCACGTTGCTGGCACTTGCGTCCGCCATTCTGGGGCGCGCACTTTTCTACGTGATTGTCATTCCCACCACCATGCCTGGCGCCTTTTTCTGGAAGAACAAGGGATTCGTCGAACATGCACGCGAAGCCGGACTGGCGAACATGCCCCAGTTGGGTGTGGTTTACGAACAGCACCATGCATTCAGGATGGATGAATTGATGAAAACCCTGACCTCATTTTCCATCAGGAAGAAAATGGATGCAGTCCGCCAGTCGGTTTCCGGCGCGGCCGCACGCCAGAAGAAAAGCGGCTATCCAGGCTAACCCGAAAATGCTGACAGCCGTCATGCCACACCGGACAGGCTCGGTGTGGCATGATCGGCCCATGACAATTCACCATACACCAGCAGGCCCTGCGCCCCGGTTCTTTTCCGCGGGCGTAGCCGTCGTCCGCCGTGCAAATGAGGGCTGGCGCCTGCTGATCCTGCGCGCATACAGCAAGTGGGATTTCCCCAAGGGCATGGTGGAGACGGATGAAACGCCACTGCATGCAGCCATTCGCGAAACCCGCGAAGAAGCCTCCATCACCGATCTCGATTTCCGCTGGGGTGAAATTTATTACGAGACCGCGCCCTACAACCAGGGCAGCAAGGTCGCGCGCTACTACCTCGCCGAAACCCGGCAGAAAGACATCACCCTGCCCGTTTCACCCGAACTGGGCCACCCCGAACATGACGAATGGCGCTGGGTTGATTTCGAAGAAGCGCAGAAGCTGCTGCCGCCGCGGTTGCAGCCGGTTCTGGCATGGATGAAAAGAGAACTGGGTTAGATACGTTATTCCGTTCGATTCACCGTTGCCCATAGTGCTTGAATTTTTCCAGCACTTCGTCCATCTCCGCCTCGCTCAACAATACCGGCTCGCCCATCAGCTTCGCACGCCAGTATTGTGCACAGAGTTCCTCCACTTCCACAGCAAGAGACAAGGCGGCATCGAGACTGGCGCCGACGGCGGCCAGGCCGTGATTGCTCATCAGGCATGCGCGTCGGCCTTGCAGCGCCGCCAGCACGGCATCGGACAAGGCTTGGGTGCCGAAGGTGGCATAGTCTGCGCAGCGGATGTCCTTGCCACCGGCGGCGGCGACCATGTAGTGGAAGGCAGGAATGCCCTGGCGCAGGCAGGACAGGCTGACCGCGCAGGGAGAATGCGCATGCACCATGGCATTGACTTCCGGCCGCGCACGGTAGATGTCGCGGTGGATGCGCCACTCGCTGGAGGGCTTGAGGCTGCCGCTGGCCTGCCCTTCCATGTCCACAAACACCATCTGGCCGGGTTCCAGCGTGTCGTTGGGCAGGCCGCTGGGCGTGATGAGAAAGCCTTCTCCAAACCGGGCGCTGACATTGCCAGAAGAGCCTTTGTTGAGGCCTTGCGTGACAGTTTGCCGGGCTGTCGAGGTGAGGGCTGCGCGAAGATCGGATTCGTTCATGGCGTCTTCCTTATGCTGTCCGGCGTGAGCCAGTTCCAGCTTCCGGATAAAGTTGCGACAGGCCTTCATGCGTGGCCGGGCACACGCCACGCTCGGTGATAATGCCGGTGATGAGCCGCGCTGGGGTCACATCGAAAGCGGGATTGGCAGCATTGCTTAGTGAAGGCGTGAGCCTCACGCTGGTCACCGTGCCATCCTCTGCCTGGCCCTGGATATGGGTGACTTCGGCAGCGGCGCGTTCTTCGATGGGAATGCCGCCGCCATCATTCAGGCGCCAGTCGATGGTGGGGCCGGGCACGGCCGCGTAGAACGGCACGCCGTTGTCTTTTGCGGCCAGCGCCTTGAGATAGGTGCCGATCTTGTTGGCGACATCGCCGTTGGCCGCTGCGCGATCCGCGCCGACGATGACGAAATCGACCTGGCCGTGCTGCATGAAATGGCCGGCGGCATTGTCAGCGATGACCGTGTGCGGCACGCCATGCTGCGCCAGTTCCCAGGCGGTGAGCGCCGCGCCCTGGTTGCGCGGCCGCGTTTCGCTGACCCATACATGTACGGGAATACCGGCATCGAAAGCCGTGTAAACCGGCGCCAGTGCCGTACCCCAGTCCACAGTGGCCAGCCAGCCGGCATTGCAGTGGGTCATGACGTTGACGGCGCGGCCGGTTTTTTCGTGTTGCCACTTGATGAGTCCTGCGCCGTGACGGCCGATGGACTGGTTGAGTTTCACATCTTCGTCGCAGATCGCTGCCGCCTCGGCCCAGGCTGCTTCGCGCCGTTGCTCAGCGGCAAGCGGCAGCAGGTGATTCTGCATGCGTTCCAGCGCCCAGCGCAGGTTGACCGCCGTCGGCCGGGTGGCCATAAGCCGCTCACAGGCCAGTTCCAGTCGCCTTTCGGAAGCATCCTCCACCAAGGCCAGCGCAACACCATAAGCCGCGGTGGCACCGATCAGCGGCGCACCACGCACGCGCATGACGGAGATGGCTTCTGCCGCATCGTCAAGCGTGCGCAGCGCGAGGAATTCCAGCCGATGCGGCAGCAGGGTCTGATCGATGATCTCGACGCTGCTGCCGGGCAGCGGACGGATGGTGCAGGTGGGCGTGCCATGGATATTCATGAGAATGCCTGTGATAGCGTCGAGGCCATTTTATCGCTACAGCGGCACCGCGACCCTCAGCCATGGCCCCTGTCAATCCTCAGCACAGCCCGGCAAACTGCCGAAGGATCGTCTACGCTGATGGCAAACAGTGCACCACAAGGTGGCGTCGCTTGTAACATCATGATTAAATTCGGTTAATCCGAGGCATGAAATTTGCAATTTCTCCACAAAAAACCGGATTGCGGACCCCATAAACCAAACAATAAATGGACAAACTGACCTACCTGCTTCTACGCCAGATAGAGCGAGGTGCCACCTCGCCGCAATTCAGCGCGCTGGAACAGCAGTTTCCCCGTATTGCCTTTCGCCTGGTCGAACTTTGGGAAAACGTGGCCTGCGGGGATTATCTTCGCTCCTTGTTGATGGATGACCGGGGTGACCGTCAGGGCTTTCCTCCCGATGTCATGAATGATCTGATTCTCCTGGACAGTATCCATTGGTCCAATGCCAACAAACACGATCCCCATGGAGTCAGCAGCAGTTTCGAGTTCAGTTTTACCGGTGAAACCGTCAAGGGCTCGCGTTCCGGTAAATCATCCAAACCCGCAGGCTGGACAAGGCGGGACACATCAAAGGACCCGTACTGACCTTGCTGGGTCCTGGGATGCCTTCGGCAACAGCAATGTAATTCTCTGGCGGAATGCCCATGCTGGCTTGATATGAATGTCTGCTGGATACCCGTCTATAAATGAACCTCAACCGACCAGACGAGGAGGCGATCATGCAAACCGGGAACCCGGGACACACCGTCCACAATTACAGTTACACCAATTACGTGGCAACCGACCCGCTGCCGCGCGACCAGACGCAGAGCCTGCGCCTGCATGAACCTACGCAGAGGCTGAGTTATATCGATCCGATCACTGGCCGGGAAATCGAAGACCTTGCCGGGCACCCCTACATTGTCGATGGCAACATGACCATGTATTTCGAATCCGAGGAAACCAGGCAGGAATATATCGACACACCCATCGATCACCCTTTCCATCTGGTCGACAACCCGACCGACGAAGGCTACGACGAGGGTTAATGACGGGAAATTCATGATTTTGAATTTCCCGTCAATAACCCGCCCAGGTTTAATTGTTATTGATCCGAAACCTGGTGCGGCTTCGTAGCCTTTTTGGGTAACGAAAGCACCTGGGTGTTTTTTTCAGGTTCATTGATTTCGTATCAATAACCCGGGCGCTCAGCCGCCGCGCATTTCCTTTTCAGCCAGCATGCGCAGACCCTCAAGCGCGTGGTTGAGCGTATCGTGGTGGCTCTCGCGCGGGAACACGACATAAGCCGGCAGCTTGAATGCCGGGCTGTCGGGTACCTGCTGCAGCCTGCCACTGTCGAGATACTCGCGCACCAGACGTTCGGGGAAATAGCCCGAACCGCCAAAGCTCAGAACGTGATGCATGGCGAGCCAGCCAATATTGACAGTGATGGCCGGCGAGGCCACCGCCGGATAGTGTTCGCTGAACTGCGCATGAAACTCCGGCCCCCAGTCAACGTGGAGATAACCTTCACCTGTCCAGGGGACCTCGCGCGGTGAAGTTACCAGCAGCAGACTTTCGTCGAACAGATGCTCGATCACCAGCCCCGGGCGCGTCACCGGCGTGTACATGGCGCCAATATCCACCGTGCCCTCGATCAGGCCCTGCATGATGTCTTGTTCGAATCCGATTTCCAACCGCAGCGAAACGTCCGGCGCGGCCTTGCGCATCCATTGCACCCACTTGGGCAGGAAGCCCTCCCACAACCCGATGCGCGCCGAAATCGTCAGCACATCGTAGTAGCCCTGCGGCAGACCGACATCGTGACGCGCCTGCTCTAGCGTACGCACCAGATTTTTTGCATGGCTGAGAAATCGCTTGCCGGCGGCGGTGAGTTCCGCGCCATTGCGGCCGCGTTGAAACAGCTTCGCCCCCAGCTGACTTTCCAGATTCTGTATCCTCGCGCTGACGGTTGACTGGGTCACATGCAGCCGGCTGGCTGCCGCGACAAAATTTCCGGTCGCGGCGACGGCAAGAAAGGTTCGGGCAAATTCGATGTCCAATTGGAGATTGCCTTATATCGAAACATTCGATATTAAATAGCAATAAATATCGTTTTTCAAATAGATTGCCACTTCATAGAATGGGACTACCTCAATCAAGGAGAGTCTCATGAATGCACCCACCGCTCCCACCAACCTCATGCCCGAGCGCGACGGCGAAGGCTATTTGATTGATCCCAGTGACTGGAACGAGGGAATCGCCAAGGTTCTGGCCAAAGAAGAAAGCATCCAGATGACCGACACACACTGGGATGTCATCCGTTTCATGCGCGATTACTACGAAGAACACCAGGTCGCCGCCGACGCCCGCTTCGTTATCAAGCATATGGAATCAAGCCTGGGGAAGGAAGCACGGAAAAAACTGTTCGAACTGTTTCCGTACGGCCACGTCAAGCAGACGTGCAAAATTGCCGGCATGAAACGCCCGCGCGCGTGGAGCACGGGCTAAGCCCTGACCGGCGCGCCCGCGCGAGACCCTATTCTCTCACGCCGCCTGCGGATCCGCCCGCAGGCTTGCGCCTGAACATGGCCGGCTGGCTCAAGCGATTTCCAGCGCCATGCCCTCAAAGCCTGCGCCTAGCGTGGCAACCGCATCCATCAATGCATGTCGAAAAACAGTAAGCATGGTTCACCTCCTTACAGGTACATGATTCAACTACGTTGATCGTTGATATCCGCCCATCCCTAACCGGTCGGGCAGATTCCTTTCTTTCACATCAGATCGAAGCGATCCAGGTTCATCACCTTGTTCCAGGCCGCGACGAAGTCCTTGACGAATTTCGCCTGTCCGTCGTTCTGGCCGTAGACCTCGGCCAGCGCGCGCAGCTGCGAGTTCGAACCGAATACCAGATCCACTCGCGTGGCGGACCATTTGACCGTGCCGGTCTTGCGGTCGCGCACCTCGAACATGCTCTTCTCTGCATCAACCGGCTTCCACTCGTTGTTCATGTCGAGCAGGTTGACGAAGAAGTCGTTCGTCAATGCGCCTGGCCGGCCGGTAAACATGCCGTGCTCCGTACCGCCGAAATTGGCGCCCATCGTGCGCATGCCGCCGATGAGCACGGTCATCTCCGGCGCAGTAAGTGTCAACAGCTGCGCCTTGTCGACCAGCAGCGCCTCTGACGGCACTTCGGCAAAGCGGCTGCTGCGATAGTTGCGGAAGCCGTCGGCAATCGGTTCGAGCGGCGCGAAGGAATCGGCGTCGGTCTGCTCGGCGCTGGCGTCCATGCGGCCCGGCGTAAATGGAACGACGACCTCGACCCCCGCCGCCCTGGCGGCGGCTTCTACGCCAGCACAACCAGCCAGCACGATGAGATCGGCGAGCGAAATCTTCTTGCCGCCGCCAGCCGTGCCGTTGAACTCGGCCTGGATCGCTTCGAGCTTGCCGAGCACCTTGGACAACTGTGCCGGCTGGTTGACGTCCCAGTCCTTCATCGGCGCCAGTCGGATGCGCGCACCGTTGGCGCCGCCGCGCTTGTCGGAACCTCGGAAGGTGGACGCCGAGGCCCAGGCGACGGAAACCAGCTCGGACACCGGGATGCCCGAGGCCAGCACCTTGGCCTTGAGCGCGGCCACGTCCTTGTCGTCGACCAGCGGATGGTTTGCCGCCGGGATCGGGTCTTGCCAGATCAGGTCTTCCTTCGGCACTTCGGGGCCGTGGTAGCGGGCCTTGGGCCCCATGTCGCGGTGAGTGAGCTTGAACCAGGCGCGCGCGAAGGCGTCGGCGAACTCTTCCGGGTTCTGCTGGAAATGCCGCGCGATCTTCTGGTACTCGGGGTCGTAGCGCATCGCCATGTCGGCGTCGGTCATGATGATGGGCACCTTCTTCGACGCGTCGTGCGCAGCCGGCGCCATGTTGGCGTCGGTGTGCTGCACCGGCGTCCACTGCGTGGCGCCTGCCGGACTGCGCGTCGGGATCCATTCATTATTGAAGAGCATGTCGAGATAGCTCATGTCCCACTTCGTCGGCGTGGGCGTCCACGAGCCTTCCAGGCCGCTGCCGATCTGGTCGCCACCCTTGCCGCTGCCGTGCGTGCTGATCCAGCCGAAGCCCTGGTTCTCGATGCCGGCCGCTTCGGGCGCGGGGCCGACCAGCGCTGCGTCACCGGCGCCGTGGCATTTGCCGAAGGTGTGGCCGCCTGCGGTGAGCGCCACGGTCTCGTAGTCGTTCATCGCCATGCGGGCGAAGGTTTCGCGTACCAGCTTGCCGGACTGCAGCGGGTCTGACTTCCCGCCGGGGCCTTCGGGATTGACGTAGATCAGGCCCATCTGCACCGCGGCCAGCGGATTCTCGAAATCGGGCTGCGTACCGTGGCGCGTGTCACCCAGCCAGTCTTTCTCGGAACCCCAGTACACCGATTCGTCGGGCTCGTACACGTCGGTGCGACCGCCGCCGAAACCGAAGGTCTTGAAGCCCATGGATTCGAGCGCGCAGTTGCCGGCGAGAACAATTAAATCGGCCCAGGACAGGCTGTTGCCGTATTTCTGCTTGACCGGCCACAACAGGCGGCGCGCCTTGTCTAGGTTGACGTTGTCGGGCCAGGAATTGGTGGGCGCGAAACGCTGCTGGCCCAGGCCGGCGCCGCCGCGACCGTCGCCGATGCGGTAGGTGCCCGCGGCGTGCCAGGCCATGCGGATGAACAGCGGGCCGTAGTGACCGTAGTCGGCCGGCCACCAGTCCTGCGAGATGGTCATCAGCGCGTAAAGATCTTTCTTGACCGCCGCCAGGTCGAGCTTCTTGAATGCCTCGACATAATCGAACGAAGCTTCCATCGGGCTTGTCTCCGGAGCAAACTGGCTCAGGACTTTCAAATTCAACTGGTTAGGCCACCAGTCATGGACGGTCGGGGTGCCACCGCCAGCGGCGGTGACATGGAAGGGACATTTGCTTTCGGACATGGTGCTTTCTCCTCATTGGCTAACAGATACCCGCGTGTTTGCGGTATGTTCCAATTCAAGCCCATGATTTAGACTTGTTCTAATTCAATTTCTTAAACTACCTGATAGCTTTTCACTAAGTTAACCAATTTGGCATGACCCTCACCGAACTCAAATACGTCCTTGCCGTCGCGCGCGAGAAGCACTTTGGCCGCGCAGCGGATGCCTGCTTCGTTTCGCAGCCAACCTTGTCTGTCGCCATCAAGAAGCTGGAAGAAGAACTTGGTGTGACACTGTTCGAACGCGGCGGCGGAGGCGAACTGAGCATTACCCCTGCGGGAGAGCGCGTGGCCGAGCAGGCCGCCCACATCTTCGAACTGGTGGACGGCATCAAGGATCTGGCGGCGGAAGCCAAGGATGACCTGCAAGGACCATTGAAGCTGGGCGCCATCTATACCATCGCGCCTTACCTGCTGCCGGAGCTGATTCCGCAACTGCATGAACGCGCGCCGCACATGCCATTGCTGCTGGAAGAAAACTACACGCGCGTGCTGACGGAAAAACTCAAGAAGGGTGAACTCGATGCCATGATCATCGCCACGCCCGTGGAAGACGCCTCCATTCTGGCACTGCCGCTGTATGAGGAGCCTTTCGTGGTGGCCGTGCCCGCCGATCACGCGTGGCAGAAAAAGAAATCCATCGCCAGCGCCGAACTGGAAAACGAAAGCCTGCTATTGCTGGGCAGTGGCCACTGCTTCCGTGATCAGGTATTGCAGGTTTGCCCCGCGCTCAACCGCTCTGCCACCGGCGGCCTGCAGAAAACCCTGGAAAGTTCCTCGTTGGAAACCATCCGCCACATGGTTGCTTCCGGCATGGGCTCCACCGTGCTGCCCTGCACCGCCACGCGCCTGCATTCATCCACTGACAGTCTGTTGATGTATCGGCCGTTCACAAAACCCGCGCCATCGCGCGTGGTGAGCCTGGCCTGGCGCAAGAGCTTCCCGCGCCCGCGTGCCATTGAGGCCGTACGGCAAGCCATCCTCGCCGCCAATTTGAGTTGCGTCGACAAAATCCGCCCCGGCAAACGCTGACCACCTCATGGATATTTCCGCTCTATTTCAGGCCGCACTGACGCTTTTCGCCATCGTTGATCCGGTAGGCGTGATTCCTATCTTCCTGCTGGCAACGCGCACGTTTTCCGATGCGCAACGCAACCGTGCCTCCTGGGTTGCGGCGCTGACTGTCTGGCTGGTGCTGGTCATATTCACCTTTACCGGCGAAAGCATATTGAAGTTCTTCAGCATCCGAATCGAGGCCTTCTCGGTGGCCGGTGGTTTGCTGCTGCTTTTGCTGGCCCTGTCCATGCTGCAAGCGCATGTCAGCCCGTTGAAGCAGACGCCGGACGAGGCCATGGAAGCCGAAGAGAAGGATGCCGTTGGCGTGGTGCCGCTTGGCATTCCGCTTCTGGCAGGCCCCGGCGCGCTGACGCATGTAATCGTTGCAGCAGGCGCGGCACCGGGAGATATTGCGCATCAAGCCGCGCTGCTGATTCCCGTCACGCTGGTGGCGCTGTCAGTCTGGATCTCGTTTCGTGCCGCGCCAGCCATTGCCAGAAGGCTCGGCAAAACCGGCATCCATGTCGTTACCCGGCTGATGGGGTTGATCATTGCCGCGATTTCCATCGAAATGCTGGCGCGCGGCTTGGCGGGCTTGTTCCCGGGCCTTGCCGCCTAAACACACAAATTAGTTAATTCCTATCGTCAATATTGCGACAATCAAT
>JADFDC010000044.1 GCA_018263115.1 Thiobacillus sp.
GGAGGCCCAGTAGGCGTAGTAGGCCACGGCTTCCATGGAACGGTCGGCGAATTCGACGGCGGCGTCCGAAGCGTAGGCGATGCGCAGTTCCTGCAGCGCGTCCTGGAAGCCCATGATGCCCAAACCAACCGGACGATGCTTGAGGTTGGAATTGCGCGCCTTGCCGACGGCGTAGTAGTTCACGTCGACGACGTTGTCCAGCATGCGCATGGCGGTGTGGATGGTGGACTTGAGCTTGTCCAGATCCAGCGCGCCGTTCTTAAGATGCGCGACGAGGTTGACCGAGCCCAGGTTGCACACGGCGATTTCGGTGTCGGAGGTGTTCAGCGTGATCTCAGTGCACAGGTTGGACGAGTGCACGACGCCGACATGCTGCTGCGGGCTGCGGATGTTGCACGGGTCCTTGAAGGTGATCCAGGGATGGCCGGTTTCGAACAGCATGGACAGCATCTTGCGCCACATGGTGGTGGCGGGGATTTTCTTGTAGTGCTTGATCTCGCCGCGCGAGGCCTTTTCTTCGTAGCGGACGTAGGCGTCCTCGAAGGCCTTGCCGAACTTGTCGTGCAGGTCGGGGCAGTCGTTGGGGCTGAACAGCGTCCAGTCGCCGTTTTCCATCACGCGCTTCATGAACAGGTCGGGAATCCAGTTGGCGGTGTTCATGTCGTGGGTGCGGCGGCGGTCGTCGCCGGTGTTCTTGCGCAGTTCGAAGAACTCCTCGATGTCCATGTGCCAGGTTTCGAGATAGGCACACACGGCGCCTTTTCTTTTTCCACCCTGGTTGACCGCCACGGCGGTGTCGTTGACCACTTTCAGGAAGGGCACAACGCCCTGCGACTTGCCGTTGGTGCCCTTGATGCGCGAACCCAGCGCGCGGATCGGCGTCCAGTCGTTGCCGAGGCCGCCTGCATATTTTTGCAGCAAAGCGTTTTCCTTGATGGCCTGATAGATGCCGTCGAGGTCGTCGGACACGGTGGTGAGGTAGCAGGATGAAAGCTGGCTGTGGCGCGTGCCGGCATTGAACAGCGTGGGCGTGGACGACATGAAGTCGAAGTTGGACAGCACGCTGTAGAACTCGATGGCGCGCGCTTCGCGGTCGACTTCGTTCAGGGCGAGACCCATGGCCACGCGCATGAAGAAGGCCTGCGGCAGTTCGATGCGCTTGTCCTCGATGTGCAGGAAGTAGCGGTCGTACAGGGTTTGCAAACCAAGGTAGCCAAATTTCAGGTCGCGGCCGGCGTCGATGGCCTGGCCCAGGCGATGCAGGTCGTACTGGCCCAGGCGCTCGTCGAGCAGTTCGGCCTCGATGCCCTTTTTCACATAGGCGGCGAAGTAGGCGGCGTATTCCTCGGCCATCTGTTCCTGCGATACGGCGTGGCCCAGCACTTCGTGGCGGATGGAATTCAGCAGCAGACGCGCGGTGACGAAGGTGTAGGCGGGATCCTGCTCGATGCCGGCGCGGGCGGCGAGGATCAGGGCCTTTTCCACTTCTTCCATCGACACGCCATCGTAGATGTCGCGCAATACCGTTTGCAGGATGGGTTCTGCTTTTACTTCTTCACCCAGGCCTGCGCAGGCGGCGGTAATGGTGGCGGACAGGCGGGCGAGGTCGAGCGGTTTTTTCTGGCCGTCTTCAAACACGTGGATGACCTGGTCGGCCACGCCGGCGGCTTTCTGCGCGGCGCGCTGGGCAGCGCGTTCGGCGTTGCGCTTTTCGCGGTACAGCACATAGGCGCGGGCGACTTCGTGTTCGCCGGAACGCATCAGCGACAGTTCGACCTGGTCCTGGATGTCTTCGATATGGAAGGTGCCGCCGGCCGGCTGGCGACGAATGAGCGCGGCCACCACCTGCTGCGTGAGCGCCTCGACCAGTTCGCGGATGCGCGCCGAGGCCGCGGCCTGTCCGCCCTGCACGGCGATGAACGCCTTGGTCATGGCGATGGCGATCTTGCCCGGCTCGAAGCCGACCACCGCGCCATTGCGGCGGATGATCTTGTAATCGGAATAGGGGGTTTCGGCGGGCGGACTGGCGGGCATGTCAACAATGGAACGGGATTCGGTGGGCTCGGTGGCGGTTTGCAGCATTTCCTCTCCTCTCAGGGCGCATCGATGGGAAGCTCGTGCGCTGTTTAACGTTTGGGCCCCGTAGGGAAGGGGCTTCATATCCAATGACTGTCCAGAGCTTATCCACAGGGTTGTTCACAACATATAGTGGTTTCGCCAGAACGCGAGTACAAATTCTAGTGGGGCAGAACCCCCTGTCAACACTCTTTTGTAAAAAAATTGATGGGGGTAAAAGCGGAGTGGATAGGTGCCAGAAAGGACAAGGGTTTGCGCGGGGGGTGTGCTCAAAAAATCATCACGCACACGCACTGGCGCGGGGTTTGGCGGGAAATGGCCCCGAATGCGTTGGGGGACAATTTATTAAGTAAAACCGTAATTCCTTATATAGAGAATGGACGTTTCCGGTTCCCCGCGAAACGCGAAGTTTGGACAGCTAATTCATTGTTTAAGAAGCGCAATTCTTTTGCCATTTTGTTCCGGTATGGCTTTGAGCCTGAGGCGGACTTCACGGCTGTCGGGTGTCAGGGCTTGTCGTGGACAAGCCGGGGGCGTCTGAACATAATGGCTTCATGCTGAATATTGCCCAGGTCGAGCGCGAAACCGGACTGTCCAAGGACGCGCTGCGGGTATGGGAGCGCCGGTATGGATTTCCCCAGCCGAGGCGGGACGACAATGGCGACCGCCTCTACGACCTGGAACAGGTGGCGCGCTTGCGGCTGATCAAGCGGCTGATCGATCAGGGCTATCGCCCCGGCAAGCTGCTGGCTTTGCCGGTCGATGAGCTGGAGGCGATGGCCCGGCAATCGATGGCGCCCGCACCACCGCCGGCGAATGATGCGGCGCAGGTGCTGGAAAAGGTGGCGGCCAATGATCATGCGGGCTTGCGCTTCGCGCTGAACCGCCTGCTGGCCCGCCGGGGCCTGCATCATTTCGTGCGTGATATCGCGCCGCAGTTGAACAGCGCGGTGGGTGAGGGCTGGGTATCGGGCCGGCTGAGTGTCTACCAGGAACATCTGTATACCGAGGAAATCAGCCGTGTGCTGCGCGCAGCGATGGCAAACCTGCCTGCGGTGACTACACCACCGAGGATACTGCTGACCACGGTGAGCGGCGAAGCCCACGGACTGGGTCTGCTGATGGTGGAAAGCCTGCTGGCGTCGGAGGGCGCGCAATGCATCAGCCTGGGAGCGCAGACGCCGATGGAGGACATTCTCAAGGCGGCAACGGGCTGCAAGGCGCAAGTGCTGGCCCTGTCGTTCAGCGTGGCCTTTCCGGCGAGGCAGGGCCTCGCGGCTTTGCGCACGCTGCGTGCCGGGCTGCCGTCAGGCGTTGAAATCTGGGTGGGCGGCAGCATGATCCGTTCACTGATGAAGCATGATTTGCCGGACGTGCACTGGACACCGGAACTGCCAGATTGCCTGAAGCGGCTGGCAGACTGGCGCGACCGCCATCCTGTTTGATGGCGGCCGGTGCGGATGCCATGACGCCATCAGGGTTTCGACGCTATCATGTCGGCTGATTGAATTCTTGCCCGGTCACCGACAACAACAACCATGAAAAACTCAGCCGTACTGCTGCTGTCCTGTCCTGACCAGAAAGGGCTGGTCGCGGCGATCGCCAATTTCCTGCTGACCTATAACGCCAACATCCTGCATGCCGACCAGCATCAGGATGCGGAAAACAGACTGTTCCTGATGCGCGTGGAATGGGATCTGGAAGGATTTTCGCTGCCGCTGGAAAGTTTTGCCGCCGCCTTCGCGCCGATTGCCGCGAAGCACCAGATGAACTGGAAGCTGTCCGAATCCGGCCGCAAGCCGCGCATGGCGATTCTGGTGTCCAAGTTCGACCACTGCCTGGCGGATTTGCTGTACCGCTACCAGAGCGGCGAGCTGCATTGCGAGATTCCCATCATCCTCAGCAATCACGAGGACACGCGCTGGCTGGCGGATACCTATCGCGTTCCTTTCCAGTACATCGCCGTGCACAAGGATGCCAAGGAAGAGGCGGAAAGAACACAGATGGCGATCCTACATCGCGAGCAGATCGATTTCATCGTGCTGGCGCGCTACATGCAGGTGTTGAGTCCGGCCTTCATCCAGCATTTCGAAAACCGCATCATCAACATCCATCATTCCTTCCTGCCGGCGTTCCACGGCGCCAAGCCCTACCATCGCGCATTCGAGCGCGGGGTGAAACTGATCGGCGCGACCTCGCACTACGTCACCGAAGTGCTGGACGACGGTCCCATCATCGAGCAGGATGTCTCGCGGATTTCACATCGAGATTCGCTGGATGACCTGATCCGCAAGGGCGCTGACCTGGAAAAGATCGTGCTGTCGCGCGCGGTGCGCTGGCACATCGACAACCGCGTGCTGGTGTATGCAAACAAGACAGTAGTCTTCGATTAAAGATTTTCCTCGATCGGCAGCAGCATCAGCATTTCCATCATGAAGCGCTGCCAGCGCGTGGCATTGGGCTCGCCGTCAGTGCCGACAGGGCCTTGATTCGTTTCGCTGGTCCAGACGATTTTCCTTTCATCGTCCTTGCCTTGCAATGAAAGCCGGTGACTGTTGAGCGGCGCCATGCCCTGCTCGGACATGAGGGCAACGATTTGGGCGATGATCGGACTGTCGATGACCAGCCCCAGTTCGGTGTTGAGCAGGGCGGAACGCGGATCGAAATTGAACGAGCCGATGAATGCGCGCTTGCGGTCGAACACGAAAGTCTTGGCGTGCAGGCTCGAGCGGGAAGAGCCGCTGCCGGCGAGATTCTTTTTCTTGGGCGAAGTGTTGGGCAGGGGTTTGAGTTCGAACAGTTCCACGCCCATTTCAAGCAATGGTTCGCGGTAGCGCGCATAGCCCGCATGCACCAGCGGCACATCGTTGGCGGCCAGGGAGTTGGTCAGCACTTTGACCTTGACGTTGCGCGCGCGCAGATAGGCAAACCAGTCCATGCCGATTTTGCCCGGCACGAAATAGGGCGAAACGATCAGCAGTTCTTCTTCGGGATCGACGCGCAGTCCGATCAGCTGGCCCAGGAGCAGATCGCTGATGTGCGAGTCGCCATCAATCTTGTCGGGCGGGTCAAACACAGTGTGCGCAACGCCATCGAGCCAGTGAAACTCGCCGCTTTGCATTTGCGCGGACAGGGGTCTTGCCTGGAGTTCTTTCCAGTACGGCGTTGCTTCCATGGATTTTCTGGCGTTTGAAAGGGCTTCGCCGAGCCTGGGCAATTGCTGCCTGGCCTTGTTGTAACCCGGAATGGCGCGAACGGGGACCACGGCCTGGCTGTTCCAGAAATCATCGAACGCCCGCGACATTTCCGCGACCACCGGGCCGGAGGTCAGCACGTCCAGGTCGACGAAGCCGAATTCCTCATGGGCCTGGAAATACTCGTCGCCGATGTTGCGTCCACCGGTAATGCCAAACTGGTTGTCGGCGATGAACAGCTTGTTGTGCATGCGCCGGTTGAGCCGGTCGCCATCGACAAAAAACTGCGAGAGCCTGATCAGTGGATTTTTTCCGCGATGACGGAAGGCATTGAACACCCGTACTTCCATGTTGGGCTGCGAGTCCAGCGCCAGGATGCCGGTTTCATGTTCGTGCACATAGATGTCATCCAGCAGCACCCTGACCCGTACGCCGCGATTGGCTGCCTGCAGCAGTGCATCGGCGACGACCGCGCCGGTCCTGTCGCCATGAAATATGTAGTACTGAACGTCCAGGGTTTTTTCCGCCTGCCCGGCCAGCCACAGGCGGCTGGACAGGGCATCCATGCCCGAATCCAGCAGAATGAATCCGGAAGCATCCGGCAGGTCTTCGGGCGGGGTGTAAGCAAGCTGGCCGAGTCTGGTCGGCGTTTCACGCGGCAGGGCGTGAGAGGGCTCGCGCTGGTCGATGTACTTGTCCTTGAGCGTGGAACATCCGCCCAGAAGCAGGCTCGTCAGGAAAACGATGAACGCAAATGCCCTGAAGGAATTGCCAGCCGGTATGTCCGGGTTTGTCATGTTTGATCATGTTCACCGTGATGGACGGATTATGGCCCAAAACATTCAAAGCGGCATTTCATTGATGACGGGCGAAAAAAGCCCTTCCGTGATGGAAGGGCTTGCAGGTTGCAAAGTGTGATTTACTTGATTGGCACGCCCATGGCGTTCAGGGTGTCGATCGTGATGTAGCCCTTGTCGCCAATGCCCTTGGCTTTCTGGAAGGCTGCGATGGCTTCCATGGTTTGCGCGTCCAGGCTGCCACTCGTTCCGGCATTGAACCCGGAAGCCTGCAAGGCTTTCTGGATCAGGCCGACTTTGGCAGGCGTGGCGTTCACGTCGCACAGAACCTGGCTGCAGTACTCCTGGCCGGGGCTGACCAGAACCTGCTGTTCGACTTCTGCGTACTCGGCAGGCACCGGCACGCGCTTTTCCCCGGCTGGCTGCACCTGGGTCATGATTTCACGCATGTAGTCAACTGGCACGGTCTTGGTGATGGTCTTTGCCGGGGTAACCAGCTTGGTGACTTCACGCTCGGCATACTCGGCGGGCACCGGCACGGAACGGGTGGTCTCCGGGCTCTTCATCACGACCTTCTTGATCGTGGTGTATTCGGCCGGAATATCCTCGTAGCGCACGGTGGCAGGTGTTTTCAGCACGCGCTTGGTAACGGTAGTGTATTCAGCCGGGACTTCAACCAGGCAGAAAATGTCGCCTGTTTTGGGGTCGATCTTCTGGACATTGGTCTCGGTGCCTTTTTTCCACGTGGTGTAAGCTTCGCGAACCAGCACTTTTTCGCTGACATCTTCGTAAACCGCAGGTAATTCGATAGCCTTTTTGCTGGCGGGCTTGGAAACAACACGCACATCCTCTTCAGCAAACACGGCGGGTACGGTTTCCTGACGGGTGGTTGCCGGCTTGACCTCGACACGCTCCTTGACCGTCTCATATTTGGCGGGAATGATTTCCTGAATTTCCTCGCTGGTGACGTGCACCTTCACGGCCTTGTAGACGGGCGGCGTGGTCTCGATCCTGTCGCTGGCTTCCTTCACCAGTTTCCTGACCTTCTCGGTGCGATAAACCGGATCTTTCACGATCATCACATAGCATTCGCCGGGCTTGGCATTGGCCATGCACTCGGTCTTGGTCGCGGGTTTGGGGGCCGGTGCGGGAGCGGGCTTGGCCACTACCGGCGCGGGTTTTTGCGCAGGAGCGTCTTCCTTGCAGGGCGGATCAAGCAACTGGCGGCCCGGGCAGCCAATGGTCTTGTACAACTCAAAACCGGTAGTCTTGTTGGCTTCGCTGCCCTTGGCGGTATTGGTCGGATCGTAATAACGGGTTTCCGCCATGGCCTGGGTGGCAACACCGCTGATTCCGATTGCAAGCATTGCTGCACTTAGCGCGTTTAAAGAATTACGCATAAACCTCTCCTGCTCTGTTAATAAAAAGTCTGGTGATTCAATTCTAGTAGATATGCATCAATTAAATGACCGCGTGGCTGTGAAGAATTGAAAATTCTGGCTTAACGGTGCGGCGATATTCTGTTCATTGAAGAGAGTCAATCGAGAACTCGTTGATTTTCATAATTTAAGTAGATTGATCCCGTGAGGATCCTGCCGGATGGATCGGGATCGGAGTGTCGAGACGGTCCCAGTCAAAATGTGGACCCGGGTCGGTTTTGCGTCCTGGAGCTATCGCGCTGTGACCGGTAACGGCCTGAACGGGATAAGCATCTTTCAGTATGTTAAGTAACTGGTTGAGCCTGATGTATTGTGCATCGGTGAAAGGTGCATCGTCCGTGCCTTCCAGTTCGATGCCGATGGAAAAATCATTGCATTTCTCGCGACCCCGCCATTGTGATGCCCCCGCATGCCAGGCGCGTCGAGAACAGGGCACGAACTGCACAAGTTCGCCATCGCGTCGGATGAAGAAATGCGCGGAAACAGTCAGGCCACGAATGCTCTGGTAATAGGGATGAGTATCCCAGTCGAGCTGGTTGGTGAATAGCGCTTCAACAGCGTTACCACCGAATTCCCCCGGCGGCAGGCTGATGTTGTGAATGACGACCAGCGAGGGCGTTTCGTTGTCCGGCCGGTCGTCGAAGTTGGGCGATGGAATGTGAGCGGCTGTATCGAGCCAGCCGTCTGCATCGATTTTCATTAAGGCTCCTCGTGTGCGGGTTCAGTCAGCAGACGTCGGAGCGCATCGATCAGCGGAGCAGGCGCGGCTTCTGCCTGGAGGGGCGCGTGGTAATGCCCGTTCACGAACACAAACAGACTGGGCAAATGAAAGACCTCATACGCGCGGGTGAGCGCAGTGCTGCGCTGCGCATCAATTTTGAATAAATGATCCACATGACCTGACAGCCACTCGGGTAGATTTTTCTCCAGCCGCTTGCAGGCGCCGCAATCCGGCCCTGAAAACATCACGATTGCAATCCCCGGCGTGGCAGCCAGGCGCTTGTGAAAATCGAATTCGGACAGTTCGGCGAATGGCATCCGGTTACCTTAACGGCAACGGCGAGCCGCCGCAAGACTGGTAGAATCGCAGCTTCAAAAATCAAGGGTTGCATCATGCTGTTTCTCGAAATTACCGGATATCTGATTCTGATCCTGATCGCGGCCGAAGTGTTCGTGAACGCACTTGAACATCTGGGCGAGAAACTCAAGATTTCAGAAGGCGTGACAGGATCAATTTTTGCTGCCGTCGGCACCGCGCTGCCCGAAACCCTGGTGCCGTTGCTGGCAATTTTCGCGGGGACGGGAAACTCAAAGGTCAACGAGGAGATCGGTGTCGGCGCCATTCTGGGTGCGCCGCTGATGCTGTCCACGCTGTCCCTGTTTTTGATGAGTCTGGCGGTGCTGAAAAAACGCGGCCGCGAAGGCCACCTGACGCCGGAACGCACGGGCCTGAAACGCGACCTGGATTTCTTCCTGATGGCATTCTCGCTTTCGCTGGTGGCGATGTTTGTTCCGCATACTCAGCCGTGGGTCAGGGTTGTGATTGCCTTCATCATGGTGATGGTTTATTTCATCTACATCATGATGACCCTGCGCGCATCGAGCAAGCTGGTCGCGGACGGCCACGCCACCGCGGCTGATGCGCCAATGTGGCTGTCGCGCCTGGGCCTGCCGGAAAACATGCCGGTGATCATCCTTCAACTGGCGTCAGGGCTGGCGCTGCTGGTGCTGGGTGCCAAAGGATTCATTCACGGTGTCGAGCAGGCCGCGCCCATCCTGGGGATTTCCGCGCTGGTGCTGTCACTGATGATTGTGCCGATCGCCACCGAACTGCCGGAGAAGGTGAATTCAATTCTGTGGATTCGCAAGCACAAGGACACGCTGGCGTTTGGCAACATCAGCGGCGCCATGGTGTTTCAGGGTACGCTGCTGCCGGCCATCGGGATTTCACTGACACCCTGGATGCCGGTCAAGGAAGTTCTGACAGGCGTGGTGATCACCCTGCTGGCTGCATTCTGGTTGCGCTGGAAGCTGCTGCATGGCGGGCTGCGCGTCTGGCACCTTTGGATCAATGGTGCGCTGTATGTGACCTACCTGGTGATCGCGCTGGCTTGACGTTATCTGAACATGAGCCAAGTCAGGTAAACAAGAAGCAGGATAATCGCGGGCAATACAACCATTATCATCTTGCGTGCACCACCAATGATTTGTGCACTTTTGGCCTGTAATTTTTCAGCCTGGTCGTTGATTTTCTCTGCGCGCTCGAACTGTTTTTGCGCCATGGCAAACTGCTCTTGCTGAATTTTCAGGCTACTCGCCTGCCGCTCAAGTTGCAGGCGCTGGTTGTCACGGATTTCTTCAAGCAGCTTCAAAAGCGCTGGATTCTCACTCATGGCTGTTTACTCGATTCCCAAACGTTCCAGCCGGTAGCGCAGCGAACGGAAGGTGATGCCCAGAAGCCGGGCGGCGGCGGTTTTATTGTGGCGGGTTTGTTCCAGGGACTTGGTCAGCACGTCGCGCTCGATCCTGTCGAGGTGATCCTGCAAATTGCCCGGCAGGCTGCCGGATGAATCCGGGTTGGGGCTGATCTCCGGTTCGGGGGAAAGGTTCAGTTCAGTCGCTTCAATCACGTCGCCTTCGGCCAGCGCCATGGCGCGTTCGAGAATGTTTTCGAGTTCGCGCACATTGCCGGGGTAGGCGTAGGTTTGCAGCAGCTTTTTTGCATCGGCCGCCAGCCTGATCTTGCGGTCGCCATTGTTTTTCGCGATCAGGGCTTCGGCCAGCAGCGGGATATCATCGCGCCGCTCGCGCAGGCTGGGCATGTTGAGCTCGATGACATTCAGCCGGTAATACAAATCCTGACGGAAGCTTCCGGCCTCGACCATCTGCGCAAGTTTCCGGTGCGTGGCGCTGATGATGCGGATGTCGACGGTTTCTTCCTGCGTGGCGCCGATTTTGCGCACTTTCTTTTCTTGGATGGCGCGCAGAAGTTTGACCTGCATGGATAGTGGCAGGTCGGCCACTTCATCCAGAAACAGCGTGCCGCCATTGGCCGCCTGGAAAAAGCCTTCGCGGTCTTCGTTGGCGCCGGTGAACGCGCCTTTCTTGTAGCCGAAGAATTCACTTTCCATCAGGGTTTCTGGAATGGCGCCGCAGTTGACCGGGACGAAAGGCCCGGCCGCGCGTGAGCCCAGAACATGAATGCGCCGCGCCGCCAGTTCCTTGCCGCTGCCGGATTCTCCGGTGATGTGAACCGGTGCCAGCGTGCGGGCGAGCTTGTCGATCTGGGCGCGGATTTCCAGCATGGCCGTTGAATTGCCCAGCAATTCGCCGGGGCGGGCGGATGACGTATTGCCGCCAGATTTCTCCGGCACTTTCAAAGCCGTTTTAACCAGCGTACGGAGCTGGTCGAGCGCGACGGGTTTGGACAAATAATCAAATGCGCCTGCCTTGAGCGCTTCCACCGCGTTTTGCGTATTGCCAAAAGCGGTAATGACGGCGACCGGCGTGGCCGGATAGTTTTCGCCGATGCAACGCAGCACATCCAGGCCGTTGCCATCGCCCAGACGCATGTCGGTCAGACACAGGTCGAAACGCGCTTCGGCCAGTTCCTTTTTTGCTTCGCTGACGCTGGCCGCGCGGCGCGTTTCCAGCCCCATTTTCACCAAGGTAAGTTCCATCAGATCGAGCAGATCCGGTTCGTCGTCGACAATGAGGATGCGTGGTGTCGTCAGCATGGGTGATGGGTCATGGTCAGGCGGAAACGCGCGCCGGGCTGATTGCCCGCGAATTCCAGGCGCGCGTCATTGGCGTCCGCCAGTTCGCGTGCGATATAAAGCCCCAGCCCGGTGCCCTGGGAGGCGGTGGTATAGAAGGGCTCGAACAGGCGCGACTGGTTGTCTTCCGGTACGCCGGGGCCGTCGTCGGTAATTTCAAGTACCACGGTCTTGTCACGATCTTCCAGCCTGAAGCGCAGACTGCCGGGCTGCTGGCGGCAATGACGCCACGCATTGCGCGACAGGTTCCACAGTATCTGGCGCAGATGCTGGGGGGCGAAACAAAGCGTGGCCGTACTTTTCATGTCCATAATGACGGCGTTTTCCGGTATTTCTTCAGCCTGCCGCCATTCCTTCATCCAGGCCTGGATGAAAGGCTCGATTTCCAGGTTTTCCTTTTCCTGCCGGTCGCGGCGGTTCAGGGTAAGAATGTCCTGCACCATGTGATCCAGCCGGTGGACATTGTTCTGGATGATGGTGGTCAGCCTCTTCGTGCCGTCAGTGGGATTGTCTTCGCCCAGCAATTGCGCGGCATGACTGATGGCTGAGAGAGGGTTGCGTATTTCGTGGGCGATGCTCAACGTTAGCCGGCCAAGCGCCGCCAGCTTGATCTGCTGCGCCAGGGTTTCCGCCCGAGAAGGGTCTTCCAGAAGAACCACGCCTTCCCCACCTTTCTCGAGGGGGAGAAAACGCACGCGCACGCGCCCTTCCGGCAGGCTGGCGGTTTGCGCGCCCTTGCGCTTCTGCCAGGCGGAAAACGGCGCATACAGGGCCGGCGCGGCAACCTGCAATTTCGTGCCGGATTCAATTTCCCTGTAGCCCAGCAGTTTGGCGGCCTGGGGGTTGCTGTAAGTGATGTGGCCCGAGGCATCCACGGCCAGCACGCCATCAGGTGAGTCACCCGCGGCCACCGCGTGAATGCGGTTGATGCGGGAGAGTTCGTCGGCTTTTTCCTGCGCGGCATGCTCATACGTCAGCGCGCGCTGGGTGAGAAAATGCGCCAGCCAGGCCATGACAAAAAAACTCAGGCTGAGCAGCGCCACCTGCAGGAAGTCATTTGTGGAAGCCTGCGCGCGTAACACGCCATAGCTGTGCAGGGACAACATTGCCAGCGAAGCAAGCGCGGCATAAAACAGCGTCAGGCGGCCGTTGCCTATCAGGCCGGCGGAAGAGAGCGGAACCAGCAACAGCAGTCCCAGGCCGCTTGTCACGCCTCCACTGGCAGCCAGCAGCAGGGTGATGAAAAGCACATCACACATAATCTGCATGGAAAGCTGAATGGGGAACGAGGGCCAACGGGCGCGTATGGCCATGACGAACAGGGCCGTGGCCAGCAGATATCCGAACGAGGCGGTTTTGAACAGGCCGGGGTTATGGCTGCCAAGTGGCCACTGGGATGTGAGCAGCAGGGAAAGAAACGCCAGCGCGGCGGCAAGCGTCAGCCGGTAAAGATTGAAATAATCCAGCGACCGCCAGTGCGACGGGAAATATCCGGCCAGACCGGAATGCGACAGACGGCTTATTTCCGCCCGAGGCGCTGGTGTTCCGCTGTGCAGAAGAATTCTCCCTGCGTGAAGATGGCTTCCGAGCGTGGCAGGTTTACGCCGCAATGGGCGCACTTCACCATGTCTTCCGGCCCGCGCTCGGCGGGCATGTCCTTGTCGGGGCGATTGAGGCTGCGCTTGTAGTTTTTAAGCAGCAGGTAGATGACCAGGCCCAGACCGATGAGGAACAGTATCTTGCCCAAAGCATCTCCTAAATGAATTCTGGTCGGGGTGAGAGGATTCGAACCTCCGGCCTCTACGTCCCGAACGTAGCGCTCTACCAGGCTAAGCTACACCCCGAAATGAGAACAGTCAGCCTTTAAAAACTCCTGCTGACTGCAAAGTCGGCCAATTGTAGCAAAGCTGACTTGTGATTTGAATCGGGTATAACTGTTAATGCCGCTCTGGCGACATCAATTTCGCGCTGTGCCTGCTCACGCGTGTATTGCAGTGCGCCGGTTTCATGAATAGCCTTGAGCACGGTCTGGAATTCAGTGAGGCCGCCGTTTTCAATTGCATGCCGGATGGCGGCGGCCTGTACGGCGTTGCCGTTTTTCATGGCGTACAGTAGTGGCAGGGTGGGTTTGCCTTCGGCCAGGTCGTCGCCGATGTTCTTGCCGGTTTCCAGAAAGTTTCCGGAATAGTCGAGCACGTCATCCACCAGTTGGAAGGCGGTTCCAAGGTGCATGCCATAGAAAGCCAGGGCTTCTTCCTGCTCTGCGCTTGACTTGCCGATGACGGCTCCAAGGCGGCCTGCCGCTTCAAACAGCTTGGCAGTCTTGTAGCGGATGACGCGCAGATAGTTTTCCTCGTCAATATCTGCATCATGGCAATTCAGCAGTTGCAGCACTTCACCCTCGGCGATGGTGTTGGTGGCGTCCGACAGGATTTGCATGACGCGCATGTTGTCGACCGACACCATCATCTGGAAGGCGCGCGAATAGAGGAAATCGCCCACCAGTACGCTGGCAGCGTTGCCGAACAGGGCGTTGGCGGTTTCCTTGCCGCGGCGGA
>JADFDC010000045.1 GCA_018263115.1 Thiobacillus sp.
CCTGCGATATACAGTACGGCTTGAGTCATTTCCATTTGTTTACTCCTTGAGTTTTCAGATTAAGTTGAAAAAGTAACCGCTATTTTTTAATGGTGCTCGGAATGCGCCATGTCCAGATACACGATGGTCAGCGTCATGAAAATGAACGCCTGCAGGGTGATGATCAGGATATGGAACACCGCCCACGCCCACTGCAACACGCCGCCAAACACGCCCAGCAGTACACCGCCGCCGAACATCAGCGCAATCAGAATAAAGATCATTTCACCGGCATACATGTTGCCGAACAGACGCAGGGCCAGCGAAATTGGCTTGGCGATCAGGCCCACGCCCTCCAGCAGCAGGTTGACCGGGAACAGCCATTTCGGGAAAGGCTGGAAGGCCAGTTCGGCAAAAAAGCCGCCGGGGCCTTTCATTTTGACGCTGTAATAGAGCACCAGGAAGAAAATGGACAACGACAGGCCAAAGGTAACGTTGGGGTCGGTAGACGGCACCACCTTGAGGAACGGCAACCCCGTCGCGCTGGCAACCAGCGGCAACCAGTCGATGGGCAGCAGGTCCATGAAGTTCATCAGGAACACCCACATGAACACGGTCAGCGCCAGCGGCGCGACCAGCGGATTGTGATGAGAAAAGGAACCGCGCACCGAGCCGTCAATAAACTCGACGACCCATTCGACAAAATTCTGCAAGCCAGAGGGAATGCCCACCGTTGCCTTTTTTGCAGCCGAACGGAACAGAAGCAGAAACAGCAAGCCTAGGCCAATGGCAAAGCCCATGCTGTCCAGATTAATGGCCCAGAAGCCCATTTCCTTGGCTTCCTGCGCGCTGTGCGCCAAACCCCACGTGCCATCCTGGTGCTGCCCGAAGGTCAGATTTTGCAGGTGGTGCTTGATGTACTCGCCGGAGGTATGTGCTTCGCCAGACATGATTATCGTTTTGATTTCAAGTAAGTTTTGATTGCGTCCGCACGATCATTGAATGCGCAATCAGAACGCACCTGTTTGCCTATTTCTTGAGTGCCGCCAGCCAGCCAAACTGCCCGGCAACAAACCCGGTAATCAATGCAAGAGGATCAACCTTGCCGGACAGAAAACCCAGTGCCAGCAAACTTCCCGCCAACAAATACCGTTCCGCAGCCAACCGGAAAAACTGTCCCAACTGCCGTTGGGCAGTCCATTCGGAATGAGATTCGCTTTCCCTCTCTCTGGCCAGCATCAACAGGCTGCCCAACAGTGTGACAGCCACTCCATATGCCGCTGATAACGCGGTCTTTTCACCCTGCACAACATAGGCAACCGCCGCAACGGCAAGGAGGATGGCGACCTGAAAAACCGCCACCCGGGTGGTAGGCCTCAACATTAGCCCGGGATGATACCCGAATTAGAAATGCTGATGCAACCATAAGAAGCGGCAAAGCACTGGTACGTGCGGCCACTTAATACCACTATACTGGCAGCAACCTTATTTGCCCGAACGCATGGAATCGAAGAACTCGCCGTTGTTCTTGGTGGCGCGCATTTTGTCCAGAAGGAATTCCATCGCTTCCAGATCATCCATGTTGTAAAGCAGCTTCCGCAGTATCCAGACTTTTTGCAGCACATCCTGTGGCAGCAGCAGTTCTTCGCGGCGGGTGCCGGAACGGTTGACGTTGATGGCAGGGTAGACCCGCTTTTCCGCCATGCGCCGGTCAAGATGGATTTCCATGTTGCCGGTGCCCTTGAATTCTTCGTAGATCACATCGTCCATGCGGCTACCGGTGTCGATGAGTGCGGTGGCGATGATGGTGAGGCTGCCCCCCTCTTCAATGTTTCGCGCGGCGCCGAAGAAACGCTTGGGTTTCTGCAGGGCATTGGCGTCCACTCCGCCGGTCAGTACCTTGCCGGAAGCAGGCTGCACGGTGTTGTAAGCGCGCGCCAGACGGGTGATGGAATCGAGCAGGATGACCACATCCTTCTTGTGTTCGACCAGGCGCTTGGCTTTCTCGATCACCATTTCCGCGACCTGCACGTGCCGGCTGGCGGGTTCGTCAAAGGTGGAGGCCACAACTTCTCCGCGCACCATGCGACTCATTTCAGTCACTTCTTCCGGACGCTCGTCAATCAGTAAAACAATCAGCTCCACTTCCGGATGGTTGGAAGTGATGGCATGGGCAATATGCTGAAGCATGATTGTCTTGCCCGACTTGGGGCTGGCCACCAGCAGACCGCGCTGCCCCTTGCCGATGGGCGCGATAATGTCGATGACGCGGCTGGTGACGTTTTCTTCGGCGCGGATGTCGCGTTCCAGTTTCAGCGGCTTGTCCGGATGCAGCGGCGTCAGGTTTTCAAACAGGATCTTGTTCTTGGCTGCTTCCGGGGATTCCTTGTTGACCGTATCCAGCTTGCTGATGGCGAAATAGCGTTCGCCATCCTTGGGTGTGCGGATCTCACCGTCGATCGCATCTCCCGTGTGCAGGTTGAAGCGGCGAATCTGCGAGGGCGAAACATAAATGTCATCCGGGCTGGCCAGATAGGAAGTATCGGGCGAGCGCAGGAAACCGAATCCGTCCGGCAGCACCTCCAGCACCCCGCCGCCATAAATACTTTCACCTTTTTTGGCGTGGTTTTTCAGGATGGCGAACAGCAACTCCTGGCGGCGCATCCGGTTGGCGTTATCGATGCCATTGGTGGTGGCCATTTCCACCAGCTGGGTAACGTGGTACTGCTTGAGTTCGGAAAGGTGCATGGCTTGAGGCGGCGCGCGGCCGGAGATAGGAAGAGACTGGGTTTGGAAAGCCCGCCCGCGGGCGCGGGCGGAGGATTTGTTTTGTTTTACGGCTTAAAGAGTAGTGGGCTTAAATGTTGCTGTCAACAAAGGCCGTCAACTGGGACTTGGACAGTGCGCCTACTTTGGTCGCTTCAACGTTGCCGTTCTTGAAAATCATCAGGGTGGGAATGCCGCGTATGCCGTACTTGGGGGGCGTGCCCTGGTTTTCGTCGATATTGAGTTTGCAGACCTTTAGCTTGCCGGTGTACTCCTTGGCAACTTCGTCCAGCACCGGCGATATCATCTTGCACGGGCCACACCAGTCAGCCCAGTAATCCACCAGCACTGGCAGCGGTGATTGCAAAACCTCCTGCTCAAACGAGGCATCGGAGATGTAATGGATATGTTCACTCATGCTTGGAAGGCTCCTGCGGAAATCAGTGACATGCCGGACGGCCCGGCAACGGTGAGAATTTATGGTTCAAAGCTGGCAAAACCAAGATGTTGCCGCTATCCTACCTGAAAACTTATGTAAATTGAAAGCACCCGGCCGCCCCGGGGGTTTTTCATTAAACGCCAAGCCAACAACCATGACCTACGTCGTTACCGAACCTTGTATCAAGTGCAAATATACTGATTGCGTGGATGTCTGTCCGGTGGACTGCTTCCGCGAAGGCGAGAATTTCCTCGTCATTGATCCCGACGAATGCATCGACTGCACCCTGTGCGTTGCGGAGTGTCCGGTAGAAGCGATTTTCGCCGAGGACGACTGCCCTGACGACCAGCGCCATTTCCTCGAAATCAACGCCGATCTGGCAAAGAAGTGGAAACCCATCATCGAACGCAAGGATGCGCCGTCCGACGCGGATGACTGGGCGAAGGTGAAGGACAAGCTGCAATATCTGGTGAAGTGAACGTTCCGGGAATCGTCACGATTCCCCTGTCCGGCAACAACCTGGCCGAGGCAGCAGCCCGCCATCTACTCGCCTGTCACGCAGGCTCGCTCCCGGATCTGTCAAATCTGGTCGTGCTTGTGCCCAACCAGCGCGCGGTACAGGATTTTGCTCAGCACCTTGCCGCCTGTTCGGGACTGCACGCGCTCATCCCGCCCGCCATTCTTCCGCTCAAGTCGTGGGCGGACAGCGTAGCGGACGGTGCGCCCGAAGCGCACGCCAGCCGCCTCGCCCGCCTGCATGCCACGCTAAGAAAACAGGCCTGGCTGGGCCATATTGACCACTGGGCGCTGGCCGACGAACTGCTGAACCTCTCCGATGCGCTGGAGGCCGAGCGCCCGGAACAGTCCGCGCGCCGGGATTTTTCCACTGCGTACGCCCCCAGCCGCGAAATCGCGCTGGTCGAAGCCGTGCACACCGCCTTCAGTGGCAGCGCGACAAACCCCGTCACCCGCTACGCCGCCGCGCTGAAAAAAATCGCCGCCAGCGCAGACAAACCTCTGTTTGTCTTTGCCCCCGGCCCACTGACGCAAACCGAAAAATATTTTCTCAACCAGTACGCCCGTAAAGCGCCGGTCACCCTGTTTGAACTGGCTACCGATTCGCCGGTCGCCCATTGCCTGCACGCCGCCTGGCAGGCTTCCGGTCTCCCAATCCGGGAACGCGCACAGGCGCTGGCCGAGCTGTACAGCCCCCCACCCCTGCAGAACCGCCTCAAGCTCGCACCCGCCCCGCACCTGGAAGCCGAAGCGCGTGCCGCCACGGCCTGGGTCATGCAGCAACTGCAAGAAGGTCGCGGAAAAATCGCGCTGATTGCACTCGACCGCCTGACCGCCCGCCGCGTGCGCGCGCTGCTTGAGCGTCTGGATGTGCTGGTGGAAGACGAAACCGGCTGGACGTTTACCACCACCGCTGCCGCTGCCGTCATCGACCGCTGGCTGGAATGCCTGGCCAGCGATTTCCCGCATGTGGAAGTGCTCGACCTGCTGAAGTCCCCCTTCCTGCTGGGCGATCTCGCCGCGCGGCAGGACACCGTGCTGAAACTGGAACTCGCCATGCGCAGGCACGGCATCCATCAGGGCCGGGCCGAGCTGTGGAAACTGGCGCAGTCAGAGCCCGAACTGGCCGAGGCCATTCCCCTGCTGGATGCGCTGCTGGGCACCGCACAAGCCTTCCCCATGCGCCGCGCCACGCTGGCTGAATGGCTGCAACGCCTGCGCAACAGCCTCGCCGCCCTGCGCGCCATCGAACCGCTTGGCGCAGACGCAGCGGGCGCGCAATTGCTGGAAAAGCTCGACACCCTGCAGCACGAACTGGCCGCCACGCAGGAAACCCACAGCTTTGGCGAATGGCGGCGCTGGCTCGACTGGGTGCTGGAATCCGCAACCTTTGCCGACAAAAGCGTGGCCAGCCCGGTCGTGCTCACCTCGCTGCCCAATACGCGCGGCCGTGTGTTCGACGCCGTCGCCATCCTCGGCGCGGATGCCACGCACCTTCCCGCGCCGCCGGCTTCCAGCCTGCTTGGCCAGTCAGCGCTGGCCTCACTGGGCCTGCCCACGACAACCGATCATGTTGCACAAACGCGGGAAGACCTCATACAACTGCTGGCGCAGGGCAACAGCCTGCTGACCTGGCAGGCATGGAAAGAAGATGCGGCCAACCCGCCCTCGCCATTTATCGCCCTGCTGCAAACCCTGCACCAGGCGGCGTGGCACACGCCCATGGACATTCAGCACGCCGCCACACCGCCCGCCAAAACCGATGCCCTGCCGCAGGCTGCCGCCCGCCCCGCGCCGGTCATCCCCGCGTCGCGCCTGCCCTTGCGTTATTCACCCACCGCCTACCAGACCCTGATCGATTGCCCCTACCGCTTCTTCGCGCGCCATGCACTGGGGCTTAAAGAACTGGACGAAGCCGATCAGGAACTCGACAAGAGCGATTACGGCAACGCCCTGCATCGCATCCTTAAGCGATTTCACGACAGCGCCCCACCGCGTGACGCGGCCTTGGCGCAGGCAAGGCTGGATGAAATCGCCCACGCCGAATTCAGCGCCTTTTCCGCGTGGACAGCCATCGCATGGCAGGCGCGCTGGCACAAACATCAGACCGCCTACATCGCATTGTGGCTGCAACACGCACATAGCGGCTGGCACTACCAAAGCGGCGAAAAAAACCTGGAAATGCAAACACATGTGCCGGAACTGGGTGAAATCACGCTGTCTGGGCGGGTGGATCGCATCGACACAAACGGCACCCACACACGCGTGCTCGACTACAAAACCACCCACCCATCAAAGCTCAAGAAATGGGCAGAACACCCCGGCGAACACGTCCAGCTGCCCTTCTACGCCTGGCTGGCCGAGGCCGAAGCTGCCTATCTGCCCATCGATACCGACGAGCCCCGCCTCTACGCACTGGATGAAGAAGTTGATCCCAAAGCCATCGCCATGCGGCTTCCAGAATTGCTCGAAAAAGTCGCCAGCGGCACCCCATTGATTGCCAACGGCGCAGAAGCCGTGTGCGGCTACTGCGAAGCACGGGGGCTGTGCAGAAAAGGCTGGTGGCATGAGTAACCAAAAAATTAATAACGCTACCGCGCTCTCGCCCACGCATTCCGTGGTGGTCGAAGCCTGCGCGGGCAGCGGCAAGACCTGGCTGCTGGTGTCGCGCATGATCCGCTTGTTGCTGGCGGGGGCGAAGCCTTCGGAGTTGCTGGCGATTACTTTCACACGCAAGGCGGCGCAGGAGATGACGGCGCGCCTGTATGAGTGGCTGGAGTTTCTGGCTACGGAGGACGATGCAAAGGTGCAGGATTTTCTGCGCCAGCGCCAGCTTTCCGAACATGAAATTGATGCGCTGATGCCGCGTACACACGGGCTGCTGGAGGCGGTGTTGACGGCACAGCCCGGCCCGGCCATTTCCACTTTTCATGCCTGGTTTCTGGAGTTGCTGCGCCATGCACCGCTGGAAGCCGGGCTGCCCTGGGGAGCGCCCTTGCTTGATCGTGAAAAGCAGTTGCGCGACGAGGTGCTGGATCGCCTGCTCTCTGAATGGGCTGCTGCGCCTGAGTCAGAAGCGGGCCGGGCGCTGCTGGTGCTGCTGGACGAGATTGGCGAATCCAACCTCAAGGCCTTGCTGCACCAGTTCATTCAATCACGCGCAGAGTGGCTGGCCAGCACAGAAGGGCAGGACCAGCCCGTCGAATCCATGCTTGCCAGCTTGCGCGCCCTGCTTTCGGCACATCTTGAAGAGGATGCCGAAGCGGCGTTCTGGGCGGATGATTTGCTGGTGCAACGGGCGCGCAATATTGCACTTGGGCTGGAGCTGGGGACAGCCACCGAACTCAGGCAGGCCGCTGCGATTCGGCAAGCGACCGAGGAGCAGGATTTGGCAGGTTTGCGCAAACAGATTCTGGACAGCAAAGGCAATCGCCCGAAGAAAAAGGCCAATGACAGCACCCTGAAAAAACTGGCGGGACGCGCAGACAACTACCTGCGTGACTACGACGCGCTGGAAACCGCGCTGGAGAATGTTGCCGAACAGCAGTCCGAACAGCGCATCTGGTCATTGAACAGGCATGGCCTTTTGCTTGGCAATGCTTTCCTGCAAACCTTTCAGCAGGCCAAGGCCGAACGCGGCGTGCTGGACTACGCCGATGCGGAATGGCTGGGCTGCCAGTTGTTGGAGAGCGAGGAGTTCGCGCCTGCCATCAACCTCAAGCTGGATGCGCGTATTCGCCACCTGCTGCTGGACGAGTTTCAGGACACCAACCCGCTGCAATGGCGCGCGCTGTCTGCGTGGTTGCTGGAATCGCGCGCGGCCGATTCAGCCATGACGGTATTCATGGTGGGCGACCCCAAGCAGGCGATCTATCGTTTCCGACGCGGCGAGGCGCGCGTGTTCGATGTGGCGGCGGATTTTCTGCAATCGCATTTCAGCGCCGCGCGCTTTAGCAATGACGAAACGCGCCGGCTGGCGCCTGCCGTGGTGCAGGCCGTCAATCCCGTGTTTGAACACCGGAACAGCTTTGCGCCCCACACCTGGCCTGTCGACAACGATGCACTGGCCGGTGCCGTGCGCTTTGTGCCAGCCCTAACGCCGCCTGCGGAAAAACGCGATGACGAACGCGAAGACAGCGGCACGCTGCGCGATCCCCTCACCGATGCGCTGCCGGAAGCGGAAGACAAGGCCGTGCACGAAGAAGCGCGGATGTTTGCGCACGTGCTGAAGAACGAAGTACTGGGGCAATGGGCCGTGCAAACAACACACGGCGAACATGCCGCGCGTAATGGTGATGTGATGGCGCTGGTGCGCAATCGCACGCACCTGAAAATTTACGAACAGGCGCTGGAGGCAGAAGGCATTCCCTTCATCACCTCGCGCCGAGGCGGCCTGCTGCACGCGCTGGAAGCGCAGGACATCATTGCGCTGCTGGAAGTGCTGCTGTTGCCGCATGCCGACCTCAAGCTGGCGCATGTACTGAAAAGCCCGTTGTTCGGTTGCAGCGATCAAGAGCTGCTGCAGGTGTTTGATTCCAGCACGGCACATGGCTGGGAGCGTTTGCAGAATATCGCCGCCAACGCTGATTGCCCGCATAACCTCGCGCGCGCCGCGCGCCTGTTGTCCGGCTGGAAGCCCTGGGCCGGACTGCTACCCGCGCATGATCTGCTCGACCGCATGTATTTCGAATGCGATGTGGAAGCGCGCTATGCCGCCGCCGCGCCGCAAGCCATGCGCCCGCAGATTGCCGCCAACCTGCGCGCTTTTTTGCAACTGGCGCTGACCCAGGATGCCGGGCGCTACCCCTCGCTGGGTGGCTTCATCCGTGACCTGAAATCGCTGCTGGACGACCCGGAGGCCGCGCCGGAAGAAGGCATTGCGGCAGACGGCGAAAACGCCGTGCGCCTGCTGACCATCCACGGCGCCAAGGGGCTGGAAGCGCCCATCGTCTGGCTGCTGGGCGGCAACTACCAGAAAAAGGGCAGCCACCATGCCGTGCTCTCACCCTGGCCTCCTGCTGACAAGCGCCCCGTGCATTTTTCGCTTTTTGGGAAAAAGGAAGACCAGGGCAAATTCCGCGAGCACTGGTTTGCCGAAGAAGCGCAGCTGAGCGAGAAGGAAGAAACCAATCTGCTGTACGTGGCGCTGACCCGCGCCAGGCAGGCGCTCATCGTCAGTGGCAATGCCGACCCTGACAAAAAGACCGGGGACATCAAACACCCCTGGCTGCGCGATATTGCCGCCGCCTGGCAAAACCTTGCCGCGCCCGCCAGCCTGCCGCTGGCCGCCACGCCCGCAACACCGGATGTCGTGTCGCCCGCGCCCATACTTACGCCAATGCCCGTTGGCACGCGGCTTGCGCGCAGCGCCCAGTCGCACGCGGGCGCAGTGGGCGAACTCTTTCATGCCTGTCTGGAACATCTTGCACCGCCCGGTGCGGCGCGCAATCCTGCGGACATTGCCAGTCGGCTGAAACTGGATGCCAACACACTGGATCGCACATTGCAGGCAGCCAAGGCCTTGCTGAAACAGCCCGTGCTGGAACAGTTCTTCAATCCATCGCGCTACCTGCGGGCGCAAAACGAAATGGAACTGCTGCTGGCAGACGGCTCGTTGCGACGCATCGACCGCATGGTGGAGTTTGGGCACGAAATCTGGGTGCTGGACTACAAAACCGGCGAGGCCGATGCCGCACTGGAAGCATCTGAACTGATTGCCCGTCATCGCGACCAGCTTGAAGAATATGCCGGCGCAGCCCGTGCGCTCTGGCCCGGCAAAGCGGTCCGGGCGGGGCTGGTACTGGCCAGCGGCAAACTCATCTCCCTGTAAAAAATCGTTATCAAAGCGTAAAACGCGGCTGTTTCTGCTCTAATAAGTTGTACTGGCTTTCCCCCGAAATTGTTGGAGGCTCGATGAAACACCTGTTTTCCCTGCTGCTGATTGCGCCCCTGGCCGGCTGCATCTCTTTCAATTCCAGCGAATCCGATACGCCGGATTACGTGTCTTATTGCGAAAACAAGGAAGCCCAATGCCGAGAAATCTGCGGCTCGGAAGGCATCCAGACATTTTCCTGCAAGGCCGCGCCCCGCGAAGGCCTGGATTTCAAATGCGAATGCAAGAAACCCTCCGGGAAGAGCATCTAGCGCCCGAACGGCCTTTTTCCGAGGCCTGCGAGCGCAACAAAACCCCCATTCAGGTCATTCTGCATGGGGTCTTTGACGTGCCCGGTCATATCCTTGAAATCGGTTCCGGCACCGGGCAGCATGCGGTGCATTTCGGAACCGCTTTGCCGCACCTGACCTGGCAAACCAGCGACTTGCCGGATAATCACGCCGGCATCCGCATTTGGCTTGAGGAAGCGCAGCTCCCGAACGTGCTGGCGCCCATCCACCTTGACGTTACCGGCGCATGGCCGCGGATGGAATTCGACGGCATCTTTACTGCCAACACACTGCACATCTTGCCTTGGGAAGCCGGTCAAAAGCTGATTGAAGGCGCCGCCGGTGCGCTGAAGCAAAGCGGCAAACTCGTCATTTATGGCCCGTTCAACTATGACGGAAACTACACTTCGGAAAGCAACGCGCGATTTGATGAATGGCTGAAAGCCCGTGACCCGCGCTCCGCCATCCGGGATTTCGAGGCGGTAATCGAGTGCGCCGGTCTTTTTGGATTCAAACTGTGCGCCGATCACGCCATGCCGGCCAACAACCGTATTCTGGTTTTCACCAAGACTCAGGCGGGCTGCTGAGCAGACAGTCGCATTTTTTCAGGCCTCCGCCAAATTTAAGCTTGGCACTGCGTCTTGGTAGGCTATAAAAAAAAGTATGAAAATCGCCGACCTGATCCCCAGGTGGGGAAACCAGACGCACGTTTCACTGACTGGCAAGCCCTACAATGTCCAGCTTTCCCTGCGGGATGCCGCCCGTATCGAGGCCTTGCAGGTCATGTACCCGGAGTGTTCCGAGGAAGAAATCGTTTCAGACCTGTTGCGCGCAGCGCTGGACGAACTGGAAGTCGCCATGCCTTACGTTCCGGGCAAACGCGTCATCGCTGAAGACGATCAGGGTGATCCCATTTACGAAGACCTCGGTCCTACGCCCCGCTTCTATACCCTCAGCCACGAATTTCTTCGCAAACTCTCTCGAGCTGTCAGCAAATAAGTCTGTCGGCATTATTTACACCCTTCTTCCCTCACAAGTCTGCTGTCAGCCTGAAGAGCCTGAAATTCAAGCACCTCCAGCCTTTGGCACAGGGGTTGCTTTATCCCGGTTAAACCATAATAGAGATAGACCGGAGAAGAGCCATGTACCTTGGACCTGCTTTTATTTTTGCCGCATTCGCCAGTTTGTTTTTTGTGCCCGGATTTCTCGATATTCCCCTGGCGCAAATCACTTTCAGGCAAATCGTTTCCCAGTTTTTGTTTTTGGGCTTTGGCCTGATCGCATTGGCAGCCTTTGCCCGCTCGATCGAATTTGATCCCGTGTGGCCGTGGAAACCCAGTTTCCGCCGGGTGATGGGAAAATTGGGCTTTTTGCCGCGCGCAGAATAGACCCGGATAATTCATTAGGACGCGAGTCCTAATGAATTATCCGGGTTAATCCTTCCACCATTAAAATGTTGGCTTTCGATCATCGAAAGCCAACATGCCTGTCAACCTCACCGCCCCCGATCCCGCATCGCTTCATCCCGTCCAGGGTGTTCGCCTCGGCATTACCTCCGCCGGCATCAAGAAGCCCGGTCGCCGCGACATTACCCTGATCGAACTGGTGCCGGGTTCGAAAGTCGCCGGCGTGTTCACGCAAAACCGCTTCTGCGCCGCGCCTGTCACGCTTTGCCGTGAACGGCTGGCCGCGGGCAACGACATCCGCGCGCTCATTATCAACACCGGCAACGCCAATGCCGGCACCGGCGAGGAAGGTCTGACCCGCGCGCAGAAAACCTGTGAAGCCGTGGCATCCGTAATGGGATTGAAACCGGAAAACGTGCTGCCGTTTTCCACCGGTGTGATCCTGGAACCGCTGCCCATCGACAAGATCATCCCCGCGCTGCCGGACGCGAAGTCCGATCTTGCGCCGGCTCACTGGAGTGAAGCCGCACACGCCATCATGACCACCGACATCGTCGCCAAGGCGGCGAGTGTGCAGGCAACGATTGGCGGCAAGATCATCACCGTCACCGGCATGGCCAAGGGCTCCGGCATGATCCACCCCAACATGGCGACCATGCTGGGCTACATCGCCACCGATGCGGCGATTTCGCAGAAACTGTTGAACCAGCTGGCAAAGGAAGTTGCCGACGTGTCATTCAACTGCGTGACCGTCGATGGCGACACCTCTACCAACGACTCCTTCATCCTGATGGCCACCGGTCAGGCCGGTAATACAGAAATCACCGATGCCGCTTCCGCTGACTATGCTGCTCTGAAAAACGCGCTGGCCGAGGTCTCGATCAGACTCGCGCAGGCCATGGCGCGCGACGGCGAAGGTGCCACCAAGTTCATGACGGTGCAGATCGAGAAGGGCCGCGACCGCGCCGAGTGCAAACAGATTGCCTATGCGATTGCGCGCTCGCCCCTGATCAAGACTGCCTTCTTCGCCAGCGATCCCAACCTTGGACGCATCCTCGCAGCCATTGGTTATGCGGGCATCATGGACCTGGACGTGAATGCCATCCAGGTTTATCTCGGCAACGTATTGGTCGCCAAGAGGGGCGGCCGCGCCGCCAGCTACACCGAAGCGCAAGGCGCAGCGGTCATGAAGGAAGCGGAAATCACCATCCGCGTCGTGCTCAATCGCGGCACGGAAAACGCCACGGTCTGGACCTGCGATTTTTCCTATGACTACGTGAAGATCAACGCAGAATATCGAACCTAGTAGAACACAGAGGCAACA
>JADFDC010000046.1 GCA_018263115.1 Thiobacillus sp.
GGTGCTGATGGTTGCCGATGGCGACAACGTTAAGGTTGGCGCGCCCATGCTGTCTGGCGCGGCAGTCAAGGCAACCGTGGTGTCTCATGGCCGTGGTGACAAGGTGCTCATTTTCAAGATGAAGCGCCGCAAGCACTACCGCAAGACCCAGGGTCACCGCCAGCACTACACAGAAGTGCAGATTTCCGGCATTTCCGCGTAAAGTCAAAGCAGGGGATATAACATGGCACACAAGAAAGCAGGCGGCAGCTCACGCAACGGCCGCGACTCCGAATCCAAACGACTGGGCGTCAAGCGTTACGGCGGCCAGGAAGTCATCGCCGGCAACATTATCGTTCGCCAGCGCGGTACCGAATATCACCCCGGCGACAACGTCGGCATGGGCAAGGACCACACCCTTTTCGCCAAGGTGGATGGCGTGGTCAAGTTCGAGGTCAAGGGTGCGTTGAAGCGCCGTACTGTCAGCATCGAGCCGGTTACCGCTTAAGCTGGCTGGTAGCAAGCCTTGAAGAAAGCCCTGCCTCGGCAGGGCTTTTTGTTTAGACTGGATTGCCACGGCGGCCATGCCGCCTCGCAATGACGTCATCGCGAGGCCGAAGGGCCGTGGCGATCCAGTATTGTTGTTGATTTTCTCTGTGCCATCTGTGTTAAAGGTTTTGGTTTGAACCATGAAATTCGTTGATGAAGCCAGGATTGAAGTCCTTGCCGGCAAGGGTGGAGATGGCTCGGCTTCATTTCGCCGTGAAAAGTTCATTCCCAAGGGCGGACCGGATGGCGGCGACGGTGGCAATGGCGGCAGCATTTACGCGGTGGCCGATCGCAATATCAATACCCTTATCGAATTCCGCTACACGAGAATCTTCAAGGCCAGGAATGGCGAGCCTGGTCGCGGCTCACAGTGCTACGGCAAAAGCGCGGACGATGTGTTGATACGTGTACCGGTGGGTACGGTCATCAGCGATGCCGAAAGCGGCGAGCCGCTTGCGGACCTTGACCGGGATGGCGCGCGTGCGCTGCTGGCGCAAGGCGGCAAGGGAGGTCTGGGCAACCTGCATTTCAAGTCCAGCACCAACAGGGCGCCGCGTCAGCACACCCGGGGCACGCCAGGCGAAGAGCGGTTGCTTCACCTCGAACTGAAGGTGCTGGCCGATGTAGGCCTGCTGGGTATGCCCAATGCCGGAAAATCCACTTTCATCCGCGCGGTTTCGGCAGCCAAACCCAAGGTGGCGGATTACCCTTTCACCACGCTACACCCCAATCTGGGTGTGGTGCGTGCCGGACCGGACAAGAGCTTTGTCATCGCCGATATTCCCGGCCTGATCGAAGGCGCTGCTGAAGGCGCGGGACTTGGACACCAGTTCTTGCGGCATCTTGCGCGCACCCGCGTGCTGTTGCATCTGGTGGACATCTCTCCCAGCTGGGAAGGCGCAGATCCGGTGAAAGACGCGTGCGCAATTGTCGGAGAATTGCGCAAGTACGATGAAACGCTCTACAACAAGCCGCGTTGGCTGGTGCTGAACAAGCTGGATTTAATCCCGGTTGAAAACAGGGAAACCCTTGTGCAAGACTTCATCCGCGACTATGGCTGGGCGGGGCCGGTGTTTGTCATTTCCGCCATAAATGGTGAAGGCTGCCAGCCGCTGGTGCACGCCATTCAGGCGTATCTGGACGAAGTTAAAAAAACTGAAGAGCCTGCCCAGCCAGACGAACCTGAGAACGGGTCAGCGCAATAACCAGCGCAACTAAAAGCGCAGCAGGAAAAAACGTGTCAACTGAATACATCGAAGCCGCGAATCTTGTCGACGTTCCGGAAAGTGGTATCTACAAACTCAGGCTGAAAGGCGAGCCGCTGATTCTTACCCGTGTCAACGGCGAAGTGTTCTGTGTCATCGATCGATGCAGCCACGAGGACGTGCCGCTTTCGCTGGGCTGCATCAAGGGTGACCGCATCAAGTGTTCCTACCACGGGAGCCACTTTTCCCTGCGCACCGGCGAACCCACCGACGAACCAGCGGATAGCCCAATCAGGGTATATCCGGTCAAGGTGGAAAACGATAAGGTCTACATCCAGTTTGATACGGAGAAATGAACAATGAGCATTGCCACCGCGATTGACCCCAAGGCTCACATGCGATCCGTCATTGGTCGCATCGCCACTGGTCCGGAATATTCCAAGGATATTTCCGCGGACGAGGCGTGCGATGCCATGCGCGCCATCCTCAATAACGAGGCCGATCCGGTTCAGGCCGGCATTTTCTTCATCGCGCTACGCATGAAGCGCGAAACCGATGATGAAAACATAGGCGTGCTCGATGCAATTCGCGAAATTGAAATCAGCGCAACGGCCGGCGCGGACGAAGTCGCCATCCTTGCCGACCCTTACGACGGCTACAATCGCAGCCTGACTGCCGCGCCGTTTCTGCCAGCAGTGCTGGCGGCCTGTGGCCTGCCCACAGTGACAACTGGCGTGGAAGACATGGGCCCCAAGCATGGCGCCACGCATAAAAAAATCCTGCGCGCCGCAGGCATCAATGTTGATATGACTCCGCAGGAAGCTGCCGCGCGCATGAGCAATGCGGGCTGGGCCTATTGCGACCAAAGCCGTTTCGCGCCCAAGCTGTACGACCTGACCAGTTTGCGCACCACCATCGTCAAGCGTCCCGTGCTGACCACCGTGGAAGTCCTGCTCGCGCCGGTCAAAGGCGCGAAGAAAACCCATTTCATCACCGGCTACGTGCACAAGCCTTACCCGCGCGTGTATGCACTGCTAGCCCGCCATGCCGGTTTTGACGACACGCTCATCATCCGCGGCACCGAAGGCGGCGTCATTCCATCGCTGCGCCAGGATTCACGCATGTATGTCGTGCATGACAAGGGTGCCGAGCAGTTGGTCGAATTCAAGCCACAAGCCATCGGTATCGAACAGGAAGTACGCGCGCCGCTTATTCCCGGCATGAGTGATGCGAGCGAACTGGAAGAACACGTCGCCGAATTTGACGTGAGCAAGGTATCCGCGCAGGCTGCCGAAGCCGGTCTGGCTGCATTGAATGGCCAGAAAGGCGCCACTTACGACAGTCTGGTGCTGGGCGCCGGCATCATGCTGTGGGGTTTGAAAAAAGCCGGCAGTTTTGCGGCTGGCGCGGACATGGCCAGAAAGGCAATTGATTCCGGCGCAGTGAAGGCAAGGTTTCTGGCGTGATTGAAGTATTCAGATCAGCCGGAATAAGTGTTAACAGGCCCTAGATGGCCTGATTGCGATTCATCGTGCCCAGACCACGGAACATGCGGCTAAGAAAAAAGAACACCACGATAATGATCAGGACAAGCGGGATCATCAGCAAGTTCTCCGCCAGGTTCGGGTTTACGATGGCAAGTCCGGTCAGCACAATGCCAGGCAGCAATGAGGCGATGGCCAGCGCCAGACTGATCAGATAAGTGCGTAATTGCCAGCGAAAATGCGATTCCAGCCAGGTGCCTTTGGCCCTGTGCCTGCGCAGCAGATTGATGATGGCGGCGACCAGCGCAACTGGCGGCAGAAAAAAACCAATCATGAACAGGAAATAGCAGGTTCTAGCCACCATTCGGGTGAGGGGCAGGATGTCTCCGCTTTCCTGGGGCGTGCTGGGGTTGGTTGTGTTGTTCATGTTGAGTTGCCTTGGCATTCTTATCAAGGGAATTTCGGATGGATTCCCGTGCGGCATTTTATCAGGGGTATATGCATGGTTGGGGCTTTGCGGATCATTCAGCTTCAGGTCGTCAGCCGCCGGTAGATGTCCGCCACTTTCAGTGGCAACTTTTTCACGTCGTCGATTTCCACCCAGTTCACGTGTCCGTACATGTGGGGCAGGTAGTCCTTGCCTTCGCGGTCGATGGTGATGCAGAAAGGATGGATGCCGCTGCGGCGGGATTCGAACAAGGCTTGCCGGGTGTCTTCGATGCCGTACTGGCCGCGGTAGATGTCGAAGTAGTCATCCGGTTTGCCATCCGAGAGCGTGATGAGCAGCTTGGTCTTGGCTTCGACTTCATTCAGCAATTTGGACAAGTGGCGGATGGCGGCGCCCATGCGGGTGTATTCCTGTGGGGTGATGCCGGCGATGCGCGCCTTGACGTCGAGGTGGTAAGGTTCGTCGAATGTCTTGATGCGGAAAATTTCGCAGCGCTTGCGCGTGGTGCCGGAGAATCCGTAGATGGCGTAGCGGTCACCCAGGGTTTCCAATGATTCGCACAGCATGATGAGGGATTCGCGTTCGGCGTCGTTGATCCAGCCCTTGGTCGAGCCACTCATGTCCACCATGAACATGACGGCCATGCTGCGGTCGTTGCGGTGAATCTGCTGAAACAGTCGGTCGCTCATTTCGCGTCCGTCGGTGCTGTCTGCCAGCGCTTCCACCAGCGCGTCAATGTCGACATCGTCGCCTTGCGGCTGGCGCTTTTCCAGCCGGTTTTCGTCACGCATGGCCTCGAAGGTGCGGCGCAGGTGCTTGACCAGGCCGAGGTGTTTCTCGATCACTTCGCCAACATAAATGGGGTCGCCGGGTTTGACATCGACTTCACGCAGTACGCACCAGTTCTTGCGGTAATGCAGGCGCTGGTGGTCCCATTCGTCATAGAGATATGCGCCGTCTTCGTGGTAGGTGCCTTGCCAGACGTCGTTGGGGTCTTTGGTTTTTTCTTCATAGAGCGCGGGATCGTATTCGCCATCGCCCGCGGCAGTCAGCATCTCTGGCGGGATGTTACCCCAGTCCAGCGAGACGGAGGTCAGCAGTTGCTTGACATCTTCAGGCGGCGCAATGGGCATGTCCTCAAGGGTGAGTTCCCAGCCCTGGCCATCCTGTTTTTCGCGAGCTTCGAATTGTTTGGGCGCGGTATCAGTCGGGGCGGATTTTTCGAGCGGGCTGCCTTCCTGTGCGTGATCTTTCACCAGTTCTGCAAGTTTGACCCGAAGCAGCATTCTTTCTCGAGCCATGCGAGCATCGCGCACGGTGGCGACGACCACAGGGTCAAGTGCGGTATGGTAGATACGCGGCGCGGGTGGAGGCAAGGCATTGGCCTTTGCCAGCAATGCCAGTACATCTTCCGGCTCGTTCAGCGAGGCGGCCAGTTCAGACCATGAGCCTGACCACTCCTCGTCGCCATGTTCGGCTGAAAGCCGCTGCATGTCACGCCACAGGCCGGGCAGTTCGCGGGCAAGATGTTTTTCCAGTCGCAAAGTATCCAGTGTTTGCAAGGTGTTGAGCGCGGCGGCCTTGTCCTCGAATGGTGCCAAAGCCTGATCGAAATCGAGCCTGAATGTGCCGAAGCGGGTTTGCGCCCACATGAATGCAACCCGCGCTTTGCACAGCAGGAAGTTGTCAGCCTGTTGGTTCATGTGGGCCGTGATATTCGGCAGAAAGACTTTTTCGCTGTCAGTGAGAGCCTGCTCGCCCCGTTCCAGCTTGAGCCTTCTGCCGGACAGGCCGCACAGAAAGGTCGACAGAATGGATTTCACTTCATCGAAAAATGCACCGGCCGCGTGGGCATGCGCGTGGTCAAGGAAGTCATCGACCTTGAGCAGGACTTCCAGTGCGGATCGCAGCCCCACGCGGTCATAGGTGTCCATGGCATGGATGGCCCAGGCTTCGATCACACGATGGTCAAGACGGTCGAGTGCTTCGACCACGCGGCGGGTGAACTCGTAGCTGATCTGGATGTTGGTGCTGGCGATGCGGTCCACCCAGTTGAGGATGAAATCCTGGGTGTCGCGATCAAGCGGGGCAAGAATATCGACGAGCTTGTCGACCTTGTGGAAGGTGAATTCGACGTCAAAGGCTTTTTCCAGCCTTTGAGCAATGGCTTCAGGCGTAAGGGTTGATTGCACGGTTAGCTGGGAGTGGGTTCGTCCACCCGTTTCCAGTCGTTCTCAACAAGCCGCACTTCATACTTTACCCAGCGCTGAAAATCGTCAATCAGCATGCTGCCTGACTGTCTGCGTGACGATCCGGCTATTCCCTTGAAATGCACCATATCTTCGCCGGTATCAGGGTCGGACTGGATGGCCATGACCAAACGCACGCCCCAACTGCGGCCATAGGCACCATTGCTGTAGTAGTGGGATTGCCTGAGTTCCATCAAATCCCCCCGCTCGCTTTGATCGCCACTCCTAATCCACCGGCACTACGTACCACCCCCTTTATCAAGGGAGTAAGGATGTGCCCCCCTTGATAAAGAGGGGTTGGGGGGATTTCTGGTTTCCGTGCCGCCAAAGGTGCCAAAATTAAAACAGCGCGGCGATCAGTTCGTCGACGGCGGAAATCATGTCACCATCGTCCGTCAGCGCCAGTGATACCGCGCCCTGACAAGCCGCGCGCGACGACACACCGCTTGATATGAGTTTGCCCGCATGCACCAGCAGGCGGGTGGAGGCACCTTCCTCCAGCCCGTTGCCCTTGAGGTTGCGGGTCATTTCGGCCAGCTTGAGCAGCTTGTCCGCTGTATCACTATCCAGGCCGGTTTCGTGCATGATGATTTTGCGCTCGAGCTCCGGCCGCGGATAGTTGAACTCGATGGCGACAAACCGCTGGCGGGTGGATTGCTTGAGTTCCTTCAGCACGCTTTGATAGCCGGGGTTGTAGGACACGGTCAGGCAGAATTCATCCGGCGCTTCCAGCAGCTGCCCGAGTTTCTCGATGGGCATGATGCGCCGGTCGTCGGCCAGCGGATGGATGACCACCATCGTATCCTTGCGCGCCTCGACGATTTCATCCAGATAGCAAATGCCGCCTGCTCGTACTGCGCGGGTGAGCGGGCCGTCCACCCAGGTCGTTTCGCCACCCTTGACCAGATAGCGGCCAACCAGATCCGAGGTGGTGAGGTCGTCATGGCAGGAAACCGTGATGAGCGGACGCTCTAGTTTCCACGCCATGTATTCCATGAAGCGGGTTTTGCCGCAGCCGGTGGGGCCTTTCAGCAAGACGGGAAGATGGTTGGCGTAGGCGGCTTCAAAGAGTTCAACTTCGTTGCCGACTGGTTCATAGTAGGGTTGCGCTTCGATGAGGTAGGTGGACGGGTCGTGTATACGTGCGCTCATCAGAAACATCCATGTTTGTTTTTATCCGCCTGTAATTTCTTCAGCTTGGCATTCCACTCCGCTTCCTGCTTTGGGGTATAGCCCTGACGGCGCGCGGCGTCCATCTCATCCATGGTTTTTCCAAGCTGCTCATTAAGCCGGTTGCATTTCTTTTCGTTTGATTCCTGCGACTTGATCAACTGAAGGGATGTCCCACTTTTTTTTTCTGAGGTCGAGGAACGCTTTTCCGCTGAATCTGCTTCGGAAGCAGTATCCGCCTTGGCCGGTTTTGCCTTTGCCGGCGCCGGTTCCGCGGGCGGAGGCGCTGGTGGAATGATTTTGGTTTCCTTGAGACCGCTTTTGTCGCAAGGCAGGTTGGTATAAGTGATCTTGCCGGCCGCGTCCTGACACTTGTACAGCGTGGCGTGTACGGGTAGGGCGATAAGCGAGGCTGCGGTTAAAACCAGAATAGATAAGGTGCGCATTTTCGAAGCCCCAGTGTTCTGCATTTGTCAGCTACGTCCTCAAGCGGCCCGGACTTTATGCTCAGGAATCCGAAAACTTGTATTTGTCGTACTTTTCTTCTTCCGGGATGGGCTTGACGAATTCTTCCGTCGGCAACTTTTCCACGATCTTGTCCAGCATTTCTTCGCGTTCCTTCTTGCGGGCAAGACGCCGCTCCATGGCATCGGGGCGCATGGCGATGGTCATTTCATTGAATAGCACCTGGCGGACGAGCTGGAAACCGAAGTTCATCATGGCCAGATCGTCGTCCCATTTGGCCTGTTCCTCGGCGGGCACGTCGTATACATCCTGGAAGCCGTCGGACTTCACAAAATCGCGGAACTGATCGACGTCGTAACACGCCATGAAGAACAGTTGCAGGCTGCGCTGCGAAGCATTGCCAACCGTCGGGCCGGCTGACTTCTTCTTGAGGATGAGCTGACGCCAGGCACGGCCATGTTCGTCATATTCGTTCAGGCCCTGTTCATTGCGGTATTCGTCGACAGTGAGCGAACGCGGCTCGAAGTGGCCCTTGCAGTGGGATTCCTGCACCAGTGCAAATTGGGCGCGGTCGGTGAACTCATCGGCGCGACGAATCGAAAGCAGTGCGATGGGGTAATAGCGGCAGGCAGTGGGCCGGTCTTCATATACGCTGCATCCCTCTGGACGCATGAACTGGCAGGCGGTACCGCCTTCAACCGGCTTGTATTTGACGCCGGCGATGTCGTTACGGCCGAATTCGAATGGATAGGTATATTCCTTGAGGAACTCGGTCGAGGTCATGCCCAGCCGCTTTTTCAGGCGAATGATGTCGTAGGGCGTGAGCATGATGTCGATGTTGGAACAGCAGGCGTTCCAGCAATCAATGCCCTTTCGGCATTGAAACTGGATGACCTTGTCACCCTCGAAGCTCGTCGGCATGACCGGGCTGGGGGTGAAAGGGGAATCGGATATGAATTTTTCGTCGCTCATGATGCACCTACCTGACTGCTTGGCTTGCTGGAAGCGTATTTTACCGCGTTGGATGCGGTTTCGGCCCAGAAACCATTAGATTTGGAGGGGTTTGTTGGGGGTGTTCGGCCGGACAACCCCGGCCAAAAGCTGTTTGATGGACTATGCAAGTTGATTGCCCCGTGCCAAAAAAACGGGCGCCTTGCGGCGCCCGTTCTAACTACTGACTTGTCTGCTGCTTAGTGAGCGGCGGGCTTGAACAGCTTGGACTTGTCAACCAGGTCGTAGTGCTTGCGCTTGAAGCAGGTCCACTTCTTGGTTTCCTTGTCGTAGATGGAGTTGACGAAGCACTTCCAGTTTTCTTCATCCACGAAGTTCTTGTCCATGCGGTAGTAGAAGCCGGGGTAACGGCTTTCCTGACGGAACAGGATGTGCTGCAGGTGAGCTTCCGCCGTGAGGATACGGTGGTAGTTTTCCCAGGCGCGCAGCAGTTCGTGCAGGTCTTTCGCACGCATCTTCATGGCGTCTTCCTTCAGCATGTCCAGCTTGTCCTGCGCCACTTGCAGCATGTTGCCGTTGGTGGTGTAGTAGGTGGCCACGCCCGCAACGTACTCGTCCATGATCTTCTGCAGACGGAACTGCAGCATCTTGGGGGTGATGTAGTTGGGGTTGACGTCGATCGCGGTGGTGTAGTCCTTGAACTCCAGGTAGGTGCGAACGGGACGGTAGATCTCTTCCACCAGTTGCTCGACGGAGGTGTCGAGCTCGGGCTTCATGTCCTTGTTGTCCACGCAGTACTTGACCATGGACTTGGCGGCCATGCGGCCTTCGGCGTGCGAGCCGGAGGAGAACTTGTGGCCGGAAGCGCCCACGCCGTCGCCGGCGGTGAACAGGCCCTTCACCGTGGTCATGCCGCGGTAACCCCAGTTCCAGCCTTGCGGCAGGTGAGCGGGGATCTTGTCCTTTTCGGCGTGATCTTCAGTGGTGGGGGCGCCAACGTCGGTCGGGCCGGAGGTCCAGATGCCGCAGCAGCCGGAGTGCGAACCCAGCAGGTAGGGCTCGGTCGGCATCAGCTCGGAGTTCTTCTTCTCGGGCTCGATGTTTTCGCCAACCCAGATGCCGCACTGGCCGACGCACATGTCGAGGAAGTCTTCCCAGGCTTCGGCTTCGAGGTGCTTCACTTCACGCGGAGACAGGGTTTCGCGCAGCTTGGCCAGCGCGGTCACGGTGTCCATGTAAATGGGGCCGCGGCCTTCCTTCATCTCTTTCAGCATCAGGTGGTTACGCAGGCAGGAAGCGGGAACGGCAGCCTGGCCATAGGGCGGGTAGTCGTTCAGCATTTCCTTGTTCTTCTGCATGTACACTTCGCCCAGCGAGTTGGTTGCCTGGGCCTTGAACAGCAGGAACCATGCGCCAACCGGACCGTAGCCGTCCTTGAAACGGGCGGGCACGAAGCGGTTTTCCATCATGGTCAGCTCGGCTCCGGCTTCGGCAGCCATGGAGTAGGTGGAACCAGCGTTCCAGACCGGGTACCAGGCACGGCCAGTACCTTCGCCCACGGAACGGGGACGGAAGATGTTCACGCAGCCGCCGGCGGCCAGCAGGATGGCCTTGGCCTTGTAAACGAACAGCTTGTGATCACGGGTGGAGAAGCCGACGGCACCGGCGATGCGGTTTTTGTCGTTCTTGTCGTTGACCAGCTTGACGATGAACACGCGCTCTTCAATGCGGTCCATGCCCAGCACTTTCTTGGCAGCTTCAGCAACGATCCACTTGTAGGATTCGCCGTTGATCATGATCTGCCACTTGCCGGAACGCACGGGCTTGCCGCCGTCCTTCAGCGCGGGCAGGCCCTTGGAACCGTCGTGGCGCTCGCCGTTTTCGTCGGTTTTCCAAATGGGCAGGCCCCATTCTTCGAACAGGTGCACGGAGTCATCCACATGACGGCCCAGATCGTAGGCCAGGTCGTCGCGGGTGATGCCCATGAGGTCATTGGAGACCATGCGGGCGTAGTCGGCGGGATCCTGCTCGGTGCCGATGTAGGTGTTGATGGCGGACAGGCCCTGAGCCACGGCGCCGGAGCGGTCCATGGCGGCCTTGTCGACCAGCTTGATTTTCAGGTTAACGCCAGACTCGGATGCAGCTGCATCGGCCCAACGCTGGATTTCATATGCGGCGCCGCAGTTTGCCATGCCGCCGCCGATCATCAGGATATCAACTTCTTCCTGGATGACTTCTGGATTTCCAAATTCAGCCATTTCTATTACCTCGTTCTAAATTCGATTACTTGCGGATCAGTTCGGCAGGGTTGCCGGCACGGTAGCCCTTGGTCACGCCGCCATCCGCGCTGCCGGTAAAGAAACCGGTGTTGGCGATGTTCGCCATGGAAGCGGTGGGTTTGCCGCCGTAAGGGTCAATGGAACCTTCGGGCGTGGTGCGGATCGGGAACTTGAAACGCTTCAGGGTGCCGTTGCGGAACTTGATGGTCCACATGATGGAATCGGTACCGCGCAGGGGCTGAACGGAACCGCCCAAGGGCACAACGTCAGCATAGTGACGGGCTTCGATGGCTTGCTGCGGGCAAATTTTCACGCAGGAATAGCATTCCCAGCACTGCTCGGGTTCCTGGTTGAAAGCGCGCATGGCGTGGCCGGTTTCAGAACCGTCCTTGTCCAGCTTCATCAGGTCGTGCGGGCAGATGTACATGCAAGCGGTCTTGTCCTGACCTTTGCAGCCGTCGCACTTGTCGGTACGAACATAGGTTGGCATTACACAATCTCCTAGTTAGCTAACTCCGCGATCGTCGCGGTCCGTATTTCGAACTTCCACCTGACCTTGGCCGGGGCGTATCGCGAATCCGCTTCCGGCAGGCTTAAGTCCTAAAAATGCTTATGCGGCCGAGTGTCCCTTCAACTCGACCTTGACGTTCTGCTCGGCGGTCAGGCCGGCGTAATACTTCTGCAGTACCTTGGCAACTTCCGGGCGGCTGAACTCGACCGGCAGGTCCTGACCTTCGGAAAGCATGGCGCGCACCTTGGTGCCGGACAGCAGGATGCGATCGTCCTTGGTGTGCGGACAGGTGCGCTGCGAGGCCATGCCGCCGCACTTGTTGCACCAGAAGGTCCAGTCGATGTTCATGTTGGTGGTTTCGAGCGAACCCTTGGGGATTTCGTCGAAAATCTTCTGCGCGTCGAAGGGGCCGTAATAGTCACCCACGCCAGCGTGGTCGCGGCCGACGATCAAGTGCGAGCAGCCGTAGTTCTGGCGGAACAGCGCATGCAGCAGGGCTTCGCGCGGACCGGCATAGCGCATGTCCAGCGGGTAGCCGGCCTGGATCACGGTGTTCGGGGCGAAGTAGTTTTCGACCAGCACGCTGATGGCTTCGGAGCGTACTTCGGCGGGAATGTCGCCGGGTTTCAGCGCGCCCAGCAGGGAGTGAACCAGCACGCCGTCCATGGTCTCGATGG
>JADFDC010000047.1 GCA_018263115.1 Thiobacillus sp.
TGTAGGGCTTGTCGGAGAGACGATCAACCGTCGGCATCACCGAGTTGTGGCCCTTGACTGCGAGCTCGACGGCTTTCTTGCCCAGCTCGTAGGCCTGCTTGACGTCGGTCTTGGAAGCGACGTGGCGTGCAGCGCGTTGCAGGTAATCTGCGACCGCCCAGTGGAATTTGTGGCCCAGCGCGTCCTTGATCATGTTGGCGACCACCGGCGCGGCGCCGCCCAGCTGGGCGTGGCCGAAGGCGTCGCGGGTGCCCTGCTCGGCCAGGAACTTGCCATCCGGGTAGTGACAGCCTTCGGACACAACCACGGTGCAGAAGCCGAATTCCTTGACCTTCTTGTCGACGAGGGCCAGGAACTTCTTCTGGTCGAACTCGATTTCCGGAAACAGGATCACGACCGGGATGCCCTGGTCTTCCACCAGACCGCCGGCGGCGGCGATCCAGCCAGCGTGGCGACCCATGACCTCGATCACGAACACCTTGGTCGAGGTCTTGGCCATCGAGCGCACGTCATAGCTGGCTTCCAGCGTGGACACGGCGATGTACTTGGCAACCGAGCCGAAGCCGGGGCAGCAGTCTGTAATGGGCAGGTCGTTGTCCACGGTCTTGGGCACATGGATGGCCTGAACGGGATAACCCATTTTCTCGGACAGCTGGCTGACCTTGTAGCAGGTATCAGCGGAGTCGCCGCCGCCGTTGTAGAAGAAGTAACCGATGTTGTGCGCCTTGAACACTTCGATCAGGCGCTCGTATTCGCGCTTGTTGGCTTCCAGCGACTTCAGTTTGAAACGGCAGGATCCGAACGCGCCGGACGGCGTGGAACGCAGCGCGGCGATCGCGGCGGCGGATTCCTTGGTGGTGTCGATCAGATCCTCGGTCAGCGCGCCGATGATGCCGTTGCGGCCAGCGTAGACCTTGCCGATCACGTCCTTGTGCTTGCGCGCGGTCTCGATCACGCCGCAGGCCGAGGCGTTGATGACGGCTGTTACGCCACCTGACTGCGCATAAAAGGCGTTCATTTTTTTCGCCATGTTTGAGCTCTCCTCAGTTCAAAAATAAAAAAACGCCAAGCCCAGGACTTGGCGTTGTATCAATACGGTGCGTCCCGGCCATCTCCCGTGGAAGCATGGTCGGCCTGGACACGCAGCAGGTTGATGATGCAATCGCCGAGATTGTCATACTCCTCCTTGCCGGTTCCATAACGGCGCAACACCCGGTAAAAAAACATGCAGCGGTAACGAGATTCGCCGGTTTTCGACACGATGAAATGGCAGCCCGTCTCGTCTTCCCAGTAAACGCCTGGGCAGACCGTCAGCTCGCGGTCATCCGGAAACACGCGGATTTCAGTTTCCACATCCTGCGTTTCGACTTCCTTGCCATAACGTTCCTTGAGCGCGCTGGAAACGATCCAGCGTTCGGAATCGGTGAAATCCGGAACCTTGTTGCCGCTCATGCCATCTAGCCAATACTCACCACAACGGTCAGCAGCGCTTAGCCGCCCAGCCCCTTGAACACTGCGTCACGGATTTGTTCTACCTTGCCGATGCCGGGGATCTTGACATACTTGGGTGCGCCAGCTTCACCGCGCGCGGCCCAGTCGCCGTAGTACTTCACCAGCGGCTCGGTCTGGGCGTGGTAGACATCCAGACGCTTCTTGACAGTTTCTTCCTTGTCATCGTCGCGCTGGATCAGGTCTTCGCCGGTTGCGTCATCCTTGCCGGCCACCTTGGGCGGATTGAACACGACATGATAGGTGCGGCCGGAAGCCACGTGCACGCGGCGTCCGGACATGCGCTTGATGATTTCCTCATCGGCCACGTCGATCTCGACCACGTAGTCGATGGGCACGCCGGCGGCTTTCATGGCCTCGGCCTGGGGAATCGTGCGCGGAAAACCGTCGAACAGGTAGCCGTTCTTGCAATCGGCTTCGGTCAGGCGCGCCTTGACCATGCCGATGATGATGTCGTCGGACACCAGGCCACCCGCGTCCATGATCGCCTTGGCTTTCACGCCCAGTTCGGAGCCTGCCTTGACGTGGGCACGCAGCATGTCGCCGGTGGAAATCTGCGGAATGTTGTACTTTTCCTTGATGTAGTTGGCTTGTGTTCCCTTGCCCGCACCGGGGCCGCCCAGAAGAATCAGACGCATGGTTTTTCCTTTGATTAATGGTCTAGCTTGAAACCCGCAAGCTTATTTCATGCAGCCCCGTGGCCGAACTCAATTTTTTTTATTCGTGGATAAAGGTCTGAAATTCAGCTTCAGAACAGTCTGCGAACGCGCTCCAGGTCCTCTGGCGTATCCACCCCCGCGCCTGGCGCTTCCGCCGTCACGGCAACCGCGATGCGATAGCCGTGCCAGAGCGCCCGCAACTGCTCCAGCATCTCGAAGCGCTCCAACGGCGCGGGCGCCAATCCGCCAAAAGCACCAAGAAACGATGCACGGTATGCATATAGCCCGATATGCCGGAGCATGGGCATGTCCGGCGGTACGCTTTGGCCCGCCGCGAATGCATCGCGCGGCCAGGGAATCGGCGCGCGCGAGAAATACAGGGCGTAGCCCTGTTCATCCGTTACCACCTTGACGATGTTTGGATTGCGAAAATCGGCCTCGGCGTGAATGGGGTGCGCCAGCGTTGCCATGGCAGCAGCTTCGCGTACGGTCAGCGCAAGGGCGCAATCCCGGATCAGCGCGGGCGGAATCAGCGGTTCGTCGCCCTGTACATTGACCAGGATGTCATCCTCCGCGCACCCCAGAATGCCCGCCACTTCCGCGATGCGGTCCGTGCCGGAAGCATGATCGGGCGAAGTCATCACCGCGCGGTATCCGGCTTTTTCCACTGCCCTCAGGACGCTTTCGTCATCGGTGGCAACGATGACCTCGGTGGCGCCAGACAGGACCGCGCGCTCCGCAACCCTCACCACCATGGGCTTACCGGCGATGTCGGCCAGCGGTTTGCCGGGCAAACGGGAGGATGCATATCGCGCCGGAATCACGACGCGAAATCTCATTTCTTGACGTCTTCCTCGGCAGGAAGTGTGCGCGCCTCTTCCGGCAGCATGACCGGAATGCCATCCTTGACCGGATAGGCCAGCCGGCAGGGCGAGCAGATCAGTTCCGACCGGTCACGCTGCAACACCAGCGGGCCCTTGCAAACCGGGCAGACCAGAATGTCGAGTATTTTTTCCATGATTTATGTCTCGGATTTCTCCGCCTTGTTCTGATAAAGCTTGATATCCGCCACGCTGAGCAGCGTATCAAGATCGGTTCCATCCTTGGGCGCGAAGCCAACACCCAGACTGAGGCTGACGGGCAGGCCGTTTCCCTGTGCCCACAGCAAGGTGCGCTCCTCGATCCGGTTCATCACCGTCGGCACCATTGATTCGCCATGCCTGAGCAGCACGACAAACTCGTCGCCGCCCCATCGGCCCACCAGTTCCGAATCGGTCGACTCCCTCAGTATCCGGCCGATTTCCAGCAGCACCCGGTCGCCCGCTGCATGGCCGAAACGGTCATTGATGCTCTTGAATGCATTCAGGTCGGCAAACAACAGCGTCTGCGGAGCATGATCCGTTGCCTCGCCGAGCCTGGATTCCGCCATTTCGATAAAACCGCTTCGATTCAGCAGGCCGGTCAGGGAGTCATACCTGCTCCGGTAATCCAGCAACTTGTGCTGGCGGTCCACCTGCCCCATGAGCATGAAGGCATACAGCACCAGCATGATCCAGAACAGGCCATAAAACAGATCGGCCGGCGTGACGTCAAACCCCCCCAGACGGTAGCGGATGCCATAGCAAAGCACCATGCCCATGGTGGCTGCCACGGCCGACTCGGCAAATGGCCGCATGCCATAGCGCATGCCGTTTCCAAAAATCACCATCAAATAAGCCAGCGCCGAGGGCGGCACGGGATAGGGATCATGAATCACGCTGATGGTCACCATGAACATGTCCAGCAGCATGCCCACCCGGAGTGCGGACACATTGAGACTACGCATGGCCATCCAGAACAACAGACTGTTCAGGATGAAATAAATGCCATAAACGACCAGCAGCGACGTCAGCGGAAGGACCAGCGGCTGATAGCCATCCACCGTCAGGAAGAACAGACTGCCCAGCGCCCAGAAAATGTAGCGGGTCAGAAACTGGATGACCACCTCGCGCCGTTCCGGCCACCAATAGCCCTGGCTGTCCAGTACCGGACCCTGGCGACGTTCAACTGATGCAGCCTGCGCCAACGTTCTGCGATCAAATCCGATGGGGCTGGATTGGGAGTTCATTGTTCTTTATTAGTACTTCCTGCGAAAAAAAGCAGCTAAAACCTGACCACCCGGGCGGCGAGCCAGGCTTCGAGTTCGCTATCCGGAACGACTTTCAACTCAAGCGACCACCAGTCCGGCCCGCAAAGTGTTTTGCATTTTACCGCGTCCTTTTCCGTCATCACTACCCTTGCATCGGGATCAATGTCGCCTGCCCTGAATAGATAATGGTCTGTAAAAGCCCGGGGATGATGGTTAACCCCCAGCCTGGTCAGCAAGCCAAAGAAATTTTCTGGCTGCGCGATTCCGGTCACGGCTTCTGCCTGCCTTCCCCTCACGTCCGGCAAGGACATGGCATGACAGCCGGTTGACAGGTTTCTGAAGCCTGCCGGCTCATGCCGCACGGTGAAAACCGGAATGCCGGCCGAATGCTTTTCTGCCGCACCATTGCGCTCGGTCAATATCAGCGCATCTGCTTCGCTCAGCCTGGAAACCGGTTCGCGCAACGGACCAGCCGGCAACAGCCAGCCATTGCCAAACAGGCGCTTCGCATCCGCCAGCACCAGTTCAAGATTTCGCCGCAGCCGGTAATGCTGCAAGCCATCGTCCGACACAATGACATCCACGCCAGGATTTTTGGCCAGCAGCAAACGAGCCGCATCCAGACGCTTCGCGCCCACCGCCACGGGAACGCCGGATTTCAAATGAATCAGCAAAGGCTCGTCGCCAACTTCCGATGCCAGACTGCCGGAAGCAACACTGCGCACGTCAGTATCGTCGCGTCCATAGCCCCGGCTGATCACGCCCGGGCAATGGCCCTGCGACCGCAGCCATTCCACCAGCCAGATGACAAAAGGTGTCTTGCCGCTGCCGCCCGCGTTCAGGTTGCCCACAACGATGACCGGCACACCGGGGTGCGCAGAAAAGAGCACGCCCTTTCGGTATAACCACCGGCGAAGCGCCACCAGACCGCCAAACAGCCAGGTCAGCGGCAACAAAATAAAATTGAGCGGGGTTTTGCGGGTCCAGAAGGCTTGAACGTTCAAACGCTCAGCCCTGCTTAGTTGTTTGAGCTCTGCGTCGAGAACGTAATGCGCGCCAGCCCGGCCTGCCGGGCGGCTTCCATGACATTGATCACGGACTGGTGGCTGGCCTTCGCATCCGCGCTGATCACCACCACCATCTCGGCATTGCCCTTGGCGATACCGCTCATGCTTTTAACCAGCGCTTCGGTAGTGGAATCCACGTTCTGCTCATTGATCTGATAACGGCCCGAGGGATCAACCGAAACCTGAATCGATTGCGGCTTTTGCGGGCTGGCTTCCCCAGCGGCGCTGGGCAGATTGATTTTCAGTTCCGAGTAACGCGCGTAGGTTGTCGTCACCATCAGGAAAATCAGGATCACCAGCAGCACATCGATCAATGGAATCAAATTGATCTCGGGCGCTTCGCGGTGATAGCCGCGCTTGAAATTCAATGCCGCTCTCCGTGCACCACTTCCACCAGCTTGATGGCCTGCTGTTCCATTTCGATGGCCAGGTTGTCCACGCGCGCGCGGAAAAAGCGATAAAAGATCATGGCCGGGATCGCCACGATCAATCCGAAAGCCGTGTTGTACAGCGCGACCGAAATGCCGTGCGCCAGCACGGCGGGATTGCCGCCCGTCGGCGTCTGCGAACCGAAGATTTCCACCATGCCGATTACCGTACCCAGCAAGCCCAGTAGCGGCGCGATGGCGGCAATCGTGCCCAGTGAAGTCAAAAACCGCTCCAGATCGTGCGTCACCGCACGACCAGCTTCCTCGATGGATTCCTTCATGACCTCGCGCGAGCTTTTCACGTTGCGCAGGCCCGCCGCGAAAATCTGTCCCAGCGGCGAATCCGTCGCCAGTTTGGTCAGCATTTCGTTGGTCAGCCCCTGGCCCTTCAACTGCTGGACCACGCTGACCAGCAGGGTTGGCGGCGCAACTTCCGCCGCGCGCAGCGAGTAAAAACGTTCGATGATGATGGCAAGAGCAAGGATGGATGCAAGAATCAGGGGCCAGATTGGCCAGCCGGCGGCCTCGATGATGGCTAACACGCGGGTGTCTCCAGGTAGTTATTAACGACACGACAAAACAGTGAGACTTTATCTCGCACCTTCGTTTTCCACAAGCGCGTGCTTTTTTTCAACCCGGATAATTCTTGTATATCCTGCCCGTGTCTTGTACTTTGCGAGTTCAGATTGGGCGATGTTGAGTTCTCCACAATTTCTGTGGATAAATCTGTTAAGAACTAATTGTGAATAACCCTAAGTTGCCTGTATCAAAGCACTTTTTAATCGCCGCCTATTCTTGAGGCAATATAAAATTGTTTAAATTCAATGGATTATAAAATACCCTTTATTCACAGCCACCTAGTGACAATTCGATGAAAAACAAATTATCCGGTGGATGGAATGACGCGGGAGAGCAAGGAAATTCCGTCAAGTCAAGCCCTGTTTTAACGGTTTCAGCGCTCAACAGCCTGGCACGATCCATCATCGAAGGCGCCATGCCGCTGCTGTGGGTGGGCGGCGAAATTTCCAATCTCACGCGCGCGGCTTCCGGTCACTGGTACTTCAGTTTGAAGGACGCTACCGCACAAGTGCGTTGCGCCATGTTCCGCGGGCGCAACCAGTTCGTCGACTGGCAACCATCGAACGGCGATCAGGTGGAAGTGCGCGCCGTGCCCACGCTGTACGAAGCGCGCGGCGAATTCCAGTTGCAGGTGGAAGTCATGCGCCGCGCCGGGCTGGGCGCCTTGTTCGAGGCCTTTGAAAAGCTCAAGCAGAAACTCGCCGCCCAAGGCCTGTTCGCCGAAGCGCGCAAACGTCCGCTGCCGGTGTTTGCAAAGAGACTGGGCATCGTCACGTCGACCGAAGCCGCCGCCCTGCGCGACGTGCTCACCACGCTGCGCCGCCGCGCGGCGTGGCTGCCCATCATCCTCTATCCCACACCGGTGCAGGGCGAAGGCGCGGGCAAAAAAATCGCCGAAGCCATTCGCACCGCCAGTGAACGCAGGGAATGCGACGTGCTCATCGTCTGCCGCGGTGGCGGCAGCATCGAAGACCTGTGGGCCTTCAACGACGAGGGGGTGGCACGTGCCATCGCCGCCTGCCCGGTTCCGGTCATATCCGGTGTGGGCCATGAAACCGATTTCACCATTGCCGATTTCGTTGCCGACCTGCGCGCGCCGACACCCACCGCTGCTGCGGAACAGGTGATCGCCAGCCGCGAAGAGTGGATGCAGACACTGGTCGCGCAACATCACCGCATTACCCGGCCGCTGCACCGCCTGCTGCATTCACGCGCCCAGCAGGTGGATTATCTTTCCCGCCGGCTGGTGCATCCCGCGCAACGGATGCAGCAACAGCGCAGCAGTTTGCAGCACCTGTCGCTACGCCTGCACCAATCCATCATCCGCGCCCTGCAAACCCACCGCATGCGCATCGGCACGATGCAAACCCGATTTCTCATCGCCCGGCCAGCAACAGACAAACAGCAGGACGCGCTTGGCAAGCTTCAACACGACCTGACCCGCGCCCTGCACCGCCAGCTTCAAGACCGCCAGGCCTCGGTCAACCGCATGGCCGCCCACCTGGCCCACCTCAATCCCGATGCCGTGCTGGCGCGCGGCTACAGCGTAGTGCGCAACGCGCAGGGCAAGGTGGTGCGCAACAGCAACCAGATCCGGATCGACGAATCACTCGATCTGCGATTCCAGCAAGGCAGCGCCAAGGCGCGAGTGATCGAAAAAAGCACAGAGAAAAAGGACTGACATGGCTTACGCCTTACTGAAACACATCCACCTCGCCACCATCGTCATCACGCTTGCTCTGTTTCTGCTGCGCGGTGCATGGCGGTTGACGGATTCGCCAAAGCTGAACCAGAAATGGGTGAAGATCGTCCCGCATACCAACGACGCCATCCTGCTTGCCGCCGCCATCGGCATGCTAGTCGTCGCCAACCTCAACCCGCTGGATCACGGCTGGATCATGGCCAAGATCATTGCCCTGCTTGCTTACATCATGCTCGGCACCATCGCGCTAAAACGCGGCAAGACCCCGCTGCAGCGCAACCTGGCCTTCATCGGCGCGCTGGCGGTATTTGCCTACATGATCGCGGTGGCCGTTACCAAGCAGGCGTGGCTGGTTTAGATAGCTGGAATCCTCCGGCTCGCAAGGCTCGCCACTCCCTTTATCAAGTGGGTGAAATCCCCCCGCCCTTTTGGCGCCCCCTTTATCAAGGGGTAACAATGTAGCCCCCCTTGATAAAGGGGGGTTGGGGGGATTTATCGGCAGGGGAAATTACTTTGCTTCCTGCAAAATCCGCTCGCACACCGTCTCAAATTCCTCCATCACTTCCCGATTCGTAAATCGCAGCACACGCAAGCCTAACTGTTCGAGCGCATGCGTCCGCTTTGCGTCATAAGTCATGGCTTCACCCTCGAAGTGGCTGTCCCCATCAATCTCGATTGCCATCTTGAGACGTGCACAGTAAAAATCCACGATGTAATCGGCGATGGGTTTCTGCCTCAAGACGGGATGCGGAAAATTTCGCAGAAATTGAAACCAGAGCTTGCGCTCCGGTTCGGTCATGTTGGCCCGCAATTCGCGGGCCTTGGTTTTCAGATTATTACGGTAGGGGATGAATTTTGGTTTGTCTGTCATGAGAAAGATTTAATCCCCCCAACCCCCCTTTATCAAGGGGGGCTACATATTTACCCCCTTGATATAAAGGAGGCTACATTGTTACCCCTTGATAAAGGGGGTCGCCCGAAGGGCGGGGGGGGATTTCAACCCCCTTGATAAAGGGGGTGGCGAGCACAGCGAGCCGGGGGATTCAACCTTTGTCGTTCAAGAATTTCCGAACCAGCCCCGCCACCTGCCCCACCAAATCCTCTGCCAGGCAATCCACTTCCACCACGTCCATGCCTCTTAGCCAGGTAAGCTGCCGCTTGGCCAGTTGCCGCGTGGCGCAGATGCCGCGATTCAATAGCTCGGCCTCGTCATATTCGCCTTCCAGATACGACCACGCCTGCCGGTAGCCCACGCAGCGCATCGACGGCAGGTTCGCCTCCAATGGATACGACTCGCGCAGTCGCTTCACTTCCTCGACCAGACCCGCCTGCAACATTGACGCAAACCGCTGGGCAATGCGTTCATGCAATACAGCGCGATCCGGCGGCACCAGCGCCAGCGGCAATACGCGATAAGGCAGGCTTTCTCCACGCTGCCCCGCCCATACTTTCGACATCGGCTCGCCCGTCAGCCGCACCACCTCCAGCGCGCGCTGGATTCTTTGCGCATCCGTCGGCTTCAGCCGCGCTGCGGTTTCCGGGTCCAGCTTCGCCAGTTCCGCATGCAGCGCGGGCCAGCCGCGCACCTTTGCATCCTGCTCAATTTCCTCGCGCAGCGCAGCATCCGCCTGCGGCAAGTTCGACAGGCCTTCCCGCAGCGCCTTGAAATACAGCATCGTGCCGCCCACCAGCAGCGGCACCTTTCCAAGCGAAGTTATCTCCGCCATCAAGCGCAAGGCATCGTCACGGAATCTGGCGGCGGAATACGATTCGGTCGGATCGATCAGATCAATCAGATGATGCGGCGCGGCGCGCAGCGTTTCCGCATCCGGCTTGGCCGTGCCGATATCCATGCCGCGATACACCAGCGCCGAATCCACGCTGATGATCTCCAACGGAAAACGCCGCACCAGCTCCACCGCCAGGCCGGTCTTGCCGCTGGCCGTGGGGCCCATGAGAAAAATTGCGGGGGGATTCATGATGTTTTTGGAATTGCGTTGCTCACGACAAGAGAGCAATCAAACCAGTCGGATTATTCTTGACGCCATTAAATCCCCCCACCCCCCCTTTATCAAGGGGGGCTTAAAACCAACCCCCTTGATAAAGGGGGTGGCGAGCTTCGCGAGCCGGGGGATTCAACCCCTTTGATAAAGGGGGACGCCGAAGGCGGGGGGGATTTCACCCCCTTGTCAAAGGGGGTGGCAAGCCTGCGAGCCAGGGGATTTCAAACATCCAGCGGGCTCACCACCCCTCGCCCGCCCTTGTTCAGCACATGCGTGTAAATCATCGTCGTGGCCACATCCTTGTGGCCCAGAAGCTCTTGCACTGTACGAATGTCATATCCACTGGTCAGCAAATGCGTGGCAAACGAATGTCGCAGCGTATGCGGAGTGGCTGGTTTGACAATACCCGCATCGCGTACTGCCTGCCGAATCGCCCGTTGAATTGCCTGATCCTGAACATGATGCCGCCTCACCATACCCGAACGTGGATCAACCGCCCGGTTCTTTGAAGGAAACACATACTGCCAACCCCATTCCCGTGCGGCGTTTGGATACTTTCTTTCCAATGCGTAAGGCAGGTACACCTCGCCAAAGCCCTCTGCAACATCCTGCTCATGCAATTCACGCACTTGCTTCAAATGCGCCTTGAGAGGGTCTACCAGCACTGCTGGCAACATTGTCACCCTGTCTTTAAACCCTTTGCCCTCGCGCACCACAATTTCCTTGCGAGTAAATTCCAGATCTTTAATCCGCAACCGCAATGCCTCCATGATCCGCAGCCCCGCCCCATACAATAAACCTGCCACAATCCAGTGAGTCCCGGAAAGCCGAGACAAAACCGCCTGCGCTTCCGGCTGGGTCAACACCACCGGCAAACGCTTGGGGGCCTTGGCTTGTTCAACATTTTGCAGCCAGGGCAAATCCTGCTCCAGTACTTCTCGATACAAAAACAGCAACGCCGCTTTGGCCTGATTTTGCGTAGCCGCTGCCACTCTGCCTTCCACCGCAAGATGCGTCAGAAATGCCTCCACCTCGCGAGCGCCCATTTCAGACGGGTGACGCTTGTCAAAAAACAGTACAAAGCGTTTAATCCAATCCACATAGGCCTGCTCGGTGCGGATACTGTAATGCTTGAGGCGTATCTTTCCCCTCACCTGATCCAGCAACCGTGGCGACTGTTTAAGAGACGCAATCATGCTCATGATTAGGATGCCCTAAAAAAACATAACAAAATGATTTGTATCATATTTATCTCAGTCCAGACACGAATGACGGTTTATAAAGCGTCATTTAGGATGGACACTTTACGTTAAGCTCAGATAGCCGTGCGCAACGGAGAGTAGCCAGTGCAAGCAGGTCTTTGATTTGAAAAGGTCGCAGGCG
>JADFDC010000048.1 GCA_018263115.1 Thiobacillus sp.
CAGATGATCCGTGTCGTGCGCTTCGATCTCCGCCTCGGGTATCCGGCGCGAGAACAGCACGATGCCAATCATGAAACCCAGCACTGCCCAAAGTAGGTCCGACACCGGCCTGAAATCGAACCAGTAGCCCAGGCACAGCACCACGACGATGAAGCCGATGGACCCCCACAGCCGGATTTTTCCGTAGTGATGGGTATTGGCCTTCAGGTGCGACAGCGTCATCGCCTCCACCAGCGGCAACGAGGCGCTCCAGAAAAAACTCATGCTGGCCATCACCACGAACAGCCACCAGAACGAGGTGCCGAAAAACACGCCGACATAGCAGATCACGCTGCCCAGCGCGGCAAGCTGGACAATGGCCACTTTTTTCCCGCTGCGATCGGCGACATGGCCCCAGATGTTGGGCGCGAAGATGCGCATCACCTGCAGCAGTGACATCAGCACGCCGATCTGGAACGCATTGAACGACAGGGACTTGAGATACAGCCCCCAGAACGGCGCCATGGCGCCGACAAAGGCGAAATAGAAAAAATAGAAGCCGGACAGCCGCCAGTAAGGGACATCTTTCATGGCAGCGAATTATCCCGGTAAGTCATGCAAATGTCTCAAGATTACGCTCTGATTGGGAAGTCACTTTTCCAACTAGATGAACTTCATTGCATTCATCGCAATCCAATAAATGAAAAGGGGTTATCAATTTTCTTGAAGGATTATTCATGACCATAGCGCCCATAGTTGTCGCCACTGATTTTTCACCCGCTTCGGATCGTGCTGTAAATCGCGCTGCGATGCTTGCCGCGCAATTTGGTGCAGAGCTCCACTTGCTGCATGTCATATCCCCATTGGAAACCTACCCCACCATGGCTGGCAGCCTTGATAGAAATGCCTATGATTTGGCGGCAGGCAGAGTTTTCGCCAGCAAACTGGCTGCCTTGTCAGGAAAAATGGAGTCGCGTTATGCGATCAAGGCTCATGAAATTCAACGAGTTGGACGAGCACACAGCCAGATCGCCAATTATTCCGAGAGTATTGGGGCTCAGCTTGTCGTTGCCGGCTCACGTGGAGAAAACACACTGATGCGTGTGTTGCTGGGTTCGGTTGCGTGGCGATTGCTGAGAGTGCGGAAAGGTCCCGTCTTGATCGTGCGCCAGACGCCAGTTGTTGCCTACCGCAAGGCCTTGTCGGCCATAGATTATTCGCCTGACTCTTATAATGCACTCGAATGGGCGGCCAAGTTGGCAAGCGAAGTACACGTCTTGCATGTAATCCCCAATGAAGATGAAACGACACTGCGCGATTCTGGCCTTGATAATGCCGCCATACGTCAGCGCACTAAAGACATGCATAACATCGCCAGCAATCTTATGAACAGCCTGTTGGAAAGACAATCCATTCAAGCCTACACACATATCGAATCCGGTTATGCACCTGAAGTCATACTGGAACGGGCGACAAACTGGCATAGCGATCTGATTACTCTGGGCCGGCATGGGCACAGCGGACTTGAAGAGTATCTGCTTGGCAGTGTGAGCAAGGACGTAGCGCAGGAAGCCAATTGCGACGTGCTCGTGACATGCGCTCCGGAAGGGCACGCTTGACTACACTCGTTGCCCTCTCTGATGTTCTCTCCCTGCTCGGCGCCATCGCGTTGGCCGCGTTTGGTGGTGAAGCTTTTCTGAAGGGAATACTGGGCGTTGCGGCGCATTTGCGTCTGCCAAAGATGCTGGTTGCCGTGACCTTGGCAGCCTTCGCTACCTCCAGCCCGGAATTGACAGTTTCAACCATGGCTGCGTTATCCGGCAAACCGGAAATCGGCCTGGGAGACGCATTGGGAAGCAATGTCGTCAATGTCGGATTGATACTGGGCCTGGCGCTTATGTTTGGTGGCCTTTCTGTGCGCTACTCGGAAATCCGCCGCGATTACCTTCTGGCACTAGCTGTTCCTGTTTTCACTATTTTCCTGATGCGGGATGGCATGTTGTCACGCGCGGAAGGCAGCCTCCTGCTGGTGCTGTTCGTTCTCTGGCTGGGCTTGGCAATACGGCAGGTCATCCAGCATCGCCGGAACAATCATGCTGAAGCGGCCCACCCTGATCATCCCGGGCACAGTTGGCTGCTTTTACTGGCTGGACTGGCCGGATTGATTCTAGCCGGGCGGCTTTTTGTTACGGGAGCGTCGGGCATTGCCACATCGCTGGGTATTCATCCTTACATCATCGGCGCCACCGTGGTCGCCATTGGCACCTCGCTGCCTGAAATGGTGACAACCCTGCTGGCCCGACTGCGCGGGCATGATGACATTGGGCTTGGCACCCTGCTGGGCAGCAATCTGTTTAACGGCCTGGCCATTGTAGGCATCGCGGCTTCCATTCATCCCATCCACGCGCCTGTGAGCAAGGTGTCGGTCGCGCTACTGTTTGGTCTGCTGACCGTGTTGCTGGTATTTCCTCGCCAAGATCTGCTCTACCGCGGGCACGGTATGGTTCTGCTGCTCGCTTATGCCTTGTATGTGTTTTTTACTCTTCGCCTTTGACTTCCCGTCCCTTCTACAAATATGACCCGGAAAATTGAAACGGCCGCATGGCACCGCCTGAACGCACTTAGAGCTTTGGAAATACTGGGCTCTGACGCATCGCGCGGCCTTGGCACGCAGGCGGTCGCCGAGCGTCTGGATAAGTATGGCGAAAACCGTCTTCTGGAAGCGCAACCGCGTCCACTTTGGCTGAAATATCTCGACCAGTTCAAGGATTTTCTCGTCATCGTTCTTCTCTTTGCCGCCGTGCTGGCCTGGGCCATTGGCGACCTGAAGGATGCCATCGTGATTCTTCTCGTGGTCCTGTTCAATGCCACGCTGGGGTTTTATCAGGAACATCGCGCGGAAAAGACCCTGGCCGCGCTCAAAAACATGCTGGCGCCCGCCGCGCGCGTGCGACGCGATGGAAGACCGCTGAAAGTGGATGCTGCGCAGCTCGTGCCCGGCGATATCGTGCTGCTGGAAGCGGGCGACCGCGTGCCCGCCGACGGACGCCTGCTGGCCGCTCATGCGCTGGAAATCGACGAGGCCGCGCTTACGGGCGAATCACACGCTGTTGGAAAATCCACCGCCCTGCTGGAAGAAGCGGATCTGCCGCTGGGTGACCGCATCAATTGCCTGTACATGAACACTGTCGTCACGCGTGGTCGTGCCGAGCTGCTGGTGACGGCGACCGGCATGGCGACCGAAATGGGCAAGCTGGCCGGCATGATCGCACATACCGAGGAGGCGCAAACACCGCTGCAAAAACAGCTCGACACCCTAGGCAAGAAACTGGCTGCAATTGCCGGAGTAGTAATTACGGTCATCTTCGCGCTAAATTTCGCGCGCGGGGAACCTTGGGTGGACGCAGCACTAACCGCCGTGGCACTGACGGTAGCGGCCATTCCCGAGGGTCTGCCCGCCGTGGTGACGGTGACACTCGCCATCGGCATGTGGCGCATGGCTAACAATCGCGCCATCTTGAAGAAACTTTCCGCCGTGGAAACGCTTGGCTCGACCACGGTGATCTGCTCAGACAAGACCGGCACGCTGACACTCAACCAGATGACCGCTCGGGCCGGCTGGTTTGCCGGACAGCGGTTTACCGTGAGCGGCGAGGGATACGCGGCGGGTGGCGCAATCTCCTTTGTGGCGGACACTCTCACCCCATCACTCACCTCTCATGGGGGAGGGAATAGAGCCTTGCGCCCATTCCTTCTGCCCATGGCGCTATGCGGCGACTCGCGCGTGCAAGAGGGCATGCTGGTGGGCGACCCGACCGAAGGCGCGCTCTGGGTACTGGCGCAAAAGGGCGGGCTCGACCCCGAATACGAGCAGTCCGAACAACCTCGCATCGCGGAAATCCCATTCGATTCCGAGCACAAGTTCATGGTCACATTTCATCACGCCGGCGATACCGTGGAAATGTTCGTCAAAGGCGCACCCGATGTGCTACTAGCACGCGCCAGCCTTTATCTGACGAACGAAGGTGAAGTCACACTCGGCGAAACCGTGCGCGCAGGCATCGAAGCGGAAAACGAACATCTCGCCACCCAGGCACTGCGTGTGCTGGCTGTGGCGCGGCGTGTAATTGCGGCGCGTGATTTCGATCCGGCTGGCGATTTGATGCAATGGGCGTCTGGCTGGACATTCCTTGGGCTGGCCGGTCTGATGGACCCGCCTCGGCCTGAAGCGAAACAGGCTATTTCCCTTTGCAAGCGTGCCGGCATCGAAGTGAAGATGATCACCGGCGATCACAAACTCACGGCTGCCGCCATCGGCAGTGAACTGGGCCTGACCGGCGAAGTGGTCAGTGGCGCGGAACTAGACGTGATGAGCGAAGAAGAACTCGCCCGCCGTATTGACCATATTGATGTCTTCGCGCGCGTGTCGCCGGAACACAAGGTCAAGATCGTCCATGCGCTGAAGGCCGACGGGCACATCGCCGCCATGACAGGCGACGGCGTCAACGATGCGCCCGCGCTCAAAGCCGCCGACATTGGCGTGGCCATGGGCATCACCGGCACGGCGGTGACGAAGGAAGCCGCCACGCTGGTGTTGACCGACGACAATTTCGCCACCATCGTGCGCGCGGTTGAAGAAGGCCGCGTGGTGTACGACAACATCGTCAAGTTCGTGCGCTTCCAGCTTTCCACCAATATCGGCGCCATCCTTACCGTGCTGACCGCCACACTGGCCGGGATGCCCACCCCATTCACGGCTATCCAGCTTTTGTGGATCAACATCATCATGGACGGCCCGCCCGCCATGGCGCTTGGCCTGGAACCCGCCCGCCCCGGCATCATGCGCGCAAAGCCGCGCAGCCAGTCCGTGCAGATACTCAATCTCAGACGACTGGCGCGGCTGGCGTTGTATGGAGCGACCATGATGGTCGGCACGATCTTCATGTTTCAGCATGGCTTGCAAGAACACAGCCATGCCTATGCACTGACCCTTGCCTTTACCACCTTCGTTCTGTTCCAGTTCTTCAATGTCTTTAATGCCCGCAGCGAACACGGCAGCGCCTTCAACGCTCATTTCTTACACAACGGCAAGTTGTGGCTGGCCCTGGCTTTCGTGCTGGCGCTGCAGTTCATCGCCGTGCACTGGGGGCCCGCGCAGGAAATCTTCGGTACGATTGATCTGGAAACGGATGACTGGCTGAAGGCCGCTGCAGTGGCATCGAGCGTATTGCTGCTGGATGAGGCGCGAAAATTTATGACGAAACTACTCCATGTCGCGCGGGGAACGACACAATAAACGCAGTTCATCCCGCGCAAAAGCTACTTGCCCAAAACAGCGTACTACTACCGCACCAGTCGTCGAGGTTTTTGAAGGGAAGCGTCCAGCCAATTTGCTCTCCGGTCGAATACTGGAGAATTCTTGTTTGTTCCTTGTATTCGGCCTGAACTGGTCTTAAATGGGGTATCTGCCCGTTCTCTACTGGGAGAACTGTCATGACCCATCCCCTTCTTATTGCCACCATTTCAGGTTTCCTGTTTGTCGGCTCACCCGTCCACGCCCTGGGTTTCCAGGAGGCGGACGTGCTCAAGCATTTTGGAGGAACCTATTCAACTTCCTGCGGCAACGCCGCCGTACCCCGAGCCATCGCCGGCGAAACACTCAGGATCGAATACGGCAACAAGCGCATGACCGGCGAAAACCTCATGGCCACCGCAACCTATTTCGGCCCCCAGCCGCCGCCCAACCATCTGACGGTACTGATCGGCGAAGTACGCGGCGGAGATCAACTGATCTTCGTCGTCAACCGCGACAAGGAAGGGCTTTACATCGAACTCACGGGCGATCCTAAAGTGGAAGCCGCGCTCACGGCCGTGCTCGGCAAGGCCCAGTTCAAAGGCAAGTATCGCGACTGCGACGCCAGCAGCCGCGACTGGATGAACAAACCTGCTCCAGGTGTGGCGCAAGCTGCTTCACCTTCTGACATCGTCCAGAACTGGGATTATGTTGGCGACAAAAACTTCAAGAAGATTTACCACAAGGCCCTCGGCCCCAAAGCCCGGGTACCGTGGATCGCCAGACTGGATGGCCCCTCGTCCGGCGGCAAGGAAGTCAGCGTGGCAGGCACCACATACTGGCAGGTCGCCGTCTGCAAGCCGCATGACTGCGGCGACAACAACCTCATCCTGATCTACGGCCGAAATACGAAAACCGTGTACGGGCTGATCAACGAGCACGGCAACCAGACCCTTTTTGGAAGGCCCTCAACCACCATGAAGGCGGAACTGGAGCGGTTGTGGAAAGCCGAATGGGGTCAGGGTAATTAGGATGGGTCCAGATTAAAGGGCAAAGAACAAGGATAGATGCCCCTTTGACTCCGGTCGCAGAATCACGCGTGGAAGATCATGGCCAAATTTACTTCAGCGATATCAAGCCGCCTTGACTGAAAGTTGCACCGCGGTCGGATCTTCCATGCGCCGGCTGGCATCCAGTATCTCAATGCCGACAACGTTCCCAGCGGCATCGTAGTCCAGGATGACGCCGGGTTTCACTTCATCCGATTCCTCCACGGGAGTGGAGGAAAACAGCATGGACAGAATGTCGCTTGCCTGGTCGTAATCGATTTTCATGATTGCTCCCAATATTTCTCAATCTTGCTGGTTCGATAAATCGTGACGATGACAGGCGGGTTGTGCCAATCTTCTACAATCAAACGCAGCAGGTAGGTTTTTCCGTCCGCATTTACCCGGCCCTGATAGACCTTTCGTCCACCAAAACCGGATACGATCTGCTCAGGTGAATTCATCACCGATGCCACCCATTCCACCGCCACTTGCCGTCGTTGCATTTCCAGTTCGGCATGTTGGGTCAGACGGTATTCCATGAAAGGGAATGTTACACCCAGCCGCACATAGCGTCAGTAATAAAAACACGGAAAGTTGAAAGAGCAAAAGTGCCCAGTCTCAATAAACATCAGCGCCGCGATTTCACTTCGCGGCTTCTGCTTAACCGGAGATAACCGGCGTGCCGCTTTGCACATCCCCGCACTGCCCACGATGGCGCAACGCATGATCCATGATGACGATGGCCATGAGCGCTTCGGCGATGGGCGTGGCGCGGATGCCGACGCAGGGGTCGTGGCGGCCGTGGGTGACGACTTCGATGGGTTCGCCATTTAGATTGATGGAACGCCCCGGCAAGCGGATGGAAGACGTGGGCTTGATGGTGATGTGCGCTACGACAGCCTGCCCGGTGGAAATGCCGCCGAGCACGCCGCCGGCGTGATTGCTTAGAAAACCCTGAGGCGTGATTTCATCGCGGTGTTCGGTGCCCTTCTGCCGCGCGGCTTCCATGCCGTCGCCGATTTCCACGCCTTTCACGGCATTCAGTCCCATCAGCGCGTGGGCGAGATCGGCATCGAGCTTGTCGTAAAGCGGCTCGCCCAGACCCACCGGAACATTTTCCGCCACGATGGTGATCTTCGCGCCGACGGAATCGCCGGATTTGCGCAGCGCGTCCATGTAGGCTTCCAGTTCCGCCACCTTGCCGGCACAGGGAGAGAAGAAGGCGTTGTTGTTGACCTCGTCCCACGATTCAAAGGGCAGGTCGATCGGCCCGAGCGCGCTCATGTAGCCGCGAATGACCACGCCGTATTTTTCCTTCAGCCATTTTTTCGCAATCGCGCCCGCGCCGACGATGGGCGCGGTGAGCCGCGCGGACGAACGCCCGCCGCCGCGGAAATCGCGAAAGCCGTATTTCTGCGTGTAGGTGTAATCCGCGTGGCCGGGACGGAAGGTCTCGGCGATGTTGCCGTAATCCTTGCTGCGCTGGTCTTCGTTGCGGATGAGCAGCGCGATGGGCGTGCCGGTGGTTTTGCCTTCGAACACGCCGGAAAGAATCTCCGCCGTGTCCGATTCCTGGCGCTGGGTGACATGGCGCGAGGTGCCCGGCTTGCGGCGGTCCAGATCATGCTGGATGTCGGCTTCGATCAGCCCCATTCCGGGCGGGCAGCCATCGACCACACAGCCGATGGCCGGGCCGTGCGATTCGCCGAAAACCGTGACGCAGAAAAGTTTGCCGAGTGTGCTGCCGGACATGGTGGCTGGGGTAGGATAAGTAGATGACCGATTCTACCAAACTCAAGCCAGCCAAACGCCCATTCGGCGCCACTGTGTTGCTGGGCTTTGCCGTGTTGACCCTTTTCATGTCTGGCTGTGCCACACAGCCGGAGCAATCCGCTGCCGCGATTGACGTTGATGCCCTGCTCGGCCAACCTCCCGTTGGGGCGTTCTACAAGGATGGCCAGCTTCTGTTGCAATACAGCAGCGGAAAGGAAGAAGCGCATCTCGGCACATCCTGGCTTGTCAGCCCACGGATGCCAGACCAGCACAGCTACCAGACCGCCGTCATTGATCTGGTCAACGGCAGCGTGCCCGAAGCCGCAACCCTACAACAGGATTGGCAGCCGGTTACGCTGTACGACCATGAGCACTGGAAAAATCTGGTGCGCACCCTGCTGGAGAAATCTGCCCCTGAAAACGATGAAGCCGGAACGCTGGTAACCGTGCAGGGTATCGATTTTGTTTTGACCCGCGATAAAGCCGGAAATCTGCATGTTCACCGGATGGAAAAGAAGCCTGCCAGTCTTCAAGTTTTGCGCAGCATCAGTGAGGAGGCTTTCTCGGCGCAGGCCAATGCCTACCTGAAATCGGAACTTTCAAAAAACGGAAAATTGTCCGGCCCGGCGCTTTTTGTCGTGGGAGAAAATGAACTCGGCGGCGCCTTTGTTTTTTTCGATTTCAACCATAATCAGTCGGTGTTCATTACCCAGCCCGCAAGCCAGTTGCCGTTTGACCAGAAGCTGGGTTTCTCGCTAAGGCTGGTTGATGCCCTTACGCTCAAGAGCCATGTATTCAGCGCGCTGAGGAATCCGCTGTCCCTGACCAACCGGCTGGTTTGGCTGACCGCGCATTCCACGGCGGCCCTTGTTCCTCGGGGCGTCGGCGGCACTGCCGATCCGCCTTTGCCTCTTGCCGAACATTCCGGAATGAGCCTGCCGAAATGGGAGCAGGACTTGAATGAAATGGTTGGCCCGGATCAATATCCAGGAAGCATGAAGCCGCTGATCGACGGCGAAGCGTTTTTCGTGTCGCTGATCCAGTCGATACAGGAAGCACGCGAATCCATCGATATCCAGCTCTATATTTTTGACAGCGACGACTACGCATTGAAGATTGCAGACCTGCTCAAACAGCGGTCGCGCGAGATCAAGGTTCGCGTGCTGGTCGATCGTCTGGGCACCATGGCAGCCGGACAGGTTCCCTCCAAATCCCCGTATTACTCACGCAGAAAACCGCCACGCTCCATTGCTGATTACCTTCGGCAGGATTCCGCCATCGAGGTGCGCTCCCTTGATAATCCATGGCTGACTTCCGACCATACCAAGGCGATCATCATTGACCATGCCCGGGTCTATATTGGCGGCATGAATATCGGCCGCGAATACCGCTACGAGTGGCATGACCTGATGATGGAAGTGGAAGGCCCTGTCGTCGGCCGGCTGCAGAAGGATTTCGACAATCGATGGGCTTATGCTGGCATGGGCGGCGATCTGGCCTATGCCATTTCCAACATCAGGCCGGAACGAGTTTCGGGCCCAAGCGAGCGCGATGACTACATCATGATCCGCCCGCTCTATACCCGTACCGGTAATGCGCAAATCCTGCGTGCACAGCTTGCCGCCATCCGCCGCGCCAGGTCCCACATCTATATCCAGCAGCCCTACGTCTCGGACGACGAAGTCATTTCCGAACTGATCGAGGCGCGCAAACGCGGCGTCGATGTGCGGGTGATCCTGCCCACCAGCAACGATTCCGGCTTCATGAACAGCGCCAACCTGCTCGCCGCCAGGGCCTTCATCAACAACGGCATCCGCGTCTATGGCTACCCGGGCATGAGCCACGTCAAGGCCGCCATTTACGATGGCTGGGCCTGCGTGGGGTCGGCCAATTTCGACAAGCTCAGCCTGCGTATTAATCAGGAAACCAATCTCGCAACGTCCGACCCACGCTTTGTCGAACGCCTGCAACGTGAACTATTTGATGCAGACTTTGCACGATCAAGGGAATGGACCGAGGCTCAGCCGGTGAAGTGGACCGATTACATTTCCGAGTTCATTGCCGACCAGCTCTAGGAAAGGCCGGGCGCCTGGAAAGTGAAAACGCGGCCCGAAAAACCATTCAAAGGTTCCCCTATCAGGCGTCTTGTGCTCAAATCGCCCATTCGGAAAGACGCTTTCAATTACGGCAACATGCAAATCCCCGTCAGCGAACTGATCGTCCGGTATCTGGAGAAGCTCGGCGTCGAGGCCATTTTCGGCATTCCGGGCTCGCACATTCTGCCGGTTTACGATGCGCTCTATGATTCGCCCATCCGGTCGCTGCTGGCCAAGCACGAACAGGCCGCGGGCTTCATGGCCGGAGGCCATGCGCGGGTAACGGGCAGAGTTGGGGCCTGCATCACCACCGCCGGGCCGGGCGCGACCAATCTCGTCACCGCCATTGCCAGCGCGTATGCGGATCATCTGCCGGTGCTTGCCATCACCGGTGAGGCGCCCACCTACATCTTCGGCAAGGGCGGCCTGCAGGAAAGCTCCGGCGAAGGCGGCAGCATCGACCAAGTTGCGCTGTTCGCCGGCATCACCCGCTACCACAAACTGGTGGAGCGCACCGATTACCTGGGCACCGTACTCAACCAGGCGGCCAAGTATCTGCTGTCCAAGACGCCCGGCCCGGTGGTCCTGAGCATCCCCTACAACATCCAGAAAGAGCTGGTCGATGCATCCATCCTCGACGACATCACCTTC
>JADFDC010000049.1 GCA_018263115.1 Thiobacillus sp.
ACCAAGCGTGAAGAAGTCGAACGCGGCCAGGTGTTGGCCAAGCCCGGCTCCATCACCCCGCACACCAAATTCACGGCCGAGATCTACGTCCTGTCCAAGGACGAAGGCGGCCGCCATACCCCCTTCTTCAACGGCTACCGCCCCCAGTTCTACTTCCGCACCACCGACGTCACCGGTGCGATTGAACTGCCGGCTGGCACCGAGATGGTGATGCCGGGCGACAACATCAGCATCACCGTTGCGCTGATTCAGCCCATTGCCATGGACGAAGGCCTGCGATTCGCCATCCGCGAAGGTGGCCGTACCGTCGGCGCCGGCGTCGTGGCTAAGGTTATTGAGTAAGGCTGTAGAAAGACGAGAGTAGCGAGTCGGGAGAATTGAAGGGATTGGTGAGTCGCATTTTTTCTCTCGGCTCTCGACTCTGAACTCTCGACAAAAAGATTAGGCCAGTAGCTCAATTGGCAGAGCGTCGGTCTCCAAAACCGAAGGTTGGGGGTTCGAGACCCTCCTGGCCTGCCAGCATGGAAATGGGCCATCAACGACTTCAAGGCGCAGTGGAATGCTTGACAAAATAAAGCTGTTGATAGCGGCCCTGCTAGTAGTGGCCGGGATCGCAGGGTTTTACCTGCTGCCGGATTTGCCGACGCTGGTCAGGGTGCTGATGGTGTTCGGGGGCCTGGTTGCGGGTGCTGTGGTGACTTATTTTACCGAGCCGGGCAAAGCCTTTTTTGCCTTTGCCGGTGAGTCGCGTGATGAAGCGCGCAAGGTGGTGTGGCCGACACGCAAGGAAACCATACAGACCACGGGTGTGGTGCTGGTATTTGTGTTCGTGATGGCCGTCTTTTTGTGGGTTGTGGATTCAAGTCTGTTGTGGGTTGTCGGGCTTGCACTGGGTCAGGGTAACTGATGAGCATGCGTTGGTACGTAGTCCATGCCTACTCCGGCTTTGAAAAGAGCGTGGCGCGCGCTCTGGCGGAGCGGATCGAACGCGCTGGCATGAAGGATCAGTTTGGCGAGATTCTGGTGCCAGTTGAAGAAGTGGTGGAAATGAAGGGTGGCAAGAAAGCCATGTCCGAGCGCAAGTTCTTCCCAGGCTATGTGCTGGTGCAGATGGACATGACGGATGACACCTGGCATCTGGTGAAGAGTACGCCCAAGGTTACGGGGTTCGTGGGTGGCGCGGCCATGAAGCCTACCCCCATCTCTGAAAAAGAGGTGGATGCCATCATGAACCAGATGAAAGAGGGCGTGGAGAAACCCAAGCCCAAGGTGCTGTTTGAGGTGGGGCAGTCGGTGCGTGTCATCGATGGCCCGTTCAACGACTTCAACGGCACTGTGGAAGAAGTGAATTACGACAAGAGCAAGTTGCGTGTGTCCGTGCTGATTTTTGGCCGCGCCACGCCGGTCGAACTGGAGTTTGGCCAGGTCGAAAAGGCCTGACCTTTGCCCCTAGGGACTGGGGGCTTTACGAGGAGCGTGAGTAATGAAAGTGAAAACGCGCTAGTACTCAACCTGAAACAGGAGCCATCATGGCAAAGAAAGTAATAGGCTATATCAAACTGCAAGTGCCGGCAGGCAAGGCGAACCCATCGCCGCCTATCGGCCCGGCCCTCGGTCAAAAGGGTCTGAACATAATGGAATTCTGCAAGTCCTTCAATGCTCAAACCCAGAGTATGGAACCCGGTTTGCCCATTCCGGTGGTGATTACCGCTTACGCGGACAAGAGCTTCACATTCATTATGAAGACACCGCCTGCGACGGTGTTGATCAAGAAGTCGATCAAGCTTGGAAAAGGCTCTGCAAGGCCTCATACCGATAAGGTCGGCAAGATTTCCCGTGCGCAGCTTGAAGAAATCGCAAAATTGAAAATGCCCGATCTGACCGCTGCCGATATGGATGCAGCCGTGCGTACGATTGCAGGCACCGCCCGTTCCATGGGCGTGGATTCGGAGATTTAACCATGGCCAAACTTTCCAAACGCCTTCAGGCCATCAAACAGAAAATCGATCGCAGCAAGATTTACCCGGTTCAGGAAGCGCTGCAACTGGTCAAGGAAACAGCCACTGCCAAGTTCGACGAATCGGTCGATGTGGCGGTAAATCTTGGCATTGATGCCCGAAAATCCGACCAGATGGTCAGGGGCTCCGTCGTGCTGCCCAAAGGTACGGGTAAGACCGTTCGAGTGGCCGTGTTTGCCCAGGGCGCCAATGTCGATGCCGCCAAGGCGGCGGGTGCCGACATTGTCGGTTTCGATGATCTCGCCGCGGACGTCAAGGCGGGCAAGATGGATTTCGATGTGGTGATCGCCACACCGGATGCGATGCGCATTGTCGGACAGCTGGGCCAGATTCTGGGCCCGCGTGGACTGATGCCCAACCCCAAGGTGGGTACGGTGACACCAAATGTGGCCGAAGCCGTGAAGAATGCCAAAGCCGGCCAGGTGCAATACCGCACCGACAAGGCGGGTATCGTCCACTGCACCATTGGCCGGGCGTCTTTTACGCCCGATGATTTGAAAGTTAACCTGCTGGCGTTGGTCGAAGCCTTGAACAAGGCCAAGCCAGCCGCGGCAAAAGGCGTATACATGAAGCGTCTATCCATTTCCAGCACCATGGGTGCCGGTATCCGTGTGGACCAGACTTCACTGAACGCATAAGTAATTTTGGGCCTGTTCCATTGGCGCTTGTGTCAGCGGAGCGGGGTTGTCCAAGACCGTAGGGGTAACAGGAATCAGGGATCAGAGGTCGGTATCAGTAAAGACCTTAAGTCCTGATGCAGTTGCTTAATCGAAGGGTTTTGGGAATGGGTGAAAAGGGATTTTTCTGATCCCTGATCCCTGATCCCTGATCCCTCAAACCCGAACCCTACGCAGATGGCGGTCCCAAAGCAGGAATATCTCCTGTCAAGGTCGCCAGCCGTGGGGTGGATTGTCTGCCCCGCTTTTTAAGGAGAAGACCTTGAGTCTGAATCTGGAAGAGAAAAAGGCCGTCGTAGCCGAAGTGTCCGCGCAAATTACGGATGCCCAGGCAGTGGTGCTGGCCGAGTATCGCGGCACGGGTGTAGCGGATATCACCACGCTCAGGGCTAATGCCCGCAAGAGTGGCGTGTATTTCCGCGTCATCAAAAACACCCTGGCGCGCCGCGCCGTCCAGGGAACGCCGTTTGAAGGGTTGTCCAGCCAGATGGTTGGGCCGCTTGTCTACGGCATTTCCAAGGATCCGGTAGCTGCCGCCAAGGTCATGAACGATTTTGCCAAAGGCAAGGACTTGTTCGTGATCAAGGGTGGGGCCATGCCCAATTTTGTCATGTCGCCTGCCGACGTGGCGAATCTGGCCAACATGCCCAGCCGTGAAGAACTGCTCGCCAAGTTGCTTGGCACCATGCAAGCGCCGATCACCCAGTTCGTCCGCACGCTCAACGAGGTACCCACCAAGTTTGTGCGTGGTCTGGCTGCTGTGCGCGATCAAAAGCAGGCTGCTTGAACGATATTTTTACGCGATTCACATATTTGACAGGAGTAACAAATGGCTGCATCTAAAGCTGAAATCCTCGACGCAATCGCCGGCATGACCGTGCTGGAGCTGTCTGAGTTGATCAAGGAAATGGAAGAAAAATTCGGCGTGTCCGCTGCCGCTGCCGCGGTTGCAGTGGCGGCTGCACCTGCCGCGGGTGGCGCTGCCGCCGCTGAAGAAAAGACCGAATTCACCGTCGTGCTGACTTCCGCCGGCGAGAAGAAGGTCGAAGTCATCAAGGTGGTGCGTGCTGCCACCGGCCTGGGCCTGAAAGAAGCCAAGGATCTGGTCGACGGCGCTCCCAAGCCCGTGAAGGAAGGTATCAGCAAGGCCGATGCCGACGCACTGAAAAAGCAGCTCGAAGAAGCTGGCGCTTCAGTCGAGGTCAAATAAGACCACGCGTCTCCACGGGTCGCCGGCCCGAGGAGACGGCACACGCAAGCGGCAAACCCGGATGATTCTTGGCGTCCGGGTTAATTGCTTTTTGCGTGTGCCGGGATTAATTCAATGGCGGTAAATCTGCCGTTACCGGAACCGCTCCGTCAACCTGTCCTATCCAAGGAGACTCCATGGGCTATACCTTCACCGAAAGGAAACGCATTCGCAAAGGTTTTGGAAAGCGCAAGACCGTGCTGCCAATTCCCTTTCTGCTGTCAACCCAACTTGAGTCCTTCCGTAGCTTCCTGCAAGCGGATACGCAGCAGGATGACCGCAAGAACGAAGGCCTTCAGGCCGCTTTCACCTCGATTTTCCCGATTGTCAGCCACTCGGGAAATGCACGCCTTGAATACGTCAACTACAACTTGGGCGAGCCCGCGTTTGACATCAAGGAATGTCAGCAGCGCGGGTTGACTTATTGCGCCCCCTTGCGCGCCAAGGTGCGCCTGGTGATCATGGATAAGGAAGCGTCCAAGCCTACCATCAAGGAAGTCAAGGAACAGGAAGTGTACATGGGTGAAATTCCGCTCATGACCCCGACCGGCTCCTTCGTGATCAATGGCACCGAGCGCGTGATCGTGTCCCAGCTGCATCGCTCTCCTGGCGTCTTTTTCGAGCATGATCGCGGCAAGACGCATAGTTCGGGCAAGCTGCTGTTCTCCGCCCGCATCATTCCCTATCGCGGTTCCTGGCTGGATTTTGAATTTGATCCAAAGGACTACCTGTATTTCCGTGTTGACCGCCGCCGGAAGATGCCGGTCACCATCCTGCTGAAGGCGCTGGGCTACAACCCGGAACAGATTCTGGACACCTTCTTCACCAAGGATACTTTCCATGTCAACGCACAGGGTGTGCAGTTCGAGCTGGTACCTGATCGTCTGCGGGGCGAAATCGCCCGATTTGATATTTATGGCAAGGACGGCAAGGTCGTCGTACCCAAGGACAAGCGCATCACCGCCAAGCATGTCCGCGAGCTGGAAGCAGCGGGCGTCAAGATGTGGGCGATTCCGAACGAGTTCGTCACCGGCCGCGTGCTGTCGCATGACGTGATCGACAAGGAATCCGGCGAGTTGATTGCGCGCGCCAACGACGAAATCACCGATACGCTGTTGCTGCAATTCGCTGAAGCGGGGGTAAGCAAGTTCCAGACAATTTATATCAATGATCTGGATCAGGGCGCATTCATCTCGCAAACCCTGCGCATCGATGAAACGCCCGACCAGTACGCCGCGCGCGTGGCAATCTACCGCATGATGCGACCGGGCGAGCCGCCAACAGAAGAAGCGGTCAAGGCGCTGTTCGAGAACCTGTTCTTCAGCGAGGATCGCTACGACCTTTCGACGGTCGGCCGGATGAAATTCAATCGCCGGATTGGACGGGATGAACTGACCGGTACCGGTACGCTGAGCAATGAAGACATTCTTGCCGTGATTCGCATTCTGGTGGAGTTGCGTAACGGCCGTGGCGAAATCGACGACATCGATCACCTTGGCAACCGCCGTGTGCGTTCAGTGGGCGAACTGGCCGAGAATCAGTTCCGTTCCGGGCTGGTGCGTGTCGAGCGTGCGGTCAAGGAACGTCTGTCCCAGGCCGAGTCGGATAATCTCATGCCGCATGACCTGATCAACGCTAAACCAGTCAGTGCCGCAATCAAGGAATTCTTTGGTTCCAGCCAGTTGTCCCAGTTCATGGACCAGACCAACCCGCTGTCCGAGATTACCCACAAGCGCCGGGTATCGGCATTGGGCCCGGGTGGCCTGACGCGCGAGCGCGCGGGCTTTGAGGTGCGTGACGTGCATCCTACCCACTATGGCCGCGTGTGCCCGATTGAAACGCCTGAAGGCCCGAACATCGGCCTGATCAACTCGCTTGCTCTGTTTGCGCGCGTGAACAACTACGGCTTCATCGAAACGCCCTATAGAAAAGTGGTTGATGGCAAGGTGACAGACGAGATCGAATATCTGTCGGCCATCGAGGAAAGCAAGTACGTGATTGCGCAGGCCAACGCAGAACTGGATGCCAAGAACAAGTTCAAGGATGATCTGGTTTCCTGCCGTCACAAGAACGAATTTACCCTGTCCAGCCCGGACCGCATCGAATACATGGACGTGGCGCCAGCCCAGGTTGTGTCCGTGGCGGCATCGCTGATTCCCTTCCTGGAACATGACGACGCCAACCGCGCCTTGATGGGTTCGAACATGCAGCGCCAGGCAGTGCCTTGCCTGCGTCCGGAAAAGCCGCTGGTGGGCACCGGTATCGAGCGCACCGCCGCCATCGATTCGGGTACCGTGGTGACTGCATACCGTGGCGGTATCGTCGATTATGTCGATGCCAGCCGCATGGTGGTGCGCGTCAATGATGATGAGGCCAAGGCAGGCGAAGTGGGTGTGGATATCTACTCGCTGATCAAATACACACGTTCCAACCAGAACACCAACATCAACCAGCGCCCGCTGGTGAAGGTGGGTGACCAGATCGCGCGCGGCGACGTGATTGCCGATGGCGCTTCCACAGACATGGGCGAACTGGCGCTGGGTCAGAACATGCTGGTCGCGTTCATGCCCTGGAACGGCTACAACTTCGAGGACTCGATCCTGATCTCGGAAAAAGTGGTAGCAGAAGATCGCTACACGTCTATCCATATCGAAGAGTTGAACGTCGTGGCACGAGATACCAAGCTTGGCCCAGAGGAAATCACACGTGACATTTCCAATCTGCCCGAGCGCCAGCTAGCCCGTCTGGACGAGTCCGGCATCATCAGCATTGGTGCGGAAGTTGAAGCGGCCGACGTGCTGGTTGGCAAGGTTACGCCCAAAGGCGAAACCCAGCTTACCCCGGAAGAAAAACTGTTGCGCGCCATTTTTGGCGAGAAAGCCTCCGATGTGAAGGACACTTCTCTGCGTGTACCTTCTGGCATGAGCGGCACGGTGATCGATGTACAGGTTTTTACGCGCGAAGGCATTGAACGCGACAAGCGCGCGCAAAGCATCATCAACAGCCAGCTGGATGAATACAAGAAGGATATGGCTGACCGCATGCGCATTGTGGAAACCGACGCTTATTCGCGCCTGGGTCGCCTGCTATTGAACAAGACCGTTAATGGCGGGCCCAAGAAACTGGCCAAGGGTTCAAAGGTCACACGTGAGTATCTGGAATCCCTGCCGGGGCATGACTGGTTCGACATCCGCGTCGCCGACGAAGAAGTCAGCCGCCAGATGGAAGCCATCAAGGACAGCCTCGCAGCCAAGCGCATCGAATTCGATGCCATGTTCGAGGAAAAGAAAAAGAAACTGACTGCTGGCGACGAACTGCCGCCCGGTGTGCAGAAGATGGTCAAGGTTTATCTGGCCGTCAAGCGCCGTTTGCAGCCCGGTGACAAGATGGCGGGGCGTCACGGCAACAAGGGCGTAGTCTCAAAAATTGTGCCGGTCGAGGACATGCCCCACATGGCAAATGGCATGCCGGTCGATATCGTGTTGAATCCGCTGGGCGTGCCCTCGCGGATGAACGTGGGCCAGATTCTTGAAACTCACCTGGGGTGGGCAGCAAGAGGGCTGGGCCACAAAATCGACACCATGATGCAAGCCCAGACCAAGGCCAAGGACATGCGTGCCTTCCTGAAAGAGGTCTACAACAGCCGCGGTGCCGTGGAAAAACTGGAAGACCTGAGCGACGAACAGATCCTGGAGCTGGCTGACAATCTGAAGAAGGGTGTGCCCTTTGCGACGCCAGTATTTGACGGCGCATCGGAGGAAGAGATTTACCACATGCTCAAGCTGGCCGACATGCCTGAAGGCGGTCAGGTCACTCTGTATGACGGCAGGACGGGCGAAGCATTCGAACGCGACGTTACCGTCGGCATCATGCATGTGCTGAAACTGCACCACTTGGTCGATGACAAGATGCATGCCCGTTCAACAGGCCCATACAGTCTGGTGACGCAGCAGCCTCTTGGCGGCAAGGCGCAATTCGGCGGCCAGCGTTTTGGCGAGATGGAAGTGTGGGCGCTGGAAGCCTATGGTGCAGCCTATGTGCTGCAGGAAATGCTGACTGTGAAGTCTGACGACGTGACCGGACGCACCAAGGTGTACGAAAACATCGTCAAGGGCGACCACAAGATCGAAGCCGGCATGCCGGAATCCTTCAATGTTCTGGTGAAGGAAATCCGTTCGCTGGGCATCGATATCGATCTGGAACGTTTCTAATTTAAGGGTGAAGGACAAACCATGAAAGCACTGCTGGAACTGTTCAAACAAGCCACCCAGGAAGAAGAGTTCGATGCCATCAAGATTGGCATCGCCTCACCTGAGAAAATCCGTGCATGGTCATACGGCGAAGTCAAAAAGCCGGAGACCATCAACTACCGTACTTTCAAGCCGGAGCGGGATGGCTTGTTCTGCGCCAAGATTTTTGGCCCGGTAAAAGATTACGAATGCCTGTGCGGCAAGTACAAGCGGCTAAAGCATCGCGGCGTCATCTGCGAAAAATGCGGCGTGGAAGTCACGCTGTCCAAGGTGCGGCGCGAGCGCATGGGCCACATCGAATTGGCCTCCCCGGTTGCGCACATCTGGTTTTTGAAATCGCTGCCATCACGTCTGGGTATGGTGCTCGACATGACGCTGAGGGATATCGAGCGCGTGCTTTATTTCGAAGGCTATGTCGTGACCGATCCCGGCATGACGCCGCTGACACGCTGCCAACTGCTCACGGAAGATGATTACCTTGCCAAGCTTGAAGAGTATGGCGACGAATTCAAGGCATCAATGGGCGCCGAAGGCGTCCGCGAATTGCTGCGCGCCATCGATCTCAATGGTGAAGTCGAGCGTCTGCGTGCCGACCTGTCCAAAACGACTTCGGATACCAAGCTCAAGAAGATTTCCAAGCGCCTGAAGGTGCTTGAGGCGTTCCAGCGTTCAGGCATCAAACCTGATTGGATGGTGCTGGAAGTACTGCCGGTGCTTCCGCCGGAACTGCGTCCGCTGGTGCCGCTGGATGGCGGTCGTTTCGCCACTTCCGACCTGAATGATCTGTATCGCCGCGTGATAAACCGGAACAACCGTTTGAAGCGCCTGCTGGAACTGAAGGCGCCGGAAATCATTGTTCGTAATGAAAAGCGCATGTTGCAGGAGTCGGTTGATTCGCTGCTTGACAACGGCCGCCGCGGCAAAGCCATGACTGGCGCTAACAAGCGTCCGCTGAAATCGCTGGCCGACATGATCAAAGGCAAGAGCGGCCGCTTCCGCCAGAACCTGCTCGGCAAGCGCGTGGATTATTCCGGACGTTCCGTTATCGTGGTGGGCCCACAACTCAAACTGCATCAGTGCGGGCTGCCGAAGAAAATGGCGCTCGAGTTGT
>JADFDC010000004.1 GCA_018263115.1 Thiobacillus sp.
CGGGCTGGTTGAAGGCCCGCGCTATCGCGGCACGCTGTGCGTGTCGTCGCAGGTGGGATGCGCGCTGGAATGCACGTTCTGCTCGACTGGGCGGCAGGGCTTCAACCGGAATCTGACGGTGGCGGAAATCATCGGCCAGCTCTGGCATGCGGTTTGCGAGTTGAAAAAGGCAGGCTGGGGTGAACGTCCGGTGACGAACGTGGTCATGATGGGCATGGGCGAGCCGCTGGCGAATTTCGACAACGTGGTGACGGCGCTGGATGTGATGCTGGACGATAACGCCTACGGCCTGTCGCGCCGGCGGGTGACGGTATCGACGTCGGGCCTGGTGCCGGCCATGGACCGGCTGGCGCAGCGCTGCCCGGTGGCGCTGGCAGTGAGTTTGCATGCGCCCAACGATGCGCTGCGCGACCAGATTGTGCCGATCAATAAAAAATATCCGTTGAAGGAACTGATGGCGGCTTGCCAGCGTTACCTGGAATTCGCGCCGCGCGATTTCATCACGTTTGAATATGTGATGCTGAATGGCGTGAACGACTCACCCGAACACGCGCGGCAATTGCTGGAGCTGGTGAAGGACACGCCGTGCAAGTTCAACCTGATTCCGTTCAATCCGTTTCCGGATTCGGGTTACGAGAAAAGCACGCCCGAATCGCTGCGCGTGTTCCGCGACATTCTGGTTCAGGCCGGCTACGTCGCCACCACGCGCAAGACGCGCGGGGACGACATCGACGCGGCCTGCGGCCAGCTGGCCGGCCAGGTGGCGGACAAGACGGGGCGGGTATTAAAGAGAATCAACATGGAGGCGGCATAGAGTGAAGAGAGTCCTGTTGTTATCGCTGATTGCATCGCTGGCGGGATGCGCCAATCCGCCGGGGGGTATCCAGTCATCTTCCGGCCCGTCGACGGGCACGCCGCAAGTGGAAACCGATGCCAGTTCCCGTGCCAAGGCCTTTACCGATCTGGCGGGCGCATACTTCAGCCGCGGCCAGATGAAGATTGCGCTGGACGAAGTGCGCAAGGCGATTCAGGCGGACAACCGTTACGGCCCGGCCTACAACGTGCTGGGATTGATTTACATGGAGCTGGCCGAAGACAAGCTGGCGGAAGAAAACTTCCGCAAGTCAATTGATCTTAATCGGGCGGACTCCGAGGCGCACAACAATTTTGGCTGGTTCCTGTGCACGCGTGATCGTTACGACGAGGGGCTTTCACAGTTTACCGAGGCGTTGCGAAATCCGCTGTATGCGAATCCCGAGCAGGCCATGACCAATGCCGGTTTGTGCAGCGAGAAGAAGGGTGATGCCAAACAGGCTGAAGCCTATTACAACAAGGCGCTGAAATTGCAGCCGGATGCGCCGCTGGCGACCATCAAGCTCGCTGCGCTTAATTTCAGGCAGGGCAAGATCAACGATGCGCAGCGTCTGCTGGGCCGTTATGGCGAAGTCGCGCCGCCTACCGCCGAAAGCCTGTGGCTGGGCGTGCTGCTGGAGCGCAAGCAGGGTGACAAGGAACAGGCTGCCGCGTACGCGCTGCAATTGCGCAAGCGCTTTCCGGAATCCGAAGAGGCGCAGAAGTTGATGCGGGGTCAGTACGAATGAGCGAACCGCTGGAAATTGGCGATGCGCTGAAGGCGGCACGCGAGGCCAAGGGATGGACGGTACAGGATGCAGCAAACAAGCTGCGTCTGATGGTACGTCAGGTTGAAGCGATGGAAGTCGAGGATTATGCCGCGCTGGGCCAGCCAGTGTTCGCGCGCGGATTTGTCCGCAACTACGCCAAGCTGCTGGGGATAGATCCCGAGCCCTTGCTGACGCGCATGTCGGAATCCGGCGCCGCCCCTGCGGAAAAAATCGAAACCGAAACCTATTTGCCCGAGGCGGCTTCTGGAGTTTCACCGGTTCTGGTTGGAGTGCTGGCGGTGCTTGCATTGCTGCTGGCGATTCCCGCTGCAATTTATTTGTGGCTGAACAGCGGCGGGGAAGAGGAGCATCCTTCCGCGCCAGCAGTGCAAACTGCTCCGCCGCCACCGGTTCACGCCACACCGGAATCCGCAATACCGCCAGCGGCGCCTTCACCGCAGCCTGCTGCACCCACTGAGGCGCCGGTTGAGACGCCAGCGCCTGTGTCAAGGCCAGAGCCGCAACCCGCGCCATTGCCAAAACCCGCGCCTGCCCAGGAACCGGTCCAGCCCAAGCCCGAGTTGCAACCTGCGCCCGATGCCGCCGCGCCGGAGGCATCAGGCAATCCTTACCTTCCCGCCAATTTCAGGCACAAGTCCATCCGCCTGCAGTTTGACCAGGATGCCTGGGTGCAGATCAAGGATGGCAATGGCCGGACCATACATTCCACCCTCAGCAAGGCGGGCAGCACGGTTGATCTGAGCGGCAAGCCGCCTTTTGAATTTGTTGTGGGCAATGCCGCCAATGTGCGCATGACTTACAGCGGCAGGGCATTCGATATCAAGCCATATATTGGCGAAACCGTTGCGCGGTTTACGCTGGAGTAGCCGTGTCAGTGATCAAGTTCACGCCGGGGACGCAACCCCGCACCACGCGTCAGGTTCGCATTGGCCATGTTCTGGTGGGCGGAAGCGCCCCCATTGTCGTGCAGTCAATGACCAACACCGATACCGCGGATATCGCATCCACGGTGAAGCAGGTGGCCGAGCTGTATCAGGCGGGTTCGGAACTGGTGCGCGTGACGGTTAATACGCTGGAAGCGGCAAAGGCTGTGCCGGTGATTCGAGAAAAACTCAGCGCGCAAGGCATTGATGTTCCGCTGATTGGCGATTTCCATTTCAACGGCCACAAGCTGCTGACCCAAGTGCCGGAGTGCGCCCAGGCACTGGGCAAGCTGCGCATCAATCCGGGTAATGTCGGTCGCGGCGACAAGCGCGACGAGCAGTTCGGTACGTTGATTGAAATTGCCTGCAAGTATGACAAGCCTGTGCGCATCGGCGTGAACTGGGGCAGCCTGGATCAGGAGTTGGCGGCGCGCATGATGGACGAGAACGCCAAGTCATCCGAACCGGCAGATGCTAAGGACATCATGTTCAAGGCCATGATTGCCTCGGCTTTGCAGTCGGCGAAGCGAGCCGAGGAGCTGGGCCTGCCGGGTGACCATATCATTCTGTCGTGCAAGATGAGCGGCGTGCAGGATCTGATCGCGGTGTATCGCGATCTGGCAAGTCAAAGCAACTACGCGCTTCACCTTGGCCTGACCGAAGCAGGCATGGGCAGCAAGGGCATTGTGGCCTCGACCGCCGCGCTGGCGGTGCTGTTGCAGGAAGGCATAGGCAACACGATTCGCGTTTCTCTGACACCCGAGCCCGGCGAATCTCGAACGAAGGAAGTCATCGTCGCGCAGGAAATTTTGCAGACCATGGGCTTGCGTGCGTTCACGCCCATGGTGACGGCCTGCCCGGGCTGCGGCCGCACGACTTCGACGGTGTTTCAGGAACTGGCGCTGAAGATTCAAACCTGGCTGCGTGGCCAGATGCCTGGCTGGCGCGGCGTCTATCCCGGCGTGGAAGACATGAAAGTGGCGGTAATGGGCTGCGTGGTCAACGGGCCGGGCGAATCCAAGCATGCCAACATCGGCATATCGCTGCCCGGCACGGGTGAAGTGCCGGTCGCGCCGGTGTATGTGGATGGAAAAAAGACAGTCACGCTGAAGGGCGACAGGATCGCCGAGGAGTTTCAGGTGATTGTGAATGACTACGTCCAGCGGACGTACGGAACAGGGAAATCATGAGCAGTAACCTGCAAAGCATCCGTGGCATGAACGACATGCTGCCGGCGGATGCGGATACCTGGCGGTTTTTCGAGGATACGGTGCGGGCCTGGCTGGAGAGCTATGGCTACCGCGAAATACGCACGCCCATTCTTGAAAACACGGCGCTGTTCAAGCGCGCCATCGGCGAGGTGACCGATATTGTCGAGAAGGAAATGTACACCTTCATCGATGAGCTGAACGGCGAATCGCTGACGCTGCGCCCGGAAGGCACGGCGTCCTGCGTACGCGCGGTGGTGCAGAACAACCTGATTTACGATGGCGGCAAGCGGTTGTGGTACATGGGGCCGATGTTCCGTCACGAGCGGCCGCAGAAAGGCCGCTACCGCCAGTTTCACCAGGTGGGGGTGGAGGCCATGGGATTCGCCGGGCCGGATGTTGATGCCGAGCACATCCTGATGAGTGCGGATTTGTGGAAGCGGTTGGGCATCGATCCCGTGCTGGAGTTGAATACGCTGGGCGATGCCGAGGCGCGACGCCGCCATCGCGAGCGGCTGATCAAATACTTCGAAGCCAACGCGGACGTGCTGGACGAAGATGCGAAGCGGCGGCTGCACGCCAACCCCTTGCGGATTCTGGATACCAAAAACCCGGCCATGCAGGCGCTGGTGGAAGCCGCGCCGAAGCTGATGGACGATCTGGACGAGGAATCGCTGGCGCATTTCGACGCCGTGCAAAAGCTGCTGCATGATCTGGGCATCGAGTACCGCATCAATACGCGGCTGGTGCGCGGGCTCGACTATTACAATCGCACGGTATTTGAGTGGGTGACGGACAAGCTGGGTGCGCAGGGCACGGTTTGCGCGGGTGGACGGTTTGACGGTTTGATCGAACAGCTGGGCGGCAAGCCTGCGCCTGCCTGTGGTTTTGCCATGGGCATCGAGCGGCTGCTTGCCTTGCTGGAAGCGGAGGGCATCAAGCCCGGACTGCGTGCACCGGATGTGTATCTGGTGCATGCCGGCGAGCAGGCGGCGGCATGGGCCTGGCAGGTTGCGCGCGGCCTGCGCGAGAAAAATTTATCCGTTGTGATGCATGCCGGCGGCGGCAGTTTCAAGTCGCAGATGAAAAAGGCGGACGGCAGCGGTGCGCGCTATGCCGCCATCATTGGCGACAATGAAGCAGCGGGAAAAAAATTGAGCCTGAAACCCTTGCGCGAGGAAGCGGAACAGGCTGTGGTAAATGTTGATGAAGCCGTGGATATTTTGCGGAAACAAATTTGAGGATGAGTCATGGCAACATTTGATCTGGAAGAACAGGAAAAGCTCGACGAACTGAAGGCCTGGTGGAAGCGCTGGGGCAACACCGTCACCATCGTCGTGGCGGGTGTGTTGTTTGCCGCCGCCGGGTACGAGTACTGGAAAAATCATACGGCCAAACAGGGAGCCGAGGCTGCTGCCTTTTTTGACCGCATGCAGCAGGCCTTGCAGGCAGGCGACAAGAAACTGGCCAAGGAAACCGGCGCGACCCTGATCGACAAGTTTGCCGGCACGCCTTATGCCACCCGCGCGGCGATGACGCTGGCTACCCTGAATGCGCGCGACCGCGATGTCAAAAGTGCCAAGGCTCAACTCGAGTGGACGATCGATCACACCAAGGAAGCTGCACTCAAGGATGTATCCCGCCTCAGGCTGGCCGGATTGCTGCTGGATGAAAAGCAGTACGATGCGGCTCTGTCCCAACTGAATGCCGCGCATACCGATGCCTATGGCCCGCGTTTCGATGACCTGAAGGGCGATGTCTATCTGGCACAGGATAAAAAAGAAGAAGCCCGCGCGGCCTATTCCGCGGCGTACGCCAAGCTCAAGGAAACCAGCCCGCTTCGCGGCGTGGTGGAAATGAAGCTGGATTCTCTGGGAGGTCCCAAGTCATGAGTTTCCGTTTTGCGACTTTTGCAGCGTTGATGCTGTCGGCAAGCCTGCTTGGCGGCTGCGGCATGCTCGGCAAAACCACCGATACCGTGTCCGGCTGGTTTGGCTCTGGCAAGGCCAAAACCATACTGCCTGCGCCACTGACTGAATTCAAGGAAAGCGCCCAGCTGTCCAGAGCCTGGTCGGCTTCCGTGGCGGAAGCGGGGCGGTTTGTATTTACGCCCGTGGCCGATGGCGAAGCAGTTTTCGTGGCGGGCGAATCCGGCAAGGTCGCCCGGCTGAATGTACAGGGCGGCAATGATGTCTGGCGGGTTGATACCGGGAAGTCACTGTCAGCGGGCGTTGGCGCGGGGGCCGGCCTGGTGCTGGTCGGCGGCAGCAAAGGCGAACTGATCGCACTGGATGCGGCAACAGGCGCCAAACGCTGGGAAGTTACGCTGTCCAGCGAAGTGAGCAGCGCGCCGGTGGTGGCACGCGACATGATCATCGTGCGCACGGGCGATGGCCGCATCGTCGGCTTGAACCCGGCTGACGGCAGCCGCCAGTGGCTGTATGTGCGTCAACTGCCTGCGCTGACCTTGCAGGGCACGGAAGCAATGGCTGCGGGAGAAGGGGCGGTTTATGCCGGATTTTCCGGCGGCAAGCTGGCGGCGATTTCAGCCGCCAACGGCGTGCAGTTCTGGGAATCGACCGTGAGCCTGCCGAAAGGCGCCACCGAACTTGAGCGCGTTACCGATGTGGTGGGCAGACCGGCACTGGATGACAGGCGGGTTTGCGCGGTTGCTTATCAGGGCCGCGTGGCCTGCTTCGATCGCAGCAAGGGCACCCTGATCTGGGCGCGTGATACCTCCAGCAGCGTGGGCTTGGGCATGGATGACCAGTATGTCTATGTGACGGATGCCAAGGATGCCGTGACGGCCTATGACAAGGAGACCGGCCGCGCGGCCTGGCGCCAGGACAAGCTGGCAAACAGGCGTTTGACTGCGCCGCTGCCGGTAGGCAAGCAGGTGGTGGTAGCTGACTTTGAAGGCTACGTGCATGTGCTGTCCAAAGAAGACGGCAGTTTTGTCGCGCGCGCCAAGGCGGATGGCGGCGAAGCGCGCGCCATGCCCGTGGATATCGGCCCCGGCTTTGCCGTGCAGACCGCAAAAGGCGGCGTGGCGGCTTTTAAATTGAATTGATATTGACGAAGCAAAGCTGAACCACAAAGTTCACCAAGTACACAAAGGCTATGAAAACTTTGTGCACTTTGTGGTCTTGGTGGTTTTGCTCTTCGGGATCCTAAATACATGCTTCCTACCCTCGTGCTTGTCGGCCGGCCCAACGTCGGCAAGTCCACCCTTTTCAACCGGTTGACCAAGACGCGCGATGCGCTGGTGCATGATCAGCCGGGTCTGACGCGAGACCGCCACTATGGCCGCGGGCGGGTGGGCGACAAGCCTTATCTCGTGGTGGATACCGGCGGACTGGAGCCCGTGGCCAAGGACGGCATCATGCACGAGATGGCGCGCCAGACCCTGCAGGCAATCGACGAAGCGGATGTGGTGGTGTTTATGGTCGATGGCCGCCAGGGCCTGACCGCGCAGGACAAGGTAATCGCGCAGAAGCTGCGCCAGTCGCGCTGCCCGGTGCATCTGGTGGTTAACAAGGCCGAGGGTATGAACCCGGCCATGGCCGCGGCCGAATTTCACGAACTGGGACTGGGCGAGCCGCTGGCGATTTCCGGCGCGCATGGCGAAGGGGTGCGTGATCTGGTTGACCTGGCGCTGGCTTCATTTGCCGCGCCTGAGCCGGAAGACGCGCACGACGGCGGCCCCAAGATTGCGATTGTCGGCCGGCCCAACGCGGGCAAGTCCACGCTGGTGAATGCGCTGCTTGGAGAGGAACGCGTGATTGCCTTCGATCAGCCCGGCACCACGCGCGATTCCATTTATGTCGATTTCGAGCGTAACGGCAAGCACTACACGCTGATCGACACAGCCGGTGTTCGCAAACGCGGCAAGGTGTTCGAAGCGGTGGAGAAGTTTTCCGTCATCAAAACGCTGCAAGCCATTGAGGATGCCAATGTCGTTGTGCTGGTGCTGGATGCGCAAGCCGAGATATCCGAACAGGATGCGCACATTGCCGGCTATATTCTGGAAGAGGGCCGGGCACTGGTGGTAGCCGTCAACAAATGGGATGGCCTGGACGAATACAGGCGCAGCGAGATCAAGCGCGACATCGAGCGCAAGCTCGGCTTCCTGTCGTTTGCACGCTTCAACTATATCTCCGCGCTGAAAGCCCAGGGCCTCGCGCCGCTGCTGAAGGATGTCGATGCCGCATACTCAGCGGCCATGGCCAAGCTGTCCACGCCCAAACTGACCCGCACGCTGCTGGCCGCCACAGCCCAGCATGCCCCCCCAAAAACCGGCCTGTTCCGGCCCAAACTCAAGTTCGCCCACCAGGGCGGCAGCAACCCGCCGGTCATCGTCATCCATGGCAATGCGACCGCCAATGTGCAGAACGATTATCGTCGTTATCTGGAAAACACCTTCCGCAAGACATTCGAACTGCAGGGCACGCCCTTGCGCATCGAATTCAAGGACGGCTCCAATCCTTACGAATCGCGCAAGCCCAAACCGCTGACCGAACGCGAAATGAACCGCGCCCGGCGCGAAAAGCGTTTCCGTCGACGCAAATTCGGCTCGGATACCAAGGGCACACCGAGCTAAGCAAGTTCTGACTGCAACGGTAGCCAGCAAGCCCCGAAATTTAAAAGCATTTCCGCTTGTGAATGCACGATGGACTGGCCGGGACGCCATGTCCCGAAATAACCGGTTTTCCCGCTTCATTTCTCCCACTCAAATCGAGACCGCGGCTGATAGCCTTAGGGTGTTCCAAATTGAAGGAAACCCAAATGCTCGAACCTGCTCGTATCGAAACGCCTTCCAGAACGCTGGATTTCACGCTGGCACGCCAGCCCATCATCGACCGCAAGGGTAACACCATTGCCTATGAGCTGCTGTTCCGCAAGGGAAACAGCCAGCAGGTGGTGGATGACCGGGCCGCTACCGCGCATGTGATTGCCCATGCGTTCAACGAACTGGGGCTGGACAGCGTACTGGGCGGAAAGCGCGCCTTCATCAATTTCGATGCCATGCTGATCATGACGGACGTGATCGAATTCCTGCCGCCGGACAAGGTGGTGATCGAGCTGCTGGAAACCGTGCAGATCACCCCGGCGATCGTGGCGCGGTGCAAGGATTTGAAACAGCTTGGATTCAGCATCGCGCTGGATGATGTGGAAGGTATCGACCCTGCGCATTGCCCGCTGATGCCGATTCTGGATTATGTCAAGATCGATGTTCTGAAGGTGCCGCCGGAGCAGCTTGCGCCCATCGTGGAAAAAATGGCCAGGCACAAGGTCAAACTGATCGCCGAGAAAGTGGACAGCGAAGAAATGTCCACACGCTGCCATGATCTTGGATTTGAATTATTCCAGGGCTTCTTTTACGCCAAGCCCACGTTGCTCAATGGCAAACGCACCGACCCTTCCAAGCAGATCATGCTGCGCTTGATGCATCAGTTGCTGTCGGATGCGGATAACGGCGATATAGAAAAAACATTCAAGCAGGCGCCGGAAATGAGCTACAAGCTGCTTCGCCTGGTGAACTCGGTGGGCGTGGCGGGTTCGGTCAAAATTCAAACGCTAGCCCAGGCCATCATGGTGCTGGGCCGACGGCAATTGCAGCGCTGGTTGCAATTGCTGTTGTTTGCCCAGTACAGCCGGGGTGATTTCCCCAGTCCCCTGCTGACCCTGTCCAGCACGCGCGGCAGGATGATGGAAATGCTGGCGGAGGCGCTGTGCTACGACAAAGCCACTCGCGAAGAGGCCTTCATGGTGGGCATGTTCTCGCTGCTGGATGCACTGCTTGGCGCACCCTTGCCCGAGCTGCTGGATGAGCTGGCATTGTCCGAAGAGATCCGCCTGGCGATTCTGCAGCACGAGGGACGGCTGGGTATCCTGCTGGGCCTGATCATTGCCATGGAACAGGATGAAGGCAACAAAGTGGATGATGTCATCGTTGCCCACCCCGAACTGGCCAATGTCAATTTGATGAACCTCCAAATCGAATCCATGATGTGGGCGGACAGCATCGCACAGGGTGCGAAGTAAATCAGGGCAGCCTGGCGGGCGCGCCGCTTCTGTGCAGCGAGCTGGCGTCGATCCTGACTTCCCAGAATGCCTTGCCCTGCGCGTCGAAGCTTTTCAGGACCAGGGCCCGATTATCGCTTGGCCCCTCGGCGGAGAGGGTGCAGAAATTCCGGGCTTCTACCAGGGTGCCGGCAACGCGGGCGGGATGGTTGAGCTCGGCGGCCTCGACGGGGTGTAATCTGGAAGTAAGTGGTGAACAGGTCAGTTCATGCAGCGGGTAATTGCCTGGTCTGTCCTGTTTGAGCAATTCCGTACGGTGCCGGTCACCGGAAAGGAATACAACGCCACTGATGTTGTTCAACTCCAGCCAGGCGAGAAAATCACGGCGTTCCTCGCGAAAATGATGCCAGCCTTCAAAGCGCGACAAGTCGTTCATAAACTGGCTGCCGCCGGCAATGATCTTGAATCGCGCGCGGGATGCCATCAGCGCATTTTTCAGCCAGCGCATCTGACCCTCGCCAAACAGTTTCTTGTTCTCGGATTGGTCGCGATCGCTGTCGCGGTACCAGCGATTGTCCAGCAGGAAAAAATCCGCATCGGCAATGGAAAACTGGGTATGAATGCCGGGCATGTCAGGCAGCCCAGCACTGAGGTTGGGCCAGTAGCGCTGGAACAGTTCCAGGCTTGCCTCTTTGAAGACAAAACTCTGATTGTGGTCATTGGGGCCGTAATCGTGATCGTCCCAGATGGCGTAATGCGGCAGGGCTGGCAGCAGCTTTTGCAATGACGGGTGACTGCGAACCTTCTGGTACCGCCGAGCCATGCCTGCGGGATGATCGTAATCGCTAGGCCGCAGATAAATGTTATCGCCCAGCCATAGCATCAGATTGGGGCGGATATCTCCGGTTGCCTGGGTGGCGATGCGGTCGAATATCTCATAACCGCCGCTCCATGACGCTGACCAGTCTGCTTCCGGGTCGTGCAGGTGGGCGCAGGAACCCAGATAGACCGTGAATTCGGGCGGCCCCTCCGGATTTTGCGCAGCCTGCGTGGTGAAGCGATGGGGGGCGTCGAGCAGTTTGCCATTCCAGATGACTTTATAGCGATACGTCGTGCCTGGCGTGAGGTTGTCCAGCACAAAACGGCCGGTGAAATCCGTTTCCCGGTTCAACTGGATGGTTGCCGTGCGCTTGACCTGTGATTTCGCGACTGGCTGTTCGACTTCCAGCGCAGCTTTGGCTGGCTCGCTGCCCTGGATCCAGATCGTGGCGGTATGCCGGGTAACCGGCCCCAGCATCGGCCCGGCGGCGGGTTGGGCAAATACAGAAAAGCTTGAAACTGTCGCAATAAACAGGATGAAGAGACGCATAAAAAGATTCTCGGACACTAGCCGCAAGAGGTCATTATGCTCCCAATGAAATTTACTTTTGAAAGTCTGAAATGAGCGAACTGGAAACCCGGGAAATCCGATTGAATCCTATCGTGCCGACCGAGTCGGTGCTGGTTGCGACCGCGCGTTCGATGAGGCCCAAGAAAGCCGAAGACCTGGCGCCGCGCGACACGCGCAAGCATGTGGAAACCTGCCCGTTCTGCCGGGGCAATGAAGCCAAGACGCCGCCGGAGCTGTTTCGCATGGAGGCGGAGGACGGCAACTGGGCAGTGCGTCTGGTTCCCAACCTTTACCCGGTGCTGGGCGACGATCGCGAAAACACCAATTTTACTTTCGGGCTGCAGCAAACTATCGATGGCTATGGCCGGCATGAGGTATTTGTTGATCATCCCGACCACGGCGCAGCCATTCATGAAATGAGTGCAAGCCATCTGGAAAAGGTGTTCCGCGCGTACCGTATGCGCATGGCGCAATTGTATGAATCCGATCCGCGTCTGAAATATGTGCTGGTGTTCAAGAACTTTGGCCCGGCTGCGGGCGCCTCGATACCGCATACGCACAGCCAGATTATTGCCATGCCGGTGGTGCCGGAAAACGTGCAGGCCGAGGTGATCAACAGCGCGGAATACTTCCGCAAGCATCACCGCTGCATTTTCTGCGCGCTGGTCGACGAGGCGCTGACATTTGAAGCCACCATTTATGACCGCGCGTCGGGTGAAATCCGCCGGAAAATCGATGTCGGCCAGTATGTGATCGAGCGCAGCCAGCACTTCATTGCCATCAAGCCCTTTGCCAGCCGGTTTGAATGGGAAGTGCACATCCTGCCGCTGGTCCACCAGGCTGACTTTCTGGATACGCCCGAAGATTGGCTGCCTGATCTCGCCCGCATCATGAAACGCACCATGGCCAGGCTGGATGCGGTAATTGGCGGCGCCCAGTACAACTTCTTTCTTCACTCCGTGCCGCATGGGGGGCCTGCGGAAGGCCATGCCGCCAGTTATCACTGGCATCTTGAAATCTGCCCGCGCACTTCCATTCCAACCGGGTTTGAGCTGGGCTCGGGATTGTTCGTAAATACCATTAGTCCGGAAGCCGCCGCCAAAAAGCTCAGGGAAGCAGAACTTGAAGAATAACCAGCCTGGTGTCGACTAGAATGAAGTTGGATTATTGCGGAAAGCATTCATAGCGTGATAGCCAAGGATACACAATCAGGGAAGCCGGAGCAGGAAGAAATATCAAGTCGCGGGGCTGATTTACGCGCGGATAAGCTTTATGTGCTCTGGAGCATCGCCACCCGCCGTCACCTCAGTGACGAAGAGCGCATTCAGGCCATCCTCGAAGAATCCTGCAGGGTGCTTGGCGTGGAAGTTGCGCTGGTCGGAGAACTGGCGGATGGAAGGTATCTGGTTCGGCACGCATTCGATGAAGAAGGGCGTTTTTCGGCGGGCATGGAAATGCCGCTTGCTTCCACGCCTTGTCAATGTGTCGTTGAGCGTGGAGCTTCTGTCTTTTTGCCGGACATGCCGAGCGACCCGGTCGTGAACTTGTTGCCCGCTGTGACTTTGCTGAAATTGCGGGTGTATGCCGGCACCCCGATCTGGGTAGGCACCCAGGTGTGGGGCGTGCTGGCTTTCGCCGGCGGCAAGGCCATGGAAGAAGACCGCACACAGGAGAATCTGGCGTTCATCGAGCTGATTGCCAGCTGGATCGGTTCTTTCATGCTGCAATCCAGGCAGCGAGACAATCTGGAAAAACTCGCCCTGACCGATGCATTGACCAGTTTGCCCAACCGGCGTGCGGCTGAAGCCCGTTTGAAGGAAGAAATTTCGCATGCCAGGCGTCATGGTGAAGCGTTTATTCTTGGGCTGATTGATCTGGATCACTTCAAACTCATCAACGACCGCTATGGCCATGCCGTGGGCGATGAGGTTCTGATCGGCTTTGCCTCGGCGCTGACGAGTTTTCTGCGCACGGAAGACTGGGTGGCCCGCTGGGGCGGTGAGGAATTCATTGTGTGCCTGCATACCAGCGATGCACGGCAGGCCGAGATCATTCTTGATCGCCTGCGGGAGGAAATCAGGCAGCAGGCATTTGTCACGTCGGTCGGCGACATACACCTCACCATGAGTGTCGGCGTAAGCCGGTATGACCCCGACGTCAGTACGCAGGATACGATCCTGGCCGATCTGGATAACACTCTGTATGAAGCCAAGGCAAGTGGCAGAGACAGGATTGTCACGGGCAGGAAGGGCCGGGGAATCCTGCATACTGCAACCTTGCTGAAAACCGCGGCAGGTGAAAACCGCATCCTTGCCGCTTATCAAACCATTCATGAACTGAAAAGCCTGGCGCCAGTGGCGGATGAGGCCTTGGCACGCCTGCAAACTCCGCAAGGTGAAATCATTACCGCGACCGATTTCATCGAGGCGGCAGAGGGGTTGGGCCTGATGGCCGAGATTGACAGCATTGTCGCCAGTTTGACCATGCAGCGTTGCGCGGGCAGTCTGGCCTCGGGAGCCGCTACGCCAAGCTTCGCGCATTTCATCAACCTGTCCTCCCAGTTTTTGGCCCGCCGTGATCTGGTCGAGACATTGCTTAACAATGCCCAGGATTACTGCTTGCGCTGCGGCATTGAAATGGGGCCTGTCAAACCGGTGGTTTTTGAAATCACCGAGCGCCAGGCCATACAGAATCTGGATACCCTTGAGCAGGATTTGAAAGTCCTGCTCGATTTTGGATTCAGGCTGGCGCTGGATGATTTTGGCAGCGGCTATTCTTCTTTCCTGTATTTGGCGCGGTTGCCAATCAGTTACCTCAAAATCGAAGGCTGGATGGTCCAGAACATGCAAAGTAACCGCAAGGTGTTGGATCTGGTCAAGTCTTTGGTGGCGTTTTCCAGGAATCAGGAGATCATCACCATTGCCGAATGCGTAGAGGATGCTGCCACGATCGACCAGTTGCGGGAAGTCGGCGTGGACTGGGCGCAAGGCTATTATTTCAGCCGGCCGTCGCTGAATTAACCCTACGGTTTAATTTCCGGCTTGCATGTCCTGATTTGGGCTAGAATAGTTAAAACTGACCGGGAAGGGGCTTGAAAACCCGTCAGTCAGCCCAATAACATTTCGAATGTTAATAAGGAGAGCCAAATGGCCGGCAAACCACAACTCTTGCAAGACCCGTTTTTGAATGCCTTGCGCAAGGAACATGTCCCGGTTTCGATCTACCTGGTGAATGGCATCAAGCTTCAGGGACAGGTTGATTCGTTTGATCAGTACGTGGTTCTGCTGAAAAACTCCGTCACGCAAATGGTATACAAGCACGCCATTTCCACGGTTGTTCCTTCGCGAGCGGTCAACTGGCATAACGGACTTGAAGAAGAAGCGTCTTCCTGACCGTTTTTCCATCTTTTTGGTAATTCCCCCTGTTTGAACGCCATGCGGGCGGCGAACGTGCGTTGCTCGTTTCACTCGATTTCGATTCACCCGACTATGCGGAAAGCACCGAGGAATTTCAGCGCCTGGCGGAATCCGCTGGTCTGGAAATTTGCGGGCTGATTCGGGGGCGGCGCGCCAAACCCGATCCGCGATTTTTTGCCGGTAGTGGCAAGGCGGATGAAATCGCCGCTTCAGTTGCCGAATCCGGGGCAGATGTCGTTCTGTTCAATCATGAGCTTTCTCCCGCACAGGAGCGTAACCTTGAGCGTCATATCCAGTGCCGGGTAGTGGATCGCGTCAGCCTGATTCTGGACATTTTCGCCACTCGGGCAAAAAGCGCCGAGGGCAAGTTGCAGGTCGAGCTGGCCCAGCTTGAACATCTTTCCACCCGGCTGGTTCGCGGCTGGACTCACCTGGAACGGCAGAAGGGTGGTATCGGTTTGCGCGGACCGGGCGAGACCCAATTGGAAACCGACCGGCGCCTGCTGGGCGACCGGGTCAAGATGCTGAAGTTGCGACTGGGAAAACTGTCGCGCCAGCGTGAAACGCAGCGCCGGGCGCGTTCCCGGAAACGGGTCAGGACATTGGCGCTGGTGGGTTATACCAACGCAGGTAAATCCACGCTATTCAATGCCCTTACACGTGCCGAGGTTTATGCGGCGGATCAGCTGTTCGCCACGCTGGATACCACCAGTCGCAAACTCTATTTGCCGCAGGCGGGCGAGGTGATTCTTTCCGATACGGTTGGTTTCATCAGCCAGTTGCCGCATGACCTGATCGCGGCTTTTCGCGCCACACTGGAGGCGACGGCCCAGGCCGATCTGCTGCTGCATGTGGTGGATGGCGCCAGCCTCAACCGCGACCAGCAGATGCTTGAAGTCAATAAGGTGCTGGCCGAGATTGGCGCGGCCCGGGTACCCCAGCTTCTGGTAATCAACAAGATCGATCTGGCGGGCCTTGAACCCGGAGTGGTGCAGGATGAATATGGTAAACTCCAAGCCGTTCGCGTTTCCGCAAAGACGGGCGTGGGACTTGACCTTTTAAGGCAATCGCTGGCGAGCCTATTGGTCGGCTCAGTGTCTGAAGGCGGTGCGGAATCCGGTCATGCCGGTACGGTCACATTGACGCTCTCGTAATCTTAACTTGAATAGATAACATGGCCTGGAACGATCCCCAGTGGGGCAAGAAAAACAATTCGGGTCCGCCCGATCTTGACGAGTTGTGGAAGCAGCTTAATCAGCGCATCAACAACCTGTTCGGCGGAAAAGGCGGCGGCAAGAATGGTGGCGACCAGGGGGGCGGCATGACAGGTGGCCGTCCACCCGCTGCCCTGGCAGGCCTGCTGGTTGGCCTGGCAGTTCTTGTCTGGCTGGCATCCGGTTTTTATATAGTCGACCAGGGCAAGAAAGGCGTTGTCCAGCGGTTCGGCAAGCTTACTCAAACCACCGAAGCTGGCGCGCAATGGCGCTTGCCCTGGCCTTTTGAATCGCATCAGGTCGTCAATGTGGACGGGGTACGTACAATCGAAGTGGGTTATCGCGGCAAGTCCAAGAACCTTGCCGAATCACTCATGCTGACGGATGACGAGAACATCGTCGATCTGCAGTTTGCCGTTCAGTACAACCTGAAGAGCGCCGAGGATTTTCTGTTCATCAACCGCTACGAGAATGTCGAAGATGGCGATGATGTGGTGCGCCAGGCTGCTGAAACAGCCATGCGCGAGGTGGTAGGCAAGAACAAGATGGACTTTGTGCTGAATATTGGCCGGACGGAAGTGGCGGCGAGCGCCAAGAAGTTGATGCAGGAAATTCTGGATCGCTACAAGACAGGTATCAATGTCAGCCAGGTAACATTGCAGAACGTGCAGGCGCCGGAACAGGTGCTGGCCGCGTTTGAAGACGTGCAGAAGGCCAATCAGGATCGTGACCGGCTGAAGAACGAAGCGCAAGCCTATGCAAATGACGTGGTGCCGCGCGCGCGTGGTGTGGCGGCCCGTCTGCTTCAGGAAGCGGAAGGATACAGGCAGAAAGTGATTGCAAACGCTCAAGGTGAAGCGTCACGCTTTTCACAGGTGTTGGCCGAGTATCAGAAGGCGCCTGTTGTTACACGGCAGCGGCTGTATCTCGATTCCATGGAGCAGGTGATGACCCGCAGCGCCAAAGTGGTGGTGGATCAGAAAGGCGGCAACAATCTGCTGTATCTGCCGCTGGACAAGCTTCAGCAAATGGTTTCTCAACCTTACGCCGCATCACCCGAGGTGTTGAGTCCTGCTCCTGCCCAGGCGGGCGCTACGGCCCCGGTTTCGCGGGGCACGCTGGATCGTGAACGGGGAGACAGGCCATGAACCGCATTGGGTCAATCGTCATTGGCGCGCTGGTCGTGCTGCTGTTGCTGAACGCCACCATTTTTACCGTGGATCAGCGTCAGACAGCGCTGGTGCGGCAGTTTGGTGAGGTGGTCAAGGTTCATACCGAACCCGGCCTTAAATTCAAATTGCCGCTGATTCAAAACGTGATCTTTTTTGACCTGCGCATACTGACCAGCGATGCCAAGCAGGCGGAGAGCTTCCTGACGGCCGAGAAGAAAAACGTGCTGGTGGATTCCTTTTTCAAGTGGCGGGTCATCAACGCACAGCAGTTTTATGTGTCTGTAGGTGGCGATGAAGATCGCGCAGCAACCCGCATTCGCCAGACTGTCAATGATGGCCTTCGCGCCGAATTCGGCAAGCGTACCGTTCATGACGTGGTTTCCGGCCAACGCGACCAGATCATGAAACTGATCCAGCAGAAGGCGGATGTCGACGCCCGCAAGATCGGCGTGCAGGTCGTGGATGTCCGCCTGAAGCGCGTGGACCTGTCGGATGAGGTCAGTGTCTCCGTTTATGGACGCATGGAAGCGGAGCGCAAGCGGGATGCCAACGATGCGCGCGCGACGGGCGCCGCCGAAGCAGAAAAGATTCGAGCCGATGCGGACAAGCAGAAGGAAATCATTATTGCCGAGGCTTACAGCAAGGCCGAGAGCCTCAAGGGTGACGGCGATGCGAAAGCCTCTGCAATTTATGCCACCGCCTACGGCAAGAACCCCGAGTTTTATGCTTTCTATCGTTCCATGCAGGCTTACCGTGAAAGTTTCCGCAACAAGAGCGACCTGATGGTGCTGGATCCCAGCTCGGATTTCTTCAAGTACATGAAGAATCCGCGAGCCGCTAGCGGAAAGTAAACCATGACTGTGTCTGACCTGATGATCGCGATCGCCCTGCTTTTGGTGATGGAAGGTCTTTTGCCCTTTGCAGCCCCGGCTCTGTGGCGTGATGCCTTCAAACGCGCCATCGAGTTGAGCGACGGCCAATTGCGTTTCATGGGTGCTGCATCCATGCTTTGCGGGCTGGCACTGCTGCTGTTCACACGTTAGCCTCTCATGCGCGCCTGGCTGCTTCCCGAAAACATCGAAGACGTATTGCCTCCCAAAGCCTGGAGGCTGGAAGAAGTTCGCCGGGCCATGCTGGATATGTGCCGCGAGCGCGGTTATGAACTGGTTGTGCCGCCATTGATCGAGTATCTTGATTCGCTGCTGACTGGCACGGGCACTGATCTGGATCTCAAGACCTTCAAGCTGGTCGATCAGCTTTCCGGCAGGCTGATGGGAGTGCGTGCTGATATCACGCCGCAAGTGGCGCGCATTGACGCCCATCTGTTGGGCAAGAATGCAATCAACCGGCTTTGCTATGTTGGCAGTGTGCTGCATGCCGTGCCGGATGGCGTCTATCACTCCCGCGAGCCGATTCAGCTTGGCGCGGAGCTCTATGGTCTGGCTGGCGTTGAAGGTGACCTGGAAATTTTACGACTGATGCTGGATGCGCTTGATGCTGCGGGGCAGGGCAGGGTGCAGCTGGATATTGGCCATGTCGGTATTTACCGTGCGCTGGCGGCAGAATCCAATTTGTCTGGCGAAACAGAACAATTGATGTTCGAAGCCCTGCAATCCAAAGCCCGGGATGATGTGGCCCGTCTTGCCGACGGCTTGCGTGACGATTTAAGCAATGCGCTGGTGGCGCTGACGGATTTGTATGGAGACGCGTCCATGCTGGGAGAAGCGCGCAAGCGGCTTCCCAGGTTGCCAGCCATCAGCCAGGCGCTGGATACGCTGGAAACTCTGGCCGATGAATTCTCCGGCCAGGATGTGGGGATGGCATTCGATCTTGCCGAACTGCGGGGTTACGGTTATCACAGCGGCGTGGTGTTTTCTGCTTATGCTGGCGGTCGCAGCCGGGCCATTGCGCTGGGAGGGAGATATGACGAAGTTGGCAAGGTGTTTGGCAGGGCACGTCCCGCAACGGGATTCAGTCTTGATTTGAGGGAACTCATCGAAGCCGCTTGATGCGAGTGCCAGTTCGGCGTGGTCAGGATCGAAGAATTTCAAGAAGTTTGATATTTGAATCAGATACAGGGAGCAATACAGCATGGCTAAGAATGTCGTCGTCATCGGTACCCAGTGGGGCGATGAAGGCAAGGGGAAAATCGTTGACTGGCTGACCGATCGCGCACAGGGGGTCGTTCGGTTTCAAGGTGGCCACAACGCCGGGCATACGCTGGTTGTCAACGGCAAAAAAACCGTACTGCACCTGATTCCATCCGGCATCCTGCGCGACAAAGTCACCTGCTATATCGGCAATGGCGTGGTGCTTGCGCCTGATGCGCTGCTGGAAGAGATGGATATGCTGGCAGCGGCTGGCGTTAGCGTCGAAGGACGCTTGAAAATATCCGAAGCCACGCCTCTGATACTTCCCCATCACGTTGCGCTGGACAAGGCGCGTGAAATCGCCAAGGGCGCGGGCAAGATAGGCACTACTGGCCGCGGCATTGGCCCAGCCTACGAAGACAAGGTGGCGCGCCGCGCCATTCGTGTGCAGGATTTGTTTCACCGCGAGCGTTTCGCCGCCAAACTGGGCGAAGTGCTTGACCATCACAATTTCATGCTGAAGAATTATTTCAAGGTGGATATTGTCGATTTCAACAAGACGCTTGATGACGCGATGCGCATGGCCGAACGGATCAAGCCGCTGGTGGCGGATGTGCCACGCGCGTTATACGATGCCAACCGCAATGGGGATAACCTGCTGTTTGAAGGCGCTCAGGGTACCTTGCTGGATATTGACCACGGCACCTACCCGTTCGTGACCTCGTCAAACTGTACCGCTGGCGGCGCTTCCACCGGAACAGGTATGGGACCGTCGTCCATGCACTATGTGCTGGGCATCACCAAGGCTTATACCACTCGTGTGGGCTCGGGGCCTTTCCCGACGGAGTTGTTCGATGAGGTGGGCAAGTACCTGGGTGAGAAGGGTCATGAATTCGGCGCCACGACTGGCCGCGCCCGCCGCTGTGGATGGTTCGATGCCGCTGCGCTGAAGCGTTCCATTCAGATCAACGGCATATCCGGGTTGTGTGTGACCAAGCTTGATGTGCTCGATGGGCTGGAGACGCTACGCATTTGTGTGGGCTATAAAATCAACGGCCAGGTTAGCGACATCCTGCCGGTGGGCGCTGAAACCCTGTCCAACTGCGAACCGATTTACGAAGAATTGCCGGGCTGGAAGGATTCCACCGTCGGTGTGAAAACTGTCGATGGCTTGCCTGCCAGTGCGCGGGCTTATCTCGACCGGATGCAGCAATTGTGTGAAGTGCCGATCGACATCGTTTCCACCGGCCCGGACCGCGAGGAAACCATCGTCAAGCGCCACCCGTTTGAGTGAGGGGTTCGCGCTGGTAATGAAAAAGCCGGGTAACAACCCGGCTTTTTTCTTGACTTCTTAACCTGCCATTCAGCAGTTTGTTTGCGTGCTGGGCTTGCCGCCTATCATGGGCAACTGGCCGCCGCACTCGACGATGTCTTCCGGCACTTTGTAGACCCACATCTGGTACATGGAAGTAATCCACTGAATCGCGAACGAGACGCCCATCAGCGCGCCGCTGCCAATCACAAGCCAGGCGAAACCGGGCCACAGCTTGGTGAGATACCAGGACGTTATGTCCAACAGAATGCTGAGGAACGGAACGACAATCACCACGCATTTCAGCCACAGCGGACGCATGTAGGCATGCGCGAAAATCGAGCTGACGATGAAGAAGATGAAGGTAATGCCGAACAGGTGAATGTGAGATACGCGAACCAGCGTGCCAATGCTCATTCCATCATCCTTGGCAACCAGCTTGCTGACGTCGTCATAGTTGGTCAGGTTGGGTTGATGGGGGTTGGAACCGTTATGGCAGGCTATGCAGCGGGTATCCATGATGGACTTGATCTTGGTATCGTAGCCTTCCTTGGCGCCGCCTTCATGTGCCCACTTTAGAATGACCTGGCGCTCTTCGGCCGGCAACATGCCTTGCATGGGACCATTCAGAGCGGATTCCAGACGCGTGCCGCCTTCCTTGCCGCTGTATGCAATACGCAGATCATCGGCGGAAAGAGATGGGTTGCCATCGCGGCCGGCGTGGACCGTGAATACCTGAATCATGGCAAACAGATAGCCAGTGCCCAGTACCAGCAGCGTCATGGTGAAAACCATGCGCATGGACAGTGGCAGAAAACTGAAATGAAGAAAGCGGTTCCCGTTCATGATGAAAATCCTGCGAAGTTTGAATTACTGTTCCTTGGCGCCCTGATCGATCCAGTCCTTGATCTTGCTGATGGTTTCATCTGGCAAGGGCGCCTTGTCGTGCGGCATGCGCAAGGAAGGATCGGCCTTGTTGCTGACAAGGCGGTACAGGGTGCTGTTGATGGATTGTCCTGGAATGACCACCGGCCCGAATCGAGTGCCGCGCATGGTGGCGGCATAGGTGTCCATCAAGAGGCCGGACTTCTCGGTACCAGAACCGCCTTCCTTGTGACATTCAACGCAATGCTGATCGAGAATGGGTTTGATATCAGCCTGGTAGGTCAAGACTTTGGGGGCATCCTTGCCGCATCCAGACAGCAAAACAGCGGCTGCGAAACCGGCAGTGGCCAAAGCCATAAAATGTTTTGTGGGCATGGTGGCTCCTTTGATTATTTATGTATAAGTAACGGCTAATATATTGAATGGCTTTAGGATGCGCAAGTCTTTTTGTCAAAAATGATACAAAAAAGCATTATGTGTTGCTTTTTGCCCATGGCATGGCTGCCTGGCAGGTGGACTGAGGAAGCATGGCATAATTGGACACAAAGAAAAAAAGGCAACTCGAAGCTGCCTTTTGATTTCAATCAGTGGTGCCCAGAAGAGGACTCGAACCTCCACGGTTTTACCCGCTAGTACCTGAAACTAGTGCGTCTACCAATTCCGCCATCTGGGCGCGGAAGCCGCGTATTTTAAGGAAAGCACACAAATTGTCAACGAAGAAATCCGGCCGCAGTTGCGGCAAAGGGACTGAATTCAAGGGTTTGCGCGCCCAGGATCCCTATCTTGAACGAGAAAAAGCCAAATATGGTCAACCGCTCCCATCACGTGAGTTTATTCGCCAGGTTTTGGAGCATGAAGGCAGGCCGCTGTCATTTGGTTCGCTTGCGGGTCTGTTAAGCATCAAGGAAGACGAACTGCCGCTGTTCCAGCGCCGTCTCGGCGCCATGGCACGTGATGGCGACCTTATGCAGAATCGCCGCGAAGAGTGGTGTCTCCCGAGCAAGCTCGACCTGCTTCGCGGCAAGGTTCAAGGCCATCCGGATGGATTCGGATTCGTAACCCCTGAAGAAGGTGGTGAGGATTTGTTTCTTTCGCCCAAGGAAATGCATCAGGTACTGAATGGTGACCGCGTGCTGGTGCGTGTTTCCGGTATCGACCGGCGCGGGCGCCGCGAAGGGAAAATCGTCGAAGTGCTTGAGCGCGGCCTGAAAACTGTCGTGGGGCGCTATTACCAGGAACACGGTGTTGGATTTCTGGTCGCGGAAAACCGGCGCATCAATCAGGACATTTTGATCCCGCGTGAACACGCAGCCAACGCGCAGCATGGACAGGTCGTCACCGCCGAGATCATAGGCTGGCCCAGCAAGCATTCCGAAGCGATCGGGAAAATCATTGAAGTGTTGGGCGACTTTACCGGCCCGGGCATGGAAATCGAGATCGCGCTACGGAAGCATGATTTGCCACATGTGTTCCCACCCGAAGTGGAAACACAGGCAAAGAAATTGCCGAAAAAGGTGTTGAAAAAGGATTGGGAAGGCCGCGAGGATCTGACTCAAGTACCGCTGGTTACCATTGACGGTGAAACCGCACGCGACTTTGACGATGCTGTGTATTGTGAAAAACAGGGACGAGGCTGGCGGCTGGTGGTGGCAATTGCGGATGTATCGCACTATGTGAAGCCCGGCGAGCCCCTGGATAGCGAAGGGTACTCACGAGGGAACTCGGTATATTTTCCGCGCCGGGTCATTCCCATGCTGCCGGAGGAGTTGTCCAACGGATTGTGTTCACTCAATCCGCAGGTAGAACGGTTGTGCATGGTGTGCGATGTCAACATCGACGCGCAGGGCAACCTCAATGATTACCGGTTTTATCCTGCCGTGATGTTCTCGCATGCGCGCCTGACGTACGAGCAGGTGTGGGGCTGGCTGTCGGGCGAATCCAACCCGGGCAAGGAACACAAAGCCCTGATGCCGCATTTGCAGAATCTGGAAAAACTGTTTCACCTGCTGCTGAAGAACCGTCAGAAACGTGGCGCGATTGATTTCGAGAGTGCGGAGACGCGCATGTTCTTTGATGACGCCGGCAAGATCACCCGGATCGCGCCCGTGCAACGCAACGATGCGCACAAGCTGATCGAAGAATGCATGCTGGCGGCTAACACCTGCGCGGCGGATTTTTTACTCAGGCAGCACATTCCCGGGCTTTACCGGATTCACGAAGGCCCCACGCCGGAGAAACTCCAGGCACTGCGTGGATTCATGGGCGAATTCGGTTTGCAGCTCGGCGGCGGCGATGACCCACAGGCCAGGGATTACGCGGCCTTGCTGGAAAAGATCAAACCGCGTCCCGATGCGCAACTGCTGCAAACCGTGATGCTTCGTTCGCTGAAACAGGCCATGTACAGCCCGGACAATGCCGGGCACTTCGGACTGGCCTACGATCATTACACCCATTTCACCTCACCCATCCGGCGTTACCCGGACTTGCTGGTACATCGTGCCATCAAGGCGGGGTTGAAGAAGGAAAAGCCAGCAAAGCAGCCTCTGGCAGAAATCGGCATGCACTGCTCCGCCACCGAACGCCGGGCTGACGAAGCCACCCGCGATGTTGAAGCCTGGCTCAAGACCTACTACATGCGCGATCACATCGGCAATGTTTATGAAGGGACGGTTTCCTCAACGACCAGCTTCGGCATATTTGTCGCGCTGGATGAAATCTTCGTCGAAGGTCTGGTGCATGTGACCGAACTTGGGCAGGACTATTTTCATTATGACCAGACCAAGCACTGGCTGATCGGCGAGCGCACCGGCAAGCGTTTTCGGCTGGGCGATCGTGTCACGGTGAAAGTGGTTCGCGCCGATATCGAAACCAGCAAGATCGATTTCACGCTGGTGGAGAAGTCGGATACGATCAAACCCGCAGATAATCAGGTCAGGAAGAGTGCCCGGGCAAAAGGCAAGGCAACGGCGAAATCTAGGTAGTCAAGGTCTGACCGTATCGATTACCAGCTTGATGTCCTTGGCGCCGACCTTGACCGGAGTCAGCATGCCTTCAAGGTCGCCGCTTTTGGCCATTGCTTCTCCTGTTAGCGAGATGCGTGCGGTAAGGGTGACTTCCTTGAATGAAGACAGGCGCATTTCCGGGTTCATGGCCATGGTGTCGTTCAATTCGAATACCAGGGGCAGCTTGCCTGCTTCGGACCGGATCGCGGCAACCGGCATTCCACCTTCAAGCGGTTTGGCGAAGAGGAATATTGCGGCATTGGCAGGTACCTTACCCTTCAGCGCTGGGCTGATGTCTACCGTACCATTGATGGTCTGGATGACGACTTTGTCCGATCCCAGCACCTTGTCCAGAGGCTTGCCAAAAGCCGTTTCCGCGCGTTCCTTGGCTTCCTTCATGGCCATGGCGATGTCCATCGCATAGGGCGACTCAGGTGGCAGCTGATTGAGAAGCTGTTTCCAGTAATAGGCGGCCTGGGCAAAATTGTTTTCCTGAAATGCGCCGATGCCGGCGAGTTCGAGCGCCTTGGGCTCCTTGGGGTTTATTGCCAATGCCTGGCGAATGAGTTCGGCGGGCTGGCCCTGCATGACGCGGCCATTGAGTATGGCCAGCGATTCTGCATAGCCAGCGAGGGCAGTGGCATTCTTGGGCTGCAGCTGCACCGCTTTGGCATATGCCTTGTTCGATTCCGGCCATTGCTCCATGACGGAATGGGTCTTCGCCAGCATCAGCCAGGCTTCAGCGTCGTTTGGATTCTCTTCAGTTTTATTGCGGATTTTTTCCAGCATGGCGGAGAAATCGCCGTGCTGTCCGGCGGCCATCGGCTGCTGGGCGGCCTGTTCAATGGCCCACGGGTTGCCAATCAGAAAATAAATGCCAAAAGCAAGTAGAGGAATGGCAACGCCTAATGCAATGCCGAGCTTTTTGCCGCCCTTGTTGAAAACGGGCTGATCCTCATCCGAAAGCGCGTCCTCGGCAAGACGATTTTCCAGTTCAAGCTTGGCTGCGTCAAACTGGTCCTTATCAAATGCCCCCTCTGCATATTCGGCTTCCAGATCGCAAAGCTGGTCGCGATAAACATCGATATTGACCTGTCTGCGTTGCTGAAGCAGTGAGGTGGAACGGGAACGCAACAACGGGGGCAGCACAAATACCAGTGCCAGTAATGCCAGGCCAAGCGTAAAAACCCAAAAGAGGGGCGGGAAATCAAGCAAGTTCAAGTTCAAGCTGAACTCCAGGGAAAGTAGGTATGAACCGGCTGCTTACTGCTCAAGCAACGCGGCGGCTTTCTTCAATGCTTCGCTGTCAGGCTGGATCTGATCCTGCATTTTGTGACGGCGTTTGAGGGTGACGTACCAGATTGTTCCGCCGATAGCCAGAAAGATCACGGGACCCAGCCACAGCAAGTAAGTGACGGGTTTGAAAGGTGGACGATAGAGCACGAAATCGCCATAGCGATCAGTCAGGTACTCGATCACCTCGGCATCATTCTTGCCGGCTTTCATTTGCTTGCGCATTTCACGTCGCAAGTCTTCTGCCAGGTCTGCCCGAGAACCAGCCAGTGATTCGTTTTGACATACCAGACATCTGAGATCCTCGCCCAGCTTGTTGATGCGTGCCTCGACCTCCGGGTTGTCGGCGTTGGGCGCAGCTTCTCCGGCAAGGGTTGGCGCGGCAAACGCAAATGCAAACAGCAGGACAGCCAGTTTCATGTTGTTTTCTCCAGCTTGTCGAGAAGCGGCTCGAATTTTTTCTTCCAGACGGCTTCATCAATCGGGCCAATATGCTTCATGCGGATGATGCCGGCCTGGTCGATGACAAAAGTTTCGGGTGTGCCCGTCACGCCAAAATCAATACCGACACGGCCATCAAGATCATCGACCGTCACGATATATGGGCTGCCCTTCTGATTCAGCAAGGCTTCAGCTTCGCGATCCTTGTCTTTCCAGTTGAGGCCGTATATCGAAATCCCTGATTGAGCCAGTTGCATCAGGAACGGGTGTTCCGCGCGGCAGGAAACACACCACGGTGCCCAGATATTGAGCAGCCAGACCTTGCCCTTGGCCTGTTCCGGCGAGAAGGTTGTTCCCGGCTGGCCGATCACGGGCAGGACAAATTTTGGAGCGGGTTTGCCGATGAAGGGTGAGGGCACTTCACGTGGATTGAGATACAAACCAACATACAGAAAGCCAGCCAGAACTGCGAAGAGAATGAGTGGTATCCAGCGTTTCATGCGGTCGCACCTTTAGCAGCAAGCTTGTCGGTAGCCTTTTCGGCCTTTCTGAGTGCGATGCGATAGCGCCGGTCAGAAGCAGCCAGCGCCCCGCCCAAAGCCAGAAGGAACGCACCGCCCCAGAGCCAGTCCACGAATGGCTTGTGGTAGACCTTGACCGTCCAGGCGCCATTTTCCAGTTGTTCACCCAGCGAGACGTACACATCACGGAAAATTCCGTAATCGATGCCAGCTTCCGTCATCGGCATGCCCGAGGCATTGTAGATGCGCTTCTCGGGGTGCAGCACAAACTTGCTGCCGGATTTTTCCACTTCAACCGTGCCGCGGCCTGCCACATAGTTGGGCCCGGGTACTTCTTTCACACCCTGGAAAGTGAAACGGTAGCCCGCCAGTTCGACATGGTCGCCGACATTCATGCGCACATCACGTTCGGACTGGAAGTTTGAAACCACCGTTGCGCCGATTACTCCTACGGCCAGGCCGGCGTGGGCGATCTGCATGCCCCAATAGCCGCGCGGCAGGCTGGACAGTTTTTGCATCAGACTGCCCTGGACATTCTTCAGCCGCTCGGCAAAACCGATCAGGATGGTAAACAGAATCCACAGCGCCAGGAACAGTCCCAGTGTGGCCATCAGATTCATGCCGCCTGTCGTGAACGGCAGGATGACTGCAACAATCAAGGCCACGGCGAAGGCCCACTTCAGCCGGCTCACCATGTCCGGCAGGCTGGCCTGTTTCCAGCGCGCGAGCGGGCCAATTCCTGTCAGGAACAGAACGGGCGAAATCAACGGAATGAACACGGCGTTGAAGTAAGGGGGCCCGACTGAAATCTTGCCGAGTCCCAGGGCATCCATGAACAGCGGGTAAAGGGTACCCAACAGTACGGAGCCAAGTGCCGCAAGCAGCAGCACGTTATTGCCCAGCAGCAGCGCCTCGCGCGAAAACCAGCTGAATGCGCCGCCGGTCATGAGACGCGGCGCGCGCCATGCATACAACGCCAGCGAGCCGCCGATGACAACACCCAGAAAGGACAGGATGAATACGCCGCGGCCTGGGTCGGTGGCGAAGGCGTGTACCGAGGACAGCACCCCGGAGCGCACAAGGAAGGTGCCCAGCAGACTGAGTGAGAAAGCGGTAATGGCCAGCAACACTGTCCAGCTTTTGAACGCGCCGCGCTTTTCGGTGACGGCTAGCGAGTGGATCAGCGCAGTACCTGCCAACCAGGGCATGAAGGATGCATTTTCGGTCGGGTCCCAGAACCACCAGCCGCCCCAGCCCAGTTCGTAATAAGCCCACCAGCTGCCCAGCGCGGTGCCCATGGTCAGGAACATCCACGCTACGGTTGTCCAGGGGCGTGACCAGCGCGCCCATGCGACATCCAGCTTTCCGGACAGCAGCGCGGCAATGGCGAAGGCAAACGCCACTGAAAATCCGACATAGCCCATGTACAGCATGGGCGGATGAATCACCATGCCCATGTCCTGCAACAGCGGGTTCAAATCGGAACCGTCCGGCGGCATCGGGATCAGCCGCAGGAAGGGGTTGGAGGTGGCCAGCATGAATGCAAGAAAGCCCACGCTGATCAAGCCCATGACGCCAATGACGCGGGACGCCATGTCTTCGGGCAAGTGACGGGAAAACACGGTTACGGCCACGGTCCAGAAGGAAAGTATCAAGGTCCACAACAGCAAGGAGCCTTCGTGCGAACCCCAAGTGGCGGTGAAACGATAAATTTCAGGCAGTTGCGAGAAAGAGTTTCTGGCAACGTTTTCTACGCTGAAATCGTTGTTGAGGAACGACCAGGCGAGACAGCCAAAGGCAAAGGCTACAAAAACGAACTGGCCCTGCGCGGCCGGTCGGGCGACGCCCATCAGCGTGGCATTGCCGCGATGCGCGCCAATGAGCGGCAGAATGCCCTGCGTCAATGCCAGCAATAGCGCAACGACAAGAGCGAAATGGCCTAATTCTGGAATCATGTCTCCACCTACTTTAATGTGGCCTCTACAAGAGGCAGTTGTTTTTATGAGGTTAATTTCACCGGGATTTTATTTAGCCAAGGCTTTATTTCACGATGGTTTCCTGCGCTTTCTGGGCTTGCTCAAGTGCATGCGCGGCTTCTGGCGGCATGTAATTTTCGTCATGCTTGGCCAGCACCTGCGAGGCGGTGAACAAGCCGTCCGATCCCAGTTTGCCTTCTGCCACCACACCCTTGCCTTCCTTGAACAGGTCGGGAAGGATGCCCTGATAAACCACCGGGATGGATTTGGCCGTATCGGTCACGACAAATTTGACATTGATGCCATCGGGCTGGCGTTTGACGCTCCCGGCTTCGACCAGTCCGCCAATGCGGAAAGCCCGGCCTGTGGGTGCTTCGCCCTGGGCGACCTGAGTCGGGGAAAAGAAAAACACCAGATTGCTTTGGAAGGCATTCAGCACCAAAGCAGCAATAATACCAATGCCTGCAAGGGCAATACCGATGAGCATCAGTTTTTTGTGTCTAGCTTTCATTTTCGAAATTCCGCATGCGCTTTAAAAGTTTCAGGGTCTGGCTTCTGCCCTTTCTCAGCAGCATGACCTCAATAATGACGACCGCGGCCATCACCACATAAGAGCCCCAGACATACAGGCCATATCCGCCCATGGACAGGAAATCATTCACACTCGCCCATTGCATGTTATTTCTCCACCGTCATTTTTCAACCAGCGCCTTGACCCAATCCGTGTTGCGTTCGCGCTCAAGTATCAAAGTTCTTACCCGGTAAAGCGCGACCGCGATGGTGTATAGCCATGCCGCTATTGCCATCACCAGCATGCCAATCAGCATGATCTTTGCCATCGAGGGCGCCTTGGTCAGACTGACAGAAGCGCCTTGATGCAGCGTGTTCCACCACTTTACCGAGAAGTAAATGATGGGTACGTTGATGGCCCCGACCAGTGTCAGGAGCGCGCCGGCACGGTCACCGCGCTGCGGGTCATCAATGGCGGCCCACAGCGCCATGATGCCTATGTACAGGAAAAGCAGGATAAGTTCCGAGGTCAATCGTGCATCCCATACCCACCATGCACCCCACATGGGTTTTCCCCAGAGTGCGCCCGTCCAGAGGGCGATGAAAGTGAACAGGGCACCAGTTGGGGCCAATGCCCGTGACATCATGAAGGAAAGCCGGGTTTTGAAAGCCAGCCCGATCGCACCCCAGAATGCCATCACCAAATAGATGAACATGGACATCCAGGCGGCGGGAACATGGATGAAAATGATCCGGTACGCCTCGCCCTGCTGGAAATCCGTGGGCGCCATGAAAAAGCCGATGTATAGACCGATTACAGTGAGAATAACCGCGCTCCAGCCAAACCAGGGAATCAGTTTGCCGCTGAGCTGATAAAACGTTGCGGGCGATGCGTAGTAGTAAAGGTTGATGGCCATATTATTCGATCGATACTTTAAGCGCGGCAGCCGCGATCCAGGGCGCCACCAGTAACGTTAACACCAGGATGGCGCCCAGGAGTGAAAGATGGGATTCCGCCCCGGTTCCGGCCATGGCGGCATCCACCGCACCGGCGCCGAAGATCAGCACCGGTACATAAAGCGGCAGGATCAACAGGGTCAAGAGAACACCGCTGCCGCGAAGTCCTAGGGTCAACGCTGCGCCCACGCTGCCCAGCAGGGAAAGGATGGGCGTGCCGATCAGCAGCGAAAGCATCAGGACCGCAATGGCTTCCGCCGGCAACGCGAACTGGATACCCAGGATGGGGCTGATGATCAGCAGGGGAATGCCATATATCAGCCAGTGCGCGAGAGATTTTCCCAGCGCCAGCAATACCGGAGGCTGTGGGGTAAGCAGCATCTGTTCGAGTGATCCGTCGCGATAGTCTTCCGCCAGCAATCTTGGCAGGGACAACAGAGACGCCAGCAGCGCGGATACCCAGACTACACCGGGGCCGATCAATTTCAGCGTGACCGGGTCCGGGCCGATTCCCAGTGGAAACATGCTGGCGACCATGACAAAGAAAAATTGCGAAGTCAGCCAGTCGCCACGGCGCCGCGCGGCCAGCATGAGGTCCCGGCGAATAACAGTGAATAGAAAGCTTAGCATCGGACGTCATTGTCTCACGAAGCCAGGCTTGTTTGAGCGGGGCTGCCCACGTGCAAGGTGCGAATATTGCTGCCTTCAAGCGAGATCGGTTGATGGGTGGTAAGCACCGCCATGCCGCCCCCATCGATATGCGCTTTCAGCAGGTTTTCCAGCAGCGCCACGCCGTGTACATCCAGGCCGGTCAGTGGTTCATCCAGAATCCACAGCAGCGCATTCGAGCAGAGCAGGCTGGCCAGGGCGACCCTGCGACGCTGGCCAAAAGACAAAACCCTGCAAGGCAAATCCAGGCAGCGTCCCAGACCAAGCTGCACCAGTCTTTCTTCTGCCTGGGTTTCATTCAGGGTGCGTCCTGCCAGTTGCGAGGCAAGGCGCAAATTCTCGATCGGCGTCAGGTCATCCTTGATGCCATTCAAATGGCCGATATAAGCCATTTCGCGGTGATAGGTTTCACTTGTCTTGTCCAGCTTTACGCCGCGCCAGCGGACTTCGCCCTCCGCAGGCTGCGAAAGGCCGGTAAGCAGCCGCAACAGGCTGGTCTTGCCCTGGCCGTTGCCGCCCTGGATCAGCAGGGCTTCTCCGCCTTGCAAGGTGAAATTCATGCCAGAGAAGAGTTCACGTTCGCCACGGGTGCAGCGGAGATCATGAAACGAAAGAGTGGCTACAGATTCGGACATCATTCAGGGCTTGTTTTGAACAGGGGAGCATAACCAATCCGCCTGTTGAATCCAAGCATTATTGAGGGGAAATTCAAGAACTTGAATTTCCCCTCAATAAACCACCGAGCCTGAATTGTTATTGATCCGAAACACAGCTCGGCTTTCAAGGCGATAGGCAAGAGCCAGACGAACATTGATTTTTTCAAGTTCATTCGTTTCAGATCAATAACGCAGATAAAAAAAGGCCGGCTGATGAGGCCGGCCTGAAGGTTGCGGAGGAGATTATTTAGCTGCTGGGGCCGCTGCTGGGGCTGCTGCGGGGGCGGCAGCAGGCGCCATGGCGACCGGCTTCTTCATGTCGGCCAGGGCTTTCCTTAGCATGGCCACGCCATCCTTGGAGGCGGTGATCGACGTAGCCAGGGACTCGCGCGCATCAGCCGGGTTGTGGAAGCCGTCGGAGTTCTCGGCGGTCCACCATTCCCAGTACAGGTTGGCGTCATACTGCTTGTCATAGGCCTTCTCGATGATGTCCTTGGCCACACCAGCATCCTTGGCCTTGACGATCATGTCGATCAGCTGCGACAGCCAGAATTCCGCATCCGCCATCTTGCCGCGGGTGTAGTTCTGGATGGCGTCGATGCTGTACTTGGCTTGCTGCTCGGTCCAGTCACCGTGGCAGGTCAGACAGGTCTCCTTGATATGCTCTTTCGGAGAGATCTGCTGGTGCGAAGTGTAAATCTTGCTTTTTTCACCCTTGAGCTTGGGCATGTGGCAATGCTTGCACTCGACGCCGGCTTTTTCATGCTTGGAACCCCAGTAGGTTTCCATTTCCGGATGCTGGAGCTTCGGCAGCAAAGCACCCGTGGCGGCATGCTTGAAGTCGATGTACTTGTATTCCTTCAGCATGCGGTCCTTGTAGCCGAACACATTGGTCCACTGGAACAGGTTGGTCCGACGGTCTGCCATGCCGACAGTGAACTTTCCGGGGACGACTTCCTGTGTGGTGTCATAGCCAGGGCCGCAGTTGTATTCCACGTGGCACTGGGCGCACATCAGGTTGGAGTCAGACTTGTTCAGCAGGCCAATGGCACGGAAGTCCTTGCCATCGCGCTGGAAGTTGACCTTGGTCATGGTGATCTGCTTGCTCTTTTCCGGGTTCATCGGATAGGTGCCCAGCTTGCGGTCCACCACGGCTTCGATCAGGGCATCACGCACCACGCGCGGCTGGGTGCTGTGCGGATCATGGCACATGTAGCAGTTCAGCGGATGCTTCATGCCGCGCGCAAATTCAACCGGCTTGGACGTGCGAGCCCACTTGGCTGCGGGATCCGGGTCACCCATGTATTTCCAGTCCAGGATGTGGTCCTGTGTCTTGCAGTTCATGCACACCGGGTTGACGGCGGTCACGGTCTGTTTCATGAAAACCTTCTGGTCGGAAGACTCGGGTTCGCGGTCGTAAAGCACGTTCCAGGGATCGGCAGCCGCTTCCTTGGCCTTGCTGACGTGCCTCCAGTCCTTGAACTGGAAGCGGCCGCCAAAGCCGCGGTCCACCGCCCACTGGTCAACCAGCATGAAGGCGTGGGAACGGGGTTCGCCGTGTTCAAAGGTGAAGCCGTAGCCCTCCATGATCTTGTCGAACAGCGGTGAGCGACCCTTGAAGGTGGCTTTTTCCAGGCGTGCTGGCGCGTTATAGTCCATTTTCACAAGGGATTCGTACTGATCCTTGTGGCAGGCGCCACAGGCCCGGTGATCCTTGATGGTGGCGGGCTTGATTTCCTTCTTCTTGTCCTTGCTGGCGGCCAGGTGTTCCGCGGTGCCGGTATGGCAGCTTACGCAGTTGACCTTGGCGTGCTTGCCGCTGGCATGGAATTCCTCGATGTTGTCATGACAGGCATAACATTTCTTCGAGTCCACCGGTTGCTTGTCCAGCATGATCGGTGCCAAACCGGATGAGGCTGCAGCCGGCTTGTCGACAGCCGAGGCCGGAAAGGCCAGAGATAGCAGGGTAAGCGCCACCCCACCCAGCCAACTGTGTTTAATTATCTTCATCATTACCCTCCTTGAGCACGTGTTGTTAACACACTTCAAAAACACACTTCAAAAAATCAATCAGGAAAAGGCATCCGCCATCACATTGCGCAGCCAGCCTACGGCATACTCGGCTTCCAGCTTGCGGTAGGCCGCTGGCACTGGTGACTTGTCAGGCATGGTCATCATGGAAACGCCGCTGCCTTCCTTGATGTACTTGAACGTGCCGCCTTCCACGCGATACAGGTGCGCAACCGAGATACCGTAGTCGTCACCCACCACGCTGTAACAGGTGTTGGCGTAATACGGCTGCGGCACCGCCTGACCATTGACCTTGGCGACAATGGCCGCGGCCGCCACCTTGGCCTGGGTCATGGCGATATGTGCCGACTTGGGCATGTCGAATGCGGCGTTGGGGTTGCCATACAGCGGCATTTCACCCGCCACGCACGAATCGCCCACGACATAGATGCTTGGGTCCACAGCAGAAGCCATGGTCATTGGCTCCACCTTGCACCAGCCCTTCTCGAAGTTGTTGCCCGAGGCACCAGTGAGGCCCGCGTCGGCGGCGATCTTGCCGGCCTTGTGCGGCGGAATGATGTTCAGCACATCGGCCTTGACGTCAACAAAGTCGGATGACACGGTTTTGGTCTTGGCGTCCAGCTTGGTGATGGTGCCACCTTCGGCGCCCTTGACCCATTCGATCATGCCGTTGGTGCCCATGCCTTCTTTCTCCCAGCCGTACATCTTGGCCCAGGCCTGGTTGAACAGGCCCTTCTTGGAGTGTGAATCGTTGGCGTCCAGGATGATGACCTTGGACTTGGCCTTTCCATGGTGCTTGAAATAGTTGGCCACCAGCGAGGCGCGCTCGTAGGGCCCGGGCGGGCAGCGGAACGGACCCTTGGGCACGACGATGACGAACTTGCCGCCGTCGGGCATGGCTTCCAGTTGCTTTTTAAGTAACAGTGTCTGGGGTCCGGCCTTGTAGGCATGGGGAATGTCCTCGATCATCGATTCGTTGTAGCCCTCGATGCCGGTGTAGTGGAAGTCGATGCCGGGCGATACGACCAGAGCATCGTAGGGCAGGGTCTTGCCTCCCTTTGTAGTCACGGTTTTCTTGGCGCGATCAACTCCTACGACAAAGTCGTGCAGCACGTTGATGCCACGCTTCTTCAGGCCGTCGTAGCCGATTTCCAGGGTTTTGATGTCACGATGGCCGACGATGACTTCGTTTGAAAGCGGGCAGGAAGTGTAGACCTTGTTGGGTTCGATCAGGGTGACATCGATGCTCGCATCGCCCAGCTTGACGTACTTGGCAGCGGTGGCGCCGGCGTAGCCGCCGCCGATGACGACGACTTTGGCTTTTGCCGCACCGGCACGCGCCAATGAGGGAATACCCAGGACAGGAACGGAACTGGCGGCAGCGGCTAGCTTGATAAATTCGCGACGATTGATTTGGCTCATGATGGTCTCCTTATTTGTTCTGGCTGGCGTAAAACTCGGCAACGGCTTTTATTTCTTCGTCGCTGAGTTTCTTGGCGGCCTTGACCATTTGCTTGTTGGGCATGTTGAACGCGTCGTCGCGATATTTGAGCGCCTCCAGTTGCAGGTATTGGGACCACTGGCCATGCAGTGAAGGGGTATCGGCATCTTCGGACTTGCCGGTGTCGCCATGGCAACCCGCGCATTTTTCCGTGACCTTCTTGCCGAGTTTCACCAGTTTGGCGTCGGTCTTTTGCTTGACAGGCATCCAGGGCAATTTTGAATAGTAAGCAGCCAGTGCGGCAATTTCCTCGTCGGAGTAGCCGCTGATCAGGCGGGTCATGTTGGCGGACGGGCGCTTGCCGGTCTTCCATTCCATCATGATGTTCTTGAGGTAACCTTCTGGCAGTCCGGCAATGGAGGGCATGGACTCCCCCGCGCTGACGCCCCCGGTTCCGTGGCAGTTGTTACAGGTGTTGGCCAGACCGGCTACGTTGAGTTCGGCGTGGGCGCTGCTCGCAAGCAGCAAACCGCTGGCTAGCGCGGAAAGCAATAAGGCTTTTTGCATGGTCTCCTCCAAATTTATGTCGAGTTAGTTTCTTAGGGTTGTTTAGAATACTTCTTGGTCCATGCATACTAGACAGAACAAAAGGGTTATTCCTTGACGCAAATCAATTATTTTTTGTTTTTTTCAGATATCCATATCAACTAGATCCGTATATTAGAGAACAACGATGAAGCCTCGCCTGATGTACGGATTCCATGCCGTCAAAGCACGCCTGCGTGCCGCGCCGAATACAGTCATTGAAGTCTGGGTGGACGAAGACCGGCAGGATGCGCGCATGCGGGATTTCCTTTCGGTGTTGGCAAATGCCGGGCTCGCCGCCCACATGGCGGACGGCGGAAGGCTGGACAAGATGGTTGGCGGTGCGCGCCATCAGGGGGTCGTTGCAAAAGTCGAGCCCGTTACTATGGCGCGTACCCTGGCTGAAGTCATTGAAGCCGTCGAAGGCGCGCCGTTGATCATCGTGCTGGATGGCGTGACGGATCCCCATAACCTGGGGGCGGTGTTGCGCTCGGCGGATGCTTTTGGCGCCCATGCGGTCGTTGCGCCAAAGGATCGCGCAGTAGGCTTGAATTCGACTGTGGAAAAGGTTGCCAGCGGCGCAGCCGAAACGGTTCCCTATTTGATGGTGACTAATCTTGCGCGCAGTCTGGATGAGCTCAAGGAGCTTCGAGTGTGGACAGTTGCCATGGAGGCCGATGCGCCCAGGTCCCTTGATAAAACCGACGCGAAAGGCGGCATTGCCTGGGTATTGGGTGCCGAAGGGGCGGGCTTGAGACAGCTGACGCGCAAGACATGCGATGAGGCCGCGCGGATTCCTATTGGCGGCGCAGTCGAAAGTCTGAACGTTTCGGTTTCGGCCGCGATCTGCCTGTACGAAACGGCGAGACAGAGGGTTGGATGATCAGGGCCGCACCTTTTGATGCGGCCGAGGATGTTGCTGCAGTCTGCCTGTACCAAGGGGCATTGGGTAAACAACAAGCTATAGGGAGTGGGCGGTCATGAATGAATACGATGCTCGCGATATTCTGGTTGCGTCAGAAGTCATTGCCGATGCGCAAACTGTTCAAACGTGCCTGGACAGACTGGGAAGGGATATCTCGGGCGTGCTGCATGACCGGTTTCCACTGGTGTTGCCCGTGATGGGCGGCGCTATCGTGTTTGCGGGCCAGCTGTTGCCCCGCCTAGATTTTCCGCTTGAGTTCGATTATCTCCATGTAACACGTTATCGCGGCAAGACCCAGGGCGGCGCCATCGAGTGGCGCGTGCTGCCGGGAAAATCAGTTTCTGGCCGGTCGGTGCTTGTGCTGGACGACATTCTGGATGAAGGCGAAACCCTGTATGCCATCCGGCAGAAGTTGCAGGAGATGGGGGCGGCACGCATTTATACCGCCGTGCTCGCAGACAAGGCCATCGAGAAATCCAAGCCGGTCAAGGCGGATTTTGTCGGTCTGACCGTTCCCAACCGCTATGTTTTTGGTTGCGGCATGGACGCGTATGGCCTGTGGCGGAATCTGCCGGAAATACGCGCGTTGCAGGCAGAATAGAAGCAGAATAGAAATAACTGGGAAAAAACATGCTGGGAATTATCGGGGGCACCGGCCTTACCAAACTGGCCAATCTTGAAATCACCCACCGTCAGGTGGCGCGCACGCCCTATGGTGAACCTTCAGGCGCGTTGACCTTCGGCAGGCTGTGTGGCGAAGAAATCATTTTTCTGGCGCGCCATGGTTATGGCCATACCATCCCGCCTCATGAAGTGAACTATCGCGCCAATCTGTGGGCGCTCAAGGAACACGCCGTGGATCGTATCGTGTCCATTGCCACAGTCGGGGGCATCAACCCGGCATTGCCTGCGGGCAGCATGGTCGTACCCGACCAGATCATCGACTACACCTGGGGCCGGATTGGTACCTTCGCCATCTCTGGCGAAAAGCAGGTCACGCATCTGGATTTTACCGAGCCCTACTGCGAAGCCATGCGCCGAGACATATTGCGCGCGGCTTCACTGAAGAATCTGGCGGTGCGTGATGGGGGCGTGTATGCGGTATCCCAGGGGCCGCGTCTTGAAACCGCCGCCGAGATCAACCGCATGGAACGGGACGGCGCCGACATGGTCGGCATGACCGGCATGCCGGAAGCCTATCTCGCGCGTGAAATCGAGCTTTGCTATGCCGCGATCGGCGTGGTGGTCAACGATGCGGCAGGTCGTGGCGCATCAAAAAACGGCATCCATGAAACCGATATCCAGCGCGGGCTTGAAGACCTGATGGGCCGGGTCAGGGTGCTGCTGGAAGAACTGGTGGTGCTGGCACATCCGGAATCCTGTCCAAAATAGTTCGGCATGGCTGTACGTGAAGTCCTGAGAATGGGTGATGCGCGACTCCTGCGTGAAGCGCGGCCTGTTGATCAGTTTGGTACAGATGAACTGAACAATCTTGTCAGGGACCTGCTGGACACCATGCATCATCTGAATGGCGCCGGTCTTGCCGCGCCGCAAATCGGCGTGGATTTGCAAGTGGTGATTTTTGAAATCACGAACAATCCCCGTTATCCGGATGTTGCTCCCATTCCTTTGACCGTGCTGGTAAATCCCGAACTGGAATATTTATCGGATGAAATACAGGAGGACTGGGAAGGCTGTTTGTCGTTGCCTGGCTTGCGTGGCCGCGTGCCGCGTTATTCCCATGTGCGCTATCGCGGCTTTGATGTTGCAGGCAATTCGATCGATCGTATTGTTGAAGGCTTTCATGCTCGAGTGGTCCAGCACGAGACCGATCATCTGCATGGCGTTCTGTATCCCATGCGCATGCGGGATTTATCAGATTTCGGTTTTACCGATGTGCTGTTTCCCCAATCTCAAGACTGTTGAATAGCTGTTGTCATTTCGGCATTTTCGACAAAAATTCGTACCCGACAAACGGCCTAAAGCGCACTGTAATCCGTCCGCTAACGAGAGTGTCGATTGTGAAGATCGTAATTCATTGAGGACTGTTTCTTGAGCGAGGCAAGACTACCCCTGACAGTGATAGATGCCGAGCGCCTGGATGGCGCGGTGACGCTGTTGCTGGACGCCAGCCGCAATTGGTCGTCACCTGACCGCGAAGGCAGGCTGGCCATCTCGCTGGAAGTCAGCAGGGAAATGTGGAGCGATGTTCAGCTCGCGCTTTCGACAAGACAAACCAGCCTGCCGCTGGAAGTTAAAAACAATCTTCTGATTGTCAGCGTCTATGCGCAAGGCAAGTTGATCGAATGTGAGCAGATGCCTTCGCGTGAGAGACTGGCCTCACTGATTTTCATGACCCGTAACCTTGCAGCCAGCCTGAGAGAGTGGCGAGCGGCAGCTTGAAAACAAAAAACATGCAAAACAAAAAAAATTATTTGATTGCGGCGGAAGACACGGTTGGCGGCATTGTGAGTGGCACGGCCATTTCACCACAGCGCAATCGTTCGCGTCCTCAGGAAACCTGGGAAGAACAAATCCAGCCCGCCAAGAAACCTGAACGCAAAAAGACCAATACGAAACCCCGTGCGCCGGTGCGTGGCAGATATATCGACGAATACGCACGACCGGCCATCTAGGCAGCATCAGGTTCTGGCAGGTTGCTCCAGCACGCTAATCAGATCCTGCTCCAGTTCCAGCAGGTTTTTCTGTTTTTCCAGCGCTTCACCACGAATCAGAAAACGGTCTTCGACCCGTTCGCCGAGCGTATGGATTTTGGCGCTGTAAAGCGTGATGCCATGTCGCTGAAATACCTGCGCAATGCCATGCAACAGCCCTGCCCGGTCTCCGCAGGTAAGCGACAGAATGTGGTAGCGCGCACGTTCATCGGGCTGGATTTCGATCTCGGCCTGAATGGGGAAATGCCGCAACCGGCGAGAGTAACGGCCCGCAGGAACCGGCTCTGATGGACGGGCAGGATCCAGCCCAAGCGCGAGTTCATGTTCCATGAACTGCAGAAAATCACGGTAGTGGACATCGCGCCGGCCGTCGTCCAGCACCTGAAAACTGTCCAGCGCATAACCATGCCGGCTGGTGTGCACCCTGGCTTCCACCACTGAAAACTGGTTGCGCGCGAAAAATCCGCACACGCGCGCGAACAGATCAGGCATGTCGGGGCAGTAAACCAGCACCTGAATGCCTTCCCCGGCGGGAGACAGGCGGGCGCACACAATGGGTTGTCGAGTGTCCGGTTTTTGCCAGAGCATGCGCGCGTGCCAGGCAATATCGGCGGCATCAAAACGCAGGAAGTAGCTTTCATCGAGATGGCGCCACAGGGCATCGGCCGCTTCGGGCTGAATGCCATACAACGCAAGTCTGGCGCGCGCGTCCGACTGTGTTTCGCTGATGCCGCCGGTCGCGCGGGCCTCGCCCGTAAGACGCGCACGCGTGGCGTGATAAAGGTCTTCCAGCAGTTTGCCCTTCCAGGCATTCCATACTTTGGGACTGGTGCCGCGAATATCCGCGACGGTCAGGATGTAAAGCGCATCAAGGCGCCGCAATGCCCCAACTTTGCTGGCAAATGTCTCGATGATATCCACATCGCTCAAGTCTTCCTTCTGCGCTGTGCGTGACATGGTCAGGTGTTCCCTGACCAGCCATGCTACAAGTTCGACATCTTCTTGCGGCAAGCCATGCGACCGGCAAAACAGCCGCGCATCGCGCATACCCAGCTTGGAGTGATCGCCTCCGCGCCCTTTGGCAATGTCATGGAACAGGGCAGCCAGGACGAGAAGCTCGGGTTTGTCGAACCCGGAAATCAATCTTGAGGCCAGCGGATATTCATGGGCGAATTCCGCTACAGTGAATCGCCGGACATTCCGCAACACGGCCAGTGTGTGCTCGTCGACGGTATAAATGTGAAATCCGTCATGTTGCATCTGGCCGGAAATCCGGCCAAACGCCGGCAGATAACGGCCGAGAATGCCATATCGCGTCATGGCTTTCAGCGCCCAGGTCACGCCATGCGGCTCGCGCAGGATTGCCAGAAACGCAGCCCGGTTTTCAGGATTGGCGCGGAATGCAGCATTCACTTTCAGTCGGGCCCGCCAGATCGCGCTGATCAGGTCGGGTGAAAAGGCCGGGATGGAGTGGCGCATGGCGATCAGGAATGCACGGAACAGAGCGCCGGCATCCAGTTCGAACAATTCCGAATTGCGAAACGCCAGTGTGTTGCCACGCAGAACAAATTCGTTATCCAGTACGCGATCTTCGACGGGCTCATTGACTACTCGCGCCCGCAATGCCGGAATCAGCATTTCATTGGCCAGTTGAACCTGTTTGGCGGCACGGTAGTAGCGCTGCATCAGCAGCTCGCTGGCCCTGCGGTGTGTGGAAGCGGCGATACCCAGTGATTCCGCCAACTGGGTTTGGTAATCGTAGGCAAGGCGATCTTCGCGCCGTCGCGCCAGCAGGTGGAGATGAATGCGCAAGAGGTCAAGAACGCCCTGAACCCGGGACAATCGCATTGCTTCGGTGCGTGGCAGAATGCCTGACCTGGATAGCGCTTGCCAGTTGCCGCCCGCATTGGCAGCCAGACTCAGCCAGTGGATCATGTGCAGATCGCGCAGGCCGCCGGGGCTGTCCTTCAAATTGGGTTCCAATTTATAGGCGCTGTCTTCAAAACGGTTGTGGCGGTTCTTCTGTTCCAGTAGTTTGCCTTCGACAAACCGCCGCGAGTTGAAGCGCACCGAAAACAACTGCCTGAACCGATTGAACAGGACTGTGTTTCCCCAGACCTGTCGCGCTTCCAGCAAGGCGGTTTCGGTGGTGATGTCCTTGCCGGCTTCATCCGCGCATTCCCCGGCGGTGCGGATACTGTGACCGATTTCGAGACCGGCATCCCAGCAGGCCTGCACCCAGGTCTCCAGCCGTGTTTTCAATGCTTCGTCCGGCGTATTCGGAATCAGCACCAGCACATCTACATCCGATGCCGGAAACAGCTCGCCCCTGCCGTAGCCGCCTACTGCCGCCAGGCTGGTGTCCGGCGGGAGCAGGGTATTGCAAAGCGTGCACAAAACCGAATCGACGAGCTTTGCATGCTGCTTAAGATAGTGCTGGGGATGAGGGCGGGACTGGAAAGCCGCTGCCAGGTCCGCGCGGCCCTGTTTGAGCCGCTCGCGCAGGGCGGCCAGCTCCGCCGCCTGCATGTCAGGCGGCTTGCGGGATAAGCGCCGGCGCGGCGGGCGTGCCGGCGGAAACGGTCAGTACCTCAAAACCGGATTCGGTTACCAGTACCGTATGTTCCCACTGTGCCGACAAACTATGATCCTTGGTCACGATGGTCCAGCCATCACCCAACTGGCGAATGTCTTTCTTGCCGGCGTTGATCATTGGCTCGATGGTAAACGTCATGCCTGCTTGCAGTTTCATGCCTGTCGCAGGCTTGCCGTAATGCAGTACCTGCGGGTCTTCGTGAAACTTGTTGCCGATGCCATGACCGCAGAATTCGCGCACCACGCTGTAGCCATGGCCTTCGGCGTGCTTCTGGATGGCATGGCCGATGTCACCCAGTGTCGCGCCAGGCTTGACCTGGGCAATGCCCACCCACATGGATTCGTAGGTGATCTGGATCAGCCGCCTGGCCTGGATCGACACTTCGCCCACCATGAACATGCGGCTGGTGTCGCCATGCCAGCCATCCTTGATGACCGTGATGTCCAGATTGACGACATCGCCATTCTTCAGCACCTTGTCGCCCGGCACCCCGTGGCACACCTGATGATTGACCGAGGTACAGATCGACTTGGGATAGGGAACATGCCCCGGCGGTGTGTAATTCAACGGCGCGGGAATCGTACCCTGAACGTTCACCATGTAGTCGTGACACAGCCTGTCCAGCTCGCCCGTAGTGACACCTGGTTTGACATAAGGCGTGATGTAATCCAGCACCTCCGAGGCCAAACGTCCCGCCACGCGCATTTTTTCGATTTCTTCGGGGGTTTTGAGAGTGACGGACATTGTCAGGGGAATTCACTAAAACTGCATTTTCCCTTGAAAATAAGTACTTAATCAAATTAAAATAGCGGTCTTCCCGGGGTGGTCCCGGGAAAATTCACACACCCGCTTCAATGTTATTCCTTAGCGGAAAACATGAAACCAAGGGTGCGCTGACTGGAAGGTCGGCGCCAGGCGGGTGGAGGCTCAACCTTTGAAAGGAAATAGTATGTCCGTGACCATGCGTCAAATGCTGGAGGCTGGTGTTCATTTTGGTCACCAGACCCGTTACTGGAACCCCAAGATGGCCCCGTTCATTTTCGGCCATCGCAACAAGATTCACATCGTCAACCTTGAGAAGTCGCTGCCCATGTTCGAGGACGCGCTCAAGTTCGTACGCCAGCTGGCTTCCAACAAGGGCACCATCCTGTTTGTGGGCACCAAGCGCCAGGCGCGCGAGATCGTGGGCGAAGAAGCTGCGCGTGCCGGCATGCCTTTCGTCAACCACCGCTGGCTGGGCGGCATGCTGACCAACTTCAAGACCGTGAAGCAGTCGGTCAAGCGCTTGAACGACATGGAAGCCGCCCTGAGCGAAGCGGGCAAGCTGTCCAAGAAGGAAACCCTGCTGCAAACGCGCGAAGTTGAAAAACTCAACCGCAGCCTGGGTGGCATTCGTGAAATGAACGTGCTGCCCGATGCGATTTTTGTCATCGATGTCGGCTATCAAAAAGGCGCGATTACCGAAGCCAGGAAACTTGGCGTGCCGGTGATTGGCGTGGTGGATACCAACAACAGCCCTGAAGGTGTGGATTACGTCATTCCCGGCAATGATGACTCCAGCCGTGCCATCCGTCTGTATGCCCGCGGGATCGCCGATGCGGTGCTGGAAGGTCGTGCGCAGGTCATCCAGGAAATGGTAGGCGGCGAGGAAGAGTTCGTTGAAGAGGACAGCGGCGAGGCCAGTGCGGCCTGATTGTCCCTGAATGACACAAGAGGGGCGGTGGCCCCTCTTTTCATATTTGATCTGGAAAAGTATTAAGGAGCAGCAAATGGCGGAAATTACCGCAAGCATGGTGAAGGATCTGCGTGACCGGACCGACGCCCCGATGATGGATTGCAAGAAAGCGTTGTCCGAAGCGGGCGGTGACATGGATAAGGCCGAAGAACTCCTGCGCGTGAAGTTCGGCAGCAAGGCGACCAAAGCCGCGGGCCGTATCGCCGCCGAAGGCGTGGTCGGTATTTACATCAGCCCCGATGCGAAGATGGGCGCCATGATCGAAGTGAACTGCGAAACCGATTTCGTGGCCAAGAACGATGATTTTCTGGCCTTCACCAAATCGCTGGCGGAAATGGTTGCCAAAAGCAATCCGGCTGACGTCGCTGCATTGTCCGCAATGGATATGGGCGGCAAGACGGTCGAGGAAGTGCGCACCCAGCTGGTCGGCAAGATCGGTGAGAACATGAGCCTGCGCCGTTTTGTGCGCACCCCGGCACAGGGCCGTCTGGCCAGTTACGTGCATGGAGGTTCCAGGATAGGCGTCCTGGTGGATGTGGTGGGCGGCGATGAATCGCTGGCCAAGGACATTGCCATGCATATCGCGGCCAGCAAGCCGGTTTCGCTGTCCAGGGAAAACGTACCTGCTGAACTTATTGAAAAAGAGCGTTCTGTTGCTGCGCAGAAGGCCGCCGAATCAGGCAAGCCTGCAGACATCGTCGCCAAGATGGTCGAGGGCTCCGTCGCCAAATATCTGAAGGAAGTGACGCTGCTGGGCCAGCCTTTCGTCAAGGACGACAAACAGACCATCGAGCAGTTGTTGAAATCCAAAGGTGCGTCGGTTGCAAGCTTTACCCTGTATATCGTGGGCGAGGGCATCGAGAAGAAGAAGGATGACTTCGTCGCCGAGGTGATGGCGCAGGCAGGCAAAGCCTGACATGCCGGCCCCGGTTTACAGACGCATTCTGCTCAAGCTGTCGGGCGAGGCTCTGATGGGGCCGGAAGCCTTTGGCTACCATGCCGATACCCTGCGCGGCATTGTTGTCCAGATCAGGGAAGTGACAGAGCTGGGTGTGCAGGTGGGTATCGTGGTTGGTGGCGGCAATCTGTTTCGCGGCGCCACCGGCGCGCTGGGCGGCATGGATCGAGCCACGGCGGACAGCATGGGAATGCTGGCCACGGTGATGAACGCACTGGCCTTGAAGGATGCTTTGCAGACCACGGGTGTGTCAGCCACGGTAATGACGGCAGTCAGTATTGCCCACGTCGGCGAAGCATTCGAGCGCGAGATTGCCTTGCGCCATTTGCAGAACGGCCAGGTGGTGATTTTCGGCGGCGGCACTGGCAATCCATTTTTTACCACCGATACGGCAGCTGCTTTGCGCGGTGCAGAAATCGGCGCCGAACTCATGCTCAAGGCGACCAAGGTGGATGGGGTGTATACCGCCGATCCCAAGAAAGACGCATCCGCCATCCGTTACGAGCGGCTGAGTTTTGACGAGGCCATCGCCAAAAACCTGGGTGTGCTGGATCTGGCGGCCTTTGCACTCTGCCGCGAACAGGGCCTGCCGCTGGCGGTGTTCAGCATTTTCAAGCCCGGCGCGTTGAGGCGCGTGGTGATGGGCGAGAATGAAGGCACACGCGTGACGCTGAATTAAGGAGACAAAATCATGGCTGACCAGACCATCGCGGACGTGAAAAAGTCCGCCGAGCAGAAAATGCAGAAGACCATCGAGGCGCTGAAAGCCGATCTGGGCAAAGTGCGAACCGGCCGCGCGCATACCGGCATACTTGATCACGTCATGGTCGATTACTACGGCAGCATGACCGCGGTTCCGCAAGTGGCCAATGTCACGCTTATAGATTCGCGTACCATCGGCGTGCAGCCGTGGGAAAAGAACATGGTGGGCAAGGTGGAAAAAGCCATTCGCGATTCGGATCTGGGTTTGAACCCGGCCACGCAGGGCGAGATTATCCGTGTGCCCATGCCCGCGCTGACGGAAGAGCGTCGCCGCGATCTGATCAAGGTCGTGAAAGGTGAAGGTGAGAGCGCCCGCGTGGCGGTGCGCAACGTGCGCCGCGACGCCAACACGGCGCTAAAGGACATGGTCAAGAACAAGACAGCCAGCGAAGACGATGAACGCCGCGCGCAGGATGACGTGCAGAAGCTGACCGACAAGTTCATATCTGAAATCGACAAGTTGTTGCAGGCGAAAGAAGCCGACTTGATGGCGGTTTGATCTGACGTCAAATCTCACTGGATGGCCACGGGCCATGATATTCAAAAGCTCCACCACAGATATTCCCGAGGTGCGTCAGGTACCTCGCCACATTGCCATCATCATGGATGGAAACGGGCGGTGGGCCAAGCAACGTTTCATGCCACGCGTGGCAGGACACAAGCGGGGCGTGGACACGGTCAGGGAGGTCGTCAAGGCCTGTATCGAGCGCGGGGTGGAGCAACTGACACTGTTTGCATTCAGCTCGGAAAACTGGCGACGTCCGGAAGATGAAGTGACCAAGCTCATGGAGCTGTTCGTGCTGGCGCTCGAGCGCGAGGTCGACAAGCTGCACAAGAATGGCGTGCGCTTGCGCATTGTCGGTGATCTGGCCAGGTTTGGCCCACGACTTAACAAGCTGATTGCCGACGGCGAAGCGCTGACCGGAAACAACACCCGTCTCAGCCTCAATATCGCGGCGAATTACGGTGGACGCTGGGACATTCTGCAGGCAATCAATCGGCTGATAACCGATCCTGACAGAAACGGTCCCATCACCGAAGCGGATATTGCACAGGGCCTGTGTCTGTCTGATGCGCCAGAACCCGACTTGTTTATCCGCACGGGTGGCGAGAAACGCATCAGCAATTTCCTGCTTTGGCAGTTGGCATACACCGAACTCTATTTCACCGACACGCTGTGGCCGGATTTTGATGCGGTGGCGCTGGATGCGGCAATAGATTCCTACCAGAAGCGTGAACGCCGTTTTGGCCGTACCAGCGAACAAGTGACCGAAGCGGCAAGCAAAACATGAACAGGGTGATTACCGGCATTGTGATGCTGGCCGTTTTTGTTCCCGCCCTGTTTTTCCTGCCCACCCTCTTATGGGCGATCCTGATCGCGCTGGTTGCAGGCATGGCAGGGTATGAATGGGCGAAGATTTCAGCCTTTCCCCAAGCTTTGCCAGGCTTGTATGGCGCGGGCATGGCAGTCATCGCAATGGTGGTGTATTTCCTGCCATCCCCTTCGCATGCCATGCTGCTCTTGTGGGCGATGTCCGCTGTGTTCTGGGTATTGGTCGCGCCGCTTTGGCTTGCAAACCGCTGGCGGGGCGAAACTTATTTTGTTCGCGCGCTCACTGGAGCGCTGGTCATTTTGCCTACCTGGGCAGCCATCGTGGCATTTCGCGAGCGCAGCCCCTGGCTGCTGCTAGGCGTGATGGCCCTGGTCTGGATTGCCGATTCGGCGGCTTATTATGCGGGTCGTCGTTTTGGCCGGCGCAAGCTGGCGCCTGGCATCAGCCCCGGAAAATCCTGGGAAGGCGTGGCGGGTGCTGGCATCGCGCTGGTACTGTACGCCTCCGCCATCAGCGCCGCCATAGTCGGTTTGCGGATTGCTGGCGCGCTGGCGCTGGCGGCCGCGCTGCTGTATTTCTCCATCCTTGGGGATTTGTTTGAATCCTGGATGAAACGTCTGGCAGGCGTAAAGGACAGCGGCACGATATTGCCCGGACACGGTGGCGTGCTGGACAGGATTGATGCCCTGACCGCTGCCTTGCCGATTGCAGCCGGCATTCTTCATTTTGTTTCCTGGGTTTGAGGCGCGGCTGATGAATGCGCAGGTTCTGACCATCCTCGGCGCTACCGGCACCATCGGCGTTAATACGCTGGATGTCGTTGCGCGCCACACCGGGCGCTTCAGCATTTTCGCGTTGACCGGGGCCACCCAGACCGAGAAACTTTTTCAGCAGTGTCTGCAATTCCGTCCGCGATACGCGGTGATGACAGAGCAAGCCGCCGCCGACGAACTTCGCCAGAAACTGGCTGCCGCGAAGTGCGGCACGGAAGTGCTTGCGGGACGTCAGGCGCTGGTCGACGTTGCCACCGCGCCTGAAGTGACGACGCTGATGGCGGCCATTGTCGGCGCTGCCGGTCTGCCCGCAACGCTTGCGGCGGCAAAAGCCGGCAAGCGCATCCTGCTTGCCAACAAGGAGACGCTGGTTGTTTCCGGCCAGCTTTTCATGGACGCAATTCATGAAAGCGGCGCGGCGCTGCTGCCCATCGATTCCGAGCACAGCGCCATTTACCAGTCGCTGCCCATGGGCTTTGACGGCGATCTGGCCAAGGCCGGCGTGAACACGATCTGGCTGACAGCATCGGGCGGACCTTTTCGCACCTGGAGCCTGGAACAGATGGCCGGTGTCACGCCCGAGCAGGCGGTGGCGCATCCCAACTGGGTAATGGGCCGGAAGATTTCAGTGGATTCGGCCAGCATGATGAACAAGGGGCTGGAAGTGATCGAAGCCCGCTGGCTGTTCAACGCACAAGCTGATCAGATCCGCGTGCTGGTGCATCCGCAAAGCATCATCCATTCCATGGTGGAATACCGTGATGGCTCGGTGATGGCACAGCTTGGAACGCCGGACATGCGCACGCCGATTGCCTTTGCGCTGGGATTTCCAGAGAGGATTGAAGCAGGCGTATCCCCCCTGGATTTGCTGGGCAGCAGCCTCCAGTTCGAGCAGCCGGACTACAAGCGTTTTCCCTGCCTGCAGCTGGCTTTTGATGCCTTGCGGACAGGCGGGTTTGCGCCTGCTGTATTGAATGCGGCCAACGAAGTCGCCGTCGATGCTTTTCTGGACGGCAAATGCGGCTTTGGCGATATTCCAGGTGCCATTAGCCACGCGCTTGAACGCTTGCCTGACGCAAGTCCGCTCACACTCGAAGATTTACTGGACGCCGATCATCGTGCCCGGACACTGGCCCGGGAATACCTGCTTGCCAGGGAAGTCGCATGACGTTGTTGACGACCATCCTGTCTTTCCTGGTCATGATCGGCATTCTGGTGGTGGTGCATGAATACGGCCACTATCTCGCCGCGCGGCTTTCTGGCGTCAAGGTGTTGAAGTTCTCTGTCGGCTTTGGCAAGCCGCTGTTCAGCCGCCGTATGGGGCAGGATCAGACAGAATGGGTTGTCAGCGCGCTGCCACTGGGCGGCTACGTGAAAATGCTGGACGAGCGTGAAGGCACTGTCGCCAGGGAAGAAGCGCATCGTGCTTTTAACCGGGCAACAGTGTGGCGGCGCATGGCCATCGTGGTTGCCGGCCCGCTGGCGAATTTCCTGTTGGCGGTAGTTGTCTTCTGGGTCTTGTTCATCCACGGCGTTCCGGCGCTCAAGCCGATTGTGGGAGAACCTGATCAGCAGACACCCGCGGCACTGGCGGGCCTTCGCAATGGCGATGAGATCGTCAGCGTTAATGGGCGGCGCGTTGAGACCTTTGCCGATTTACAGATGGCGCTGCTGGAATCGGCTGTCAACAAGACCAGGCCCGCGATCGCCTTGATTAATGGCGAGCAGCTTGAACTTGATTTCAGTCAGGTTGACACCGGAGATATGGAAGACAGTGCCCGAACGCTTGGCATTGTTCCTTACACGCCCGATCTGGCGCCGGTTGTCGGGCGCCTGGAGCCTGGCGGTGTTGCGGAGAAAAGCGGACTGAAGCCAGGCGACAGGATTCAGACGGTCAATGGGCAAGCGATTCGAACCTGGCAGGATTTTTCGAAGCAGGTGCGGGCTTTCCCTGGCAAGGAAATCGAAGTGGCGGTTGAATCCAGCCAGATCCGGCGGTCGATTCGCATGACGCCTGCCCGGGCAAGTGACAAGGGTGCCGAGATTGGCCGGGTGGGCGCGGGGCCAAAAGTTGACCCGGCGCTATTTGAAGCCCTGCGAACCGAACAGCGCTATGGACCCTTAGTCGCGCTGGGACAGGCGATGATCAAAACCTGGGACACCACGGTGTTCAGCCTGAAAATGCTGGGACGCATGGTGATTGGCCAGGTGTCCTGGCGCAATCTGTCCGGCCCAATATCGATCGCGGATTACGCGGGGCAAACAGCCCAGCAGGGCTGGATGAGTTTTCTGGGGTTTCTGGCCGTCATCAGCATTGGACTGGGCGTCATTAATCTTCTGCCAATTCCCTTACTGGATGGCGGCCATCTAATGTATTATATTTTCGAGGTTTTTCGGGGCAGGCCCGTTTCTGAAAAGGTTTTGGATATCGGCGCGCGCATTGGCATGGCCATGCTGGGAACCCTGATATTCATGGCTTTGTATAACGACATTCTTCGCGTTCTAACCCGGTGAATACAAAAGAATGAAAAAACGCATCTTAACTTCGCTTGTCCTGGCGGCTCTGGCTAGCCCGGCTTTTTCAATCGAGCCGTTTGTCATTCGCGACATCCGGGTTGAAGGTCTGCAGCGCACGGAAGCCGGTACGGTCTTCAGTTACCTGCCGGTCAAGGTTGGCGAAACGCTGAATGACGACCGGGCCGCCGCCGCCATCAAGGCCTTGTTCGCCACAGGCTTTTTCAAGGATGTGAAGTTGGAGGCACAGGGCGACGTGCTGATTGTGGCAGTCGAGGAACGGCCGTCAATTTCCAAGCTGACGCTCTCCGGCATGAAGGAGTTTTCCGAAGAAGACCTTAAGACCGGGCTCAAGCAAACCGGCCTGGCCGAGGGCAGGGTGTTCGACAAGAGCTTGCTGGATCGGGCCGAACAGGAGCTCAAGCGCCAGTATTTCAATCTAGGACGGTATTCCGTGCAGGTGGTTACAACGGTCACCCCGCTTGAGCGGAACCGGGTCGCGCTTCAGTTTGACGTGGTGGAAGGCGAAGCTGCCAAAATCAGGCAGATCAACCTTATCGGTAATAAAGCGTTTGCCGAAAAGAAACTGCTCAAGCTGTTCAACTCATCCACGCCGGGCTGGCTGTCCTGGTATACCAAAGACGATCAGTATTCCAAAACCAAGCTGTCCGGCGACCTGGAAACCCTGCGTTCCCATTACCTGAATCAGGGCTACCTCGAGTTCAATATCGATTCCACCCAAGTTTCGATCAGCCCCGACAAGAAGGATATTTATATTACCGTCAACATGACGGAAGGTCCGAAGTACACGGTTTCCGATGTCAAGCTTGCCGGTCAGATGCTGGTGCCGGAACAGGAACTGAAAAAACTGATCATGGTGAAGCCGGGAGAAGTGTTTTCCCGCGAGAAACTGACCGAATCCTCACGCAAGATCAGTGACCGCCTGGGCAATGAAGGCTATGCCTTCGCCAATGTCAATGCCGTGCCGGAGCTCGACAAGGAAAAGCATCAGGTGGCCTTTACCCTGTTTGTCGATCCGGGCCGGCGCGTGTACATCAATCGCGTCAATGTTGCGGGTAACAGCAAGACGCGCGATGAGGTCGTTCGCCGCGAAGTCAGGCAAATGGAAGGCGGCTGGTACAACGCCGAGAAAATCAATCTCTCCCGCGACCGGTTGAACCGCCTTGGCTTCTTCAACGAGGTCAATGTTGAAACACCTGCCGTGCCTGGTGCCACGGATCAAGTGGACGTCAATATCAGCGTGGCGGAAAAGGCGACCGGCAATATTCTGTTGGGCGCGGGCTTCTCTTCATCCGAGGGCCTGGTGCTGTCCGGGTCAGTCAACCAGAGCAACGTGTTCGGCACCGGCAACCGCCTGGCTGTTCAGATCAACAGCGGCAGCGTGAACACGGTTTACTCTCTGTCGTTTACCAATCCCTACTACACGCTGGATGGGGTCAGCCTGGGCTATGACCTGTATCGCCGCGATGTGGATGCCACCTCGCTTGACGGTGTCGGCGAATATGAGTCTTCTACCACGGGGCTGGGTGCGCGTCTGGGCCTGCCCATCAGCGAAAAGGACAGCATATATTTTGGCGCGGGTATTGAACAATTGGCTATTGGAACAACCGCCAACAGCCCGATTCAGTACAAGAATTTTGTAACGAGATTCGGCAGCGGCAATGAGGCGACAGTCAACACCCTGCGCCTTGACACCTCGATTGCGCGCGATACGCGAGACAACTTCCTGTTCCCGACCAAGGGTCTGATGCAGCGTGCGGCTGTGGAATTTGGTGCCCCCCCCGGAGACTTGCAGTATTACAAGCTGTCGCTCCAGCATCAACAGTATTTCCCGTTGACAAAGGACTTTACCCTCATGATCAATGGTGAAGCAGGGTATGCAGCGGGTATTGGCGGCAAGCCCCTGCCTTTCTTCCGCAATTTCTTTACTGGTGGTGTAAGCTCGGTTCGCGGCTTCGAGTCCGGCACCATCGGCCCCAAAGATCTGGATACGGTAACCAACGAGGTTGTAACCCTGGGTGGCGACACCAAGCTGGTCGGTAATGTGGAATTGCTGTTCCCCATGCCCGGCATGAAGGACAACTCGGTTCGCCTCTCGACTTTCCTCGATGCCGGTGGCGTGTTCGGCGAGGGCAATGCACTATATGGTTCAAATACCTTCAGCTTCGACGACATGCGATTCTCGGCCGGGCTGGGCGTGGCCTGGAACTCACCTCTTGGTCCGCTGCGTTTCAGTCTGGCTTATCCACTAAACAAGAAAGATACGGATAAGACACAGGTCTTCCAGTTCAACCTGGGCAGTACGTTCTAATACGAAGCAAATGGAGTCCTTAATGAAACACACCCTGTCGATCGCGGTTTTATCTCTCGGCGCGCTAGCTGCAGGGGCTGTTCATGCGGAAAAAATCGGCTTTGTGAATACGGAAAGGCTGCTGCGCGAGGCGCCGCTTTCCGTCAAGGCGCAGAAGAAACTGGAAAAGGAGTTTTCGCCGCGCGAACAGGAGCTGCAGAAAATGGCCAAGCAGGCCAGAGACCTTCAGGCACAGCTCGACAGGGAGGGTGTTACCATGTCGGAGACCGAGCGCAAGAACAAGGAGCGCGATCTCGCCAATCTCAATCGCGAATTCCAGCGGCAAAGCCGCGAATTTCGTGAAGACCTGAACCTGCGTCGCAACGAAGAGCTGGGTGCCATCCAGGAAAAGGCGCGCAAGGCCATCCTCGAAATCGCCAAAACCGAAAAGTTTGACCTGATAGTTGAACAGGCAGTCTATTTCAATCCCAAGATCGACATCACCGACCGTGTGATGAAGGAACTGGGCGAGCGATAACAGTTTCGTGGCAGGGACATTTGCCCTCTCTGACATCGTAGCCCGTTTTGACGGAGAGCTTGTCGACGATGATGGGGTAAAGATTTCCCGCGTGGCACCCATCGAACGCGCGGGGCCGCACGAAATTGCATTTGTCTCACAGTCAAAATACCTCAAGCAGATCGAGACTACTCAGGCAGGCGCGCTGATCCTGCCACCCGAGGGGAGGGACCTGACTAAGCGCCCACGCATCATTACGCCCAACCCGTATTTGTATTTTGCCCGCGTTTCCACGCTGTTCAACCCTCTGCCTCAATCCGCGCCGGGCATTCATCCTGCCGCGGTGGTTCATGAGAATGCAAACGTTGCGGGCAATGCTTCGGTTGGACCGGGCGCGGTCATTGGCAAGGACGCAATAATTGGTGAACGCACAGTTATCGGCCCCAACTGCTCGATTGGCGATGGCGTGCGAATCGGCGATGACTGCCTGCTGTATGCCAATGTGTCGGTGTATCACGGCTGCGTCGTAGGCAACCGCGTGATTCTCCACAGCGGTTGTGTGATCGGCTCCGATGGTTTCGGGCTGGCAAATGAAAAAGGCCGCTGGGTAAAAATTCCACAGACAGGACGCGCGATACTTGAGGATGATGTCGAAGTCGGCGCCTGCACGACCATCGATCGGGGTGCGCTGGACGACACCGTGATCGAGGAAGGTGTCAAACTGGACAACCAGATCCAGGTCGCGCACAACGTCCGCATTGGCGCGCATACCGCCATCGCCGGATGCACCGGCATTGCCGGCAGCGCAAAAATCGGCAGGCATTGCATGATCGGCGGCGCGGCGATGATTCACGGTCACATCGAGATTGCCGATGGTGTGCGAATCTCAACCAATACTCTCATAACAAAATCCTTGAGCAAGCCCGGAACATATACTTCCGCGCTGCCGTTTTCCGAACATGGAGAATGGCTGAAGAACGCGGTGCACATGCGCAACCTGGACAAGCTGGTCGCGCGCATCAAGGAACTGGAAAAACGGATTGCGGAAATCGAAGGGAAAGACAAATGAAAACCATGGACATACAAGACATCATGCGGCACCTGCCGCATCGTTACCCGTTTTTGCTGGTGGACCGGGTGCTGGAATGCGAGCCGGGCAAGAGCATCGTGGCATTGAAAAACGTGACCATGAATGAACCGCATTTTCCCGGGCATTTCCCGCATCATCCTGTCATGCCGGGCGTTCTGATTCTGGAAGCACTCGCTCAGGCGGCTGCGATCCTGTCTTATGTGACAGAGAGCAAGGTGCCGGACGAGGACTCGGTGGTGTATTTCGCCGGCATCGACGGCGCGCGCTTCAAGAAGCCCGTGATGCCGGGTGACCAGTTGATCCTGAAAGCCGAGATCCTACGCAACATGCGCGGCATCTGGAAATATTCCACGTGTGCCGAGGTGAATGGCGAGATTGCCGCCGAGGCTGAAATGATGGCCGCGCTCAGGAACATGTGATATGTCGCACATTCACTCCACTGCGATCATTGAAGCCGGCGCAAAAATTGATGCAAGCGTCGAGATCGGCCCATATGCAGTGATTGGGCCGCATGTGGAAATCGGCGAAGGCACGACCATCGGCGCGCATGCCGTCATCACCGGCCATACACGCATCGGCAAGCGCAATCGCATCTTCCAGTTCGTGTCGCTGGGCGAACAGCCGCAGGACAAGAAATATGCTGGCGAGCCTACCCGGCTGGAGATTGGCGATGACAACACCATCCGTGAGTTCTGCACCTTCAATACTGGCACGGCACAGGATAAAGGCGTCACCCGTGTTGGCAACCAGAACTGGGTGATGGCGTATGTGCATATCGCACACGATTGCGAGGTTGGGAATCATACCGTACTTGCCAACAATGCGACGCTTGCCGGCCATGTCGAAATCGGCGACTACGCCATCCTCGGCGGGCTGACAGCGGTGCATCAGTTCTGCAAGATTGGCGCGCACGTCATTACCGGCGGCGGCACCATCGTGTTCAAGGATATTCCGCCTTATGTCATGGCATCCGGCGCACCGGCACAGCCGCATGGCCTGAATTCGGAAGGCCTGAAGCGGCGCGGGTTTTCAGCCGAGACACTGGCCACGCTCAAGCGCGCCTACAAGACGCTGTATCGCGAAAGCCTGACGCTACAGGAAGCGCTTGAAAAACTGGATGCCGAAACCGCGCCAGAAGTTGCCCAGTTGACGGCATTCCTGCGCAAGGCCGAGCGCGGCATCATCAGGTGAGCCATACCGTTGGACTGATTGCTGGCGAAGCCTCCGGCGATCTTCTGGGCGCCGAGTTGATCGAGGCGCTCAAGTCCAGGCAACCTGATCTCCAGTTCGAAGGCATCGCCGGACCCAAAATGATCGCGGCAGGTACTCGGGCGCTGGCATCCAGCGAGAGACTATCGGTCAACGGCTATGTCGAAGTGCTGCGTCATTTGCCCGGACTGCTCAAATTAAGACGCGATGTTGTTGGGCATTTTCTGCGGAATCATCCGAAAGTATTTGTCGGCATCGACGCGCCGGATTTCAATTTTGGTGTCGAAGAACGGCTGAAAGCCGTGGGCATTCCTGCCGTGCATTTTGTCAGCCCCTCGATCTGGGCCTGGCGCGGCGAGCGCATCCACCGCATCAGGAAGGCGGTGTCGCACATGCTGGTGGTGTTTCCCTTCGAAGCGGAAATCTACGAGAAGGCCGGCATTCCCGTCACCTATGTCGGCCACCCGCTGGCCGACCGTCTGCCGCTGGAACCCGATGTTGCCGGGGCGCGCACGAAACTCAAGCTCGAATCGTCCGGGCCGGTCATTGCCCTACTGCCGGGCTCACGTCAGGGCGAAGTCAAACGTCTGGCGCCCATCCTGCTACAGGCGGCAAAAATCATTTTGCAGGCCAAACCATCAGCTCGTTTCGTCATGCCTGCCGCAACCGCTTCACTGAAATCCGTTTTGCAGTCCATGGCGCAGTCTTCTTCCCTGCCGGTTCAGGTGCTGGACGGTCACTCCCACGAAGCCATGACCGCGGCGGATGTGGTGCTGCTGGCCTCGGGCACCGCTACGCTGGAAGCCGCGCTGCTGAAAAAACCCATGGTCATTACCTATCGCGTGCCCGCCATCACTTACTGGCTGGCAAAGGGCAAACTTTATCTGCCCTGGGTTGGGCTGCCGAATATTCTGCTCAAACGTTTTGTGGTGCCCGAACTGCTGCAGGAAAACGCCACGCCGGAAAAAATTGCGCAGGCAACACTGGACTGGCTCGACTCGCCGGAAAAGTGCGCCGAACTGGCGGCCGAATTCAGGCGGTTGCATGAAACCCTGCGCTGCAACGCCAGCGAGCGTATCGCGGAAGCCTTGATGCCGTTTCTGGAGTAAGAGCTTCGAGTCCATCGGTTCGTAAGCCGCCATTTCCTGAATCCCCCGGCTCGCAAGTTCGCCACCCCTTTATCAAGGGGGTGAATCTGAGCCCCCCTTGATAAAGGGGGGTTGGGGGGATTTATCCTAATCCGCCTCCCGCTCCACCGAACAGCAAAGCGAATTGGCTTCTGCGGCTTCCAGCAAAATCTGCCCCGTCACCGGATTCGGCCGGAACGTCGTGCATCCCTTCAGCCCTTTTTCAAACGCGTATTCATACAGAGACTTGAAATCGGCAAACGGATAATCCGCCGGCACATTGATGGTTTTCGAAATCGCGTTGTCCACCCACGGCTGCAACGCGGCCTGCATGTCCAGATGGCGATAGGGCGAAATTCCCCCGGCCGTCACGAAGGCGTCAGGCAACGGTGCATCGTGTCCATGCCATTTCCTGAACTGCACGTAGGCGTAATCCGTCACGGGATATTCCCTTGGTGTCCCGTCCGCCTCAATGATCCGGCGCCGGTAGTCGTACTGGAAAACCGGCTCCAACCCGCTGGAGACATTGTTGGCCAGCAGGCTGATCGTGCCGGTGGGGGCGATGGCGGTCAGGTGGGAATTGCGGATGCCGTCCTTGAGAATGCCGTTGCGGATGTCTTCCGGCAGATGGCGGATGAAAACACTCTCGATGTGTTTGTTCCGGACGAGAACCGGAAAAGCGCCTTTCTCACGCGCCAGTTCGATGGACGCGCGATAAGTCGTTTCGCAAATGCGCTGCATGATGCCGGACGCAGTTTGCAGAGCCGCCTCACTGTCGTAACGGATGCCCAGCATGATCAGCGCATCGCCCAGCCCGGTCAGGCCGAGTCCCAACCGCCGGGTGGCATGCACCGCCCGTGCCTGTTTTTCGAGGGGAAAGCGCGAAGCGTCGCAGACGTTGTCCATCATGCGCACGGCCACCGGCACCGTGTTTTCCAGCGCAGCAAAATCAAACCCTGCCGCTTGCGTGAAGGGATTGCGCACGAAGCGCGTCAGGTTGATCGAGCCCAGATTGCAGGCGCCGTAATGCGGCAGCGGAATCTCGCCGCAGGGGTTGGTGGCGGCCAGATTTTCCGCGTACCGCAGATTGTTCTGCGTGTTGATGTGATCGATGAACAAGACGCCCGGCTCGGCGTAGTCATATGTCGCCTGCATGATTTCCTGCCACAGGTCGCGCGCCCTCAAGGTCCGATAGGCCACCGAACCGGGTTCATGCGCAGGCGGAAACGCCAGCGGCCAGTCTGCGTCATCTCTCACCGCCTGCATGAAGGCATCCGTCACCAGCACAGAGAGATTGAAATGCCTGAGTTTGGCCGGATCACGCTTGGCGCGCACGAAGTCGAGAATGTCCGGATGGTCACAGCGCAGCGTCGCCATCATCGCGCCGCGCCGCGCGCCGGTGGAAAGTATCGTTGCGCACATCGCATCCCAGATGTGCATGAAGGACACCGGGCCGGATGCCGTCACGCCGACGCTCTGGGCGGATGCGCCGGATGGCCGCAGCGTCGAGAAATCATAGCCCACGCCGCCGCCCTGCTGCATGGTCAGCGCGCCTTCCTTCAGCGCCTCGAAAATGCCGTCCATCGAATCGTCGATGCGGCCCATGACAAAGCAGTTGAACAGCGTGACGCGATGACCCGTGCCCGCGCCGGCCAGAATGCGGCCGCCCGGCAGGAACTTGAAGTCTTCCAGCGCAGAATAAAAGCGCGCTTCCCAGGCTTCGCGATCATGCGCTTCGACGCCGGCCAGCGCCCGCGCCACGCGTCGCCAGGAATCTTCAATACAGGTATCGCCCACGCCGTCTTCCCGGCGGAAGCGGTATTTGCTGTCCCAGATGTGGCGGGAAATTTCGGTGAGATCGGCGGGGCTGTTCATGTATTCAGCTTATTCCATTTCCATATATGATGCATGGCAAACAGCTTGTCCAGGTTTCCGGAAAATCCCCCGGCGCTTTGCGCCACCCCCTTTATCAAGGGGGTAGGGTTGAGCCCCCCTTGATAAAGGGGGGTTGGGGGGATTTGACAAGCATGTTGAATCGAAAAAATATCAGGGAGACAGGATGCAACTCATCCTTGGCCAGACAAACATCATTTGCGGCGTCGACGAAGCCGGACGCGGCCCCTTGGCCGGGCCGGTGTACGCCGCTGCCGTCATCCTCGATCCGGCCAAACCGATAGCCGGCTTGAATGATTCCAAGAAACTCAGCGAAAAGGCCCGCGACCGGCTGGCCTTCATCATCAAGGCCGAGGCATTGGCCTGGCACATCGCATCCGCCACGGTGGAAGAAATCGACCGGCTCAACATCCTCCAGGCCACCATGCTCGCCATGACCCGCGCCGTGGAAGGGCTGAACGTCCAGCCGGAAGAAGTGCTGGTGGACGGCAACCGCTGCCCGGAATGGGACTACGTTTCAAAGGCCATCGTCGAAGGCGATGCGAAGGTCGCCGAAATCTCCGCCGCCTCCATCCTCGCCAAAACCGCGCGCGACGCCGTCATGGTCGAACTGCATGAAAGCTACCCGCAGTACAACTTTGCCGGACACAAGGGCTACGGCACCGCGGCGCATCTCAAGGCCATCAAACAGCATGGCCCGTGCCCCGCGCACCGGAGAAGTTTTGCGCCAGTGAGGGAGATGCTGGCGCAGGGGGTGTTGTTTTGATTGCTAAACATGCAGACAGGGCCAATACCTGGGAGGGATAAATGAAGGTATATAGAGGACCAATGACAAAAGAGTTTGCAGATGACTCACATGAATTGGTTGATAAAAGAGATATCCAGAATGTGAAACCTTGGACCTCTACTTTCAGTATTCAGGTGAACATTACGAAAGACCCGGTTGAGAGACAATCGGTAGCAACCCTACAATTTACAGAGTCGGATATCGATGTGCTTTATCAAGCTTTAGTAAAGGGTCGGGAAAATCAGAGCCAAACTCTGGAAGCAGTGAGAAGAGAAAATGAATTTCTTGAAGACGCACTGGATAAAATAAAGCGGCTTGCATTACTTGCTCAAATAAAAGACAAGAATGATTCTTTTGCGAAGATTGTGGGCATTACAAAAGATGCGCTGGGTGAAGAATAAATATGAGTGTTTGCTCAAGACAAACCAGAAAAGATTAAAAAATTCTTATCGCTTATTTTGCGTTTGAATATTAAAAATAGCAGGAGAAGTCATGTATATCATGAATACTAAAAACCTTTGCTCCATAGTAATGGTTGCTTTTTTATCGCTTATAGCTGGTTCAGCTAGTGCAGTGCTTATTTCAAAGAACGACCCCCTTTATGGGATGGGTTCATTGACGGTAGATTCATCTACCGGCCTTGAATGGCTTGATTTATCAGTTACTGATGGCATGTCATTTAATGAAGTTTCTGGCCAACTGGGGTTCGGCGGGACATATTCTGGTTTTCGATTTGCAACGCCGGAAGAAATATTTGCGCTATTTGTGGAAGCACAAATACCGGACATTAACCAGCCAGGTGATTTTGGTCACATCGGAACTCAAGCCAACGCACAGTCAGCTTTAGCACTTGTACAACTAATGGGGCCTTCATACCAAGTTGAAGTATCTGGTGTGTTGCTATCGGAGATTGCTGGCTTCTCGTCACAGCATGCAAGCATCAATGGCTTTGATCTCATTCAGATGCCATATGTTACTGTCAGAGAAGGTGTTGGAGGTCAGTCATTTGGTGAAGTGTTTACAACTGGCTCATGGATTTTTCCTTCGAATCCATATGAAGGGGTGGGGAGTTGGCTAGTGCGACCTGTTCCAGAGCCATCAATAATTTTGCTGATGTGTGCCGGGCTATTGCTCGTATTTGTCCGAGTCAGACTTAACAGTTAACCAGCTCAAACTGAATTAAATTCTTTCAGGAAGAGTTCTAGAGCCCTCGAATTCGATCACTAGTTGCCTGACACTACTGGCCTCCCGCTCCGGCATCATCAACACCCGCCGCTCCCGGCAATGCCAAATCAATTCAGCGTAAAAATCCGGATCGCTTTCAGCCTTGGAAAGGACTTGCGCCAGCCCGCGCTCGTCGCCCACGGGGTAGTAGCCGGGATAGGCTTCGCCCAGCATGCCGATGTTGCCGGGGATGTCGGAGGCGATGACGGGCACGCACGCGGCGAGCGCTTCGCAGATGACATTGGCGCCGCCTTCCATGAGGGAGCTGATGATCATCAAATGCGCGCGTGCAAGATGGTCGATGACATCTTTGTGCGGGATTTCGCCCAGCCAGTACCAGCGGGGTATCTGTATCTGAAGGGCTTTTGCCTTCTCTTCCATGTCCGCTGAAAGCGCGCGGCCGAGATGGGTGATGCGGATGCGTGATTGATCCGGGAGCAGGGCCGCGGCCAGCGCAGCGCGGAACGGGTCCTTCTCTTCGCGCAGGTGGCCGATGACCAGCACGTCGAATGTGTTACCGGCTGGGGGCTGGCGGGGGATGTCGGGCGCGGACTGGTAGATGACGCGGGTTTTGTGCGCCAGTTCGGGTGCCAGTTCATCGACGCCCTTTTCCTGCAATACCACCAGCCGGTGCGCCAGTTTCAATGAGGTCTGGGCGTCGGCATCGTGACGGATGTCGCGGTAGAGGTCGGTGCCGGTCAGCATGACAATGAGAGGCTTGTCCGGATGGCGCGCGGCGAAGGCATGGATGCTGGGCGCGCTGCGGCGGGCATGCAGGGCGATCATCAGGTCGGCGGGTTCATTGTTCCAGACCGTTGCAACATCAACCTGGTGACCTGCCTCGCGAAGAAATGCCGTCCAGCGCGCGGCGGTATGCCAGTTGCCGCTTTTGCTTTCGGCGCCGTAGGGCGTAATCAGGACAATATGCATTTTGTTATCTTGGCACAAACCGCGAAAATGGGAACATGCAAGACCTGATTACTTCCCGCGGCAACCCGGTTTTCAAACGCCTGAAGAAGCTGGCCGATTCCTCGCGCGAACGCCGCGAGACGCGGATGACGCTGCTGGATGGCGAGCATCTGATCGAGTCTTGTCTCGATGCGGACGGGCAGCCGCACACGCTGCTGCATGCGGAGTCGTGCGCGGAAGAAATCTGGCAGCCGCTGGCCGCGCGTTGCGAGGGGGCAAAGGTTGTGTCAATTGCCGATGCCCTGTTTGCAGAGCTGTCGCCGGTCGACTCGCCAACCGGCGTGCTGGCGGAGGTTGCATGGATCGATGCGAAGACTCCCAAAAACGCCACACCGCTGGTGCTGCTGCTGGAGGATATTCAGGACCCCGGCAATCTGGGTAGCCTGCTGCGCAGCGCGGCTGCTGCCGGCGCCACGCTGGCGGTGCTGTCAAAAGGCTGCGCTGATGCATGGTCGCCCAAGGCGCTGCGGGGCGGGCAGGGCGCACAGTTTGTGCTGCCCATGCTGCTGCGTGCTGATCTGGTTGAGTGGATGCAATCGGCGGGTATGCCGGTCTGGGCGCTGGCGCTGGAGGGGGAGAAAAGCGTGTTCGATCTTGATCTGAAAGGCGCGGCGGGCATTCTGGTGGGCAACGAAGGTGCGGGCTTGTCTGACGGAGTGTTGAAGATTGCTTCAGGCAGGGTGGCGATTCCCATGCCGGGCAAGGTCGAGTCGCTCAATGCCGCGGCGGCGGCCGCGGTTGCGTTGTTTGAGGCGGTAAGACAAAAAGCAATCTAGGCGTAAATTCCCCGTCCCTTGAATCCCCCCGCCCTTCGGTCGACCCCCTTTATCAAGGGGGTGATTTGAGCCCCTCTTGTCAAAGGGGGGTTGGGGGGATTTTCTCAATGGGGCGCGCTTAACTTCCGTGCACTATCAGCGCTGCGATTTCCTCCACCGATTTCCGGGTGGACTCGATGACTGGCACGCCGCTGGCGGTCAGCATTTTTTCCGCTGCCCGGATTTCATTGCGGCAGTTTTCCAGGCTGGAATAGTGGCTGCCGGGCAGGCGCTCGTTGCGGATTTGCGCCAGCCGCTCCGGTGCAAGCGTCAGGCCGCGCAGCTTGGCTTTGTGCGCAAGCAGCACTTCGGGCAGGGTGGGCGCGCCCAGATCATCCGGCGTCAGCGGGTAATTGGCGGCCTTCCTGCCATACTGCAAGGCAAGGTAAAGCGAGACCGGGGTCTTGCCCGCACGGGAAACCCCTACCAGGATCAGGTCGGCTTCGCCCAGTCTTTCCGGATTCAGACCATCGTCGACGGCCAGCGCGAAATTCACCGCATCCATGCGTGTGTCGTAGCTGTTGCTCATGCCGTGCGTCTGCCCCGCCGTGGCGGCCGGCGCCACGCCAAGGAAGGCAGACATGGGTTCGCTGAATGCCTCGAACACATCGAATACGGGAATATCACATTGTTTGAGCTCGGTTCGGATAAGCTGATCGGTGATGGTGGAAATGACCATCGCGCGCGGGCTTTCCCGAATGCGGCTGACGAGTGCATGGGCCTTGTCCGGCGTGTCGATAAAAGGGATGGTTAGCGTTTTGTATTCAAGCCCTCTAAACTGTGAAAGCAGGCTTTTGCCGACCGCCGCAGCGGTTACGCCTGTGTGATCCGATACGAAAAATACTGTCAGTTCTTTCACGAGAAATGCCCATGACCATGCATGAACCCGACTATATCGCGCCGCTGGAAACCTTGTCGATGCAGGATGTGCCAAAAGTGGGCGGCAAGAACGCCTCGCTGGGCGAGATGATCGGTGCGCTGTCCGGACTGGGCGTGAAAGTGCCCGGAGGCTTTGCCACGACGGCGAAGGCCTTTTGGGACATGCTGGACCACAACAGGCTGCGCGAAAAAATCAACGCGCGGCTGGCCGGGCTGGATGTCGGCGATGTGACCGCGTTGCAAGCGGCCGGGCGCGATATCCGCAGCTGGGTTGAATCTGCGGCACTTCCATCGACATTGGAGCAGGGCATACGCACAGCCTACGATGCCCTAGGCGGAAATGTTTCCGTCGCGGTGCGTTCATCGGCCACGGCGGAAGACCTGCCGGATGCCTCGTTCGCGGGCCAGCAGGAAACCTATCTCAACGTGCGCGGGGCAGATGCAGTGGTCAGACACGTCAAGAAAGTCTTTGCCTCGCTATACAACGACCGCGCCATCGCCTACCGGGTGCACCATGGTTTTGAACACTCTCAGGTTGCATTGTCTGCCGGTATCCAGCGCATGGTGCGTTCCGATCTGGCAGCGGCCGGTGTGATCTTCACGCTGGATACTGAGTCCGGTTTCCACGATGTGGTGTTCGTCACATCGAGCCACGGCCTGGGTGAGATGGTGGTGCAGGGCGCGGTGAATCCGGACGAGTTCTATGTGCACAAGCCGACAAAAGCCCTGATTTCGAAAACGCTGGGCAGCAAGGCCATCCAACTGGTGTATGGCAGAGCCGGCACGGTACAGGTCGACACGCCGGAATCCGACCGCCTGCGCTTTTCCATTACCGATGCGGATGTGCTGGCGTTGGCCGGAATGGCCATGACCATCGAGCAGCACTACAAGCGCCCGATGGATATCGAATGGGCCAAGGACGGAGAAACCGGCGAGCTGTTCATCGTGCAGGCCCGGCCCGAGACCGTGAAGGCGCGTGCTACCGGCTTGCAGGAGAAATACGTACTCAAGGGAACCAGTGAAGTCAGAGTGACCGGCCGCGCCATCGGCCAGAAAATCGGTGCGGGCCGGGTCTGCGTGGTTGGCAGCCCGAAGGAAATGGAGCGTGTGCAGCCCGGCGATGTGCTGGTGGCCGACATGACCGACCCGGACTGGGAGCCGGTGATGAAGCGTTCCGCCGCCATCATCACCAATCGCGGCGGGCGTACCTGCCATGCAGCGATTGTTGCGCGCGAATTGGGCATTCCCGCCGTGGTGGGGTCGGGCAATGCCACGGATGTACTGAAGGCTGGCGAGGAGGTTACGGTGTCATGCGCCGAGGGTGACACCGGCAAGGTGTATGCGGGCATACTCGATTTCATCTGCGAGCGGGAAGAGGATGCCGCGCTGCCCGACCTGCCAGTCAAGATCATGATGAATGTGGCCAATCCCGAGCGTGCGTTTGAATTTACGCAGATTCCCAATCACGGCATCGGACTGGCGCGCATCGAGTTCATCATCAACAACCAGATCAGCATTCACCCGCTGGCCGCGCTGGCTTATCCCGATGTGCCCGATCACATCCGCAAGGCAATCGATGCCAAAGCTGCCGGCTATAGCGATCCGGTTTCCTTTTATGTCGACAAGCTCGCCGAGGGCGTTGCCACGCTGGCTGCCTCATTCTGGCCAAAGCCGGTCATCGTGCGCATGTCGGATTTCAAGTCCAACGAATATGCGCATTTGCAGGGGGGCAAGGGTTTCGAGCCGGAAGAGGAAAACCCCATGATCGGTTTCCGCGGCGCATCGCGTTATGTTTCCGAAGTGTTCCGCCCCGCGTTCGAGCTCGAATGCCGCGCGCTGAGAAAAGTCCGCAACGAGATGGGGCTGACCAATGTGGAAATAATGATCCCCTTCGTGCGCACGCTGGAAGAAGCGCAGGGCGTGGTCGACCTGCTGTCTGAAAATGGCCTGAAGCGCGGAAAGGATGGCCTTCGCCTCATCATGATGTGCGAGATTCCTTCCAATGTCCTGCTGGCGGAAGAATTCCTGAAACTGTTCGACGGCTTCTCCATCGGCAGCAACGACCTAACGCAACTGACATTGGGCGTGGACCGCGATTCGGCGCTGGTGGCGGGTAGCTTCGACGAGCGCAACCCGGCGGTCAAGAAGCTGCTGGCCGAGGTGATCGCGATTTGTAAACGGCAGGGAAAATACATCGGCATCTGCGGCCAGGGGCCGAGCGATCACGCCGATTTTGCCGAGTGGCTGGTGGGGCAGGGGATAGAGTCGATATCACTGAATCCGGATACGGTTGTGGCGACGTGGAAGCGGTTGTCTCAGCAGTAGGGTGGGCAAAGCTTAGCGTGCCCACGCGAACCTTGATTGGTTCAATAACGGTGTTTAGCCGGGGGCAGCCCGGCAGCTAGTGACTTTCTTTGCTCCGCCAAAGAAAGTCACCAAAGAAAGGCGGCCCCGCTGTGCTGCTCCGCCCAAAAACCTTGGCGGAGTAAACCTCGGTCGAGGACTTGAATTGGGCGGCTGCGGAACTCGCTCTACGAGCTCAGACAGTCCTCGCCGAAAGCCCCCAATTCAAGTCCTCGACCGAGGCAGCCCAGAGGGGGAGTTAAAACCCAAATCCCCCGGCTCGCTTTGCTCGCCACCCCCTTTATCAAGGGGGTAAGTTGATCCCCCCTTGATAAAGGGGGGTTGGGGGGATTGGTTTTTGGGGTTTGATTTTCCTCCCTGTCTGCATTGCCGCAGCCAGCGGAATCAAGCCGGTTAACAGCGATGCGGATGTTCGAGCTTCGCTTCCTCAAAAGTTATGGCGAAGCGAGTTTCCGCATCGCCCGGCTTGATTTTGTTGGCAAGGGAACCCGAAGGGCAATGCAGTTGGGTCATCTTTCTTTGGTTCCTTTCTTTGACGAAGCAAGAAAGGGCGCTCCGGAGCGTGGCACGAGGGGCTCCTTGGGGGATCGGGCAGCGAAGGAGTGCGTAGGGGCGACCGTTGACGGAGCGCGCATCCCGCTACGGGGTCGCACCTTGCTACGCAAGGCACTGCTCCGCCCTTTGCGGTCGCCCAGCTGCCGGGCTACCCCCGGCCAACGAGCCTTAATACCCCAGCGCCCTCGCGCACTGATAAAACACAAACGACACCACCCACGCCAATCCTAGCGACCAGGCCACGGTTCCCCATGCATAAAGGTTGCTGTGCGATTCAGTGCGCAATGTTGCGATGGTAGAGAGGCAGGGCGTATAGATCAGCGTGAAGAGCATGAATGAATAGGCTTGCACCCAATCCATGCTGATTGATATTTGATGAGTGAGCGCATCGCCTTCCATGCCATAGATGACGGCGAGCGCGCCGATGACGATTTCCTTGGCGACGAAGCCGAACAGCAGGGCGATGGTCATCTGGGTGTCGATGCCCAGTGGCGTCAGAATGGGAGAGAACAGGTTGCCGAGTGTGGCGGCATAACTTTGTGGGCTGGCCTCTGCTACGCCGGGCGGGAGGTGCGTAAGCGCCCAGACCAGCACGACGCCGATGATGATGAATTTGCTGGCGCGATGCAGGAAGTGCCGTACTTCCTGCCAGCCGCGCAGCCAGAGCTGCATGAGGGTGGGCAGCCGGTAGGGTGGCAGTTCCAGCACGAAGGGTTCTTGGCTGGCAAGTTTTCTTTTGAACAGCAGCGCGGTGAGGATGGCGGTGGCGAAGCTCATCAGATAAAGCGAGAACAGCACCAGCGGTGCGTGTTCGGCGGAAAACAGCGCGGCGGTGATGAAGATGAAGACTTGCAATCGCGCGGAGCAGAGCGAGAAGGGAATCACCATCATGGTCAGCAATCGAAGAGGCCGCGAGCGCATGACCCGTGTGCCCATCAGCGCCGGAACATTGCAGCCGAAGCCCATCAGCAGCATGACGAAGCTGCGGCCATCCAGTCCGAGCTTGGACATCAGCGCATCCATGAGGAAGGCTGCGCGGGACAGATAACCGGTGTCCTCGATGACGGCCATGAACAGGAAGAACAGCACGATGATGGGCACGAAGGAAGCAACTGTGCCCACGCCGTTGTAAATGCCGTCCACCAGCAGGCCGTGCAGCCAGCCAGGGCTGGTTGACATCAAAGGTTCAAGCGCATGCTGGCTGATCAGGCCGAGCAGCCATTCGACTGCATCCTGCAGCGGCGAGCCGAGCAGGAAGATGCCCTGGAACAGCAGAAACATCACGCCGAAGAAAATCGGCAGGCCCAGCCAGGGGTGTAAAAGCAGCCTGTCCATCCGCGCGGTGAAACTTTCGGGAAGCTGACGTGGAAACTGGACACTGTGGCTGACGATCGTCTGCATCTGCTGTTCCACGAGATCGTCCTGCGCGAGTTTGTCTTTCAGGTCTTCGAGTCCCGGACGCTGCTCGCTGATTTCCAGCATGCCGGTGATGGCCTGACGGGCTTCGGCGAAGCCCTTGCCATATTTTGCGGAAAGCGCCATGACCGGCATGCCGAGCGACTCGCTCATCCTGCGGATGTCAATGCGGATGCCAAGTTTTTCTGCCTCGTCTGACATGTTCAGAAGCAGGATTGCGGGTATGCCAAGCAGCTTGAACTGGAGCGCGATGGCAATCTGATGTTCGATCTGGCTGGCATTGAGAATGATGGCGACCAGATCGACTGGATTGTTCTCCAGAAAATGCCGCACGACGAGTTCGTCTTCAGAAAAGCCGTGCAGGTCGTAGAGGCCGGGCAGATCGACCACCTCCACCATGTGCCCGCCAAGCAGGATTTTCGCGCCCAGCAGATCCACCGTGACACCGGGCCAGTTACCCACGCGCGCGCCCGCGCCGGTCAGGCGGTTGAAGAAAGTGGACTTGCCCGTGTTGGGCATGCCCAGCAAGGCAAGGCGTTTCATGACGTCAGGAAAATCTTTCTTCGGTCAGGCGGGTGAGATGCAGATGTTGAGCGCGTCTGCACGGCGCAGGATGAGATCGGTCAAGCCGACACGTACCTGTATCGGGCCGGACATCGCCGCACGTCTGATCACGCAGATGGGCCGGCCCACACGCAGACCCATGGCAGTCAATCGCTGATACAGCGCTTCGTCCACTTTCAGGCGTGCAATGACGCCGTTTTCTCCAGGCATCAATTCGGCTAGCGGGATGGACTGGTTCATGACTTGATCCAAGTTTTCAAATAAGAATGGTTCTTATTTTATATCGGATTTCATGGTCTGTATATTGTCTTGAAAAACAGTCGGTTTTGATCAGTCTGGCGCGGCTGTCAGTTGCAGTAGAGCTTTGTTGGGGCTGTCACATGTTTGAGTGTAGAATTCAGCATTACCTGCTCCGCTTACGCAGATGACCAAGTTTGTATTCGTTACTGGCGGTGTGGTGTCTTCTCTTGGAAAAGGCATCGCCTCCGCATCTCTGGCTGCGATTCTCGAATCCCGCGGCCTCAAAGTCACCCTCCTGAAACTGGACCCTTACATCAATGTCGATCCCGGCACGATGAGCCCATTTCAGCATGGCGAGGTGTTCGTCACGGAAGACGGCGCGGAAACCGATCTGGACCTGGGTCATTACGAGCGCTTTTCCAGTGCCAAGATGGGCAAGCGCAACAACTTCACCACGGGCCAGATTTACAAGACGGTGATCGACCGTGAACGACGCGGTGATTATCTGGGGGGTACGGTACAGGTCATTCCGCACATCACCGACGAAATCAAGCTGCATATCCGCAAAGGGGCGGGGGACGCGGACGTTGCGTTGGTGGAGATTGGCGGCACGGTGGGAGACATCGAATCGCTACCGTTTCTCGAAGCCATCCGCCAGATGGGCATCGAGGATGGCCGCGACAAGACCTGCTTCATCCATCTGACCCTGCTGCCTTACATACCGACCGCAGGCGAACTCAAGACCAAGCCCACCCAGCACAGCGTGAAGGAATTGCGCGAAATCGGTATCCAGCCCGACATTCTGTTGTGCCGGGCCGACCGCGAAATCCCCAAGGATGAACGCCGCAAAATCGCGCTGTTCACCAACGTGCAGCCAGAGGCGGTGATCCAGGTGCTGGACGCGGATTCGATCTACAAGATTCCCGCCATGCTGCACGACCAGATGCTGGATGAGATTGTTTGCCACAAGCTGGGCATCCTGGCGCGTGCTGCGGATTTGTCGGTATGGAAAAATCTGGTGAATGCGCTGGAGCACCCTGAACGCGAAGTCAACATCGCATTTGTCGGCAAATACGTAGACCTGACCGAATCCTACAAGTCTCTGTCCGAGGCCATGGTGCATGCGGGCATTCATACGCACAGCAAGGTCAATATCCAGTACATTGATTCGGAAAGCATCGAGACGAATGGTGTTGACTGCCTGAAGGACAAGGACGCGATTCTGGTACCGGGCGGATTTGGCAAGCGCGGCGTCGAAGGCAAAATTGCCGCCATCCGTTATGCGCGCGAGAACAAGGTTCCGTATCTTGGCATTTGCCTTGGCATGCAACTGGCAGTGGTGGAATATGCCCGCGATGTGGCCGGCATGTCCGATGCACATTCAACCGAATTCGAGCCCAATACCACGCACCCGGTCATTGGGTTGATTACGGAATGGCTGGATCGCGAGGGTCATGTCGAGAAACGCAGCGAGCAGTCCGATCTGGGCGGCACCATGCGCCTGGGCGGGCAGGTGTGCAATTTGAAAGAGGGATCGCTGGCGCGACAGGTTTATGGGCAGCCCGAAATCATGGAGCGCCATCGTCACCGCTACGAAGTCAACAATACCTTGCTGGCAAAGCTGGAGGAAAAGGGTCTGGTGGTGGCAGGTCGTGCACCTGGCACGGATTTGTGCGAAATGGTCGAACTGGCCCATGACGTGCATCCATGGTTTGTAGGCTGTCAGTTCCACCCCGAGTTCACCAGCAATCCTCGCAACGGCCATCCGCTGTTCAGGGCGTTTGTTCTGGCGGCCATTGCCCGGCAGTCTGAGAAGGACAAGGAGGCAGCATGAAATTGTGTCATTTTGAGGCGGGGCTGGATAGACCGCTGTTCCTGATCGCCGGTCCCTGTGTCATCGAGTCTGAACAACTGGCGATGGATACCGCCGGTGCATTGAAGGAAATGTGCGCGTTGCTCAACGTGCCGTTCATTTACAAGTCCTCCTTCGACAAGGCCAACCGATCTTCAGCCAAATCTTTCCGTGGTCTGGGGATGGAAGAGGGCCTGCGCATCCTGTCCGAAGTGAAGAAAAAAATCGGCGTGCCGGTGATTACCGATGTACATGAAGACACGCCCATGGATGAAGTGGCGGCGGTGGTGGATGTGCTGCAAACACCCGCTTTCCTGTGTCGCCAGACCAACTTCATCCAGAAAGTTGCCCGCGCGGGCAAGCCGGTCAACATCAAGAAAGGCCAGTTCCTCGCACCCTGGGACATGAAGAACGTGGTGGACAAGGCGAAGGCCACCGGCAACGAGCAGATCATGGTGTGCGAGCGCGGTGTAAGTTTTGGTTACAACACACTGGTATCCGACATGCGCGGCCTGGCAATCATGCGCGAAACCGGCTGCCCGGTTGTGTTCGACGCCACCCACTCGGTACAGCAGCCGGGTGGCATGGGAGAGAAGTCCGGAGGGCAGCGAGAGTTTGTGCCGGTGCTGGCGCGTGCGGCGGTGGCCGTGGGGATTTCCGGGCTGTTCGCGGAAACCCATCCCAATCCGGAATGCGCGCTGTCCGATGGTCCCAATGCATGGCCGTTGCCGTTGATGAAAGAACTGCTGGAAACATTGAAGGAAATTGACGCGCTGGTGAAACAGCGCGGGTTTGCCGAGAATAAATTGTTGAAGAGCTAAACGCAGAGGCGCGGAGTCGCGGAGAGATGCCCCTGTTTTCTTGTCTCGGCGTCTTTGCCTCTCTCCGTTAAAAATGGACTTTAAGGAAAATAATGAGTGCGATAGTTGATGTAGTTGGACGTGAAATTCTCGACTCCCGTGGCAACCCGACGGTGGAGGCGGATGTGCTGCTGGAATCCGGCGTGATGGGCCGTGCGGCCGTGCCGAGCGGGGCCTCCACCGGGAGCCGCGAGGCCATTGAACTGCGCGATGGCGACAAGTCGCGCTATCTGGGCAAGGGTGTGCTGAAAGCAGTCGAGCACGTCAACACCGAAATCTGCGAAGCCCTGCTTGGGCTGGATGCGGAAGACCAGGCGTTCATCGACAAGACCATGATCGATCTGGATGGCACGGAAAACAAATCCCGCCTCGGCGCCAATGCCATGCTGGCGGTTTCCATGGCGACTGCGCGCGCGGCGGCGGAACAGTCAGGTTTGCCTTTGTACCGCTATCTGGGTGGTGCAGGGCCGATGGCGCTGCCGGTGCCGATGATGAACATTATCAATGGCGGCGCGCACGCCAACAACAGCATCGACATGCAGGAATTCATGATCATTCCGGTTGGTGCAAAGTCATTCCGTGAAGCCCTGCGTTACGGTGCGGAAGTCTTTCATACCCTGAAGAAGCTGCTGGATGGCAAAGCCATGACGACGACGGTTGGAGATGAAGGTGGCTTCGCGCCCAACCTCGAATCCAACGAAGTTGCACTCAAGCTGATTGTGGAAGCTATCGAGAAAGCCGGCTTCATGCCCGGCGCGGATATCGCCATCGGTGTGGACTGCGCCTCCAGCGAGTTCTACAAGGATGGTCTCTATCACATCGAGGCCGAAGGCCTGAAATTGACCTCGAAGCAGTTCGCCGATTATCTCGCCGCCTGGTGCGACAAGTATCCCATCGTCAGCATCGAGGATGGCATGGCCGAAAACGACTGGGACGGTTGGGCTGGGCTGACAGCAAAACTGGCGAAAAACATCCAGTTGGTGGGGGATGACCTGTTCGTGACCAATGCGAAAATTCTTCGTGAGGGCATCCAGAAAAACATCGCCAACTCGATCCTCATCAAGGTCAACCAGATTGGCACGCTGAGCGAAACCTTCGAAGCGATCGAAACCGCCAAACGAGCGGGATATACCTCGGTGATTTCACATCGCTCCGGTGAAACCGAGGACAGCACCATTGCCGACCTCGCTGTGGCAACCAATGCATTGCAGATCAAGACCGGTTCGCTGTCGCGCTCCGATCGCATGGCAAAATACAATCAGTTGCTGCGCATTGAAGAAGAACTGGGCAGCATGGCAAGCTATCCCGGCCGCGATGCTTTTTACCAGATTCGATAGGTATCCATGCGCTGGTTGACGCCGCTGCTTGTCAGCCTGATTGTGCTGCTGCAATATCCGTTGTGGCTAGGCGAAGGCGGCTGGTTCAAGGTCTGGAGCCATGGTGGAGAAGTCAGGGAACAGCAGGCATTGAATGATCAATTGCGCATCCGGAACGAAACGCTTGCCGCTGAAGTGCTGGACCTGAAACAGGCGCGGGACGCGATTGAGGAACGGGCGCGCAGCGAACTGGGCATGATCCGGCCCGATGAATTGTTTTTAAGAGTAGTGCCCGGAGTGGCGGGGAATGAGCCGATAAAACATGAATGAGCTACAAGTTGCACTTGTCGTGATTGGCGTTGTCGCGGTTTTGGGAATCCTGATTTACAACCGCGTCCAGGAACGTAAATTCCGCCGGCAGGCAGAAGCGGGTTTTTCAAGGCCACGGCGCGATGCCCTGATGGATGAGGATCTCTCCATCGTGCATCCACGCCGTGTTGAACCCGAGTTGCGCGAACCTGTATTCGATGTCGCTGGCAGCGCGGCTCCGGAACATAGCGGTAATCAGGAACCGTATTTTGGTGATGCCATGGAGGCGCAAGAAGTCGACCTCGTGGCCGAAGAAGCCATGATTGCGGACCCTGATGTGAAACCCATGGCGCAGGTGGCGGAATCTTCTGTGCAACAAGCCACGGCAGCACCCTCGCCTATGTCATCGCCTGTCAATCCGACTCGGCCCCGCAGCCCGCTCCATGCGATTCCTGATCCAGTCACCCGTCCCGCGCCCATCGTATCCGAGCCGCATGATGATCTGATTGAATTTCAGATAAGCATCAAGAGCGAAGGAATCCTGGCGGGGGTGTTCAGCGATGCGATCAATCGCTCCCGCGCTTTTTCGAAACCAGTGCGCTGGATGGGCTTGCCGGTAAGCAGTCAAAGCTGGGAAGCCCTGTTGCCTTGGAGCGAAAAGCACTATCAGGAAGTACGGGTATCCATGCAACTGGCGGATCGCAATGGCGCGGCCAGTGAAGAAACCCTGACGGCACTGTGCAATCTGGTGAGTGAGACCGTATCGCCGCATGGACTCAAGGCCCAGTGCGACGACCTGAATGAGAGCCTGGAGCGCGCCCGTTCGTTGGATATGTTTTGTGTGGACGTGGACGTGCTGATCGGCCTGAACGTTGTCGCCAGAGGGGATGAAACGCTGCCCATGTCCAAAGTCAGGCTGGAAGCCGGCAACGCAGGCATGGCGCTGGCGGCGGATGGAACATTCCAGCTCCTCGACAGCCGGGGTGAAGTGCTCTATTCACTGTGCAATCACGAATCCACGCCGTTCTCGGCGGATGGACTGGATATGCTCGAAACACACGGCATCACCTTGCTGTTTGATGTGCCACGCGTACCGGATGGCATCAAGAGCTTCAACAACATGGTGGCGCTTGGCCGCAAGCTGGCGCACGAAGTGGGTGGCATGCTGGTTGACGACAACCTGCGTCCCCTGACCGATACGGGCATCGAGAAGATTCGCGCCCAGCTCACACAGATATACAACAAGATGGAATCCCGCGGGATTCCCGCAGGCGGACGATTGGCGCTCAAGCTGTTTTCCTGATCCTGAATGTCTTCGCCGGCTGCCATCGCTGAACGCGCGCATAAGCTTCGCGAACAGATCAACTACCACAACTACCGCTACTACGTTCTCGACAATCCCGAGATTCCCGATGCCGAATTCGACCGGCTTTTTAGGGAATTGCAGGCGCTGGAAGCCGAGCATCCAGAAATCATCTCGCCAGATTCTCCAACGCAGCGTGTTGGCGGACAGCCGCTGGAAGGATTTGCCCAAGTGCGCCATCGCGTTCCGATGCTTTCGATTCGCACCGAGACCGACATCGAGTCCAGTGGTGCGTACAACTTTGATGCGCGTATCCGCCGCGAGCTGAAGCTCAAGGAGGATGATCCGCCCATCGAATATGCCTGCGAGCTCAAGTTCGACGGCCTGGCAATCAGCCTGCGTTATGAACATGGCGTGCTTGTTCAGGCGGCAACACGTGGCGATGGGGAAACCGGCGAAGACGTCACGCAAAATGTTCGCACCATCCATTGCATTCCCTTGCGTCTGAAAGGTAATGAACCACCAGCGGTACTGGAAGTGCGCGGCGAGGCGTACATGAGCCGGCCGGATTTTGAACGTTACAACGAAAAACAGCGTGAAAGCGGTGGAACGCCATTGGTCAACCCACGCAATGGCGCGGCTGGCAGCATCCGCCAACTTGACCCGGCAATGGCCGCGCAGCGGCCCCTTTCGTTTTATGCGTATGGTCTGGGTGAAGTTGCTGGCTGGGCGATTCCGGCAAGCCATTACGCAGTGCTGGATGCGCTGTCTGATCTGGGAATGCCAGTCAGCCATGAACGGGCAGTAGTACAAGGCCCCCAGGGTCTGGTGCAATTTCATGATGACATCGGCAGGCGGCGGGACAGCCTGCCATTCGATATCGATGGCGTAGTCTACAAAGTCAACAGCCTGGAATTGCAGGCGCGGCTTGGATTCGTTTCGCGGGAACCGCGCTGGGCGGTCGCGCACAAGTTTCCGGCGCAGGAAGAACTTACCGTGGTTGAAGCTATCGAGGTACAGGTAGGAAGGACAGGCGCGCTGACACCCGTCGCCAGGCTCAAGCCGGTATTTGTCGGCGGCGTGACGGTTTCCAATGCCACCCTGCACAATCAGGATGAAATCGATCGGCTCGATGTGCGCGAGGGCGACACCGTCATCGTGCGTCGTGCCGGCGATGTTATTCCAGAGGTGGTGTCGGTCATCAAGGATAGGCGGCTTCATACCGATGCGCCGCGTTTCGAGATGCTCAAGCGTTATCCAGTTTGCCCCGTATGCGGCTCGCATGTTGCCCGGCAAGAGGGTGAAGCTGCCATTCGCTGCACCGGCGGGCTGTATTGCCCGGCCCAGCGCAAGCAGGCGCTGCTGCATTTTGCCTCGCGGCGCGCCATGGATATCGAGGGGTTGGGCGAAAAGCTGGTCGATCAACTGGTCGATACCGGCATCGTCAGAACCCCTGCTGACCTGTATAAACTGGGCATCGCCAAGGTGGCCAGCCTGGAACGCATGGCGGAAAAGTCCGCATCCAATCTGCTGGCGGCCATCGAGAAAAGCAAGCACACAACGCTGGCACGCTTTATTTTCGCGCTGGGCATCCGTAATGTTGGTGAGGCAACGGCAAAGGATATTGCGGCACATTTTGGCAATCTCGATGCATTGATGAACGCTGATGAAACTGCTTTTGTTGAGGTGCCTGATGTAGGCCCAATCGTTGCGCAAAGCATCACGCAATTCTTTGCCGAGCCGCACAACCGTGAAGTGGTCGAGCAGCTCAGGGCGGCCGGGGTGAACTGGCAGGACGCCGTGCCACGTCGCAAACCACTTGGCGCACTGGCAGACAAGACCTTTGTTTTGACGGGTACGCTGCCAAGCATGAGCCGCGACGAGGCTAAGGAAAAAATCGAAGCCGCTGGCGGCAAGGTGGTCGGCTCGGTATCGAAAAAAACCGATTACGTGGTGGCGGGTGCCGAAGCGGGCAGCAAGTTAAGCAAAGCGCAAGAATTGGGCGTTACCATTCTGGACGAGGATGCCCTGCTGCTGCTGCTGAGACCGGAAGTGCAGGGTAGACTGGATTTTTAAACCCTGAAACAAATACACAGAGGATGCAGAGGTAACAGAGGAAAATCTGGAATCAATCATTTTCTTTGCTCTCTCTGTTGCCTCTGTATGAATAGGTTTTTTACGAGAATGAATCATGCAAAAAGTACGTAAAGCAGTATTCCCCGTTGCCGGCCTTGGAACGAGATTTTTGCCGGCCACCAAGGCCAGTCCCAAGGAAATGCTGCCCATCGTCGACAAGCCGCTGATTCAGTACGCTGTCGAAGAGGCTCTGGAAGCCGGCATTACCGACATCATCTTTATCAGCAGCCGCACCAAGCGCACGGTGGAGGACCATTTCGACAAGGCCTACGAACTTGAAACCGAACTGGCGGGCCGCGGCAAGGACAAGGTGCTTGAGCTGGTGCAGTCCATTCGCCCGGCTGGCGTCAACTTCATATACATCCGGCAGGCCGAGGCGCTGGGTCTGGGCCATGCCGTGCTGTGCGCCAAGCCGGTGGTGGGTAACGAACCCTTCGCGGTGATTCTGGCGGATGACCTGATCGACGCCAGACCCGCCGTCATGCGACAGATGGCTGACCAGTACAACTATTATCAGTGCTCCGTACTGGGGGTGCAGCAGGTGGCGCGCGAGGAAACGGCGTCTTACGGCATCGTGGACGTTTCGCCGCTGGCAGACAGCGTGTCGCGCGTGAATGCCATTGTCGAGAAGCCCAAACCGGAGGTTGCTCCGTCAACGCTGGGTGTCGTCGGCCGCTACATTCTAACCCCGCGTATTTTTCACCATATCGAGCATCTCAAGCCTGGCGCGGGCGGCGAGTTGCAGTTGACCGACGCCATCGCAGCACTGTTGCAGGAGCAGCAGGTGCTGGCCTATGCATTCGAAGGAATCCGTTATGACTGCGGTAGCAAGCTTGGCTATTTGCAGGCGACGGTTGAATACGCCATGAAGCATCCTGAAGTCAGTGATGAATTCGCGGCGTATTTAAAAGACCGGTTTTGTTGAGTACCTGAGAATCAGGTTCGGCCAAATGAACTGAGGCCTGGAAAGTCATGTGCTCTGCGGCTTGATGGGTATCAAAGCGCTGCGTAATATACATTATCAGGCGCTCTGGACCATGAGGATTTCCGGAGCCAATCCATTAACTCGTCTATCGGCATTGGTTTACCCATGAAGTAACCCTGTGAGTAATCACAGCCGAGTATTCCTAGCTTAACCCAGGCAGTCTGGCTTTCCACGCCCTCTGCCGTTACTTTAAGCCCCAGATTGTGCGCAAGATCAATGGTGGAGCGAACGATCACGGCATCGTTTTCATTCACTTCCATTTCCATTACAAAGGATTTGTCGATTTTGAGTTCATCCACAGGCAGGCGCTTGAGATAGGCAAGTGACGAATAACCGGTACCAAAATCATCAATGGCGAGCGTTACCCCCATGCGATCGAGTTCAGTAAGAATGGCCAGACCATCATTGGGATTGGCCATGACTGCACTTTCGGTAATTTCGAGCGTCAGACTTTCGGGGGCCACACCACTTTCATTAAGCAGGGCGTGAATATTCGCGGGCAATTCCATGTCATGCAGGTTGCGCGCAGAAAGGTTAACAGCCACGCTTAAGTAGTATCCCTGCCGGTGCAGGGGTGCCAACTGGTTTAGTGCAGTCTTGAGCACCCAATGTGTAAGTGATCCTATCAGTCCGGCTTCTTCGGCCAGCGTGATGAATTTATCAGGCGCCAGGAATCCTCGTTGAGGATGGTTCCATCGCACTAGTGCTTCCAGTCCCACAACCTGCTGACTGCCATGGTCGATTTGAGGTTGATAATGAAGACTCAACTGACCTGACTGGATGGCTTCACGCAATTCGCTTTTGAGTGAGAGATCGCCGCGGCTGGTACGCTCCTGTTCCTGGGCATATAGCGCATAGCCGTTGCCAGATCGTTTTGCCACATACATAGCGATGTCAGCGCATCGAAGCAGTTCACTGGCATCGCCGCACTGAGAGGGATAGAGCGAAATGCCCAGGCTGGCACCAAGATCGATGCTCTGGTTTTGCCAGTGATAGGGCCGGTCCAGGGCGGTTAGCATTTTATTCGCGATGGCGGGAACATCGCCTGGGTCCATGTTGTGTAGCACGACGACATACTCATCACCCCCCAGCCGCGCCACGGTGTCTTCGGCACGCACGGTTTCTTTCAAACGGCGCCCCACTTCCCGCAGCAGTTCATCGCCCACGTCATGACCAAGGGTATCGTTGACTTCCTTGAACCGGTCGAGATCCATTAGCGCCACGGCAAAAGGAGTATCCTCACGTTTTGACAGAACAATTTCGCGCTCAAGCTGGATATGGAGCAACGAGCGGTTTGCCAAACCGGTCAGCGGGTCATACATTGCTTGTGTTGCGAGTTGTCTGGCCTGATGTGTTGCACGGCGGCTGACGAAAGCGGCAATCGCCATTCCCATCAGCAGCGCTGCCGTACCTAGTCCAAGCATCAAGTTGCGAACCCGCGTATATGAAGTTTGGGCATTTTTTACGGCAACCGCTGTTTGTGCGCGTTGCAATTCAAGCAATGCGCTGACTTGTTTGGCAATGGCACGCTGCCTAGGCATGGCCACACTGCGTATCCGGTCGAAAATTTCGGTCTGGTTGTCGTTGAAAATGGACATCTCCACGACAGCCTGAACCTCGGGTTGGGCTACGCGTGTCACTGCGAGGATTTGATCCAGGATTTTGCTTTCTTCCGGACTGAGCGGCATGCTTTCGAGACGATTCCGAGCCTGGATGTAGAGCGAGCCCTGAGCATTAAAACGCTGGACTTCTTCATCCTTGTCAAATGGGTCTGTAAGAATTGGCAGCGTGTGCATGGAGAGGGCGCGTTCGCGTAGCGCACTCTGCATCATGGTGGCGAGTTCTGTCTTGACGTTGTTGCTCTCGGCAATGTCTTTCAGCCGCTGATTTGCCTCAGCAACGTATCGCAAGCCTATGGCACTCAATGCACCCATTAACGCAAGCACGACAACAAAGCCGAAGCCGATCCGGATGCCCATCCCGAGGTGTTGTAAGCGCTGCTTCATCTGTTAATTCTGCTTTCCTCGCCGAGTGTCCATTTACCTGGAATGGGGTTCTATTGTGAGAATCGGCAGCGAGTAGATATCTTTTAATCCACACAGTACAGTGAAGGGAGAAGCTCTGTGCTAGGCTTGTGCCATGAGATACCCTGAAACCGGCAAAAACCCGTTAAAAATTTCAAGTCCCAGCTTTGTTGAGACGTATTCGGGCGAAATCAATCAATTCTGAAGCTGTCAGTCCTTCCGGTCCAAGGCCTTCAGCCATCGCATCATCCGCCGCCTGACCGTGCAGCCAGACCGCGCGCAGCAAGGTTTGCCACGGCGTAAGGCGCGCCAGGAAAGCCGCCAGGATGCCAGTCAGCACGTCGCCCATGCCGGGTGCGCTCAGGGCCGGATTGCCGGTGGGGTTGATTTCCAGTTTCCCGTCCGGCGCGGCCAGCATGGTGCCCGCGCCTTTTAGCGCAACGAAAGCATTGAAGCGCACGGCCAGCTCCTTCGCGGCTTGTTCGCGTCCAGCTTGAATATCGGCGGTACTTGTTTTCAACAGTCGTGATGCCTCACCCGGATGCGGGGTCAGCAGGGTGGGGAATGAGCGTTGCTGACAGGCTTTAACAAGGTCTGGATGCACTCCCATCACGTTCAATCCATCTGCATCGATCACCAGCGGCGAGGGGAGAAGGATTGCTGTTTTCATCAATTCATAAGCCAGCCGCGTCTGCCCCAGACCCGGCCCGATAGCCAGCACCGACAGCCGAGTGTCAGCTGCCAGATTATCCGGTGGCGCGAATATCAGCTCGGGCGTGCTGAAGTCGGCATGAATGGCATCATCCAGCATGCCCACGGTGACCAGCCCCGCACCGCTTTTCAACGCCGCGCGGCCTGCCAGCAAGACAGCGCCAACCATGCCGGGGGCGCCGCCTATGATGCCGATGTGACCAAACAGCCCCTTGTGGCTGTCACGCGGGCGGGAAGGGAGTAGCGGGAATTCCATATCAATCTTTCTTGTCTACACTGCAATCATAGTTCCCGTCTGGGAAAAACCACCAGTGCGAGGAGGGATATATGACCAAGCCTGAAAATCTGACACCACCGGGTGCGCCGGTGCTCGATTGCGAGCACGATCACGAATGCAACCTGCTGACCTGCGATTTCTGCCTGCTGGAGCTTCCGTCCAGCGATGCCATTCGTGAGGAAAGCGCCGATTACGTCGCCCACTTCTGCGGGCTGGATTGTCTGGAAGCCTGGCGCCGGGAAGGTCGGGTCAGGCACAAGGTTCACCCTCATCAGTAATCAGGGCGGTCAGGTAAAATAACGCTTTTGCGTTGTTTCCCCGGCCCCCGATGTCCCAGATTCTGAACCTGCGCGGCGGCGCAGCCCTGTCTTCCTTCCGCCTTCAAAAAATCCGTGACGAAGCCCGCAAGGCGGGCGTTGGCATCGCTAGTCTGGTGACCCAATACTGGCATTTTGCCGAGATAGAGGAGGCGATGACTGCTTCCGAGCAGGCAATCCTAGATGCCGCGCTGGATTACGCCGATGCCTTTGAAAGCGACGAAGCATCAGACAGTTTCTTCATGGTGACGCCGCGTTTCGGCACGGTGTCGCCGTGGTCGTCCAAGGCTACAGATATTCTGCGCAATTGTGGGCTCGCAAAGATCAGGCGCATCGAGCGTGGCATTGCCTATTATGTGAAATTGGTGGCGGGGCAGTCGTGGACGGAACAAACAAAAGCCGCAGTTTTGCCGCTGATTCATGATCGTATGACGGAAGCTGTTCTGGCTTCGGTGGATGAAGCGGTTGCACTGTTCCAGCATGTGTCGCCGCGCGAACTGGAAACCGTGGATGTGCTGGTGGGCGGCCGCCAGGCGCTGGTGGAGGCAAACATGCGACTGGGGCTGGCGCTTTCCGATGACGAGATTGATTACTTGTTGGGGAACTTCAGCAGGCTTAAGCGCAACCCGACCGATGTGGAATTGATGATGTTCGCGCAGGCCAACTCGGAGCATTGCCGCCACAAGATTTTCAATGCCTCGTGGGTCATCGACGGCAGCCAGCAGGACAAGAGCCTCTTCCGCATGATCCGCGACACACACGCGAAAACACCCCAAGGCACGTTGTCGGCATATGAAGACAATGCGGCGGTGATGCAGGGTACCGAGATCGAGCGCTTTTATCCGGGTGCTGGCGGCAAGTACGATTTCAGCACCGAGCCCACGCACATTCTGATGAAGGTGGAAACGCACAACCACCCGACGGCGATTTCGCCTTTTCCCGGTGCGGCCACCGGCAGCGGCGGCGAGATTCGCGACGAAGGCGCCACCGGCCGCGGCTCCAAGCCCAAGGCCGGGTTGTGCGGTTTCTCGGTTTCGAACCTGCGCATCCCGGACGCAACGCAGGCTTGGGAAACACAGGATTACGGCCGGCCCGATCGCATCGTCTCGCCGCTTTCCATCATGATCGAAGGCCCCATCGGCGCGGCGGCGTTCAACAACGAATTCGGTCGCCCCAATCTGACGGGGTATTTCCGTACGCTGGAAACCTGGGTCAATGGCGAGCGGCGTGGCTATCACAAGCCCATCATGCTGGCGGGCGGTGTGGGAAATATCCGCGAGGATCATGTGCTTAAGCAGCCGCTGCCAGAAGGCGCATTACTGATTCAACTGGGTGGTCCGGGCATGCTGATCGGGCTGGGCGGTGGCGCGGCGTCCAGCATGGCGACGGGCGCGAACGCGGCCAAACTGGATTTCGATTCAGTACAGCGCGGTAATCCGGAAATGCAGCGCCGCGCGCAGGAAGTCATCGACCGTTGCTGGCAGATGGGTGAGCGCAATCCGATTGTCTCGATTCATGATGTGGGCGCGGGCGGATTGTCCAACGCGTTGCCGGAACTGGTGCATGGCGGTGGCAAGGGTGGCGTGTTTGAATTGCGCGCCGTGCCATCGGAAGAATCCGGCATGAGCCCGAAGGAAATCTGGTGCAACGAGGCGCAGGAGCGTTATGTGCTGGCGATTCCAGATGACCGGATAGCCGAATTCCGTGACATCTGCGAACGCGAGCGTTGTCCGTTTGCCGTGGTGGGTCAGGCCACGTCTGATCATCAGTTGAAGGTGTATGACGAGCATTTCCAGAACAATCCAGTGGACATGCCCCTGGACGTGCTGCTGGGCAAGCCGCCGAAAATGACTCGCACCGTGCAGCATGTTGTGCCTGCGCTGCCACCTGTCAATGCCAGCGGCATTGACGTCAAGGATGCCGCATACCGTGTGCTGCAGCTGCCGGGCGTAGCGTCCAAGATGTTTCTGATATCCATCGGTGACCGCAGCGTAGGAGGCTTTACCGCGCGCGACCAGTGCGTGGGGCCGTGGCAGATGCCGGTGGCGGATTGCGCCATCACCATGATGGGCTATACCACACATCGTGGTGAAGTGATGGCGATGGGGGAGAAGGGCCCGCTGGCGCTGGTCGATGCGCCCGCTTCGGGCCGAATGGCCGTGGCCGAAGCGCTGATGAACCTGTTCTCAGCACGCATCGAACATGTTGAGGACATTAAGCTTTCCGCCAACTGGATGGCGCCTGCCGGGCATCCTGGCGAAGATGCGCGGCTGTTTGACACCGTTCAGGCCGTGTCTCGCTATTGTCAGGAACTGGGTCTGGCCATTCCGGTGGGCAAGGATTCAATGTCCATGAAAACTGTATGGCAGGAAGGCGCCGAGAAGAAATCTGTTACCGCGCCGCTGTCGCTGGTGGTTTCGGCATTTGCCGTGACTCCGGATGTGCGCAAGCATGTCACGCCACAACTGAGAACCGATGCTGGTGAAACAAGGCTGATCCTGGTTGACCTTGGTTTTGGAAAAGACCGTCTCGGCGCATCGAGTCTGGCTCAGGTTTATGAACAGATTGGCAATGAAGTACCCGACGCGCCCAATGCAACGCAATTGAAAGCTTATTTCAATTCACTGCAAAGCTTCATCGAAAGCGGCTGGGTACTGGCTTGTCACGATCGTTCCGATGGCGGGCTGTTTGCCACTCTGGCTGAAATGGCGTTTGCTGGCAAGACAGGTATCGACATTTCATTGCCAGGTGGCGATGTGCTTTCGCAGCTGTTCAGCGAAGAATGCGGTGCAGTTCTGCAGATTCGAAGCGGGCATGCAGAGAGCGTGATGACGGTTTTGAAAAATGCCGGACTTATTGCTCATGATACTGGAACGCTGGCCGGAAATGACCGGATCCAGATCAAGGCCGGTGGCGATATGGTTCTGGATGAGGCACGTACTGATTTGTTGTCCGCATGGTGGGAAACCTCGCACCAGGTCGCGCGGCTGCGAGACAATCCGGCCTGCGCGGATCAGGAATTTGTTCGCGTCAAGGATGCACACGATCCTGGTATGGGTATGGTGCTGACATTTGATGCCAATGAAAATATCGCTTCACCCTATGTTGCCAAGGGCCAGCGCCCACGCATGGCGGTGCTTCGCGAACAGGGGGTCAACGGCCAGGTGGAAATGGCTGCGGCTTTCCATCAGGCGGGATTCGAATCAGTGGATGTGCACATGAGCGACATCATCGCGGGCCGCGTTAGCTTGAGGGATTTCAAGGGCCTAGTGGCCTGCGGTGGTTTCTCTTATGGTGACGTGCTGGGCGCGGGTGGCGGCTGGGCCAAGTCCATCCTGTTCAATCCACGCGCGCGGGATGAGTTTGAAGCCTTTTTCCACCGTGTTGACAGTTTCGCGCTGGGTGTGTGTAACGGTTGCCAGATGATGAGCCACCTGCACGATTTGATACCAGGCGCTGAAGCCTGGCCGCAGTTCCGGCGCAATCTGTCGGAACAGTTCGAAGCGCGTTACGTGATGGTGGAAGTGCAGGATTCGCCGTCGATTTTTTTCAGCGGAATGGTTGGATCACGCATGCCTATTGTCGTGGCGCACGGCGAGGGACGCACGGTTTTCCGCAAGGCTGGTCACGCGAATGCCGCGAACCTCGCGCTGCGCTATGTCGATCATCATGGCCAGCCAACCGAGAACTACCCGCTCAATCCGAATGGATCACAAGGCGGGGCGACCGGTTACACCACGACGGATGGCCGCTTTACCGTCATGATGCCGCACCCTGAAAGAGTTTTCCGTGCCGCTCAGTTGTCCTGGAAACCGGCGGATTACACAGGCGAGGATGGTCCATGGATGCGGATGTTCAGGAATGCCAGGGTCTGGGTGGGCTAATTAACTGAAAAATGAGAAAATACAAGGCTTTGTCAGAGCCCTGACGCTTCGCCTGAAGATTTTTTAACATGAATGCTCCTGTTTCACTGCTTACCGATGATCACCTGCGCGCTCAGGTGAAGCTGCTGGGCACCCTGCTTGGACGGGTGCTGCAGGAGATCGCGGGCGAGGATGTATACGAGGCTGTGGAAGCATTGCGCCAGGGGTTTGTAGACCTGCACCAGCAGGATAATGCCGTTAAACGCTCCCAGCTAATTGCGATGATCGAGGCCATGCCTGCAGACAAGCTGGAAGAGGTTATCCGGGGTTTTTCAACCTACTTCAGTTTGGTCAACATTGCCGAGGAATCCCACGCGCACCGCAATCGCCGCCGCAGGATTGCCATGGGTGAGGAGTTGTGGGTCGGCTCGTTTGATCACACGCTGGCTGATCTGAAAACGCAGGGAATATCACCGGAAACACTGCAATCGCTGGTCAACCGCATGCAGTTCACCCCGGTGTTTACCGCACATCCTACCGAAGCCCGGCGTCGAGCTGTGATGGAAGGGTTGCGCCGGGTGTTCCTGTTGTGCGACCGGCTCTATGATCCCCTCCTGGGAGACAGGGAGCGCCAGGATCTAGCTGCTGAACTCGACATTGAAATCCGTGTAATGTGGCGCACGGATGAATTGCGTGCGCACAAGCCGGAAGTGCAGGATGAAGTCCGTACCGGCCTGTATTACATGCGCAGAAGCCTGTTCGAAGCGGTACCTACTGCATATAGATTTTTTGAAAAGGCAGTGCGCAAGCATTACGGGACTGCAGAAAACGGCGCACTGGCGATTCAGGTGCCAAGCTTTATTCGCTTTGGTTCGTGGATTGGTGGTGACCGGGATGGCAATCCATACGTAACACCGGAAGTCACCGAGTGGACCGTATTCACGCAAATGGAGCAGGCGCTGGTGGAATACATCAGAAGGCTGGAAGAGCTGCGCTTGACCCTGACCCACAGCCTGTGCTGGTGCAAGCTGCCTGCATTGTTCGCCGCCAAGCTGGCGCTGGATGAAACGCGCTTTGGCTCCAAAGTGTTTACCGGCACAGCTGCGCAGCAATTCATTCGTGAGCCTTACCGCAGAAGGGTTGCGCTGATGATGGCCAGACTGGACACCAATCTTGCCCAGGTCAGAAGCCGTCTGGCGAACGAGATGCTCCCGCCTTCGCCGCTGGCATATGGCAGCAGCCGCGATTTGCTCGAAGACCTGTACCTTATCCGCGATTCGCTGATTGGCCATGGTGATCGCGCGGTTGCGGAAGGTCGTCTGCAGGATTTGATCCGGTTGGTGGAGAGCTTCGGTTTTCACCTGCTGCAACTGGATGTCCGCCAGGAGTCCACCGTTCACACGATGACGGTGGCGGAAATACTGCGCCAGCTCAATCCCGACTTCGATTACCAGAAGGCGGACGAGGATGCCCGTCTCGCCGAACTGGGAAAATGGATTTCAAAGACTGGCGAACTGTATGTGAGCGATCTGGTTCTTTCGGACAAGGCGCGCGAAACTCTCGATGTCTTCCGCCGAGTGGCACGCCTGCGCAAGGAAGTGGGTACGGAAGCTTTTGGTGCCTACGTCATTTCCATGACCCACTCCGCATCGCATGTCATGGAAGTCATGTTTTTGGGGCGGCTGGCGGGTCTGACTGGTTACAACGGCAAGGATTTCACTTGCCAACTGCAAGTAGCCCCGCTGTTTGAAACCGTGGAAGACCTCAGACACAGTGAAGGCGTGCTGCAAACCCTGTTCGCCAACCCTGTTTATCGCGGCTTGCTCAAGGCTTCCGGCGATACGCAGGAAGTCATGCTGGGATATTCCGATTCATGCAAGGACGGCGGCATTCTTGCCTCGCAGTGGAATTTGTACCGTGCCCAGCTTTCGATTATCGGCATTGCTGGAAAACATGGCATCGAGTGCCGACTGTTCCATGGACGTGGCGGCACGGTTGGACGAGGTGGTGGCCCCACGCACGAGGCGATTCTTTCACAGCCACCGGGTACCGTGGCGGGCCAGATCAAGTTCACCGAGCAGGGCGAGATGCTGTACTACCGCTACAGCAATCCAGAAACCGCCGCCTATGAAATTGGCATGGGCGCCACGGGTCTCATCAAGGCAAGTTGTGGCCTCTTGGGCGCGCCTCGGCAAACCGACCCGCGCTATCCGGAGATGATGGCGAATCTTGCCGATGCAGGTGAAGCAGCTTACCGCAAACTCACTGAAGCAACGCCGGGCTTCCTGGATTACTTCTATGAAGCAACGCCGGTGCGGGAAATCGGCCTGATGAATATCGGATCGAGGCCTTCGCACCGCAAGAAATCCGACCGTTCCATGAGTTCGGTGCGCGCCATTCCCTGGGTATTTGGCTGGGCGCAATCGCGCCATACATTGCCTGCCTGGTACGGCATCGGTTCCGCCATTGATGCACTGTGCAAGGAAAACCCGGACAATCAGGCGCTATTGCAGGAAATGTACCGAGACTGGCCGTTCTTCCGCGCACTGTTTTCCAATGTACAGATGGCATTGACCAAGGCAGACATGGAAATTGCCGCCGAATACGCAGCGCTGGCGGAAAGCGATGTGGCCAAATCCGTTTATCGCGTTATAGCCGATGAATTCGCACGCACCCTTACAGGTGTCATGACTGTAGCCCGGCTCAAGAGCCCGCTCGAAGAGAGCCCCGCGCTGGCGCTTTCCCTGTCGCGCCGGAAGCCTTATCTTGACCCGCTCAGTCATATACAGGTACGTCTCATCAGCCGCAGCCGAAATGAAACGGATGAAAAGGCACAGGAACAATGGCTGATGCCGATGATGCGTTCGATCAACGCCATTGCAGCCGGCATGCGAAATACAGGTTGATTGGCTGTATTTCTACCCTGACCGGTGAAGATTAAAGAACCAAATCAGGTCGCACGCCTCACAGACAGATGTGAAAATCACGGAGCCAGACATATCCATGAATGATCCTGTTTCCATGAGTGGTTCCGGGCAGCCCGCTTCTTCCCAGGGCATCGCCAGTAAGTGGTTCTGGATGTCCATTATTGCCAACGTTCTGTTGCTCCTTACAGCAGGTGGCGCGGTGCTGTTCGCTTTCATGCTCAGCTATGACCTTCAGGACGCAAAACTGCAAACAGAAAAGGAAGTCCAGGCAAGGCACAGGGCGGAGCAATACCTTCAGGAAAGCCGAGCCAGGCTGGTGGAAGCCCAACGTGAAGCCGAGCGCTTGAGTCACGCATTATCAAAGCGTGCGGCCGATCCCGCGCAATATGATGATGGAAAGCCAACACTCCCGGTTACGGTGAGATTTCGCAAATCCTTTTGGGGAAGGGGGCTGGTGGCCGTCATTGAGAATACATCTGACCAGTATTTGACGCTGGTGCTCAGCGCCCGCAATCCCACGCTTTCAACCGCCAAGCGTTTTCAGATTGAGGTCAAGGGCGGGGATGATCTGGATTTTGGCCACGACGATGGCTGGCAATTCGCCTCGGGTGACGAGGTCGGGCTGTATCACAACGATTTCAAAGCCCTGAAAATGATTGTTCCCTGACAAGCCAGTTCTCTATCTTGCTTCACCATTTAATCTGGAAGTCTGTCGACCCCAAGCTTACTGAATCGTCCGGGTGTTACCCCGGTCCGTGAGCGTGCCAGCGAGCCAAGCGTACGCGTCGACGGGTTGCCGTGGGCCGGCGGGACATGATGATTGCTCCACCAGATCATCAGCGCTGGCATGAGCAGGAGTTCAAAAATCTGCCCAGCGAGCAGACCAATGGCGCAGAGCAGGCCAAAGTGGACGGTGGGTTCGAAGTTCGAGAAAGTCAACAACATGAACTGGGAAACCAGAATGAGGGAAATCGCTATGACCGCGCGGCCGGAGGACTCGAAACTGCGGGCAATGGCAAAGGCAGGCGTAGCGCCTCTTTGACGCCGCTTGAGGTAACCGTGGTAGAGATGGATGGTGTCGTCAACGGTAATGCCAAGCACCACTCCCGCAATAAGCGCGGTAGCAACATCGAGATGAATGCCAGTTATTCCCATGATGACAAATATGAAAAACAGCGGTGCGAGATTTGGAACCAGGCAGACTAGCGAGGCTGTGAGTGATCGCCAAAGCAGGGTCATCAGCAGCAGAATTTGAATGAACGCACCTGCAAAACTGTTTATCTGGCCCTGAACGATCTGCCGTTCCTGATCGACAAACAACCTGCCAAAACCGGAAAAGTCTGTTTTGACGTTCGAGATGGGGTTAACCTGGATGTATCCGCGGATGCGTTCGATCACCTTGCGGATTTCACTGGATCCATGGATATTCAGATTCATGGTGATGCGCGCGCGATCAAACTCGCGATTCACGTTTTCGTATAAATCATCACCGTCATAAATCAGCAGGTATTGATTGATGAGCTTCCGGTCCCTGGGAAGAACATCAAATGAAGGATCGTCTCCATTGAAAGCACGGTTCATCTGCTTGAGTGCATCCACCAGCGAGAAGGTCTGGTCAACCTCGGGTTGGTTATTGATCCAGTTTTGCAGCGATTCAATGTGCGATAAAACTTCTGGATCCTTAAGGCTGTCCCGGCCAGAGCCGGTTAATACAACTTCCATCGTGGTGACACCGGAAAGCTTCGCTTCGATCTTTTGTGTGCCAGTACTGACTGGATGTCCTGGGCCGAAAAACTTGATCAGGTCTGATTCAACTGTCACTTTCATGGCCAAAGGAAGCGTAGCCAGAATCAGAAGTGCCGTTGTAATCAATACAGCTCTCGAATGCCTGATGCTGAACACGGCTGTCTTCGCGGCAATGCTGCGTGCCATGCCCATGCCGGAGCTATTGCGTGGCCAGCGGGGAATATCCCACCGCAGCAGAATGGCTGGGACTAGGAGATAGACGACTATGAAAACCATTGCCACCCCCAGCGCGCCAGCCAGACCGAATACCTGCGCGGGCGGAACCGGCGCCAGCGCCAGGCTGGCCATGCCCGCACCAGTAGTCAATACATTGAACAAGCCAGGTTTGAAGGTATCGTGCAAAGCACGGGAAATACGCTGATAGCGCGGAAGCTGCGCGATCCGGCCCCGCTGGATGGCGGCATACAGATGCAGCAGGGTGGCGGTGGTGTAAGCCGCCATGAGGGTGGGGATCATTGCCGAAATGGGCGTATAGGGCTGACCCGAGGCGGCAAGCCCCGCCACGCTTGTGATGACGACTGCGGACATGGCAGCCGCGCCGACCAGTACTGGACGGATCCGGCCTACCACCCACCAGAGCAGCCCGAGGCCCAGCAACATGGTCAGCGGAATGAAAATGGCGCTGTCTCGCCAGATCGATTCAAGTTCGCCCACTGTCTGCACGATGGTTCCAGCCAGAGCAGTAAATTGGCCATCGATTTTTTCCGCCTTGATTGCATCAATCAGGGCATATTGAATTTCACGCCGTGGCATGCTTTCATCGAGCCGGACTGGACGAATGGCAAGGGCGATGGCCCGGCCATCTTTCGATGCAAGCAGCCCTGGTGCGAGCGGATCGGATAGAACCTTTTCCTGCCATTCGGCCGGGGTATGGTCATCCAGCGCATCCGGATCAATCAGTGGTTGAACTTCAAAGCCTTCGTCAGTCGCTTGGATGTGTTCGACCGTGGTAAGACTCAGTACACGATCGACATTGGCATGTTTTTCCATCCGCCCCGCGACGCGATGCATGGCGGCAAGAAAATTGGGCGTGTACAGATCCTTGCCTTCAAACAATGCGATCGCGACTTCGTCGTTGGGAAATTCCCTGAGCAAGTCTTCGCGTAGCTGGATGGCGGGCGCATCCTTTGGTGAATAGATGTCCGGGACGTTGTTGAAGTGAAGTCGCAGCGCGAACGGAATGGCGACAAGATGAATGGCGATAAGAATACCCAGCGCCAGCCAGCCGGGGATGCGCAGGGGAAATTGACTGTATTGGCGGGCGCTCATGTGACACCCATTTGTCAGTGCGTTCTCAGAAACGGGTTTTCAGACCGACAGTGATCAGGTTGTGATCCTGGTGAAACCCGCCCAGCGTATCGTCGCCGCCATTAAAGTAGTGCAGAGCCAGATAGAGTTCATGAGGCTCCCACCCGACGAATTTGATGGACGGGTTGAGGTAGACGTCATGTTTATTGAGTCCCGTGGCGAAACGTGCGCCCGCTTTCCAGCGGCCATTTCCAAACTCGGTCTCGATTTCTCCATTCAGTCCATAGTATTCGCCGACATCGAGTATGGCTTTGTCGGTCATCAGCTTGCGCGCCGCGAGCTGCAAGTTGACGCGTGTATCCTTGCCGCCAGGAAAAAATTCCAGCCCGCCTACCCATTCAAATGACTTCACGGTATCGAATGCCAGCGTATTGAGTGTGACGGGAATCTCGGTGTTGTAAGCGGCTTCCATGCGCCAGACCAGATCACCCGTGGTCAGTTCGACATCCCCACCCAACTGGTTGCTGAATGGGTGACGTCCCACGAAGCGGGTAACCGGGCCTGCCGGAATAATTTCGTAATAGGGCAGGGAATGACGGGTTCTGGAGAGGCTTAGACCAAAGTCGATTGTCTCGCCAGTATGCTTCAATCGCGCGCCGCCGCCGCCACTGCCATGCTCGTCATCCTCGATTTGCGCGGTAGCGATGGCTCCGGAGATGACAGCGCTGGGGGCGATGCCAACAATTCGCCTCGTGGATTTATTGATGGGGCTCCAGATGCTGGCTTCGTCAGGCATTTGCGCGCCACGGAAAACCGGTAGCCAGACCAGGTCGAGTTTTGTCTCACCCCAGTTCTGTTCCAGGCGTGCCGCGAGTTGAGCGCGGCGACGTTCGGGCAGATCGTCAAGAATAAAACGGGTCAGGTCGGCGCGTGACACCCTGTCGGAAGGCGAAATTTCGTCGACCCGGCCCCATAAAATCGTTTGCGCGCCAAGGGTGAAGCGTGTGTCGCCCGATCGGTAGCGGACGTAGGTGTCGGTGTAGTCAAGCAGAGCTTCGTCGTGGTCCACCTTTCCGGTCTGCGCCATTGCATCCAGCCTGATGCCGCCACGGAGTTCCCATTCGCGACTTGGCTGCCAGAGAACATAGGGAGACAGGCTCAGGGTGTGGTAGCCGTTGGCTTCTGGTGCGTCGGGTAGCCAGCCTGCTTCAAGCCGGATATCTTCAATCCCCGATTTGACGCTGGGCTGGAAGCTACGCGTGGCTTTTCTTGCGGATGTCTTTACCGTTTTTTTTGCAACGGATTCTTCGTCTGCAGCGACGCCCGGCAGGCTGATAGACAGTGCGGTAAACAGGGTGAGGCTGATGATTGAATATTGGCTACTAATTTTCATGGTCGGTACTCGGCTTCCAGGTTTTCATCCGCCAGGGCTTGAGTTGTAAACAAGCTGGCCGGCAGTTTTCGATCGTATTGCACGGTATCTAAAATCAATTGGGTTTCGTGGCCGCTTTTCAGGTCTGTCATGCGGCTTTCCATGACAGTCCAGTAGCCTTGAATCTTTTCCTTGCGGAGTAATGCCAGCCGCTTGCTGGGGGAATCCAGGCTTTTCTCGTAAAAATCGATTCGCATGGGCAATAATGTCTTAGGGTCAATCCAGGAAATTCGTTTTTTATAAGCCGAATTATCCTCATCCAGCGGGATGCTTTCCAGAATGTCGCAGGCAATCCCATTGATGGTTTCCTTGCCAAGGATGCGGTGCTCGTCCTTGTCAGGGTGTCGCTCCTGCAGGTCTTCGTAATAAAGGTCCGAGCCAACAAAACGACCGCCCTTGCGGCTGCCGGAAATACGCCGGACTTTGTCCAGCGCCGGCAAATACAGCCACTGGTCCGCATCAGAGCCGGGCTTGTCCAGTGTAAGCAACCCGGTGCCAGCGATATCTTCCGGTTCCAGAAATCGGATCAAGCCAGCAGTTTCCGCGCGAGATTTATCGAGGCGGTAGATGACCAGCTCCCGTGTTCTCGGGCTGTGACCCTTTTCTGTCAAGACCATCTGGCCAATGCTGCTGCTGTCGCGGCCATTGGACCGGTTATAACGTTTCTCGGCAAGAGCGTAGCCCGCTTCATCGGCAAACGCGTAAGCCGATAACCACAAGCCAATAAACAGAAAAAACAAGCGTCTCATGCCGTTATGATAAGGGCAAGCGGTTGATTGCTCCACCTGAAGCCGGGCATTTTTGAATGTAATTGGTAAAATTTGTTGGGTTACAGTACTGGTTACAAACTGGCATTGGAGAAAACACATGAATAGTTACGGATTCGACGTCAAAATGAACGGCCCATTCAACGCCGCGATCGAGAAGGTTGGCGCAGCCCTCAAGAACGAAGGTTTTGGCGTGTTGACGGATATCGATGTGCAGGCCACGATGAAGGCCAAGCTCAATATTGAAGGCCGGCCTTATCGCATTCTGGGTGCGTGCAATCCGCCGCTGGCGCACCAGGCAATCAGCGCCGAGCCTGACGTGGGCATGCTGCTACCTTGCAATGTGGTGGTGCGAGAAGAGGCGACCGGAGAGGTGACAGTGTCATTTCTGGATCCGGGCATTATGGTCAAGCTGGTAGAGAATGCTGAAGTGCACAAGGTGGCAGCCGAAGCCCGGTCAAGATTGATGCGGGTGCGGGAAAGCCTGGCAGTTTGAGAAATCAATGCGCTAAAAAAAGCCCGCGGATGCGGGCATTTTTTCGGCAATCTTCCTAGCTGCAGTCAGCGCAGCCTTCCTTCTTGGGACAGCCTTCCGGACGCGCGGAGGGAACGAGCGGGCAGCGATTGATGTCGTCGGCACTGCGCTGAAAATAGCATGTCAGGGCAGAAGAACCGATGCCCATGAGCCAGAAAAGGAAAAAGCCAACCGTATAGGCAGCGAGATGACTTTCAAAAAGCGGTTCTTCCTTGTACAACAATTGCGTGGGATCAAACAGGGTAAAAAACAGGACGTCGGCCACGCCCGCAATGAGAAAAGATGGCCAGAGTACGGTGATCAGTCGCTTCAGCATAAACTTCCCCTCCTGTATCTGTAATAGGTATTACATCAAGCTGCTTGCTGCTCTTCGGGCAACATTACCAGCCATCAGCTACGGACCGTCCGTCCGGACCCGTAGCCAGTGTGCTTACGCCAAAAAGACGGATTACTCGTCCCGATCCATTTTGCGCTTGAACCACCAGGAAAACCAGAATCCCATGGCAATGATAAAGCCTATGGTGAAAAGGCTGAGCAGTCCGATATCAGTGGAGAAGAGTTCTTTGAACACGATGTCCATGGTTAGCTCCTTGGGTTGAGAGGTTTGAAAAAGATGAACGCTATAAACGCGGTGTCAAGACAACTTCGCTTCCAGGTTTGTAATCACCGGTCAGCCGCCAGTTGCCAAATTCGGGGGTAAGTTGGACACGATAATGCGCGCCGCTGAGTGCTGGTAATAGCCCTTTGTAGCCCGAGCCATCCCAGTTCAGCGGGATCGTGTGGTCGTCGCCAGTTCGGGTGGGATGCATGATGTTCAAGTTCAGCTGACCCGTGGCTGTCTCCACACGGCCACTAAGTTTCACATGAAGGATATTTCCCTGCGGCTGTAATTGCGCGGCAAGGCCTAGAGACTGAGCGTGACGATCACGTTCCTTGGTCTGGTTGATGGCTTTGCCCTGTTTGTAGTAGTCGTCGACAACCAGGCCGTCATTGGAGGTGACAGCAAGCCATGCGGTTGTGAATCCAGCGACGACCGCAACCGTGGGCATGATGGCCAGCAGCCAGGGCCAGCGTTCGCGATACCAGGGTTTGGAGGAGGCAAGGGTATTCATGTTTATCTTCTCAGGAAGCTGGATTTGGTTTCGCTGATGAGTTCAGGGTCATCTTCTGCCTGAGCTCGAATCATCACCGGCGTAGAGGGTCCCTTGAGATTGATTGGATCAATCAGCAAGCGGACGGGTACGTTGATCGATTGCTGAGGTCCTGCTTTCAGGTCCTTTTCATCCGCGACGACCTGGATGTCTTCTGCACCGGTTGCGGTGATCTTGAACTTGTGCAGCTTGTCCTGCATGTTGAGGATTCGCACAGTGTAAAGATTTTCCAGGCGGCCATCTTCGGTGGAACGGGACAGTGTCAGTCGGTCGCGAATGACCTCAGTTCGCAAGGGAACACGATTGGCCAGCGTGACGAGAAAGGCGATCATGATGGCTAGCAAGATGGCTGTATAAACCAGGACGCGCGGGCGGAACACATGGGACAGAATATTCTTGTCCGCGTATTTGCCCTTCATGACGTTCTCGGTGGTGTAGCGGATGAGCCCTTTGGGGTAACCCATTTTTTCCATGACCTGATCGCAGCCATCGATACAGGCGGCGCAGCCTATGCACTCGTATTGCAGGCCTTTTCGAATATCAATGCCTGTTGGGCACACTTGCACGCAAATTCCGCAATCCACGCAATCGCCCATCCCTTGGGCCTTGTAGTCAAGTTTCTTGCTGCGCGGGCCGCGCGGTTCACCGCGGGCAGGGTCGTAGCTGATGATGAGGGTGTCGGGGTCGAACATCACACTCTGGAAGCGCGCGTAGGGGCACATGTATTTGCATACCTGCTCGCGCATGAATCCAGCATTGCCCCAGGTCGCGAATGCGTAAAAGAAAATCCAGAAGGTTTCCCACGGCCCGGTGTTGAATGTCAGCAACTCATTCCACAAGGTAGTGATCGGTGAGAAATATCCGACAAACGTGAACCCTGTCCAGAATGCAATCAGGAACCAGAGCAGATGCTTTAATCCGCGCTTGCGGATTTTCTCTACATTCCATGGCAGGGTGTCGAGTTTTTTGCGAGCCAGATGACCGCCTTCAGCCCATTCCTCGATCCACATGAAAATTTCCGTGTACACGGTTTGCGGGCAGGCAAACCCGCACCAGAGGCGGCCGGCAACAGCTGTAAAAAGGAACAGCGAGAGAGCCGATATGACCAGGATACCGGTCAGCCAGATGAAATCCTGAGGCCACAAGGTCAGGTCAAAAATGTAGAACTTGCGGGCTGCCAGATCGAAAAGAATGGCCTGGTGCCCGTCCCATTTGAGCCAAGGCAGGCCGTAATAAAGAAGTTGGGTGAATAGGACCAGCGCCACACGCCAGTTGGCGAACCAGCCATGCACTGCGCGCGGCTGAATTTTCTGGCGTACTTCATAAAGCGACTGCTCTTCTTCGCCTTGGGCCTGCTGCTGTGCAGTGGGAGTATTGGGTTCCATGTTAATGATTCGCCAGTGAACTTCTTATTTTATTGGAGTATTCGCTCTGTACCATTAGAAGCTCTCTTATCGGTCCGAAGAGACCGATAAGAGAGCCACTACCGTTCCCCTTGTGGGACGGTAGTGTGTCAGATCAAGCGGACTTACTTGGCATTAGCCGGTGAGGCTTGAGCAGGCGCTGCTTCAGCGGCGGCAGCGTCTTCCGGTGCGGTGGCCTCCACAGGGGCAGGCTGCTGTTCGACTTTGGCCATGCCACCACCCAGACCGTACACGTAGGAGGTAAGCAGGTGCACTTTGGCCTCTCCAAGCGCTTGCAATTGCGCGGGCATGACACCGTTGCGACCCTTGGTGATTGACTCAGCGATGGCTTTTTCTGAACCGCCATACAGCCAGATTTTGTCGGTCAGGTTGGGCGCGCCCATCGCAGCCATGCCCTTGGCGTCCGCGCCATGACAGGCGGCGCAATTGGTATCAAAATGTGCCTTGCCGGCAGCAGCCATGCCGGCATCGTGATTTGCGCCGGACAGGGACAGAACGTAGTTGGCAACCTGCTTTGTGCCTTCATCGCCCAGTGCTGCGCCTAGTGCGGGCATCACACCCATGCGGCCATTGGCGATACTGGCCTTGATGCTTTCCGCATCGCCGCCATACAACCAGTCCTTGTCAACTAGGTTGGGGAAACCCGTAGCGCCGGCAGCATCTGTGCCGTGGCACTGGGCGCAGTAAGTGTAGAACAAACGTTGTCCCATTTCACGCGCTTCGCCGCTGGCGGCTACCTGTTCGACGGGCTGGCCCATGAACTGGTTGAATACGGGGTCGTATTTGGCCTTGGCTTCCTGAATTTCCGCGTCATACTCGCCGAATGAAGTCCAGCCAAGAATGCCCTTGAAGCTGCCCAGGCCGGGATAAAGCACCAGATAGACCACGCTGAAAATCATCGTGATCCAGAACAGGTTGACCCACCAGCTGGGCAGAGGGTTATTCAGTTCGACCAAGTCGCCATCCCATTTATGTTCCATTTCCTGCGCTTTTTCACCGGGGGCGAGCCGCCGGGTCATTTGCGATTTGAGGAAAATTGCCGTGCCAACGATACTGGCCACGGTCAGGATGATGATGTACCAACTCCAGAAAGGTGTATCGAATTCTTGCATCATTTTTCTCCGTTTAGATTGGAGGACGGAAGGTCATCGTTTTCTTCGAAGGGAATTTTCCCGTCTTCTTCAAACCTTGCCTTCCGGCTCGATCCATAAGCCCACCACACGATACCGAGGAAGGTGATGAAAAACACCACTGTCACTACGGTACCGATGAGGTCGTTGATTTCCATTGATTCAGGCTCGCTGGGTTGATTTCATTGGGTTGATTTCATGGCGCGGCCAAGGCTTTGCAGGTAGGCAATCATGGCATCCATTTCAGTCTTGCCTTCCAGCTCCTTGGGCGCATTGGCGATTTCCTCATCCGTGTAGGGATGACCCAGTGCCCGCAAAGCTTTCATCTTTGGCTGGATGTCACTTGTTGCGAGCGCATTTTCCTGAAGCCATGGGTAAGCCGGCATATTGGATTCAGGCACCACATCGCGCGGATTCAGCAGGTGCACACGATGCCAGTCGTCCGAATAACGGCCAGCGAGGCGCTGCAGATCGGGACCGGTACGCTTGGAACCCCACAGGAATGGACGGTCGTACACATATTCACCCGCAACGGAGTAATGGCCATAACGCTCGGTCTCTGCACGGAATGGTCTGACCAGTTGTGAGTGGCAGCCGACGCATCCTTCGCGAATGTAAAGGTCGCGGCCTGACAGTTCCAGGGCAGAGTAGGGTTTCAGACCCTGAACCGGCTCGGTTACATAACGCTGGAAGTACAGCGGCACGATTTGAACCAGACCGCCCACGCTGATAATCAGAATGGTCAGAATGATGAGCCAGCCAGTGTTTTTCTCGATGGTTTGATGGGTAAAAGCCATGTTTATTCTCCTTTTCCCTTAAGCATGTGCATGAGCGGGTGCGGGAATCGGCGCATTGTCCACCGCTTTGCCCACGCTGATGGTTTTCCACACGTTGTACGCCATGATCAGCATGCCCGCGAAGAACATCAGACCGCCCAGCAGGCGAATGGTGTAGAAGGGATACATGGCATTCAGTACCTGCGCGAATCCATACTGCAGGGTGCCATCCGGGTTGGAAGCACGCCACATCAGGCCCTGTGCCACGCCTGCGATCCACATAGCGGCGATGTAGAGCACCACACCAATTGTGGCGACCCAGAAGTGCGTCGTGACCAGTTTCATGGAGTACATCTCCTCGCGACCGAACAGACGCGGGATCAGGTAGTACAGGGAGCCGATGGAGATCATCGCCACCCAGCCCAGAGCGCCTGAGTGCACGTGACCGATGGTCCACTCGGTGAAGTGGGACAGCGCGTTAACGGTCTTCACCGACATCATCGGACCTTCGAAGGTGGACATGCCGTAGAAGGACAATGCGGTAACCAGGAACTTCAGGATTGGGTCAGTGCGCAGTTTGTGCCACGCACCGGACAGAGTCATGATGCCGTTCATCATGCCGCCCCAGGAAGGTGCCAGCAGTATCAGCGAGAACACCATGCCAAGTGATTGTGTCCAGTCAGGCAGCGCGGAATATTGCAGGTGATGCGGGCCCGCCCACATGTAGGTGAAGTTCAGCGCCCAGAAGTGGACGATGGACAGGCGATATGAGTAGATCGGGCGGCCTGCCTGCTTGGGGATGAAGTAATACATCATGCCCAGGAAGGCGGTAGTCAGGAAGAAGCCCACGGCATTGTGACCATACCACCACTGCACCATGGCGTCATGCACGCCTGCGTAAACTGAGTAGGATTTGAGCCATGAACCGCCGAAGAACGCGATTGGCAGTTCCGCGCTGTTGACGATGTGTAGTACCGCAATGGTCAAGATATAGGCACCAAAGAACCAGTTGGCCACATAGATATGCGGGGTTTTACGCTTGATCACCGTGCCGAAGAACACGATTGCAAATGAAACCCATACGACAGCGATCAGCAAGTCAATTGGCCATTCGAGTTCGGCATATTCCTTGGAAGTGCTGATACCCAGAATGAAGGTGACTGCCGCAAGGACGATGATGAGTTGCCAGCCCCAGAAAGTGACGGCCGCAAGTTTTTCGGCAAACAGCCTGACGTGGCAGGTTCGTTGGACGACGTAATAAATCACGGTGAACATCGCCGTGCCGCCAAAGCCGAAAATCACCGCGTTGGTATGCAGGGGCCGTAAACGGCCATAAGTCAGCCAAGGTAACTCGAAATTGAGCGCAGGCCAGATGAGTTGCGCGGCAATGAGGACACCGACCAGCATGCCCACAATGCCCCACACCAAAGTCATGATGGCGAACTGCCTCACGACCTTGTAGTTGTACGTCGTCGCTTCCATAGGGACTCCCTCCTGTTGAAAGTTAAGGTTGATTACCAGAAACTATTTGAAACTTATTTGGACAAATATATCTTGATTGAACGGATATTGCAAACCATTCGGTCTTATTGTTGTCTTAAGCGTCCTCAAACAGGATAGCTGATGTTTTTTAGAATAAACAGCTTGGTATTGAAATCTGAAGTCATTGATTTTATTGCATCCACGGCTCAGGAAAATTGATATAAATCAATTTTTCGAGTTTTTCATGTTGTTTCTTGTAATTTCAACTGGACTTATCTTCAGGCTTGTCGTCGTCATGAATAATTGAATGAGCCGGCCCCTCGAGGTCCTCAAATTGCCTGTTGTTGACTGACCAGATGAAAAACCAGGCAATGATTCCAACCAGAACAAGTCCAAGCGGGATGAGAAGAAACAGTATGTCCACTATATATGGGATGAGGCTGGCGTATTAGTGGATGATCTGGAAGATGTAGCGCTTTCAAAATGAGTAAGGCGTAACGCATTCAATACGACCAGCAATGAACTTGCAGACATGCCTATGCCCGCAATCCAGGGAGTTACATGCCCCAAAGCGGCCAAAGGAATGGCAACCAGATTGTAGCCCATTGCCCAAGCAAGGTTCTGGTAAATGATGGATCGGGTTTTACGTGCAATGCCAATGCCGTCAGACAGCGCAATCAAACGTCCGCCCAACATGACCATGTCGGCGGCTGCATGGGCGACATCTGTGCCCTCACCCATGGCGATCGAAACCTGGGCCTGTGCGAGCACGGGCGCATCATTGATTCCATCGCCCACCATGCCAACTATGCAACCCTGCGCTTGTAGCTCCTTCACATATGCCAGTTTGTCATCTGGCAAGGCTTCAGCCCGGATTTGGCTAATGCCAAGTGACTGAGCGACTGACCCCGCTGCCGATTGGTTGTCGCCCGATAACAGATGAACACGAATGCCATGTGACTTGAGCGAAGCGATCGCACTGGCAGCATCTGGCCGGATTTCGTCTCCCAGTATCAGCCACCCAATCAGGCCATCAGGACCTGCCAGCGCCAGCAGGGTAGCTGCTTTATGCGCAGGCGATTCGAACGGGCTTACACCTGCAAAAGCGGGTTTGCCCAAGCGGTAGCATTTACCTTCAATCATGCCTACTACGCCTTCTCCGGGATGATTGACGGGGGATTCGGCAGCCGCAACCGGCTTACCCGCTGCCTGTTTGATGGCGATGGCGATGGGGTGTTCAGAAGCGGCTTCCAGTGAAGCGGCCAGTTGCAATACCTCATCACGGGTGTATCCCATCGCAGTCTCGATACCCAGCAGGGTCAGCTTTCCATGAGTCAACGTGCCGGTTTTGTCAAAGACAATGTCGGTGACCTGTGCTAGCGCTTCCAACGCATGTCCACGCGTGGTCAGCAATCCCAATTTTGTCAGACGGCCCGTGGCGGCAGTAAGGGCGGCTGGCGTTGCAAGGCCCAGTGCGCAGGGACAGGTGATGACAAGAATGGATACCGTAATCCAGAAAACCTTTTCCGGGTCGATGACGTACCAGACTGCAGCGATGATTGCGGTCAGCAAAAGCAACAGTCCTACAAACCAGGATGCGGCACGGTCTGCCAACTGGCCGATTCTGGGTTTCTCGCTCTGGGCACGGTCGAGGAGACGTACGATTGCGGACAGCCGTGTTTCCTCACCGGTTTTCTCGACTTCCATCACAATCGGACTTTGCTGATTCAACGTGCCGCCGATCAGGATTTCGCTCGGCTTTTTAGTACGAGGCTCGGATTCGCCAGTCAGCATGGCTTCGACAACAGAAGTCGTTCCGTCCACCAGCTTGCCATCGGCAGGGATGGTCTCCCCGGGTTTGATCAGCACAAAATCTCCCGGCGAAAGCTGAGCAGCGGGGATTACTTCCTCGGTTCTGGCAGGCCAGTCGGGCAGGCGTGTAGCCACAGCCGGGATAAGTTTGACCAGTTCTTCAGCTGCCTGGGCGCTACGACGGCGCGCATTCAATTCAAGGAAACGGCCAGTCAGCAGAAGGAAGATGAACATGTTGACCGAGTCATAATAGACATCACCTTGCTGGGTAAAAGTCGACCAGACACTGGCCAGGAATGCAGATCCCACACCCAGAGCAACAGGAACATCCATGCCCAGTGTCCTGCGTCTAAAATCCCTCCAGGCACCCTGGAAAAAAGGCCATGCGGAATAGAAAATGACTGGAATGGTCAGGATCAGGCTGGCCCAGCGCATCAGGGCGACGATGTCCGGCGTCATCTCGGCGGGATCGGCCGTGTAGGTGGGCAAGGCATACATCATCACCTGCATCATGCCCAGGCCGGCGATGGCTAACCGCTTGATGGCCGAATTGCGCTCCTTGCGAAAGATTTCTTCCTGTTTGCTGGCGTCGAAAGGATGGGCGACATAACCGATTTCCTGGATGGCCCGCAGAATGTCCGACAGCTTGAGCTGGCTGGAATCCCAGCGTACGCGCGCGCGACGGGTGGCGTAATTAATCTCGACTGAAAGCACACCTGTCAACTGCGAAAGGTGCCGCTCGTTCAACCACACGCAGGCCGCGCAGACAATGTTTTCCAGTATCAGTGCGGCCTCGCGGATATTTTCCGGCTCAGTCCTGACAAAGCTTTGCTGAATTTCCGGCAGGTCATACAAGCCAAGTTTTTCCAGTTCTGATTGGGCATCCTGTGGGGTGGGAGGCAGGGCAGTGCGATGTTCGTAATAGGCTGCCTGCCCCGAGTCGATGATGGTCTGGGCAACAGCCTGGCAGCCACGGCAGCAGGCAGGTTCGATGCGCTGCCTGTAGCGGATGGGGTAATCGGCGGATTTCGGAACAGGCTGCCCGCAATGAAAGCAGGCCGTAGTGTCCGCGGTGGACTCAAAAAAAACGCCCATGCTTGCGGGAGGATTAGCCATGGGCGTGCAAGTCCAGGCTTGAATCTGTCCGGTAGCATCCGGTGACTGCCTGGGCGGAGGAGAAAGGGTTAATACGGGAAGGCGATAAGGTGAGTCCCCGGCTGGAGTAAAAGCATTGGCTCAATGCCATCGTGTTCTGTAGATTGAAGGTTTTGCGCATGTGTGGGCTTTTGCCTGTTCCAGTGGACTTCGAAGCAGGCTGAATCATACTGGACGATGAAATCCGGGTGCAGGTTATCGTGCGTCATCACATGCGTCTTCTTGGAAAGTGCGGCGCGAAACCATATTGAATGTCGTGTAGCCCATTTCAGCCCAGCGCAACATCAATAAAATACTTAAAAGATTAAATTATCTTAAATAGATGGCTGATTCCAGTCAACGATTTTGAATCCCTGTATCACTGCCTGTATCACTGCATGGCAAAATCTCCGCATGATTCCCTGGTTGTCAGCCGTTGCGCCTTTCCCATCAGTAGAGAATGCTTTGTCCGTACCCAACGGGCTGCTTGCTGCAGGTGCGGATTTGTCGCCCGAGCGAATACTGGCGGCATACCGTCAGGGCATTTTCCCGTGGTTCAATCCCGGTGAACCCGTTTTATGGTGGAGTCCGGACCCCCGAATGGTGCTGGTGCCATCCGAATTCAAACTATCGCGGTCGCTCAGGCAGCGAATGAAAAAGGGCGGCTATGAAATCAGGGTGGACACGTGTTTCAGGCAGGTCATGCAAGCCTGCGGCGAACCCAGGGATGGGCAATCCGGCAGCTGGATTGGAAGTTCGATGCTTGATGCCTATACGCGCTTGCATAAAATGGGGTTTGCCCATTCCATCGAAACCTGGATTGATGGTGAACTGGCAGGTGGATTGTATGGGCTGGCGATCGGCCGCATGTTCTATGGTGAGTCCATGTTCACATGGCGTACGGATGCTTCCAAACTGGCCCTGGCGCATTTGTGTACACAGCTTGAAAAATGGAATTTTGGCCTGATCGACTGTCAGATGGAAACAGAGCATCTGGCGTCATTGGGGGCCAAACCCATCTCTCGCGCTGCTTTTATTCGCGAGCTGAAAGGCTTGGTAGAATTGACTTCAGTTCCAGAACCTTGGCGTTTCGATTGAACAATTTGCTTCAACCATGCACCCATCAGAACCGCCCTTTCTTCGCGTACAGTTTTACCTGACCTCTCCGTATCCATGCAGCTATCTGGAAGGACTGGAAGCGCGTTCGCAGGTGGCCACGCCTGCCCATCTGATCGGACCGGCGGTTTATAGCCGGCTGATTCAGGCAGGATTCCGTCGTAGCGGTCATTACACGTACCGGCCGCATTGCACGGGCTGCAACCGTTGCGTGCCGGTCAGAGTCAGGGTGGATGCGTTCAAGCCGAACCGGTCGCAGCGCCGGTGTCAGCAGCAAAATCAGACCTTGTCTGTTTCAAGCCAGGCCCTCGAATTCAAGGCGGAACACTTTGAGCTTTACCGGCGCTACCAGCGCATGCGTCATGCCGGCGGCGGAATGGATCAGGATGACAGCGAGCAATACTCGCAATTCCTGTTATCCAGTCAGATCAACAGCGTGTTGCTGGAATTCCGGGATAACGGAAAACTGGTCATGGTCAGCCTGGCCGATCAGGTGCAGGATGGTTTGTCCGCGGTTTACACTTTTTTCGAACCCGATGAGGATAAGAAGGGGCTGGGCACGTATGCCGTGCTTTGGCAGATTGAATACGCCCGCAGGCTGGGGCTGCCTTATGTTTATCTGGGTTACTGGATCGCAGAATCGCGCAAAATGTCTTACAAGTCTAATTTCCGTCCACTGGAAGGCTTGCGCAACAATGAATGGGTAGAACTTTGAAATTGGCCGGCCATAATTTATTGCCAAGCCTGATGGCAATGATGTTGTTATCAAGCCTGCTGGCGGGTTGCGTTTCCGTGCTGAACGATCCTCGCATGCTGTTTGTCAGCGACCCCCGTGCCCTCCAACCCATGGAAGGGTTCAGCCAATTACCACAGGATTCGAGGGTGTGGTTTGAACCCGGTGCGGAAGCCTATGCCAATCGCGTGTCCGAATTGCTTGATAAAACCATGAACAAGGTTGAGTCGGCACACTATCTGGCATTTGCCGAGCAAGTACAGATTTATGTATGCGGTACGGAAGCTTGTTTCAAGCGTTATGTGTTGACGCCCAAACTTTCCGCTGCGGTGGTGCCTGACAATCGGTTGATTTTGTCACCCAATCTGAATGAGCGCGAAAGCTGGCGTCTGAAACCCTTGATGCTGCATGAACTGGCGCATCTGCATCTGGGCCAGCGCGTGGGGCATTACCATTCAAACATCCCGGTATGGTTTCATGAAGGATGGGCCTCGTTGACGGCCGAGGGAGGCGGCGCCGAGTTTGCAACCGATGAGCAAGCCTACGAAGCGGCGCAAAGCGGCAAGCTGATTGACCTGAGCAAACGAGATGCGCCGGGAATGCGCCATAAGGCCAGCGCGTTTGATTTGAATATCCACATATTTTACCGACAGGCCATGTTGCTGGTGAAATCCCTTAAACAGCAGGATCCCGGCCGATTCAAGAGGTTGGCGCTTGCGCTGCAAAACAACCAGGATTTTGAAATTGCTTTCTGGGATATCTATGGAGCCGGTCCGCAAACCATACTTGCCGATGCACTGGTTCCCGAAAGCGGCGATAATAAAGCCGCAGCTCCCGCCTCGAACAATCAGCCATGAAAACCTATCTTGACCTTCTGCGCCATGTACGCGACACCGGTGTGCGAAAGTCGGACCGCACCGGTACCGGCACCGTGTCTGTTTTCGGTTACCAGATGCGGTTTAATCTGGAAGAGGGTTTTCCACTTGTCACCACCAAGAAATGCCACCTGCGATCCATCATCCACGAACTGCTTTGGTTTTTGAAGGGCGAGACCAATATTCGCTATCTGAAGGAAAACGGCGTCAGCATCTGGGATGAATGGGCCAATGAGCAGGGGGAACTGGGACCGGTTTATGGCTATCAGTGGCGTTCATGGCCGACGCCGGATGGCCGTCATATCGATCAGATTCAGCGTGTGCTGGATGATTTGAAAAACAATCCGGATTCGCGGCGCATTATTGTCTCGGCCTGGAACGTTGCTGATCTCGACAAGATGGCGCTGGCGCCCTGCCATGCATTCTTCCAGTTTTATGTCGCCGATGGCAGACTTTCCTGCCAGCTTTATCAACGCAGTGCCGACCTGTTTCTGGGGGTGCCGTTTAACATTGCGAGCTATGCAGTGCTAACCATGATGATGGCGCAAGTGACGGGGTTGAAGCCCGGCGACTTCGTGCACACTTTGGGTGACGCACACATTTACCTCAATCATTTCGATCAGGTGAATGAGCAGCTTGCGCGTGCGCCTCGTCCATTACCTTTGATGAAGCTCAATCCTGAAGTGAACGATCTGTTTGCATTCAAGTTTGAAGATTTCACGCTGGTAGGGTATGACCCACACCCTGCGATCAAGGCGCCTGTGGCGGTGTGAGGGGTGAGGCGTGAGGCGTGAGGCGGGAAGACCTAGAATCTCCATCATTTCGGCGCTGGCGAGAAACCGCGTTATCGGCATCAACAACACCTTGCCGTGGCGATTGCCGGAAGATCTCAAGTACTTCAAGTCACTAACAATTGGGCATCACATCCTGATGGGGCGCAAGACCTATGAATCAATTGGCAAGCCCTTGCTGGGTCGTACAACCGTGATCATCACGCGGGGTAATTATCCCGCGCCCGAGGGCGTGAAAATCGCACACTCTCTAAATGAGGCCGTGGAGGTTTGCGGGGATGACGAAGAAATCTTTTTTGTCGGTGGTGCCGAGTTGTACGTTCAGGCACTGCCACTGGCGGACAGACTTTATTTGACAGAGATTCAGGTAGAAGTTGAAGGTGATGCCTGGTTTCCTGCATTCGACAGAAACCAGTGGCGTGAGGTAAGCCGCGATCATCGACATGAAGAATTGAACGGCATGGAATATCACTTTGTCGTGTACGACCGAATCAATACATAGCGCATAAATCTACTGCGCGGCAGGATGGTTGTGTTGCGTGATTATCGGAATGCTCATTTATGTCCCTTTACATTCCGCTTCCTGCGAGCGCTCGCTACGATTAGCATTATTGGAAATAAAAAAGCGGGGCTTTCGCCCCGCTTGATGTATCTGGAAAAGCCCTGATCAGCTCAGTGCTTCAGCCCAGATGTTCTGAGCCCAAGATTCAGCATAGGCCAGATTGATTTCATCACCCTGGCCTGTCGCGCCGCCATCCGGTTGCGTGACATAGCCCTTTTCCTTGTCGAAACGGAACACGTTGGCTACATAACCCGCCGTGGTATCCGAGGTGGCCGAGTAGCAGGTGTTGGCCACAACTGGAACGGAAATGGGCGGACGTCCTGCCAACATTTCGACGATGGAAGCTGCGGCGATCTTGGCGTGGTTGGTTGCCATGTGGCCGGATTTGGGCAGGTTGGACAGTACCGAATCGCCAATGATGTGCACGTTGGGCACGGTGGTGGATTCGAAGGAATCGAGCTTGACCGTACACCACACGCCCGCGCTGTCGTTGCGTGCGCCCGCCATGCCGCATACTTCACCGGCGCGCTGCTTGGGCACCACATTCATGACATCGGCTTTCACATCGTCAAATTCGGTGGAAACAATCATCTTGTTGCCATCGACGGCGCGAGGCGCATTGTTGGCCCGATACTCGATCATGCCGGGATAGTGTGTATTCCACGCCCACATGAACAGGCCCTTTTTGGAGGCAATATCAGGGTTGCCATCCAGCAGGATGATCTTGGACTTGGGTTTGGCTTTCTTGAAGTAGCTGGCCACCATGCAGGCACGCTCGTAAGGTCCGGGCGGGCAGCGATAAGGGGCGGTGGGTACCGACATCACGAACACGCCGCCATCGGGCATGGCTTCGAGCTGCTTGCGCAGATGCGCGGTTTGCGGACCGGCTTTCCAGGCGTGAACCACTTTGCCAGCTGCTTCCGCTTCCTTGTAACCGCCAACGGAATCAGTCAACACTTCAACGCCAGGGGCCAGCACCAAACGATCATAGCTCAGCGAACTGCCAGACTTGAGCTTGACTTCACGTTTGCCGGTATCGACACCGACCACATAGTCCTTGACCATTTTGATGCCATGCTTGGACAGGTTGCCGTAACCATGGGTGATGTCATTCATGGATTTCATGCCTGCCAGCACCCAGTTGGAGATTGGGCAGGACACGAAGTTGTCGTTGGGTTCTACGATGGTGACCTCGATATTGGGGCCCCACTTGCGAAGATATTTGGCGCAGGTGGCGCCACCAAAACCAGCACCCACGATGACGACCTTGGGGTTGCCCTTCATGGCTGATGCGCCACCCTGTGAGGCACATCCGGTAATCAGGGTAGAGGCTGCACCGGCACCGGAAACTTTCAGAAAATCGCGACGATTGATAGTCATTGTTGTCTCTCCCGGAATTATTTCAGGCTGGCGAAATACGCGCCCATGGCTTCAAACTCGGCATCGGTGTAGCCGGCGGCGTGCTTCTTCATGATGGAGGCGGGACGAGCGCCCGACTTGAAATCCTTCATGGCTTGCACGAAATAGCCCTTTTCCAGGCCTGCCAGGCTGGGGATGGCGCCGCCGCTCTTGCCATTGGGACCATGACAGGACAGACAGGTGGCGGAAATGGCTTGGGTACGCAGATCGGCTGCATGGGCTGTTCCAAGTGCAGCGAAGGACAGACCCGCGATGAGCAGGATTGACTTCTTATGCATAGACTCCTCCAGAAGAGTGGGTTTTTAAACGATGCCGGGTAATCAGCCCGGCACAGTTGTTTGTGGAAATGTGGGCTGAAGCCCAGAAGTCCAACAACACTATTCTCATGTAGTAATTTCGAACTGTCCAACAGGAAACGCTTATATATCGCGGGGTTCCGGCCGGTTGGGGTCAGTTTTTCGCGCCCAGTCTGGCTGCCCGTCTGGCGGAGTCTTGAAGTGACTGTCTGGCAAGGGTTTCGTCAAACTCTTTGTCTGTCCATCCGTAAAGATTGGAAAGCGTGATGTTTCCGAGTGCCTCAATCCAGTCCGGGTGCTCGTTCAAGGCAGGGATGTAATGGAAGGACTTACCGCCCGCATGCAGAAATGTCTCTTTGCCTTCCTGTGCAATTTCCTCAAGTGTTTCCACGCAGTCCGCAACAAAACCCGGACACACGGCATCTACCCGGTTTACGCCTTCGCGTCCTAGTGCCTCAAGCGTTTTGTCGGTATAAGGTTGCAGCCACTCCGCCTTGCCAAAGCGTGACTGGAAAGTTACGCGGTACTGATCAGCGCGCAGGCCGAGCGCTTCAGCAAGCAGGCGGCCGGTCTTCTGGCATTCGCAGTGATAGGGGTCGCCTTTTTCCAGCGTGTAACGCGGCAAGCCATGAAAGCTCATCAACAACACATCGGGCCTGTTATTTTTCTGCCAGTAATCGCGGATATTGTGCGCCATGGCCCGGATATAGCCGGGATCGTCATGGTAATGCTTCATGGTGCGCAAGGCCGGTGCATTGCGCATGCGAGCAAGATGCGAAAATGCCGCGTCATTGGCCGTTGCGGTCGTGGAAGCGGCATATTGCGGGTACATCGGCAACAGCAGGATGCGGTCACAACCTGCTGATTTGAGCAAATCGATGCCGCTGGCAATTGAGGGGTTGCCATATCGCATGGCGTATTCAACCTGGAAAGGTGATTTGATGCGCTCTCCCAGCCAGCCTTTCAGAAGCTTGGCCTGTCGCTCGGTATGCACTTTTAGAGGCGAACCTTCCGGCATCCAGATGCTGGCGTACTTGGCCGCAGATTTTTTCGGGCGCGTATTGAGTACGATGCCATTCAGGATCAGCCACCAGATTGGTCGTGGAATTTCAACCACGCGCGGATCGGAAAGAAATTCCTTGAGATAGCGCCTCAAGGCAGGCGCAGTAGGCGCTTCGGGCGTGCCGAGATTGACAAGCAATATTCCGGTTTTGGCGGGGGTTCCATGCTGGAACGGCGGTTCGGTCAGGTAAGTCATCAATGATAGGAAAGCGCGTTGGAGAGCAGCCTTGCGGTAATGTCGACAATGGGGATCACACGCTCATAAGCCATGCGGGTTGGACCGACCACGCCCAGCGTGCCGACGACCTGCCCATCGACCTCATACGGAGCGGTCACCAGACTGCATTCATCCAGCGGCAGCGTTTCCGACTCGCCACCGATGAAAATCTGAACGCCTTGCGCGTTGCGTGACTGTTCCAGCAAGGCCAGAAGCGATGTTTTCTGCTCGAACGCATCGAACAGCCGACGCAGATTCTGCATGTTGGCGGAAAGGTCTTCCACATTAAGCAGATTGCGGCTGCCGGAAACCACCACGGTTTCGCGCTGGCCTTCCAGCGCTTCCGAACCGGCATTGACTGCGGCAGTCATCAGGGCCTGCATGTCGTCGCGCATCCTGCCCAGTTCGTCCTTGAGTGCCATGCGTACCTGGTCGAAGGAGCGTCCGGCAAAATGGCGGTTGAAGTAATTGGCCGATTCAGCGAGCTGGGATTGGCTGTAGGGCTTGTCCGTGAGCAGTACCCGGTTTTCGACCTCACCTTCCAGGGTGACGATAATCAGCAGCACGCGCTTTTCCGAAAGGTTGATGAATTCAACCTGGCGAAAAACCGGATTGCGCCTGGGTGTCATGACCAGTCCGGCGAAATGGGTAAGATCGGAAAGCAGTGTCGAAGCGGCAGAGAGCAATTTGTGAGGATCGTCCGGCGCCAGTTGCTTTTCGAGCTGGCCCAGCGCGGACTGGTCGATCGGACGGACCGTCAATAGCGTGTCGACAAAAAAACGGTAACCGCGTGGCGTTGGCACGCGGCCGGATGAAGTGTGCGGGCTGGCGACAAACCCCATTTCTTCCAGATCCGACATGATATTGCGAATGCTGGCAGGCGACAGATCCAGCCCGGAGTGTCGTGATAACGTGCGCGAACCAACCGGTTCGCCTTCAGCGATATAACGTTCAACCAGTATTTTTAGTAGAGTTCGTGCGCGGTCGGTCAGCATGGGTTCAGTAATTTCCAGCGTTCATTTTAACGTCTTGTTCGTATAATGGGGCCTATGCCTAAACCTTTCCATACCGTTGCCCTGGTGGGTAAATGTGATAGTACTGCCATCGGCGGACCCGTTCAGCATCTTGCCGGCTTCCTTGCACAACAGGGATACCAGGTGGTGCTGGCCAGCCAGACAGCGGAAAGACTGAATATAGCGGGTTATCAGCGAGCTAATCTTTCCGAGCTGGCTCAAACCGTTGATGTGGTGGTGGTGCTTGGGGGCGATGGCACCATGCTTTCCATTGCCAGAGCTTTGGCGCCTTATCCTGTTCCATTGATAGGCGTGAACCAGGGCAGGCTGGGTTTCCTCACCGACATCACGATTGAAAACATGGAGAGCGAGCTTTCGCGCATGCTGGCGGGCGAATATGACGCCGAGGAGCGCATCGTGCTCTCCGCCCGGGTGGAGCGCGACGGAAAAGTCGTGACAGAGGCTTCGGCTTTCAATGACGTGGTGGTCAGCAAGGCGGGCACGGGCAGGCTGATCGAGTTTGAGGTCATTATCGATAACGAGTTCGTCTATACCCAGCGATCAGACGGCCTTATTGTGGCAACACCCACAGGTTCCACGGCCTATGCGCTGTCGGCTGGCGGGCCGATACTCTTTCCCACGCTGGAAGCCATCGCGCTGGTCCCGATCTGCCCGCACACCCTGTCCGCCCGGCCAATCGCTGTCAGCAGCCAGTCGCATGTGGACATCATTCTTCATCACGCGGATGACGCACGTGTGCATTTCGATGGCCAGCGCAATTTCGATTTGCAGCCAGACGACCGGGTTCGCATTTATCGCGTACCTTTCAATGTGACCCTGCTGCATCCCAAGCACTACAGTTACTACGATACCCTGCGGCAGAAACTGCATTGGGGAAAACAGCTGTAATTCCATCGCGACTTGAATTTACTTTTAAGTTAATGCTGCGCCATCTTTCGATCCGGGATTTCATTCTGGTTGATACCCTGGAAATTGATTTTCATCCCGGCATGACCGTGCTGACTGGTGAGACAGGAGCAGGAAAATCCATACTGGTCGATGCATTGTCGCTGGTGTTGGGCGACAGGGCTGAATCAGGCGTGGTGCGTCCGGGTACCAGGAAGGCAGAAATCAGCGCTGAATTTGATGTCGATCAAATGCCTTGGGTGAAGGACTGGCTGGAGGGAAACGGACTCGAAGCCGATCAGGACCAATGTCTCATGCGCAGAACAGTGGAAGCAGAAGGACGCAGCCGGGCATTTATTAATGGCTCGACGGTCACGCTGACGCAGCTTCGAGAACTGGGCGAACAGCTGGTCGATATCCACGGTCAGCATGTGCATCATGCGCTTCTCAGGCCGAACGTCCAGCGCGAGTTGCTCGATGAATATGCCGGTGCCCGGCGTGAATCGCAGGAAACAGCGGCAGCCTGGCGCGGATGGCAGGCCGCCAACAAGCGTCTTCAATCAGCACTGGAAGAGACAGGCGCCAGATTGCTGGAAAAGGAAGGTCTGGAAGCCGCGATAGCCGAGGTGAGTCCGCTGCTCGATGACTTGCGAAGCTGGGCGGAGTTGCAGGTGGATCACCAGCGGCAAGCGCATATGTCCGGCCTGATGGAGTCTTCCGCTCAACTGCTGACTGGCATGGACGATGAGGAAACGGGTGTTCTGCATCGCCTGAATCAGTTGCGTACACTGTTGCGGGAAATGCTTGAAAAGGACAACAGCCTGTCGGATGAACAGGCGTTGTTCGATGCAGCAATCAACAGCCTGGAAGAAGCGCGGCACGGCTTGAGCCGACACGCCGACCGTTTGAGCCTTGATCCCGAAAAGCTGGCGGACCTGGATCGCAGAATGGCTGAAGTGCTGCGTGTTTCCCGCAAGCACCGTTTGCCCCCCGCGGAATTGCCCGGGCAGCATGCGGACTGGCTGGCCAGACTGGCAACGTTGGACGCGGAGCAGAATATTGACCAGCTGGAAGCGGAAGCGCAGGAGACACAAAGGGCTTATTTTGACAGTGCCCGAAAACTCTCAGCCTTGCGAAGCAAGGCGGGGGCCGCGCTTGAGGATGCTGTAACGCAAACCATGTCGGAACTTGCATTAAGCGATGGCCGCTTCGCGGTGAAACTGGCGCCGTGCGAGCCGCAAGCATATGGACTGGAAGATGTTGCTTTTCAGGTCAGCAGCCACGCCAGTTTTGCGCTGGGTCCGCTGGACAAGATTGCATCCGGCGGTGAGCTTTCCCGAATTAGTCTTGCCATTCAAACTGCGTTGTCAGGTCAGGCAGGGGTGTCGACCATGATCTTCGATGAAGTGGACGTCGGCATTGGCGGAGGGGTGGCGGAAGCCGTGGGACGAAGGCTGTCGCAACTGGCTTCAAGCAGGCAAGTGCTGGTTGTGACTCACCTGCCACAAGTGGCGGCATTTGGCCGCCAGCATTTGCGTGTCAGCAAGCTGGCGGGCAAGGATAAAGTCATCAGTCAGGTTGAAACGCTTGATCAGGAGGGAAGCGTACTGGAAATTGCACGCATGCTGGGCGGCCAGGCAATTACGGAAACAACATTGAAACACGCGCGCGAGATGCGGGAATCCGCTGGAGCCAATAAAGCCGGCAAGGGCCGGAAGCGATCAGCCTGAGTTACTTTTTCGGCCGATGCGGGCAGGAGTTTTTCGTGCAGTCCGCGTAAATCTGCAAAGAGTGGTCGTGAATGTCAAAACCGCGTTCCTGCGCGATTTTTTTCTGACGCTTTTCAATTTCAGCATCATAAAACTCTTCCACACGTCCGCATTGAAGGCAAACCAGGTGATCATGATGCTCGCCTTGATTGAGCTCAAATACTGCCTTGTCGCTGTCGAAGTGGTGGCGCATCAGCAGGCCGGCCTGCTCGAACTGGGTTAATACCCGGTAAACCGTGGCAAGACCGATATCCTGGCCTTCATCCTGCAACAGTTTGTAAACTTCTTCGGCGGTCATGTGCCGCTTGCGGCTCTGTTCGAACAGGTCGAGTATTTTCAGACGCGGCAGGGTAGCCTTCAGGCCTATGCTCTTCAGGTCGCTGGGATGGCTCATGCAGAACTCCGAATCATAGTGAGAACGGTTATGATAACGCTTTTGCAGCAAAAGTCCGGAGTGGTCACGTGAATGCCTTGCGCTTGATCCCGCTTGTTTTATCGCTGGCGGCATGTACCTCAGTGAATGTTCCCTTGTCTCCTCATCGCATCGACGTCCAGCAGGGCAATGCGATGGATCAGGAAGCAGTCGATAAGCTCAAGACGGGTATGACCCGTTCGCAGGTACGCTTTCTTCTGGGTACGCCGCTACTGGTGGATCCCTTCCACAGTAATCGCTGGGATTATGTCTACAACTATCGGACCTCCGGCAAACTCACCGAGAAAAAACGCCTGACGTTGATTTTCGAGGGTGACGTGCTGGCGCGTATTGAAGGGGAAGGCTTTTCTCCCGCCAATGCGCCTGCAATGGTCAAGCCGGCTGAACAAACTGCTGTGTCAGCGGCAAAACCGCCAGTGGTTCCGGAGCCTGTCCCGCTGGCTGCGCCTGTCAGCCCGGCTGAGCCTGTCACTGACAAGACCGCGATTGCAGCAACGCCTGTTACCACGCCCGATAAAGCTGCAGTGCCTGCGAATCAGGCCGATCGCCGTCTGGATGAAACGTCCATTGTTCCGCCGCTCAGGCAGCCTGAAACACAGCCCGCAGAAGCGAAGGGCAGGCCAGCGCCCGTCACAGACCAGCCGCCGGAATCTGTCGCGCTGCAAACCGCAGCCAATGTCGAGGCAGTCAAGCCGGATGTGATGCCTGCTTTCCCGGATGCGGCGCAGCCCGCGCAATCGCCGGAAGAACAGGTTTTGTCCGCCACGAATGCGTGGGCCCAAGCCTGGCGCGTGCGAGATGAAGATGCCTATATTGCGGCCTACGCTTCCAGCTTCAGACCGCAGGGAGGATTAAGCCGCGCGGAATGGGAAAAGCGCCGCCGCCTACTGTTGGGCTTGTCTCGCAATATTGATCTGAAACTGGATTCGGTTACCGCAGAAATACAGAGTGAGAAGAAGGCGCTGGTTACGTTTAACCAGTTCTACACCTCCGACTCGTATCAGGATGCGGTCATCAAGCAATTGAAATTCATTCTGGTGGATGGCCGTTGGCAGATCGACGAAGAAAAGGTTCTGGGACCCCTCAAAATCAGGAAATGAATCAACTGAAGACAGTCATTGCCGGAGTGTCTGGTCGGATGGGGCGCGCCCTGCTGGAGGCCGTGGACCAGGATGCGGGTTGCATGCTGCACGGCGCGCTGGATCGCTCGGGACATGCAAGCGTCAGTCAGGATGCCAGCCTGTTCGGCGGGACACGCGGCGTGGTTATTTCGGATAACCTGGATGTCGCACTGCTTGGCGCTGACGTGCTGGTGGATTTCACACGGCCCGAAGCCACGCTGCTTTATCTCGATGCCTGCCGCAAGGCGAAGGTCAATCTCATCATTGGGACAACTGGTTTTGATGCAAACGGCAAGGCTGCCATCGAACACGCAGCCAGGGAAATCGGCATCGTATTCGCACCGAACTTTAGCGTGGGCGTCAACCTGCTGATGAAACTGGCTGAAACAGCTTCTCGCGTACTGAATGAAGGCTACGATATCGAAATCATCGAGGCTCATCACCGCCACAAGGTCGATGCGCCTTCCGGAACCGCGCTGGGCATTGGCCAGACCGTGGCGCGCACGCTGGGCCGCGAACTCAAGAACTGTGCTGTCTATGGCCGCGAAGGGGTGACGGGTGAGCGCAAGCCGGACACGATTGGGTTCGCCACTGTGCGCGGCGGCGATATTGTTGGCGACCACACGCTCCTGTTTGCCGGCATTGGCGAGCGCGTCGAATTGACCCACAAGGCCAGCAGCCGCGCCACTTTTGCCCATGGCGCGCTGCGCGCCGCGAAATGGCTGCAGTGCAAGGGCCCGGGCTTGTACGATATGCGTGACGTACTTGGTTTGAAATAAAAAGAAAACAGCGATGAACAAGGTCAAGGTCTATAGCACGGGAACCTGTCCAATCTGCGTCAAAGCCAAGTCCTTTCTCGACAAGCGCGGCATTGGCTATGACGAAGTTCGCATTGACCTCGATCGCACGGCTCTCAAGGAATTTT